>NZ_JBEZMR010000004.1:91089-443612 GCF_040652795.1 Micromonospora sp. NPDC048170
TGTGGGGGGGCGGGGTTGGGGGGGGGGGGGGTGTGGGGGGTGGGCCGGTGCCGCACTGCGGCACCGGCCCACTTTGGGCGTACGCGTCAGGCGAGCGCGGCCTGGGCGTCCAGGGTGACCGCGGCGGCGTGCACGACGGCGGCGATGCGCAGCCCCTCGTGCACCTGCTCGCGGCTGAAGCCCGCGTTGCGCAGGGTCTTCTCGTGCGACTCCAGGCACACGCCGCAGCCGGTGATCGCCGAGACCGCCAGGCACCAGAGCTCGAAGTCGGCCTTGTCGACGCCCGGCTTGGCGATGATCTGCATCCGCAGTCGGGCCGGGATCGACTGGTACTGCTCGTCGCCGATCAGGTGCTTGGCCCGGTAGTAGACGTTGTTCATCGCCATGATCGCGGCGGCGCCCTTGGCCGCCTCGACCGCCTCCGGTCCGAGGTGGGTGGCCGCCTCGGTGGCGATCTCCCGCAGCACCACCGGGTTGCGCGCCGCGACGGCGCAGGCCAGGGCGGTGCCCCACGCCTGCTCCGGCTTCAGCGTGCTGGTGGCGATGGTGGAGCCGAGGTTGAGCTTGATGTCCTTGGCGTACTCGGGCAGAGCCGCCTTGATGGCATCCAGACCCATGGTCAGGCCCCGGTACCGGCGAGGAGCTTGGTGGCGTCCAGCGTGTCGCCGCCCTTGTTCCAGTTGCAGGGGCAGAGCTCGTCGGTCTGCAGGGCGTCGAGCACCCGCAGCACCTCGGAGACGTTGCGGCCGACCGAACCGGCGGTCACCATGACGAACTGGATCTCGTTGTCCGGGTCGACGATGAAGGTGGCCCGCTGGGCCACGCCGTCCTCGCCGAGCACGCCGCAGTCGGCGCTCAGCTCGCGCTTGACGTCGCTGAGCATCGGGAAGGGGAGCTCGCGCAGGTCCGGGTGGTCCTTGCGCCACGCGTAGTGGACGAACTCGTTGTCCACCGACACGCCGAGGACCTGGGCGTCGCGGTCGGCGAACTCCTCGTTCAGCCGGCCGAACTCCGCGATCTCGGTCGGACAGACGAAGGTGAAGTCCTTCGGCCAGAAGAAGACGACCCGCCACTTGCCCTGGTGGGACTTGTGGTTGATCGACTCGAACGCCTTGTCGGCGTCCAGCGACACGCAGGCGGTGAGTTCGTACTCGGGGAAGCGGTCACCGACAGTGAGCACAGGTCCTCCTTGACAGCGGCACGAGGCCGGTAACTTGATCTGTTCCAGATTCTTCCCCTGCGCTCGTTTGTGCCGGATGGCGGCCGGCTGACTTGTGAAGTCGATCACGAGCGGCGCGTTGCGCCGGTGGGCTGCCGCCGGTGCGGTATCGCAACCCTCCGTCACCGTCCCGGCATATGGATTTTGTCTCCCAAAACCGGGGTCCGGGTGGCAGAGTGGCGATCGTGACCAGCACCCACCTGATTATTCGCACCTAGCGCGCCGGCCTCCCCTCCGCCGAGCGCGCAGACCTCCCGCATCCGCGGGAGGTCTTTTTGTTGCTCCGAAAGGACTCCCTGATGACGTTCCAGGTGTACGACACCACGCTGCGCGACGGCGCCCAGCGTGAGGGGCTCAGCTACTCGGTGGTCGACAAGCTCGCGGTGGCCCGGCTGCTCGACGAGTTCGGCGTCGGCTTCATCGAGGGTGGCTGGCCGGGCGCGGTGCCGAAGGACACCGAGTTCTTCCGCCGGGCGCGCGACGAACTCGACCTGAGGCACGCGCTGCTGGTCGCGTTCGGGGCCACCCGGCGGGCCGGGGTGGCCGTCGGCGAGGATCCGCAGGTGCGCGGCCTGCTCGACGCGCAGACGCCGGCCGTCGCCCTGGTCGCCAAGGCGGACCTGCGGCACGTCGAGCGGGCGCTGCGCACCACCGCGGCCGAGAACCTGGCGATGATCCACGACACGGTGACGCACCTGGTGGCCGAGGGACGCCGGGTCTTCGTCGACGGGGAGCACTTCTTCGACGGCTACCGGTTCGACCCGGCGTACACCGCTGCCGTGGTGGAGACCGCGCTCGCCGCGGGCGCCGAACGGGTGGTGCTCTGCGACACCAACGGCGGGATGCTGCCCTCCCAGGTCACCGCCGCCATCGTCGACCTGACCGCGCGGCTGGGCGTCGGCCCGGAACTGCTCGGCATCCACTGCCAGAACGACACGGCCTGCGCGGTGGCCAACACGGTCGCCGCCGTGGAGGCGGGGGTACGCCACTTCCAGGGCACCGCCAACGGCTACGGCGAACGCCCCGGCAACGCGGACATCTTCGCCGTCGTCGCCAACCTCCAGCTCAAGCTCGGGCTGCCCGTCCTACCGGAGGGCTGCCTGGGGCAGATGGTGCGGGTCTCCCACGCCATCGCCGAGATCGCCAACATCGCCCCCGACACCCACCAGGCGTACGCCGGGGCCGCGGCCTTCGCCCACAAGGCGGGGCTGCACGCGAGCGCGATCAAGGTGGATCCGCTGCTCTACAACCACGTGGACCCACAGGTGGTGGGCAACGACATGCGGATCCTCGTCACCGAGATGGCCGGCCGGGCCAGCGTCGAGCTCAAGAGCCGCGAGCTCGGCCTGGATCTGGCCGGCCATCCGGAGGCGCTGTCGCGGGTCACCCGGCGGGTCAAGGAACTGGAGGCCGGCGGCTGGTCGTTCGAGGCCGCCGACGCGTCGTTCGAGCTGCTGGTCCGCTCGGAGTTGGACACCGCCCCCGCCAGGCCGTTCGCGCTGGAGTCGTACCGGGTGCTGGTCGAGCACCGGGAGGACGGCGCGGTGGTCTCCGAGGCGACCGTCAAGATCCGCGTACGCGGGGAGCGGGTCATCGCCACCGCTGAGGGCAACGGCCCGGTCAACGCCCTGGACGAGGCGCTGCGGGCCGGGCTGACCCGGCACTACCCGGAGCTGCGCGACTTCGAGCTGGCCGACTACAAGGTGCGCATCCTGGAGGGCACCCACGGCACCGGCGCGGTGACCCGGGTGCTGCTGGAGACCGTCGACGGCACCGGCCGGGACTGGACGACGGTCGGCGTGCACCCCAACGTTGTCGAGGCGTCCTGGCACGCCCTCGTCGACGCGCTCACCTACGGCCTCGACCGCGCCCGCGTCTGATCGTCGGACCGGGTGCGGATCACTGCGCCGCGGGCTTCGTCCAGAGGCGCACCGAGGCGTCGCTGGTGCCACTGGCCAGTGTCCTGCCATCGGGGCTGAAGGCCACCGAGGTCACGGCCGGATCGCCCGTGTGCACCAGGGTGGCCACCCTGCTGCCGGTGGCGATGTCCCAGAGCACCACCGCACCGTCATGACCGGAACGGGTGGCGAGAGCGGCCGCCAGGGTCCTGCCGTCCGGACTGAACGCCACGGACTCCACCAGTGCGTCCGGCAGGGTGAGGGTGGCGGTGTTGCGGCGGGTGGCGGGATCCCACAGCATCACCACGCCGGCCTCGCCGGCGCCGTAGCCGGCGCCGGCGAGGGCCGTGCCGGTCGGGCTGAACGCCACCTCCAGCACGGTCATGTCGGGGTGGGTGAGGGTGGCGAGATGCCGACGGGTGCCCGGGTTCCAGAGCATGATGCTGTCGGCACCGGTGGGCTTCCGTGGTCCTCCGCCGACGGCCAGGATCGTGCCGTCCGGACTGAACGTCGCGCAGCGCGCCACCATCGCCGGGTGGGTGAGCCGGCCGGTACGCCTGCGCCTGGGCACGTCCCACAGCTCCACCACGCCCGGCCCCGCCGTGAGGTCGTCGTCGCAGTCGGAGTGGTACCCGCAGGCCAGCACCTTTCCGTCGGGGCCGAACGCGATCGAGCCCCCGAGCATGTTCCCGGCCAGGCTGGCGACCTTCCGCTGGGTGGCGATGTCCCAGATCAGCACCGGCCCGCGGTCGAAACAGCCGGTGTTGACCGGCATGGTGGCCACCATGGCACCGTCCGGGCTGAACGCCACGGCGGCCGCTCCTGCCGGGCTGTCCAGGATGACGCGCGCGAGCGAGGTGAGGTCCCACAGCATGACCACCCCGCTGTTCTGGATTCCCGTCGCGAGGGTCGCGCCGTCCGGGCTGAAGACCAGCTTGACCGGGTCGGACTTCTTCTTGGCCGGGGGCTTGAGGATCCGCTGGGTCCACCCGTTCGGTCCGGCCGACGGGTCCGGCCCCGCACGTCGGGTGATCAGTTTCGGCACGGCCGCGACGGCCACCCCGGCGGCTGCGACACCGAGCCCGGCCCGCACGAGGGTGCGGCGATCCGGTCGCCAGGCCGGCCGCGTCTGGGCCGCCGGCCGGTCGCCCGTCCGCACCCCGGCGATCGGTGGGTCGCCCTCCCCCGTCCCCGTTCCGGCGGCCCGCCCGGGCGGACGGTCGGTGTGCCGGCCGGAACGCTCGTACCAGAACGTGGCCACGGCTGCGGCCGCCAGGAGCCCCGCCAGGGCCAGCGGGTAGAGCCATCCCGGCAGCCGGCCGAGGAGGCGCTGGACCGGACCACTGATCAGGTTGGCGAAGAGTTCCAGGGCCAGCGCCCCGGCGACGAACAGCAGGCTGAGCACGACGAGACGACGGAGCCCATCCGGCGAGGGACGCAATCGGGACACCTTCCCACTCCTGCCGGCCGTGCATGACAGGGCTGCGGCAACCGGATCACGCGTCTCGTACCGACGGTGGTGGTCCAGGCTATCCGGTGCCGTCGATGGAGGCCGGTGCCCCGGCGCGACCCCGTATTTCATGAATGGTTTGGCGGAAGGGCCCCATCCTGTACAAAGCGTTGGTAGGGGGACCTTCCTTTCAAGCGGGGTCGTCTCGGCCGGGGCGGGAAGCTCGTCCCGGTTCGAGGCGGTAAGGACCGTCCCGGGGCTGATAATCCGACGTTTGTCCGACCACTGCCACGGGAAGCAAGCACCGTGACGGACATCTCGGACACCCTGGCCAGCGTGCCCAGCCCGGTCGATCCCGACGCGACCGCAGCCGACCTGGAACAGACCCTCTTCGAGGTCAAACGCGTGATCGTCGGGCAGGATCGGCTCGTCGAGCGCCTGCTCACCGCCCTCGTCGCGGACGGGCACTGCCTCCTGGAGGGCGTGCCCGGGGTGGCCAAGACGCTCGCGGCGCAGACGCTGGCGACCGTGGTGGGCGGCACCTTCTCCCGGATCCAGTTCACCCCGGATCTCGTCCCCTCCGACATCGTCGGCACCAGGATCTACCGGGCGTCGCGGGAGGACTTCGACATCGAGCTGGGTCCGATCATGGCGAACCTGGTGCTCGCCGACGAGATCAACCGGGCGCCGGCCAAGGTGCAGTCCGCCCTGCTGGAGGCGATGGCCGAGCGCCAGGTCTCCATCGGCGGGCGCAGCCATCCCGTACCGGAGCCGTTCCTGGTGCTGGCCACCCAGAACCCGATCGAGTCCGAGGGGGTCTACCAGCTGCCGGAGGCGCAGCGCGACCGGTTCCTGATGAAGGTAGTCGTCGACTACCCGAGCGACGCCGACGAACTCGCCATCCTCTACCGGATGAGCGCCGACCGGCCCACCGCCCGCCGGGTGCTCGACCCGCAGCGACTACGGGAACTCCAGGCCCGCGCCGCCCACGTCTTCGTGCACCACGCCCTCGCCGAGTACGTGGTCCGGCTCATCCTCGCCACCCGCGACCCGGGCCGGTTCGGCCTGCCCGAGATCGCCCCGCTGCTCGCGTACGGGGCGAGCCCCCGCGCCACCCTCGGCCTGGTGGCCGCCGCGCGGGCCCAGGCGCTGCTGCGTGGGCGCGAGTACGTGCTGCCCGAGGACGTCCGCGAACTGGCCGTCGACGTGCTCGCCCACCGGCTGGTGCTCTCCTTCGACGCGGTCGCCGACGGGGTGGCCGCCGAGGCGGTGGTCCGGCGGTTGGTCGAGGCGGTGCCGCCGCCCCGCGTCGCCACCGCCCGTCCGGAACACGCGGCCGACCTGGCGGCGGCATGAGGTGGCGCGGGGCCACCGCGCCGGCGACCGTGCCGGCCGACCCGGGACTGGCCGACCTCACCGGGGACCGGCGGTTGCGCCGGCTGGAACTGACCGTCACCCGCCGGTTGGACGGGCTGCTGCACGGCCGGTACCGCGGCCTGCTGCCCGGGCCGGGCAGCGAGCCCGCCGGCAGCCGGGAGTACCGCCCCGGTGAGGACGAGGTGCGCCGGATGGACTGGGCGGTGACCGCCCGGACCACGGTCCCGCACGTGCGGGAGGTCGACGCCGACCGGGAACTGACCACCTGGCTGCTGGTCGACGCGAGTCCCAGCATGGAGTACGGCACCGCCACGCTCGACAAGCGGGAGCTGGCAGTGGCGGCCGTCGCGGCGGTCGGCTTCCTCACCGGCGGCATGGGCAACCGCCTCGGCGCGCAGGTGCTCGGCCCGCACGGGCTGCGCCGGTTTCCGCCCCGCAGCGGGCGTACCCACCTGCTCGGGCTGCTCCGGGCACTGCTGACCGCTCCGCGCGTCGGCGGCCACGACGGGGCCGACCCGGCGGAGACAGGCCCCGACCTGTCCGACGGGCTGGCCGCCGTGCACCGGGTGGCGCTGCGTCGTGGCCTCGTCGTCGTGGTCTCGGACTACCTCGACGGGCTGCCCGACGATCCCCGGCACGTACCGACCTGGGAGACGCCCCTGCGCCGCCTCGCCGTGCGGCACCAGGTGCTCGCCGTGGAGGTCACCGACCCCCGGGAGCTGGAGCTGCCCGATGTCGGCCTGGTCACCCTGGTCGACCCGGAGACCGGGCGGCGGCGCGAGGTCTGGACCGGCGACCGCGCGTTGCGTGAGCGGTACGCGGCGGCCGCGACCGCCCAGCGCGACCAGGTACGCCAGGCACTGCGCCGCACCGGGGCCACCCACCTGCCGCTGCGCACCGACCGGGACTGGGGCGCCGACATCGTGCGGCACGTGCACGCGCAGCGGCGGCTCGCGGCGGCCCCGGCCCGGACCGCCCGGGGAGGTGTCTCGTGATCTGGCAGTCGCCCGTCCGGCTCTGGCTCCTGCTCGGGGTGCTCGCCCTGGCCGCCGGCTACCTGCTGATGCAGCGCCGGCGCAGCCGGTACGCCGTCCGCTTCACCAACCTGCGGCTGCTCGACCGGGTCGCGCCGCACCGCCCGGCCTGGCGGCGGCACGTGCCGGCCGGGCTCTTCCTCGCGATGCTGGCGCTGTTGGTGGTCGGCTTCGCCCGGCCCACGGCGGAGGTGCGGGTGCCCCGGGAACGGGCCACGGTGATGGTCGCCGTCGACGTCTCCACCTCGATGCTGGCCGGCGACGTGGAACCGGACCGGCTCAGCGCCGCCAAGGAATCCGCCCGGCGTTTCGTGGACGGCCTGCCCGACGAGTTCAACGTCGGGCTGGTCGCGTTCGCCGGCAGCGCGGCGGTGCTGGTGCCACCCAGCACCGACCGGGAGGCGCTGCACGAGGGGATCGAGCGGCTGGTCGAGGGGGCCACCGGGGTGCAGGGCACCGCCATCGGCGAGGCCATCAGCACCTCGCTCGGCGCGGTGAAGGGCTTCGACAGCCAGGCGGCGAAGGACCCGCCACCGGCCCGGATCATCCTGCTCTCCGACGGCGCGAACACCTCCGGCATGGACCCGATGGAGGCGGCGGCCGAGGCGATCGACATGAAGGTCCCGGTGCACACCATCTCGTTCGGCACCGCGGACGGCACGGTGGACCGGGGCGGCAGGCCGATCCAGGTGCCTGTCGACGGGCAGACCCTGCGCGCGGTCGCCGACGAGACCGGAGGCGTGTTCCACGAGGCCAGCACCAGCGACGAGCTGCGTGCCGTCTACGAGGACATCGGCACCTCGGTCGGCTACCGCACGGAACGGCAGGACGTCTCGGCCCGCTTCATCGGTCTCGGACTGGTGTTCGCCATGGGTGCCGCGGCCGGCTCGATGCGCTGGTTCTCGCGGCTGCCCTGAACCCGTACGGCCACCGTCGAGAAGGACACGTGAGGAGCGTACGCATGGCAGTGCAGACCGGGCTGGGCGAACCGCGCGGCCCCTGGTTCATCTCCCCGGAGCTGGATCCGGACGGCCGGGGCCGGTGGGACGGGCCCGGATCGGAGCGTGGTCCGGGCCGGTGGCGCCCGGGCGGGCGGCTGCTGGCGGGGCTGGCGGTGGTGGCCCTGTCGACCGTCTCCGGTGCGGTGGCCGGCGGCGTCGTGGCCGGCCGCGACGCCGCCCCCGGTCCGACCGCGGCCTCGGCGGCCCCGGTACCGGCCGAGCTGGTGACCGCGGCCGGGAAGACCGTGCCGGGGGTGGTCTCGGTGCTGGTGGGCGGGGCCGGCGGCGCCTCGGCCACCGGCTCCGGCTTCGCCGTCGACGACCAGCAGCACATCATCACCAACGACCACATCCTGGCCAAGGGGCGCGGCGGCTCGGTGACGGTGGAACTGCCGGACGGGCGGCGGTTCGCCGCCGAGGTGGTCGGCCGGGAACCGCGCAGCGACCTCGCCGTGCTCCGGGTGCCGCCGTCGGCCGGCCTGGCCGCGCTGCCGTTGGCCAAACCGGGATCCACCCGGGTGGGCGAGCCGGTGCTGGCGGTCGGCTCGCCGCTGGGGCTGCCCGGCACCGTAACCGCCGGCATCGTCAGCGCCCTGGACCGGCAGGTACGCCTCGGCGACAACCGGCACACCGCCGTGCAGACCGACGCCTCGATCAACCCGGGCAACTCGGGCGGCCCGTTGGTCAACGCGCGGGGTGAGGTGGTCGGGGTGAACACGGCCATCGCCACGATCGACGGCAACGGCTCGATCGGAATCGGTTTCGCCATTCCCATCGAACAGGTGCAGCAGACCGCCGACACGATCATCGGAAAGGGCGGATGAGCTGCGTGCGCACCCGCCCGGGGCGGCCCGGGAACGTGAAAACTGTCGGATACCCGGCGCGAATTGATCGGCTAATGGAAATATCACTCTGAGTATGGATACTGGCGTGAGTGGAGCGTCCTGGAATCGTGGCCCTCCTGCTGGTGGGCCTGTTGATCGGTACCGGTGTGGGGTCGGCGTACGCCCGGGCGCGACGTGGGTGGGCCGACTACCAGACCGTGAGGAAGACCGTGCCCGGCGCCCGGAGCGCCGCGTGGCTGCTGATCAAGGCAGCCACCACGAAGATCGGGGTGATCGTCCTGCTGCTGATCGGGGCGGTCGCGTACGCCGCCGCCGGCTCCGACGGGGAGCCCGCCCCGCCGGGGCCGACGCCGAGCCCGTCCGTGACTCCGAGCGTCCGGGCGGGGCGTTAGCCTCGGAGCGTGGACGACGGACTGCGGGTGACCGACCGATGGACCGTTCCCGCGGCTGAGCTGCGGGAACGGTTCTCCCGGTCGTCGGGGCCCGGTGGCCAGGGCGTCAACACCACCGACTCGCGGGTCGAGCTGAGCTACGACCTGGCCGCCTCGCCCGGCGTGCCCGAGCCGCTGCGGGCGCGGGCGCTGGAGCGGCTGGCGGGCCGGCTGGTCGACGGCGTGCTCACCGTCACCGCCAGCGAGCACCGGGCGCAGCTGGCCAACCGGGAGGCCGCCCGGGAGCGGCTGGCCGCGCTGCTGCGCGAGGCCGCCGCCCCGCCGCCCCCGCCCCGCCGGCCCACCCGCCCGTCACGCGGGGCGAAGGAGCGCCGGCTGGCCGAAAAGAAGCGCCAGTCGCAGCGCAAGCGCGACCGCCGCGTCGACGGCGACTGACCGCAGCCCTCCGCCACGTACGGCCCGAGCCCGCTCACCCGTCCACGGTGGGCAGCAGGCGGTCGCACTCGGCGACCAGGCGCTCCCGTAGGGGCGCGGCCCGCTCCGCGAAGGACCGCTGCGCCCGCACGTACTCGTGCCGCCCCTCGGCGGTCTCCACCCGTACGGGCGGGTAGCCGAGGTCGGTGAGGTCGTACGGGGAGGCGCGCATGTCGAGCGTGCGGATCTCCCGGGCCAGCTCGAACGCGTCCGCGACCAGCTCACTCGGCACCAGCGGGGAGAGCTTGTACGCCCACTTGTAGAGATCCATGTTGGCGTGCAGACAACCCGGCTGCTCGTGGACGTGTTGCGTGTCGCGCGTCGGGGTGAGCAGGTTCAACGGCCGGGCCGGCGCGGTGAAGAACCGGTACGCGTCGAAGTGGCTGCACCGCACGCCCCGCTCCCGTACCACGGCCGCGGTCTCCTCGGGGCTCAGCCGCAGCGGCCAGGCGTTGTGGCGTACCTCCTCCTGGGTCTGCCGGTAGACCATGGCCCACTCGTGCATCCCGAAGCAGCCGAGGTGCGCCGGGCGGCCGGCGGTCGCCGCCAGCAGTGCCCGGATCCACCCGATCGACTCGGCACGCCGCGCGCGCACCGCCTCGGTGTCGAGGGTGACCCCGGCGGCGGTGGCGCGGTAGTCCCGGCCGAACCCGGCCGGGTCCGCGTCGCGCAGCACCACCCCGGGCCCCGGGTGCCAGCGGCGCAGCTGGGCCGGGCGGTGCGAGTAGTAGGTGAAGAGGAAGTCCTCCACCGGATGCCTGCCGCCCCGGCGGCGGCGTGCCAGGTGCCCGGCGAGCCAGGCGTCGACCCGCTCCTCGTGCGCCCGGCGCCGGGCCTGCCATCGTGCCGCGTCGAGCACGGCGGTCGGGGCGAGGGCGGCGGTCACGGAGCCAAGGGTACGACCGCCGCCCGGCGCCCGGTCAGGGCACGTCCACCCGGACCCCGGCGGAGAACACCCCGCTGCGCAGTTCCAACTGCTCCGGCTGCGCCTGCCCGTCGACCGTGAAGACCAGCGGCAGCACGGCCCGGCTGCCGGCCGCCATCGGCTGGGCGAAGACGTCCCGGCCCTGGTTGGCCGTCCGCGTCGCCTGCTCGTCGGTGCTGACGAAGTTGCCGTCGGGCAGGTACGCCCGTTGCAGGCGGCCGTGCCAGCTCTGCTGCTCCGGGGTGAGGTTGCGGACCCCGACCGTGGCCTCGCACTGCCGGGCCGCCCGGCCCGGCTCGCACGCGACGCGGTACACGGTGAACTCGAACGCCGACTCGCGCAGCGGCTCCCCGACGGCGCCGTTGACCCCGTGGCCGCGCCACGCGCCGCTGGTCGGCTGGCTGTCGGTGTCGATGTCGGCGACCTGCCGGGTGGCCGTCCAGGCGGCGGTGCCCACCGTGCCGGCCAGCACCGCGGCGGCCACCGGGACGATCAGCCAGACGGACGGCTTGCGGCGGATCTGCTCCGGGCGTGGCGCGGCCGGGCGCGGGTAGATCGTCCCCGGCCCACCGTCGGAGAGGGCGGCGGCGACCGGCCGCCGCGACCGGCGTCGTCGCCGCCAGGCCCAGACCCCGCCCAGCGCGAGCACCGCCACGATGCCCAGCCCGGCCGCCAGCACCGGCGTCCGGCGCCACGGCGGCGTCTCGGTCCGCTCGGGCGCGGCGGCCGGCACGGCCGCCTTCCAGGTCGCGGTCGCGCAGTCGTACGGCCGGTTGCCGTCGCGGGCGAAGGCGCAGGCCGGCGCGGTCAGCGGCCGGTCCGGGGCGGCGGTGGTGAGCGCCGTGCCCAGGGTCGTGGTGCTGCGGGCGGGCAGCTTCAGCTGCCAGGTCACCTCGGTGGCCGACTGCCCGGCGGTGCGGGAGGCCCGACCCCCGGTGGTGATGTCGGTCGCCGAGGCTCCGGGCGGCAGTTCCTGCCGGACGGTGGTGTCCACCGGCGTGCCGCCGCTGTTGCGGACCTGGATCCGGTAGCGCGGCGCCGGCGTGCTCTCCGGCACCACCGCGACCGTGACGGGCGGCTTCGCCACCGGCGGGGCGGCCCGGGTCGGGGTGGGAACGGCGGGCGGCACCGACGGCATGGCCGGCGCCGGGGTCGGCGCGACCGCCGGTGGTGGCTGCGCGGCCGCCGCGGGTGGATCCGCCGCGGGCAGTGCCGGCACGGCGGCGAGAATGCCGAGGCAGTGTACGAACACTGCGAGGGCCCTGTGGTGTCGTGTCGATGCAGGCATACGAACGAACCTCCGGAGCCGACGCTAGGGGCGGGACGACGCCGGGCGGGTACGAAGTCGGGAACTCCGCCTCCGCGTACGTCCGGTGGATTAGGGTGCGCCGCCTCAGCCTGGTCGCGGGCCGCCGGGGCTAGATTGGCCTGGTGCGTATCGCTCGTTTTGCTCATGCCAAGGGAATGTCGTTCGGCGTCGTCGAGGGCGAGTCGGAGGCGGGCCCGCAGGGCCTGACCATCGCCGAGATCGAGGGCCACCCGTTCGGCCAGATCACCTTCAGCGGTGCCCGTTGGGCGCTGTCGGACGTCCGTCTGCTCTCGCCGATCCTGCCCAGCAAGGTCGTCTGCGTCGGCCGCAACTACGCCGAGCACGCCGCCGAGCGCGGCGGCGAGGTGCCGAAGGAACCGCTGCTCTTCCTCAAGCCGTCCACCTCCGTGATCGGGCCCCGGGACGCGATCCGGCTGCCGATCTTCTCCAAGCAGGTCGAGCACGAGGCCGAGTTGGCGGTGGTGATCGGCGCGCCGGGCGCCCGCCGGGCCGACCGGGCCGCCGCCGAGCGGGCCATCTTCGGCTACACCTGCGCCAACGACGTCACCGCCCGGGACCTCCAGAACTCCGACGGCCAGTGGACCCGCGCCAAGGGCTTCGACTCGTTCTGCCCGATCGGGCCGTGGATCACCACCGGGCTCGACGTCCGCGACGTGGAGATCCGCTGTGAGGTGGGTCGCAATCCCGAGGAGATGGAGGTCCGCCAGCTCGGCCGGACCCGGGACATGGTCTTCGACGTGCCGGCCCTGGTGTCGTACGTCTCACACGTGATGACGCTGCTCCCCGGCGACGTGGTCCTCACCGGCACGCCCGCGGGGGTTAGCCCGCTCCTGGAGGGGGATACGGTCACCGTGCGGATCGAGGGGATCGGGGAGCTGACCAACCCGGTGGTGCCCGTCGCCTGATCCGCGTCGAGGCCCTGTTTCCGCTGTTCAGAGGCGGTATGGGAGGCTCGATTTGGCCTGCCGGCACCGGGAGGGTAAAGTTTGCTCCCGGCACCGCAAGGGGCCAATGGGGTATGGGGTAATTGGCAGCCCGACTGATTCTGGTTCAGTTAGTCTAGGTTCGAGTCCTGGTACCCCAGCGCAGCCGAGGTTCGAAAGAGTCTCGGGCGCTGGATCTCGTAGGAGAGCAGCTCCGATTCCCGGTCAGGGGATCGGGGTTCTCTCTGATAGAGTCCAGCGGCGCCGCTCGACAGAGCAGCGCCGCAAGGAAAGTTCTGGCCCCGTCGTCTAGCGGCCCAGGACGCCGCCCTCTCAAGGCGGTAGCGCCGGTTCGAATCCGGTCGGGGCTACAACACTCGAACGGCCCGTTCCACTCCGGTGGGGCGGGCCGTTTCGCATAGTCCCAGTTGCCCCGCGTGCGGTCGACACCAGCCTCGGCGTCTGATGGGCGTGAGCCGTTCCTGCGGCTGGCGCTGGGCGCCAGGGGCGTTGGCCTCCCGGTGTCCGGGCGATCCGGTTTCGGTCGCCCGGAGGCGGTCGCCCCGGTTTTCGTCCCCGGAGGGGACGCCGCTAGACTACAGCGGCACCGCCCGGAAGGGCGGAGGAAACAGAAGTTCTGGCCCCGTCGTCTAGCGGCCCAGGACGCCGCCCTCTCAAGGCGGTAGCGCCGGTTCGAATCCGGTCGGGGCTACAACACTCGAACGGCCCGCCCCACCCGTGGGACGGGCCGCCCTCGTATCACCCTCTCTTCCCCCGGCCCCTGTGCCACTTGGGTTGACCAAGACGTTTGCGTCCAGATCCGATGCCGGACCAGACCGCAAACTTCTTGATCGACATTGGGTGGGTCCGGTGGGTCCGGTGGGGCCGGGGCCTGGCGGGTCAGAGGCCGGAGAGGCGTTGGCCGGCTCGGACCACGGCCATCGCGTGGCGCTCGCCGGGGCGGCGGCCCAGGCGCTCGATGGGGCCGGAGATGCTGATCGCGGCGATGACCCGGCCGGTGCGGTCGCGGATCGGCGCCGAGACGCTCGCCACACCTGCCTCGCGTTCGGCGACGCTCTGGGCCCAGCCGCGGCGGCGTACCTCGGCCAGGGTGCGGCCGGTGAACTTCGACCGGGGCAGCAGCGGCATCACGGCCTCCGGCGGTTCCCAGGCGAGCAGGATCTGCGCCGCGGAGCCCGCCGTCATCGGCAGCACCGAACCGACCGGCACGGTGTCCCGCAGGCCGCTGGCCCGCTCGGCGGCGGCCACGCAGATGCGTTCGTCGGCGCGGCGCAGGTAGAGCTGGGCGCTTTCGCCCGTGGCGTCCCGCAACGCCGCCAGCAGCGGCTCCGCCGCCGTCAGGAGCACGTCGGGCGCGGAGTTGGCGAGCTCACCCAGGCGCGGGCCTGGACGCCAGCGTCCCTGGGTGTCCCGGACCAGCATCCGGTGGATCTCCAGCGCCTGCGCCAGCCGGTGCGCGGTGGCCCGGGGCAGCTTGGTGCGTTCAACGAGTTCGGCCAGGCTGGCGCCGTCGACGCAGGCGGCCAGGATGACCACCGCCTTGTCGAGAACGCCGACACCGCTCATACTGTGTCCCACAAGCCGAAACTTACCTCCCAGAATTTAGGATGTCCAGATGGTGGGAGTCACTACTACCGAGCCGAGGACCCTGGCCGAGAAGGTCTGGGACGCGCACGTCGTACGGTCAGCCGAGGGCGAGCCCGATCTGCTCTTCATCGACCTGCACCTCCTGCACGAGGTGACCAGCCCGCAGGCCTTCGACGGGCTACGCCTCGCCGGGCGCCCGGTGCGCCGCGCCGACCTCACGCTCGCGACGGAGGACCACAACACCCCGACGGGGTACGCCGACCCGTCGTTCCGGGAGCGGCGTGGCGACCTGCTCACCATCGCCGACCCGACCTCGCGTACGCAGATCGAGACGCTGCGCCGCAACTGCGCCGAGTTCGGCGTCCGGCTGCACCCGCTGGGCGACGCCAACCAGGGCATCGTGCACGTCATCGGCCCGCAGCTCGGCGTCACCCAGCCGGGCATGACCATCGTCTGCGGCGACTCGCACACCGCGACCCACGGCGCGTTCGGCGCGCTCGCGTTCGGCATCGGCACGAGTGAGGTCGAGCACGTCCTGGCCACCCAGACGCTGCCGCAGAGCCGGCCGAAGACGATGGCGGTGAACGTGACGGGGCAGCTCGGCCCCGGGGTCACCGCCAAGGACCTGGTGCTCGCCCTGATCGCCCAGGTCGGCACGGGCGGCGGTCGCGGGCACATCGTCGAGTACCGCGGCGAGGCGATCCGGTCGCTGTCCATGGAGGGGCGGATGACCATCGCCAACATGTCCATCGAGTGGGGCGCCAAGGCCGGCATGATCGCGCCGGACGAGACCACCTTCGCGTACCTGAAGGGGCGGCCGAACGCCCCGACGGGCGCCGACTGGGACGCGGCGGTCGCCTGGTGGCGGAGCCTGCCCACGGACGAGGGCGCCACCTTCGACGCCGAGGTGACCCTGGACGCCGGCGCGGTCACCCCGTTCGTCACCTGGGGCACCAACCCGGGCCAGGGCGCGCCGCTGGGCGCGGTGGTGCCCGCACCGGAGGAGTTCGTCACCGAGGCCGAGCGGACCGCTGCCCGCCGCGCGCTGGAGTACATGGACCTGCGCCCCGGCACCCCGCTGCGGGACCTCGCGGTCGACGTGGTCTTCGTCGGCTCCTGCACCAACGGCCGGCTGGAGGATCTCCGGGCCGCCGCCGACGTGCTGCGTGGGCACCGGGTGGCCGGCGGGGTACGGATGCTGGTCGTGCCCGGATCCGCCGCCGTCCGCGAGGCGGCCGAGGCGGAGGGGCTGGACAAGGTCTTCACCGACGCCGGCGCCGAGTGGCGTTTCGCCGGCTGCTCCATGTGTCTGGGGATGAACCCGGACACGCTGTCGCCGGGCCAGCGCTCCGCCTCCACCTCCAACCGCAACTTCGAGGGCCGCCAGGGCCGGGGCGGACGCACCCACCTGGTCTCCCCGCCGGTCGCCGCCGCCACCGCCGTGGCGGGCCGGCTGGCCGCTCCCGCCGACCTGTAGAAGGGCACCCAGATGGAGAGGTTCACCACCCACACGGGCACCGCCGTACCGCTGCGGCGGTCCAACGTGGACACCGATCAGATCATCCCCGCCGTGTACCTCAAGCGGGTGACCCGGACCGGTTTCGCGGACGGCTTGTTCAGCGCCTGGCGCGAGGACCCGGAATTCGTGTTGAACGATCAAGCCCATTCCGGTGCGTCGATTCTTGTGGCCGGTCCGGAGTTCGGCACCGGCTCCTCCCGGGAGCACGCCGTCTGGGCGCTGCGCGACTGGGGCTTCCGTGCCGTGATCTCACCCCGCTTCGGCGACATCTTCCGGGGCAACGCGCTCAAGGAGGGTCTGCTCCCGGTCGAGCTGGAATTGAAAGCGGTCGAGGAGATCTGGGATCTGGTGGAGGCCGAACCGGCCACCCCGGTCACCGTCGACCTGACCGCCCGCGAGGTGCGGGTCGGCGAGGCCACCTGGTCGTTCCCGATGGACGACTTCAGCCGCTGGCGGCTGCTGGAGGGCTTGGACGACATTGGACTCACCCTCCGCCACGAGGCGGAGATCAGTGCCTTCGAGGCCACCCGACCGCCGTTCCTGCCCTCGGTCGTATAGCCGTACGCCCGATCCCACATCGGTTTCCGCCCCCGCCGGTCTCACCGGCGGGGGCGAATCCGTTACGACACAAGGGCTTTTTTCGGCCGAATGTTTGTGTCCCGGCAGCACAGGGCATACCGTGCGCGCAGAATGGCTCGCGTCGAGTCAGTTGCACAATTGGGAGGAAGTCGTGAACAAGGCCGAGCTCATCGAGGCGCTCGCCGTTCGCCTGGGGGACCGGAAGACGGCGACGGCCGCGCTCGACGCGGTCCTCGCTGAGGTCCAGGCGGCGGTCACCAAGGGCGAGAAGGTGGCGATCACCGGATTCGGAGCGTTCGAAAAGCGCGTCCGGGGCGCCCGAACAGCGCGCAACCCGCGGACCGGCGAGGCGGTGAAGGTCAAGAAGACATCCGTCCCGACCTTCCGGCCCGGCGCCGGGTTCAAGGAGATGGTGGCCAGCGGCAAGGTGCCGAAGGCCACGGCGGCGGCGAAGAAGACGGCCGCTGCCGCCAAGACCACGGGTGCCGCCAAGACCACAGCGGCTGCCAAGACGACGGGCGCCAAGGCGGCCGGGGCCAAGGCGACCGGCGCGAAGGCCGCCGGGGCCAAGGCGGCGGGCGCGAAGGCGACCGGGGCCAAGGCGACCGCGGCGGCCAAGAAGGCATCCGCGGCGAAGGCGACCAAGACCACCGCGGCGAAGAAGACCGCGACCACCAAGGCCGCGCCGGCGAAGAAGACCGCCGCGGCGACGAAGGCCACCGCGGCGAAGAAGACCGCGACGGCGAGCGCGGCGGCGAAGAAGGCGCCGGCGAAGAAGACCGCGACCAAGAAGGCTGCGGCGAAGAAGGCCCCGGCCAAGAAGGCCGCGACCAAGCGCTGAGCCGGGAGCGCCGCGAACAGGCGCCGAACCGGGCGGTACGGAAGGGCGTCCACCGAAAGGTGGGCGCCCTTCGCCGTGCTCACCCGCCCGTTGACCGGGGCCGTGCCCCGCCCGCAGAATCGCCGCACCCCCTCCGGTCGGCGAAAGGCAGCCCGTGCGCTACCGCCACCTCACCACCGCCACCCTCGCCCTGGGCGTCGTGCTCCTGACCGACGTGCTGCGCGTCTTCCTGCCGGCCGTCATCACCATCTTCGGGCAGGCCGCCTCGACCCCCGCCGAACTGCTGGGAGCGTTCGCGCTCGGCTGGTTCGTGCTGGCCCTGGCCGCGCCCGCGCTGGTCCGTCGGGTGGGCGCCCGCCCCGTCACGCTCGTCGCCGCGGTGCTGCTGGTCGTCGCTCGCCTCGCCGTCACCGGCCAACCGGGCGGGCGGCTCCAGCTCTGGCTGGCCACGGCCGGGCTGCTCGCCGGGCTGGTCTGGCTCGCCGGTGCCGCCGCCGGCACCGATCGCCCGGTACCCGGGTTGGCGCTGGGGCTGGCGCTCGGCGCCGTCGTGCACACGGCGCTGGACACGTACCGCTCGGCGTTCTTCGGGGACTGGCCGGCGTGGCTCGCGGCCGTCGTGGTCAGCGGCCTGTTCCTGGCGGGGCAGGCGCGGCCCGCACCGCCGGCCGGTGCGGGCGGCGTACGGAGCTGGCTGCTGGCGGGACCGGCGCTGCTGCTCGCGGGCATGGTGGCGCTCTCCCCGGCGGTCGTCCGCACGGCGACGTCGTACCAGTTCGGTCTGCTGCGGTCGGATCCCGTCGACGGGGTGGGGGTGGCCACGGTGCCACTGTTCGGCCCTGCCCCGCTCGCCGTGGCGGTCGGTGGCTTCCTGCTCGCCGCGCTGGCCCCGCCCCGCCGGGGGGCCTGGCGGTGGCTCGGGCCGGCGGCCCTGGTCGGCGGGGCCGTCCTCGTCGCCCTCGGGCGCGGGGAACTGCTGCTGCCGGCCGTCCTGCTCAGCGCCGTCGGGCTCGGCGCGTGCCTGGCGTCGGCCGGCGCGACCGACGGGCAGACCGGCAGCGGCGCCGACCCGGCCCGTGCCTCGGCCGGCGGCGGGCCCGCCGAGCGGGACCCGCTGCGGGATCCGGCACAGGAGGGCCCACGGGACCCGGCGCGGGAGGCTGCGCGGGAGCCTGAGCCGGACTCGGCGCGGGCGGCTGGGCGGCGCGGGTACGCCGCGGTCGGGGGGATGCTGGTCTTCGCCGTCGCGGCGATCGTGTACTACTCCGCCTACGACCTCGGCCACCCCAACGCCGGGGTGCCGGTGGCGGTGGCGGTGCTGGTCGCCGCCGTCGCGCTGGCCGTCCGGCCCGCCGCGGTGCCGGTCCGGTCGCCGCTGCCGCCGGTGTGGACCGCCGCCTCGGCCGCCGTGCTGACGCTGCTGGCCGCCATCGCGAGCGACGAGCTGCTCTCCGCGAGCAACCGGGACGGGCCGCCGGACACGGTGCGGGTGGCGGCGTACAACGTCCGGATGGGGTTCGGGATGGACGGCCGCTTCGACCCGGACGCGCTGGCACGGGCCGTCGCCGGGGCCGACGTCGTGGCGCTCAGCGAGGTGGACCGGGGCTGGCTGCTCAACGGCGGCCACGACACGCTCGACCTGCTGGCGGAGCGGCTGGACATGCCGTACGTCTTCGCGCCGGCCGCCGACCCGCTCTGGGGGGACGCGGTGCTGAGCCGGTGGCCCCTGGACGCGGCGCGGACCCGGCCGCTGCCGGCCGTCGGTGCGCCCACCGGCGCGCAGGCCCTCGGGATCACGATCGACTTCGGCGGGGACGTCCGCCTCGCGGTGGTCGCCACCCACCTGCAACCGCCACCCGGCGAGGACCCGGTGGTCCAGGCCCGCGCGGTCGCCGACTTCGCCGTCCGGTACGCGGCCGGCCGGCCGCTGGTGGTGGCCGGCGACCTGAACACGGAACCGGGCGACCCGGCGTTCGCCGAGTTCACCCGGGCCGGTCTGGTCGACGCGCTGGCCGCCGCCCGGCCCCTGCCGACCAGCCCGGCGGACGACCCACACCAGCAGATCGACCACATCTTCGTCACGCCCGGGCTGGCCACCCGCGATCCGGCGGCCCGACCCACGACGGCCAGCGACCACCTGCCGGTCGCGGTGACCCTGACCCTGCCGCCGACCTGACCCGCCGCGTGCCTGGCCGGGCCGGCCCGGTCAGAGGCGGTCGACCGCGAGCAGGTGGTCGCCGGCGAAGGCGAGCAGCCAACCGCCGCCCTTCGGGGTGGTGAAGTCGTCCGGCCGCCCGCTGAGCCGGGCCAGGGCGCCCGGAATCACCTTGCCCTGGCCGCACACCCCCATCGGCTCGCCCGTGGCCGCCAGCGCGGCCAGGAGGGCGGCGGCGGCAAGCACGCACTCGTCGGTCTGTTGGCCCGGCCGAGGCTCGTCCAGGTCGCCGTCGATCTCGATCGGCAGGTCGAGCAGCGCCGCCGCCGGGTCGAGGGTCTGTACGCAGCGGCGGGCCGAGGCCGACAGCAGGCGTACGGGGCGGACGAGCGCCACCAGCGGGGCGAGCGCGTGCGCCTGCGCCCAACCCTCGGCGTCGAGCGGCCGGCCGGTGTCGGGGCCCGACCAGGTGGCCCGCCTGCCGGCGTGGGCGTGCCGGACCAGCGCCACCGTCCCGGTGACCGTCGGCAGGGCCGCGAACGCGGCCAGCACCTCGGCGTCGTGCGGGTAGCTGACCAGCCGGACCGCCTCGTCCACGCCGAGCCAGCGCACGTCGTCGACCTCGGTGGCCGGCTGGAAGCCGCCGGTGGCCACCGCCCGCATGGACCAGTAGTCGACCGCCTTCGGGCGGCCCTCGCTGCGGTAGCGCACGGTGGGCAGGCGCACCTGCGGCACCGCCCGGACATCGGCCTCCTCGGCCACCTCCCGGACGGCGGCGAGCAGCGGATGCTCGCCACGTTCCAGCTTGCCCTTGGGCAGCGACCAGTCGCCGTAGCGGGGCCGGTGCACCAGGCAGACCCGTACCCCGCCGCGCGGCGCGCGGGTGGCGTCCGCGCCGCCGGAGGTCGGTTCGGGCTCGTCGGCGGGGCGCCACACGACACCGCCCGCCGCCCGGATCGGCGACGTCGCGTCGGGGGTCCCGGCCGGCCAGCCCCGACCGGGGCCGGCTCCCTCCCGCTCATCCAACATCTGGTCAGCCTATGCGCGTACGGGTCAGCCCGCCGTGCCACCGACGCGACGCAGCAGCAACTCCTGGAGGTGGACCAGCGGCTCCTCGGCGGTGCCCGTACGCCGGCTCCAGGTGCCGTCCGCCGCCAGCTCGAACGCGTCCACGTCGGGGCTCATCGCGGCGGTCATCACGTGGTCCAGTTCGGCCCGGGCGACCGGGTCGCTCACCCGCACCAGCGCCTCGACCCGGCGGTCCAGGTTGCGGTGCATCAGGTCGGCCGAGCCCATCCAGAACTCGGCGTCGCCGTCGTTGCCGAACCGGAAGATCCGGGAGTGCTCCAGGAACCGGCCCAGGATGGAGCGGACCCGGATGTTCTCCGACAGCCCGGGCACCCCCGGCCGCAGCGTGCACATGCCCCGGATCACCAGGTCGACGTGGACGCCGGCCCGGGAGGCCCGGTAGAGCGCGTCCGTGATCTCCTCGTCGACCAGTGAGTTCACCTTGATCTGCACGAGCCCGGGCATGCCCAGCCGGACGTGCCTGATCTCCCGCTCGACCCGCTCGATCAGCCCGCTGCGGATGCCCTGCGGCGCCACCAGCAGCCGCCGGTACGCGGTCTGCCGGCTGTAGCCGGTGAGCACGTTGAACAGGTCGGTCAGGTCGGCCCCGATCTCCGGGTCGGCGGTGAGCATGCCGAAGTCCTCGTAGAGCCGGGCGGTCTTCGGGTGGTAGTTGCCGGTGCCGATGTGGCAGTAGCGGCGGATCTGGTTGCCCTCCTGGCGTACCACCAGGGCGGTCTTGCAGTGCGTCTTGAGCCCGACCAGGCCGTAGACGACGTGGCAGCCGGCGCGTTCCAGGGTGCGCGCCCAGCCGATGTTGGCCACCTCGTCGAAGCGTGCCTTCAGCTCGACCAGCACCACCACCTGCTTGCCGGCGGCCGCCGCGTCGACGAGCGCGTCCACGATGGGGGAGTCGCCGCTGGTGCGGTAGAGGGTCTGCTTGATGGCCAGCACGTCGGGGTCGGCGGCGGCCTGCTCGATGAAGCGCTGCACGCTGGTGGCGAACGAGTGGTACGGGTGGTGCACCAGGATGTCGCCGTCGCGCAGGGTCGCGAAGACGCTGCGCGGCACCTCGCCCTCGGTGAGCCGGGGGTGGGTGGCCGGCACGAACGGCGGGTCCTTCAGGTCCGGCCGGTCGGCCTCGTTGTAGACCTGCCAGAGCGCGGAGAGGTCGAGCAGGCCGGGCACCCGCAACACCTCCTGGTCGTGCATGTCCAGCTCGCGGACGAGCAGTTCCAGCACGTGGTCGGAGATCGAGGCGGCCACCTCCAGCCGGACGGGCGGGCCGAACCGGCGCCGGGCCAGTTCCCGCTCCAGGGCCTGGAGCAGATCCTCGTCGCGGTCCTCGTCGACCTCCACCTCGGCGTTGCGGGTGACCCGGAACAGGTGGCACTCGACCACCCGCATGCCGGAGAAGAGCTGCCCCAGGTGCACCGAGATCAGGTCCTCCACCGGCAGCATCCGTACGCCCGGCAGGTCGCGGTGCACCCGGACGAACCGGGGCACGTTGTTCGGCACCTTCACCCGGGCGAAGAACTCCGAGCCGCCGTCCGGGTCGCGGACCGCCACCGCGAGGTTGAGCGACCGCCCCGAGATGTACGGGAAGGGGTGCGCCGGGTCCACCGCCAGCGGGGTCAGCACGGGAAAGATCTGCTCCCGGAAGTACGCGCGCAGCCGTTCCCGCTCGGGGTCGTCCAGCTCGGCCCAGCGCAGGATCCGGATGTCCTCGGCGGCCAGCTTCGGCAGCACCTCGTCGGTGAAGCAGGCCGAGTGCCGGGCGACCAGCGTCGCGGCCTTCCCGGCGACCAGTTCCAGTTGGGTGCGCAGCGGCATCCGGTCGCCACCGCGTACCGGCAGGCCGGCCTGGAGCCGGCGCTTCAGCCCGGCGACCCGCACCATGTAGAACTCGTCGAGGTTGCTGGCGAAGATGGCCAGGAACTTGGCCCGCTCCAGCAGCGGCGTGCGCGGGTCCTCGGCCAGCGCCAGCACCCGGGCGTTGAAGTCGAGCCAGGAGAGTTCCCGGTTGAGGAAGCGGTCCTCCGGCAGCGGCTTCGCCGGGGGCGGCTCGTCCCCCGGCTCCGCGACCGGCGGTCCTGCCGCGGCCGGCTCGTCGGCGGGCTCCGCCGGCGGCGACGTGGCTCCGGCCGGCGGGCCGGGTACCGGGTCCAGCACCTCCTCCAGCCCGGCGGAGGCGGCCGCCGGGTCGATGTCGGCGGTTCCGGCGGCTCCGTCGGCGTGGACGTGGCCGTTCGGTCCCCGGGACCGGGTGCCGTTGCGGGGTGCGGCCGGGTCGGTGTGCGGTCGGTTGGCGGGGTGCTCGCGAGGGGTGCTCACCCGCTCATAATCACCCGGACGCGGTTAACGCAAAACGAACTTCGACCAGCCGCTCAGGCCATCGTCGGCAAGGTCACCCGGACCACCTCGCCGGTGGCGTCGGTCTCGACGCGCAGCCGCTGGCCGAGGCGGAGCAGCCGCAGCCCGGAGGCGTCGAACGCCCGGGCCGGGAAGGCCAGCTCGGTGCCGTCGTCGAGGAGCAGCGTCCCGCTGCGGGTCGCCGCGTCGTAGGTGGCCACCGTGCCCTGCATGCCCCGCACGCTACACGCCCCTCAGGCCGGGCAGGCGGCTGCGGCCAACGCGGCCGTGCGTGGTCCCAGCCCGAGCCGGGCCGCGGCGGCCAGGTCGTCGGCGGTGTCCACGTCGCGCCGCAGGCTCGGCCAGTCCCCGGTCAGGGCGATCGCCCCGCTCGCGGCGTGCGCGGCGGCCGAGCCGATCCCGAAGCGGGGGTCCAGGGGCACGCCCGGTGGCGCGGCCAGCAGCACGGTGCCCTGGCCGGGGGTGTCGGCCACGTACCGGCGTACGCCCGGGGGCAGGGCCTGCGCCGCGTGCAGCGCCGCCGCCAGCTCGGCGGGGCGCAGCGCGGGCAGGTCGGCGGTGAGTCCGGCCACCCAGCCGCCGCCGGCGGCCGACGCGCCGTGCCGGAAGGCGGCGTTCAGCCCGGCACCGGGGACGTCGGGCAGCACCCGGGCGCCCGCGCGGCGGGCGGTCTCGGCCACCCGGGCGTCGTCGGTGACGACCAGCACCCCGGCCACCGCCGGGCAGGCCCGCACCGCGGCGACCGTGTCGGCGGCCAGGGCCAGCGCCAGCTCCTCGTGCGGTACGGCCGGCAGCGCCCCCCGCAGCCGGCTCTTCGCGGCGGCGAGGCGCTTCACCGGCACCACCACGGTCCACCTCGGCTGACTCACACCGCCATCCTGCCAGCCGCGCGTCGGTACCCTCTCTGGCCGGACCCGGGTCGAGCAGGCATGATTTCCGCTGCGGGCATCACCGGGTACGGATCCGGTGCGGTCGGGGCGGCACGAGGAGGCGCGGTGACACGGCGGGTGCTGGGGTTCTGGCAATGGTTCGCCGTGGTGCTGGTCAAGCCGGTGATGACCGTCTGGACGCGGCGCACCTGGCGTGGCATGGAGCACCTGCGCCACGACGGCGGCGTGATCATCGTCCCGAACCACATCTCGCACGCCGACCCGCTCGTCGCGGCCCACTTCGTCTACGACTCCGGCCGCTGGCCGCAGTTCCTCGGCAAGGCGAGCGTGTTCCGGGTGCCGGTGGTCGGCTGGATCCTGCACCGGTGCCGGCAGATCCCGGTCGAGCGGAACACCGTGGACGCGGTGCGGTCGCTGGACCATCTCGTCGCCGCGCTCGACCGGGGCGGCGCGGTGGTGATCTACCCGGAGGGCACCATCACCGGCGAGCCGGACCTGTGGCCGATGAAGGGCAAGACCGGCGCGGCCCGGCTCGCGCTCGCCACCGGGGCGCCGGTGGTCCCGGTCGCCATGTGGGGGCCGGAGCGGATCTTCGACCCGCGCCGGGCCCGACTGAACCCCCGCCCCCGGATCCCGGTGACCGTGGTCGCCGGGCCGCCCGTCGACCTGAGCCGGTGGGCCGGCCAGACCCCGACGAAGGCCGTCCTCGAGGAGATGACCGACACCATCATGCTGCGCCTTCGTGACATGCTCACCGACATCCGAGGCGGCACCCCGCCACCGCTGTGGGAACGGACGGGCCGCACCGCGGGCGCCCGGCGGCCGGAGGCGACGGCGTGAGCGGGCACGTCGCGGTCCTGGGCGCCGGCTCGTGGGGCACCGCGTTCGCCAAGATCCTCGCCGACGCCGGCCGGGACGTCACCGTGTGGGCACGCCGGCAGGCGGTCGCGGACACGATCCGCGCCGAGCGGCGCAACCCGGAGTACCTGCCGGACGTGCTGCTGCCGCCCCGGGTCACCGCGACGGGGGACGCCGCCGAGGCGATCACCGGGGCGGAGGTGGTGGTGCTGGCGGTGCCGTCGCAGACGCTGCGCGGCAACCTGGCCGGGTGGGCCGCGCACCTGCATCCGGACGCCACCCTGGTGTCACTGATGAAGGGCATCGAACTCGGCACCACCAGGCGGATGAGCGAGGTGATCGTGGAGACCGCCGGGGTGGCGGCGGACCGGGTGGTGGTGGTCTCCGGCCCCAACCTCGCCCCGGAGATCGCCGCCGAGCAGCCCGCCGCGACCGTGGTCGCCTGCACCGACCAGGACCGGGCCACGCTGGTGCAGCGCTCGATCACCACGCCCTACTTCCGCCCGTACACGAACGACGACGTGATCGGCTGCGAGTTGGGCGGCGCGGTGAAGAACGTGATCGCCCTGGCGTACGGCATCGCGGTGGCGATGGGCTTCGGCGACAACACCCGGGCCATGCTCGTCACCCGGGGGCTGGCCGAGACGGCCCGGCTCGGGGTGGCCCTCGGCGCCGACCCGCTCACCTTCGCCGGCCTGGCCGGGATGGGTGACCTGGTCGCCTCCTGCTCGTCGCCGCTGGCCCGCAACCGCACCTTCGGCGAGCACCTGGGCCGGGGCGCGACCCTGGAGGAGGCCCGCATCGCCACCCGGCAGACCGCCGAGGGCGTCAAGAGCGCGTTGGCCCTGCGCGACCTGGCCCGGGCGCACGCGGTGGAGATGCCGATCACCGAGCAGGTCGAGCTGGTCTGCCACGAGGGCATGGACCCCCGGCTGGCCGTGACCACCCTGATGAGCCGCACCACCAAGCCGGAGTGAGGGACATGACCGAGCCGCGCGACGGCACCCGCTGCGTCCGCGCCGGCCTGCCGGAGCCGGCCCCCGGCCAGCCGTTCCTGCCCGGGCCGGTGTTCGCCGCGCCGTACCACCTGGATCCGTGGGCGGGGCCGGCGGCGGCGTCCGACGGCTACGGCCGGCCCGACAACCCCACCCGGCGGCTGCTGGAGGCGGCGATCGGGGAGTTGGAGGGTGGCGACTGCCGGGTCTTCGCCAGCGGGCAGGCCGCGATCACCGGGCTGCTGCTGACGGTGCTGAGGCCGGGGGACACCGTGGTGCTCCCGTCGGACGGCTACTTCTCCGTCCGGGCCTTCGCCGCCGACACCCTGGAAGGCATCGGGGTACGGGTGCTCCTCGCCCCGACCGCCGGCCCGCACCCGGGGTTCGACGGCGTACGCCTGGTGCTGCTGGAGACCCCGGCCAACCCCGGCCTGGACGTCGCCGACGTGGCGGCGCTGGCCGCCCGGGCGCACGCCGCCGGCGCCCTGGTCGCGGTCGACAACACGACGGCCACGCCGCTCGGGCAGCGTCCGCTCGACCTGGGCGCCGACGTCGTGGTGGCCTCCGGTACCAAGGCCCTGACCGGGCACTCCGACCTGCTGCTCGGCTACGTCGCGACCCGCTCGGCCGAGCTGAGGGACGCGGTCACCGCCTGGCGGAACGCCACGGGGGCGGTGCCCGGGGCGTTCGACGCCTGGCTCGCGCACCGGTCGCTGGCCACCCTGGACCTGCGGCTGGCCCGGCAGACCGCGAACGCGCAGGCCCTCGCCGGGCTGCTCGCGGGGCGCGACGACGTGACCGGGCTGCGCTGGCCGGGGCTGCCCGGCGACCCGGCGCACCCGGTGGCGTCGGTCCAGATGCGACGGATTCCGGGGGTGCTCTGCTTCGACCTCGGCGACGCCGGGCGGGTGGCGCGGTTCCTCGACGCGGCCCGGCTGGTGTCCGCGGCCACCTCCTTCGGTGGCCTGCACACCACCGCCGACCGGCGGGCCCAGTGGGGCGACGACACGCCGCCCGGCTTCGTCCGGCTCTCCTGCGGGGTCGAGGACGCCGTCGACCTGGTCGCCGACGTGGCTGCCGCGCTGGACGCGAGCCGCTGAGCCGGGCGGAGGTTCCCCGTGGCCGCCTTCGCCTTCCGCCCCGACCGGGCCGCCCTCGTGCACCGGTTACGCACCGCAGGCTGCGTCTACGCCGAGGACGAGGCGGAGTTGTTGATCGCTGCCACGGACTCGGCCGAGACGCTTGCCGGCCTGGTCGACCGCCGGGTCGCCGGGCTGCCGCTGGAACACGTGCTCGGCTGGGCCGAGTTCTGCGGCGAACGGATCGCCGTCGACCCCGGCGTGTTCGTGCCGCGGGCGCGTACCGCCCTGCTGGTCGACGTCGCCGTCGCGGTGACCGGGCCGGGGGCGGCCGTGGTGGACCTGTGCTGCGGTTCCGGCGCCACCACCGTGGCGCTGGCCCGCCGGCTCGCGCCGCGTTGGCTGGCCGCCGCCGACGTGGACCCCGCCGCCGTGGCCTGCGCCCGGCGCAACCTCGACCCGCTGGCCGTCCCGGTCTTCCAGGGCGACCTGTACGACCCGCTGCCGGTGCGCTGGCGGGGCCGGCTGGACCTGGTGCTGGCCAACGCCCCGTACGTGCCGACGGCGGCCGTGGCGCTGATGCCGCCCGAGGCCCGCCTGCACGAGGCGCCGGTGGCCCTGGACGGCGGGCCGGACGGGCTGGCGGTGCTACGCCGGGTCGCCGAGGGCGCGGCGCGCTGGCTGGCCCCGGGCGGGCACCTGGTGGTGGAGGCGGGCGAGACGCAGGTGGCGGCGCTCGGTGTGGTGCTCGCCGCCGTCGGCCTGCCTCCCACGGTGACGCGGGACGACGACCGGGACGCCATCGCCGTCACCGCCCGCCGCCGCGGCTGATCCCGCCGGACGACGGTCCCGCCGGCTCCCGACGGTGGGACCGTCGTCCGGCGGGATCATGGCGCTGGGCATGGTGCGGGCGGGCCGCCCACCGTCACAGCATCCGGCGCCGCTTCAGGTATGCGACCAGGTCGTCGTAGACGCCCCCCTCGTTGGCGAACATCGCCACGTTGCGGGCGGTGGCCATCCACGGTTTCGTCGACGGCCGGACCTCCTTCGTCGCCCGCTCCAGATCCCGCTGCTCGATCATTCGCACCTCGCCGGTGCGTACCGAGTCGGCCATCGCGAACTCGGCGGCCGTCTCGCAGAGGTGGGCCAGGTCGGCGCCAGAGTAGTCCTCGGTGGCCGCGACGATCTTCCGCAGGTCGATCCCCGCGATCGGCCGCTCCCGCAGGTGGTACTCCAGGATGGACGCACGCGCCTCGGCGTCCGGCGGCAGCACCAGCACCACCCGGTCGAGCCGCCCCGGTCGGCGCAGCGCCGGGTCGACGTCCCACGGGGTGTTGGTGGCGGCCAGCACGAAGACCCCCTCGTTGCTGCCCTCCATCCCGTCCAGCTCCGCCAGCAGTTGGTTGCCCAGCGTCCGCATCGAGCTGGAGCCGACCTGGGAACGCTTGTGCCCCAGCGCGTCGACCTCGTCGAGGAAGAGCACGCAGGGCGCGTTGCGGCGGGCCGCCTGGAACAGCTCGTGCAGGTTGCGCTCCGAGTTGCCCATCCACATGTCGAGCACGTCCACGATGGACAACGAGATGAACTTCGCGCCCATCTCCCCGGCGACCGCCTTGGCCAGGAACGTCTTGCCGCAGCCTGGCGGGCCGTAGAGCATCAGCCCGCCGCGCAGGCTCTTGCCGTACATCCGGCGCAGTTCCGGGTTGCGCAGCGGGCCGAGGAAGGCCAGCTCCAACCGCTCCTTGACCGCCGACATGCCGCCCACGTCGGCCAGCCGGATGCCGGAGGTCTCCACGTCGTACACCCGGTCGGAGTGACCGGCCACCGGTTCCGGCTCGTCGCCCGCGCGGGCGAACCGCGGCGGCACGATGTCGGCGAGTTCCTCCTCGTAGGCGGCGAGGGGATCCTGGCCGGCGGTGGCGGCGGGCCCGGCCGGCGCCGGGCGCTGCGCGGGCGGCTGCGGGCTCGCCGGGGACGGGGTCGGCGGCGGGGGTACGGAGCCACCCAGCGCCCGCTGCATCAACGCCTGCGCCTGGTTGTTGCCCGGATCCCGGGCGAGAGCCTGCCCGACCTGCGCGATCGCCTCCCCGGCCCGGCCGGCGTCCAGCAGCAGCGCGGCGAGGTGCAGTCGCAACGGCAGGTCGTCCGGGCGGGCGTCCAGCGCCGCCGACAGGGACTCGATGAGGGGATCAGCGCTCATAGGACGTGCAGCGTAGTGGGCCCGTGGCACCCCCACCGCCCCGGATCGCCCGCGTGCGTGGTAACGCAACGTGCATGCCCTGTTGACCGGTTGCCGCCTCCCGTCGCCTGTGCGGGTATCGGCAGCCGGCACCCGCCACGCACAGTAAGGTCAACCGGTGAAGCGCCACGACCCGCAGTCGCGTACGAAGAGGTGACCGGAGTGACCACCCCAGGCAGGACCCGCGTGGCGATCGTCTTCGGCGGCCGCAGCCCGGAGCACGGCATCTCCTGCGTCAGCGCCGGCAGCGTGCTCGGCGCCCTCGACCCGGACGAGTTCGAGGTGGTGCCGATGGGCATCACCCGGGCCGGTCAGTGGGTGCTGACCAGCGGCGACCCCGGCCAGTTGGCGATCAACGCGCGCCGGCTGCCGGAGATCACCGCCGATTCCGGCACCGACATCGTGCTGCGTGCCGACCCGACCGGCAACGGGCTGATGGTGCTCGACCCGACGGAGGGCCCCCGGGCGCTCGCCGACGTCGACGTCGTCTTCCCGGTGCTGCACGGCGCCTACGGCGAGGACGGCACCATCCAGGGCATGCTGGAGATGGCCGGCATCCCCTACGTCGGGGCGAACGTCTTCGCCTCCGCCGCCGCCATGGACAAGGAGTTCACCAAGAAGCTCTGCGCCGCCGAGGGCATCCCGGTGGGCCCGTACGCGGTGCTGCGCAACGGGATGACGCTCAGCGAGGCGGACAAGGAGCGGCTCGGCCTGCCGGTCTTCGTGAAGCCGTCCCGGGCCGGCTCGTCGTTCGGCATCACCAAGGTCGACGACTGGGAGGCGCTGGACGCGGCGGTCGCCACCGCCCGCCAGATCGACCCGAAGGTGCTGGTCGAGGGGGCGGTCGTCGGCCGCGAGATCGAGTGCGGCGTGCTGGAGGGCGAGGCCGGCGGTGTGCCGGAGGCGTCCGTGCTCGCCGAGGTCCGGGTCGTCGGGGACTACGACTTCTACGACTTCGAGGCGAAGTACATCGACTCCGAGTCTGCCTGCGAGTACGACATCCCGGCCGAGTTGCCCGAGCGGGTGACCCGCCAGGTCCAGGAGTACGCCGTCCGCGCCTTCACCGCGCTCGACTGCGCCGGCCTGGCCCGGGTCGACTTCTTCGTCACGCCGGAGCTGGACGTCTACCTCAACGAGATCAACACCATGCCGGGCTTCACCCCGACGTCGATGTTCCCGCGGATGTGGGCGGCGTCCGGGCTGGAGTACCCGAAGCTGGTCAACCGCCTCATCCGCACCGCCCTGCACCGCGGCGTCGGCCTGCACTGAACCGACCCACGGGTAAGGAAGGGCACCTTCCTGACGCCTGATGTACAGGAAGGTGCCCCTTCCTGACCCGTCAACGCCCCGCCCGCGCGCCAGGCGGGGCAGGGCGGGCGTCAGCCCTGGCAGCCGCGCGGGGCGTCGCCGCCGGAGGGCACCGAGGCCACGATCGTGTCCGAGATGGGGGAGACCCACTGCAACGCCTGCCCGTAGGTGCGCGGCACGCGGACCGTGACGGCCGTCTCCCGGTCCAGCGTGGTGAGTACGGTGACGTCGGCCTGCTCCGTGGCGTGCCAGCAGACCCTGTTGACGGTCCAGACGTCGTCGGTGTCGCCGACGGTCGGCTCGGCCCCGCCGCACGCGACGGTGACCGCCGGGTCGCCGTACGCGGCGTTCTGCTCCGGACCGGCGGTGACCGGGCGCTGCGGGAGGTTGTTGACCGTGGCCGGCAACTGGGAGAGCAGGGCCCGGCAGACCGTGGCGGGCCGTTCGGCCAGCGTCGGTGCGGCCATCTCGACCGGCGCGGTGGACCCTGGGCCGGCGGTGGTGGCGGTCACGCTCGGCGTGGCTACCGGCTCGGCCTGCTCCTGCGGGGAGAGTTGGCCGATCGCGAGCCAGCCCACCAGCACGGTGACCGGCAGTGCGACCAGCGTCGCGACCAGCGCGGCGCCACGGGTCGCCCGGTCGCGGGACGGCCGCTCGGGGGCGACCTCGTCCGGCTGGGCGGAATCGGTGACGGGGGAGTCAGTGATCTTGTCCACTTACAGGCGCACCACCGAACACGTGAGGGTGCGGGTGATGCCGGGCACCATCTGCACCTTGCTGACGATGAGTTTGCCGAGCTCGTCGACGGTGTTCGCTTCGGTGAGCACGACCACGTCGTACGGCCCGGTGACGGCGTCGACGCGTACCACGCCGGCAAGGTCCGAGATGTGACCGGCCACGTCACGCGCCCGTCCGACCTCGGTCTGGATGAGGATGTACGCCTGAACCACGACTCGACCTCCTTCCGTCGCCGCCCGAAGGCGGCCCGAAGGGAGAAAGTACCTTACGGACCAGGTCTGATCCCTATCGGTGGTCAAGGAGAAGCGGTGAGCGAGCACGGCGGAGGGCCGGCATGAGTGTCGCGGGGGTCGGCGAGTTCGGCCTGATCGATCGGGTGACCGCCCGGTTGTCGTACGGATCGACCGTTCTGCTCGGTCCGGGGGACGACGCCGCGGTGGTGGCCGCTCCGGACGCCCGGGTCGCGGCCTCGACCGACGTGCTGGTGGAGGGACGGCACTTCCGGCGGGACTGGTCCGGCGCGCGGGACGTCGGCCACCGGGCGGCGGCGGCGAACCTGGCCGACATCGTCGCGATGGGGGCACGGCCGACGGCGCTGCTGGTCGCGCTCTGCATACCGCCGGAGTTGGAGGTCGGGTGGGCCGAGGAACTCGCCGACGGGCTGGCCGCCGAGGCGGCGAAGGTCGGCGCGAGCGTGGTGGGCGGGGACATGTCGGCCAGCCCGACGTTGACGATCGCGGTCACCGCCCTCGGTGATCTCGGCGGCCGGCCGCCGGTGACCCGCTCCGGCGCGCGGCCCGGGGACGTGCTGGCCCTGGCCGGCCGCACCGGGTACGCGGCGGCCGGGCTGACCGTGCTCTCCCGGGGTTTCCGCACGCCCCGGCTGCTGGTGGACGCGTACCGGCGACCCGAGGTGCCCTACGCGGCGGGGCCGTACGCCGCCCGGCTCGGCGCCACCTCCATGATCGACGTGTCGGACGGGCTGCTCGCCGACCTCGGGCACGTGGCGAAGGCCAGTGGCGTCGCCGTGGACGTGCGCCGGGACGCCTTCGAGGTGCCCCGGCAGATGCGCGACGCCGCCCAGGCACTCGGCGTCGACCCGTACTCGTGGCTGCTCGCCGGCGGCGAGGACCACGCGCTGGCCGCCACGTTCCCGTCGGCGGTGGCGCTGCCGTCCGACTGGCGGCCGATCGGGCGGGTCGCGGAGGGCTCGGGCGTCACGGTTGACGGCCGGCCGTACGACGGACCCGCCGGCTGGGACCACTTCCGGTAAGGGTCGATCGGGGTCGTAGCCTTTACTTCGTGAGTGAGATCGAGATTCGCGTCGAGCGCTTCGACTCGGCGGTGGCGCAGGGGCTGATCCGTGCCGCGTTGGCCGACCTCGGCGCCCGGTACGGCGGCAGCGGCGACGAGACCCCGGTCGACCCGGGCGAGTTCGTGCTGCCCGCGGGGGCCTTCCTCGTCGCCCACCTCGGTGGTGAGCCGGTCGCCTGCGGCGGCTGGCGCAGCCACGGTGACGAGGGCGACACCGCCGAACTGAAGCGGATGTACACCGCACCGGCGGCCCGGGGCCGGGGTGTGGCCCGGGCGGTGCTGGCGGCGGTGGAGCGCTCGGCGCGGGAACACGCGCGCAAGCGGATCGTCCTGGAGTGCGGCGACAAGCAGCCCGAGGCCATCGCCCTGTACACGGCGGCCGGCTACGAGCGGATCCCCAACTTCGGCTACTACCGGGACGCCCCGGGCTGCATCTCCTTCGCCCGAACGCTCTGAGCCGTCCCGCCTGCGCTGAAGAGCCGTCCCGCCTGCGCTGACCGTCTCGGACGCTCCGGCCAGGGGCCCCGCACGCGCTGGATCTCCTCCCGCGCGTCGGGGCCCGCCCGGGCTCCCGGCGCCCCGGCACACACGACAGAGCCGGCGGACCGCAATGGCCCGCCGGCAATGACGAGTGTGAAGGGTGGGGCCTACCGCGTCAGGCGCGGGTGACCTTGCCAGCCTTGATGCAGGAGGTGCAGACCTGCATCTTCTTGGTGTTGCCGCCACCGGCCGGGGTACGCACCGACTGGATGTTCGGGTTCCAGCGGCGGTTGGTCCGCCGGTGCGAGTGGGACACGTTGTGGCCGAAGCCCGGTCCCTTGCCACAGACGTCGCACACGCTAGCCACGGGATACTCCTGGGATTGAAACGTTCATGAGGTCGCCGCCAGGCGTAGCCCGGGCAACCTGGCCAGGTTACCCGATCCCCCGGGAACCCGACCAGCCGGCCCCGGACGCAGGCCCGGGGCGGGTCGCCGCCGCGCGACGCGGCCACCGCCGCCCGGCTGTGCCGTCCCCTCCGACGCTCCCGGAGGAAGGCGCCGACGCGCGGAGGTCAGTTCGGCCACGAGGATAGCGGGTGGCGCCGTGGATGCCGGACACGCCGCCGGAGACGCGGTCGTCCCCGGCGGGTGTCGGTGCGCGCCAGTAGGCTTCTCGCCGTGCTGGACACCCTCGACGCCGCCGCGGTCCGCCGTTGGTGCGCGGGCGGGCTGGCCGCGCTCAAGCGCCACCAGGGCGAGATCGACGACCTGAACGTCTACCCGGTGCCCGACGGCGACACCGGCACCAACATGGTGCTCACCCTCACCTCCGCCCAGCAGGCGCTCGCGATGGACCTCGGCACCCTCCCGGAGGACGGCGCCACCGCGCACGGGCACGCGTCGCGGCTGATGGCCCGGGGCGCGCTGCTGGGCGCGCGGGGCAACTCGGGGGTGATCCTGTCGCAGATCCTGCGCGGCTTCGCCGACGCCGTCGCCGCCGTGCCCGTGGTGCGGGGGCGCGAGCTGGCCGCCGCCCTGCGCGACGGCACCGCCGCCGCCTACGCCGCGGTCGCCCACCCGGTCGAGGGCACGCTGCTCAGCGTCGTCGCCGGGGCGGCCCACGCCGCCGAGCGGGCCGACAGCGACGACCTGCGCGCGGTCGCCCGGGCGGCGGCGGGCGGCGCGGCGGACGCGTTGGCCCGCACCCCCGAGCAGCTCCCGGCCCTGGCCCGGGCCGGCGTGGTGGACGCCGGGGGGCGGGGCCTCTGCCTGCTGCTCGACGCGCTGGTCGAGGTCGTCACCGGCGAGAGCCCCGAGCGTCCCGCGCCCGCGCCCGCCCCGCGTCCGGCCCGCCCGCCGGTCACCGCCGTCCGCGAGACCGGCTCCGAGGAGTACGCCTACGAGGTGCAGTTCCTGCTCGACGCCGGGCCGGAGGCGGTCGCCCGGCTGCGGGCCGAGCTGGACGCCCTGGGCGACTCGCTGGTGGTCGTCGGCGACGGGAGCGCCGGTGAGGGCACCTGGAACGTGCACGTGCACGTCAACGACGTGGGCGCGGCGATCGAGGCGGGCGTGGTGGCCGGCCGGCCGCACCGCATCTCGGTGACCCGCTTCGCCGACCAGGCCGCACCGGCGTCGCCCGTCGTGGCGGCGGACGGTCGGGCCGCCGTGGTGGTGGCCGCCGGGGCGGGCATCGCCGAGCTGTTCACCGGCGAGGGCGCGACGGTGGTGCCCGGCAATCCGTCCACCGGCGAGCTGGTGGACGCGATCCGGGTCACCGGGGCGGCCCGCGTGGTGGTGCTCCCCAACGACCCGGACACGCAGGCGGTGGCGAGCGCCGCCGCCCGGGAGGCGCACGGGCTCGGCATCAAGGTCAGCGTGGTGCCGACCCGCTCGCCGGTGCAGGCGCTGGCCGCCCTGGCCGTGCGTGACCCGGGGCGGCGTTTCGAGGACGACGTGATCGCGATGGCCGAGGCGGCCGGCGCCTGCCGCTACGCCGAGGTCTGCTACGCCCGCCGCGAGGCGCTGACCGTCGCCGGCCCCTGCCGTCCCGGCGACGTGCTGGCGCTGGTCGAGGGCGAGGTGCACCTGATCGGGTCCGATCTGACCGACACCTGTGCCGCCGTGGTCGACCGGATGCTCGGCGGCGGCGGTGAGCTGGTGACGCTGCTCTCCGGGGCGGACGCCCCCGACGGGCTGGCCGACGCGGTCCGTGAGCACGTCGGGCAGCGCTGGCCGTTCGTCGAGGTGCAGTCGTTCCCGGGTGGGCAGCCGCACTATCCGCTCCTGGTGGGGGTCGAATGACGTCCGAGCCGTCCACGATGGACACGCCGCTCAAGAAGCTGGTCGGCGACAAGACCGCCAAGGCCCTCGCCGGGCATCTCGACCTGCACACCGCCGGCGACCTGATCTACCACTTCCCGCGCCGCTACGACGAGCGCGGCGAACACACCGACATCCGTTCGCTCGACGTCGGCGAGCAGGCCACCGTGCTGGCCCAGGTGCAGCGCACCGCCGTACGCCCGATGCGCCAGCGCCGGGGCAACCTGCTGGAGGTGACGGTCGGCGACGGCGCGGGCGGCACCCTGACCCTGACCTTCTTCGGCAACCAGGCCTGGCGGGAGCGCGAGCTGCGCCCCGGCCGGTGGGGGCTCTTCGCCGGCAAGGTCACCGAGTTCCGGGGCAGGCGGCAGCTCAACGGCCCGGAGTACGTCCTGCTCGGCGAGGGCGGCGACGGCGAGGTGGCGGTCGACGACGAGATCGAGGAGTTCGCGGGCGCGCTGATCCCGGTCTACCCGGCCGCCGCGGCGGTGCCCACCTGGGTGATCGCCCGCTGCGTCCGGGTGGTGCTGGACACCTTCACCCCGCCGGAGGACCCGCTGCCCGCCACCCTGCGGGCGAGCCGCAACCTGGGCGGCATCGGCGTGGCGCTGCGCGAGATCCACCGGCCGTCCAGCAAGGAGGCGCTCTACCGGGCCCGGCACCGGCTCAAGTGGGACGAGGCGTTCGCCGTGCAGCTCACCCTGGTGCAGCGCAAGCACCGGGCCGCCGCGTGGCCGGCCCGGCCGCGTCCGGCGAAGCCCGGCGGCCTGCTCGACGCCTTCGACGCCCGGCTGCCCTACGAGCTGACGCCCGGCCAGCGCGACGTGGGGGTGGAGATCGCGGCGGACCTGGCCACCGCCCACCCGATGCACCGGCTGCTCCAGGGCGAGGTCGGCTCCGGCAAGACGGTGGTCGCGCTGCGCGCGATGCTCCAGGTGGTCGACGCGGGCGGCCAGGCCGCGCTGCTGGCCCCGACCGAGGTGCTCGCCGCGCAGCACCACCGGGGCATCCTCGACCTGCTCGGGCCGCTCGGGCGGGCCGGCGAGCTGGGCGCGGCCGACGACGCCACCAGGGTCGAGCTGGTCACCGGCTCGCTGGGCGCGGCGGCCCGCCGGCGCGCGCTGGCCGAGGTCGCCAATGGCGCCGCCGGCATCGTGCTCGGCACCCACGCCCTGCTGTACGAGGGCGTCGACTTCGCCGACCTCGGCCTGGTGGTGGTCGACGAGCAGCACCGGTTCGGCGTCGAGCAGCGGGACGCGTTGCGTGCCAAGGCCGAGCAGCCGCCGCACGTGCTGGTGATGACCGCCACCCCGATCCCGCGCACGGTGGCGATGACCGTCTACGGCGACCTGGAGACCTCCACCCTCTCCCAGCTGCCGCAGGGCCGCTCGCCGATCGCCTCGCACGTGGTGCCGGCGGCCGAGAAGCCGGCCTTCCTGGACCGGGCCTGGCGCCGGGTGCGCGAGGAGGTCGCCGCCGGCCACCAGGCGTACGTGGTCTGCCCCCGGATCGGGGAGGGCCCGGCGTCGGAGGAGGAGCCGCCGCCGGAGGACGACAACGGGCGACGGCCGCCGATGGCGGTCACCGAGGTGGCGCCGCTGCTCGCCGAGGGGCCGCTGCACGGCCTGCGCATCGGCGTGCTGCACGGCCGGCTGCCGGCCGACGAGAAGGACGCGGTGATGCGCTCCTTCGCGGCCGGTGACCTCGACGTGCTGGTCGCCACGACCGTGGTCGAGGTGGGTGTCAACGTGCCGAACGCGACCGTGATGATCGTGCTCGACGCCGACCGGTTCGGCGTCTCCCAGCTGCACCAGCTGCGCGGCCGGGTCGGCCGGGGTTCCGCCCCGGGGCTGTGCCTGCTGGTCACCGAGGCGCTGGAGGGCACGTCCGCGCGGGAGAGGCTCGACGCGGTGGCCTCCACCACCGACGGGTTCAAGCTCGCCGAGCTGGATCTGGAGCAGCGCCGGGAGGGCGACGTGCTGGGCGCCACCCAGTCGGGGCGTCGCTCGCACCTGCGGCTGCTCTCGCTGCTGCGCGACGCCGACCTGATCCGCGACGCCCGGGCCGAGGCGATCGCCCTGGTCGAGGAGGATCCGGAGCTGGCCCGGCACCCGGCGCTGGCCGCCTCGGTGGCCGCGCTGGTCGACGAGGAACGCGCGGAGTACCTGGAGAAGGGCTGACCGGCCCGCCCGTCGTCTGCTCACGGTGACGGCCGGGCCGTACACGCCGAGGGCGGACGCGAGCGTCACCAGGCCGCCCCGCAACGCGCGGAGCGCCCGTCGATGCGCGTCGGCTGGTCGCGCCGGTCGGTCGGAGCCGCGCACGGTGCCGGCGTCGAGGGTCCCCGCTGGTCGCGCCGGGTCGGTCGGAGCCGCGCACCGTGTCGGCGTCGGCGGTCGCCGCGTCGCGTAGCGTCGTGCCATGAGCAGGAGGAGACAGTGACCCGGATCGTGGCCGGGACGCTCGGCGGGCGCCGGATCGCCGCCCCGCCCGGCGCGGGCACCCGGCCCACGTCGGACCGGGTCCGCGAGGCGCTGTTCAGCGCCGTGCAGGCCGAGGTCGACCTGGCCGGGGCCCGCTTCGCCGACCTCTACGCCGGGTCCGGCGCGGTCGGTCTGGAGGCTCTCTCCCGGGGCGCCGCACACGTGCTGCTGGTGGAGTCCGACCCCCGGGCAGCCCGGGTGATCCGGGAGAACGTGGCGATGCTGCGTGCCGCCCCGACCGCCCGCCTGGTAGCCGGCAAGGTCGCCACGGTGCTGGCGGCCGGCCCGGACGGCGGGCCGTACGACGTGGTCTTCGCCGATCCGCCCTACCCGGTGCCGGACGCGGAGATCACCGCGATGCTCGCCGCGCTGGTCGACGGCGGTTGGCTGGCCCCGGACGCCCTGGTGGTGGTGGAGCGGTCCAGTCGCACCGGCCCGGTCGGGTGGGTGGAGGGCATCACCGGCGAGCGCAGTCGTCGATACGGCGAGACGACCCTTTGGTACGGTCGCCGATCATGAGACGTGCGGTGTGTCCCGGCTCGTTCGACCCGGTCACCAACGGGCACCTCGACATCGTCGGCCGGGCGAGCCGGCTGTTCGACGAGGTGATCGTGGGCGTGCTGGTCAACCAGTCGAAGAGTGGCCTGTTCACCGTCGAGGAGCGGATCGACATGCTCCGCGAGGTGACCGCCTCCTACGACAACGTCCGGGTCGAGTCGTTCCGCGGCCTGCTGGTCGACTTCTGCCGGGCCCAGCAGGCGAGTGTGCTGATCAAGGGCCTGCGGGCGGTCAGTGACTTCGACTACGAGTTGCAGATGGCGCAGATGAACATCGGCCTGGCCGGCGTCGAGACCCTGTTCATGCCGACCAACCCGCTCTACTCGTTCCTCTCCTCCAGCCTGGTCAAGGACGTGGCGAAGTGGGGCGGCGACATCTCCGCCCACGTGCCTGACTCGGTACGCGAGGCCCTCCAGTCCCGCCTCAACCCCCACCCGTAACACCCCCACGCCCCGCGATCTTGCACTTTCGGCCCATCTTGCGCACCTTTTGTGCTGGTTTGGCCGGGCGGAAAGTGCAAGATCGGCGGGGTGGAGCGGGGGCGGGGTGCGGCGCGTCGGGGCGGGGCGCGCCGGGCGGGTGGGGCGGGCACGACATGATGTGTGGAGCGGGAAACCGGCCGTAGCCCGCATCATGTAGGTCGGCCCGACGAACGACAGGAGTGAGGTACCGGTGGACCCGCTCGATCGCATCGACGAACTGATCGCCATGGTGGAGCAGGCCCGCTCCGTCCCGATGTCGCGTAACAACTGCATGGTCGACCGGGGCGAGTTCATCGCGGTCCTCGACGAGATGCGCGCCGAACTCCCCGCCGACCTGCGCCGGGCAGCCGCGCTGCTGGAGGAGCGGGACAAGATCATGGACGCCGGCAAGCGCGAGGCCGACCGGATCATCAGCGAGGGTGAGGCGGAACACGCCCGGCTGGTCTCGGTGAACGAGATCACGGTCTCCGCCGAGCACGAGGGCGCGCGGATCATCGCGGAGGCCCGGGCCGAGGCGCAGCGCCTGCGTGAGGAGGTCGACGACTACGTCGACACCGCGCTGGCCAACTTCGAGCAGTTCCTCACCCGGGCGCTGGCCTCGATCGAGCGCGGCCGTGACAAGATGCACGCGCTGCGCGAGATCGGCACCTTCGGTGGGGAGGAGGCGGAACGCCCGCTACCCTTCTGAGCGGCACCTCACCAGCCGGCAGACGGGGCGGGCGTCGCCCCCGGTTCGACGGTCCGGCGGTCGTCCAGGTAACCTCTTTTGTCGGCCTCTCACCGGCCGGAGTCTGACTATGCCCAAACACACGCCTTCCACACTCAACCCCAGGTCGCCGCTGGTCCTCGACACGAGGGAGCTGCCGCGCCGACCTGGTGCGTTGCGTACGGTCGAGCGGGTGTCGCCGGCACCGGCGGACCTCGGCGGGGAGATGATCAGTGTGCCGGAGGGCGCGGGCCTCGACCTCGACCTGAGGTTGGAGTCGGTGTCCGAGGGCGTGCTCGTCTCGGGGACCGTCACCGGTCCCGTCCGGGGCGAGTGCGGTCGCTGCCTACGCGAGATCGACGACTCGCTGACCGTGCGGATCCAGGAGCTGTACGCGTACGAGAACAGCACCACGGACACCACGACCGACGAGGACGAGGTGGGCCGGATGCAGGGCGATCTGATCGACCTGGAGCCGGCACTGCGGGACGCGGTGGTGCTCGCGCTGCCGACCAACCCGCTCTGCCGGGAGGACTGCCCAGGCCTGTGCCCCGAATGCGGGGTGCACTGGGACGATCTGCCGGCCGACCACAGTCACGAGCAGATCGACCCGCGTTGGGCGGGTCTGTCGCAACTGAACCGTAAAGAGGAGTAGGAACCGTGGCCGTCCCCAAGCGCAAGATGTCGCGCAGCAACACCCGCGCCCGCCGGGCGAACTGGAAGGCGACCGTGGTCGCGACCGTGGCCTGCCCGCAGTGCAAGTCGCCGAAGCTGCCGCACGCCGCCTGCTCCGTCTGCGGCACCTACAACGGCCGTCAGGTTCTCGAGGTCTGACCCGGTCGCCGAGTGACGCCCCCGACAGTCGGTCGGGCGGCGCGCGCACCCTGGCACTCGCCCGGTGTCCCGGCTCCCTCCGACGCCGGCCGGCCTGTTCCGGCCGGCGTTCCGGTGGAGTCGGGCACCGCGCGGATCGCCGTTGACCTCCTCGGCGGGGACGACGCTCCCGCCGTCGTGGTTGACGGCGCTCTGCGAGCCGTGCGCGCCGACCCGAACCTGCACCTGCTGCTCGTCGGCCCGGCCGAGGCCGCCGGCGAGCTGATCCGCGCCCTCGACCCGGCGCAGCGCGCCCGGGTCACCGTCAGGCCGGTCCGCACCGTCGTCGGCATGGCCGACCACCCCGTGGCCGCCCGCGCCGACAGCACCGTCCGCGCCGCGGTGCACGCCGTCCGCGACGGCGCCGCCGACGCGCTCGTCTCCGCCGGGTCGACCGGCGCCACCGTCACCGCCGTCGCGCTCGGCCTCGGCCGCTGGCCGGACGTACGCCGCCCCGCGCTGGTCGCCACCCTGCCGGCCGTCGCCGGCCCGGTGGTCCTGCTGGACGTCGGCGGTTCGCTGGAGCCGCGCCCGGCCACCCTGGCCCGCCACGCCGTGCTCGGCGCCGCCTACGCCTCCGTGGCACACGCCGTCGCCGCCCCCCGGGTGGGGCTGCTGTCGGTGGGCACCGAGGCCGGCAAGGGCGACCGCGCCCGCCGGCTCGCCGATCCCGTCCTCGCCACCGCCGCGCTGCCCTGCGACGGCCGCTACGTGGGCCTCGTCGAGGGCTACGACGTCTCCCTCGGCGCGCGTGCCGATGTGGTGGTCACCGACGGGTTCACCGGTAACGTGCTGCTCAAGGCGATCGAGGGCGCGTACGCGATGGCCGGCGGGCCGCCGTCCGGCGGCGGCGCCCCCCGGGCGGCGGCCCTGCTCGGGGTCGCCGGGACGGTGGTCGTCTGCCACGGCGCCGCCCGGGCCGAGGACGTCGCCGCGGGCATCGCGCTGGCTGCTCATCTCCGGCGGCGTCGCGCCACCGACCAGGTCCGCGCGCTACTCGACGGCGCCGAGACGGGCGAGCGCGACGAACGCACCGACCGCACCACCGACACCGAGGTACCCACATCATGAGCAACGACAAGCGGCGGCGGGCGTCCGTCGGCCACCTGGAATCCGCCTTCGGCGTCAGCCTGGATCCGGAGCTGCTGGAGCGCGCGCTGACCCACCGCTCGTACGCGTACGAGAACGGCGGCCTGCCCACCAACGAGCGGTTGGAGTTCCTGGGCGACTCGGTGCTCGGCGTGGTGATCACCACCGCGCTGTTCCACAACCACCCCGACCTGCCTGAGGGGCAGCTGGCCAAGCTGCGGGCAAGTGTGGTCAACATGCGCGCCCTCGCCGACGTGGCCCGGGGCCTCGGCCCGGACGGGCTCGGCGCCTACCTGCTGCTCGGCAAGGGGGAGGAGACCACCGGTGGCCGGGACAAGGCGAGCATCCTCGCCGACACCCTGGAGGCGCTCCTCGGCGCGATCTACCTCCAGTACGGGCTGGACACCGCGGCGATCGTCATCCACCGGCTCTTCGACCCGTTGATGGCCGAGTCGGCCGGCCGGGGTGCGGCCCTGGACTGGAAGACCAGCCTCCAGGAGTTGACCGCGGCGCTCGGGCTCGGCGTCCCCGAGTACCGCATCGAGGGCACGGGACCGGACCACCTCAAGACGTTCACCGCCTGGGTGGTGGTCGCCGGCAACCGCTACGGCGGGGCCGACGGGCGGAGCAAGAAGGAAGCCGAGCAGCGGGCCGCCGAGGCGGCCTGGCGGACGCTCACCGAGCACGCGGAGCAGGAGCGGGCCGCGCGGGAGGCGGCCGAGGCGGCCGAGGCGGGCGGCCCGGACGCCGAAGGCGAGACCGCGGAGGCCGCCGAGGCGGGCCTGGGCCGTGCCTGAGCTGCCGGAGGTCGAGACGGTCCGACAGGGCCTGGCCCGCTGGGTCACCGGCCGGCGGATCTCCACCGTCGAGGTGCGCCACCCCCGCGCGGTACGCCGGCACATCCTCGGCGGCGGGCACTTCGCCGACGTGCTGGCCGGCCGGACGGTGCTGGACGTGCGCCGGCGCGGCAAGTACCTGTGGCTGCCGCTGGACAGCGGCGACGCCGTGATCGGGCACCTGGGCATGTCGGGTCAGCTGCTGATGCAGCCGGCCACCGCGCCCGACGAGACGCACCTGCGGGTCCGGTTCCGGTTCGCCGACGGCGGTCCCGAGCTGCGCTTCGTCGACCAGCGCACGTTCGGCGGCCTGTCGGTCTCCGCCGGGGGCGCGGAGCTGCCGGCCGAGATCGCGCACATCGCGCGGGACCCGATGGACCCGCGGTTCTCCGACGCGGAGTTCGTCGCCGCGCTGCGCCGGCGGCGCACGGAGGTCAAGCGGGCGCTGCTGGACCAGACGCTGATCTCCGGCGTGGGCAACATCTACGCCGACGAGGCGCTGTGGCGGGCGGGACTGCACGGCGCCCGCCCCACCGACGCGTTGACCGGCCCGGCCGTGCTGAGGTTGCTGGGTCACGTCCGGGACGTCCTCGGCGAGGCGATCAAGGCCGGCGGCACCAGCTTCGACGCCCTCTACGTCGACGTCAACGGGGAGAGCGGCTACTTCGACCGGGCGCTGAACGTCTACGGCCGGGAGGGACTGCCGTGCCACCGGTGCGGCGCCCCGATCCGTCGCGAGGCGTTCATGAACCGTTCGTCGTACAGCTGCCCGCGTTGTCAGCCCCGCCCCCGGGGGTCCCTTCGGGGATGACCCCGAGCGGTTTCCGGGTCACCGACGGCGCGTCGGCCCGGTCCCTCCGGGGAGGTTCCCCCGAAACGCCCGTTCCGGCTCCGGCCGGCCCGGCCGCGCCGTCCTCTCAGCCTCCGTACAGGTTCGGGGCCCGGCCAGGGCCGTTCCCTGATGCTCCCGGGTCCGTCCCGTCCATAGCGTCGACCCGTTGACAGGGGGATGACGTGACGAGGGGACCCGCGATGGGGGCAGGACCGGTGACGGTGCGGTTGGCACGGTGGAGCGCGGAGCATCCGTGGCGGGCCATCGCGCTGTGGGTGGTGTTCGTGGCGGTGTGCTTCGTCGGGGGGAGCGCCGCGGGTCTCAAGGAGGCGAGCCTCGCCGACCAGGCAGTCGGCGAGTCGGGCCGGGCGGGGCTGATCGTGGACGCCGGCAACTTCGACGACCCGGCGGTGGAGAACGTCCTGATCACCTCGCGCGGGGGCACGCTCGACCCCGCCGCCGCGAAGGCCGCCGCCGACGACGCGGCGGACCGGCTGCGTTCGGTGACCGGGGTCGCCTCGATCGGCGAGCCGGTGCCGGCCCGGGATGGCTCCGCGCTGCTGCTGCCCGTCACGATGTCGGGTGACCCGGAGACCGCGTCCGAGCGGGTGCAGCCGCTGCGGGACGCCACCGCCCAGGTGCAGGACGGGCACCCGCGGCTGCGGGTCGAGCAGGTCGGCGGGCCGTCGATCAACCAGGCGCTGGACGACACGCTCGGCGACGACTTCAAGCGGGCCGAGCTGCTCAGCCTCCCGGTGACCCTGGCCATTCTGATCATCGCGTTCGGGGCGCTGATCGCCGCCGGCGTGCCGGTGCTGCTGGCGCTCTCCTCGGTCGCCGCGGCGATGGGGCTGTCCACCCTCGCCTCGCACCTGGTGCCGGCGACCGACACGACGGCCAGCGTGATCCTGCTGATCGGCATGGCGGTCGGGGTCGACTACTCGCTGTTCTACGTACGGCGCGAACGCGAGGAACGGGCGAAGGGACGCTCCGGCCTGGACGCCGTGGAGATCGCCGCGGAGACCTCCGGTCACGCCGTCGTGGTATCCGGCCTCGCCGTGATGATCTCGATGGGCGCGCTGCTGCTCGCCGACGACGTCGTCTTCTCCTCCCTCGCGGTGGGCTCGATCCTGGTGGTCGCGGTCGCGGTGATCGGCTCGCTGACCGTGCTGCCGGCCCTGCTGGCCAAGCTCGGCCGCTGGGTCGACCGGCCCCGGGTGCCGCTGCTGTGGCGGCTGACCTCCCCGCAGGCCGGGCGGCGGCCCCGGTTCTGGCCGGCCGTGCTGAGGCCCGCGCTGCGGGCGCCGGTGGCCACCCTGGTGATCTCGGTCGGGCTGCTGCTCGCCCTGGCCGCGCCCGCGCTGGGCATGAAGATGAAGTTCCCCGGGATGGAGGACCTGCCCCGCAGCACGCCGGCCATGCAGGCGTACGACCGGCTCACCGTGGCGTTCCCGAGCAACGGCACCAGCCACACCGTCGCGGTCCGGGCGCCGGCCGCCGAGGCGGAGCGGGTCGGGGCGGCGCTGACCGCGCTGGCCGCCCGGGCGTCGGCGGACCCGCTCTTCGCGCCGACCGAGGCGACCGGCCCGAAGATCGAGGTGTCCGCCGACCGGCGGGTGTCGGTGCTGGAGGTCGCGACCCCGCACTCCAGCCGCACCGACGAGGCGGTCCGCTCGCTGGACCGGCTGCGCGCCGACCTCGTGCCGGCCGCGCTCGGCGGGATTCCCGGCGTGGAGTACGCGGTCGGCGGCGACATCGCCGACAGCGAGGACTACTCCCGGCACATCCGCGACAAGCTGCCGATCGTCATGGGCTTCGTGCTGGTGCTGACGTTCCTGGTGATGGTGCTGACGTTCCGCTCGGTGGTGATCGCGCTCAGCTCGATCGTGCTCAACCTGCTCTCCGCCGGCGCCGCGTACGGGCTGCTGGTGCTGGTCTTCCAGGGCGACTGGGCCGAGGGGCTGCTCGGCTTCACCTCGATGGGCGCGATCGTCACCTGGCTGCCGCTCTTCCTCTTCGTGGTGCTCTTCGGGCTGTCGATGGACTACCACGTCTTCGTGGTCAGCCGGATCCGCGAGGGCGTACGGGCGGGCATGTCGAACCGGGACGCGGTGGCGTACGGCATCACCTCGTCGGCCGGCGTGGTGACCAGCGCGGCGGTCGTGATGGTCGGCGTCTTCTCGATCTTCGCCACCCTGAGCACGATCGACATGAAGCAGCTCGGTGTCGGCCTGGCGGCGGCGATCCTGCTGGACGCCACGATCATCCGCGCGGTGGTGCTGCCGTCGCTGATGACGATGCTCGGGGACGCGAACTGGTGGGCGCCGCGCTTCCTGCGCGCCCGGCCGGCCCCGGCGGCCCCGGAGCCGCCGGCCCCGACCCCGGAGCTGGTCGGCTCCCGCTGACCCGGGCCCGCCCACGGCGGGGGTCGGACCGCACCCGCGGTCCGGCCCCCGTCCGGCCGTCCGACGGACGGCCGGACGGGCGAGGCGGAGAGCCGGCCGGGCTGGGTCGGCCGGGCGGAGAGCTGGCGGGGAGGGATCGGCCGGGCGGAGGGGCTGGCCAGGAGGGATCGGCCGGGCGGAGAGGCTGGCTGAGAGGGGTCGGCCGGGGACGGGTCGGCGGTCAGAGCGCCGGGCAGGGGATCCGCCACGCGTCGAGCTCGCGTTCCTTGCGGATCGAGGAGAAGCCGTAGCCCACCGTGGTGACGCAGAAGTCCGTCGTCGAGCCGGTGTACTCCACGTGGAACACCGGCTTGCCCGCCTCGACGAACGGCAGCAGGCGGGCGCACTGGCCCAGCCGCACGCACTCCTCGTTGACGGCGAAGTCGAAGTCCGGGGCCAGGGCGGCCACCTGTTCCAGGTCGTTGACCAGGCCGGGGGAGAGGCCCGTCGACCGGGCCAGCTCGACCAGCCGGCGGTTGAACCGTAGCTGGTCGTCGAAGCCGAGCGGGAAACCGGAGCGGTGCGCGTACCCGTCGGCGTCGGCCAGCGCGACCGCCCCGAAGCCCTTGCCCCGGCAGAGGCGGAACCGGTCGGCCAGCACCGGCCGCAGCGAGTCCCACTGCCGTACGTCGAGCCAGCGGCTCTGCGGCCGGCGGGAGGCGGCGCCCCGCACGGTGGCCGGGAAGCGGCTCGCGTCCGGGTCGGTCGGCAGGACGGACCCGACGTACACGTGGCAGACCAGCCGGCGGTCCCGGGAGCGCAGTTCGGCGGTCTGCGCGGTGGTGGTGGCGACCGGGTCGAGCAGGAAGACGTCGGCGTCGACGGCCGGGTCGAGCACGCCGCCGAGCTGCCACTGCCACTGCCACCGGCCGGCTGACGCGGTCGGCCAGGTGGTCGGGGCACCCGGCGGGGTGAGGTCCACCCGGCAGGCGGCGACCACGCTCAGCAGCGCGAGCGCGACGCAGGCCGGCAGGGCCCCGCGCAGGCCCCGCCCGATGGCGCGCGTACGCGGCCGGATCCGCATCGGCAGCTCCGCAGGTCGCGGGCGGCCGGCCCGCCGCCCAGGTCGGGTACGCCGCGTCGGCGTACCTCACCTGGTCAAACGAGCGCGGACCCGGCCACGACTCGCGTTCAGCGCGGTGCGGCGAAGACCTGCGTCCAGTACGGCCCGTTGCTGCTGGCGACACCGACGCCGATCTCGGTGAAGGCGCAGTTCAGGATGTTGGCCCGGTGGCCGGGGCTGTTCATCCAGGCGTCCATCACCGCGGCCGGCGTCTTCTGGTTCCAGGCGACGTTCTCGCCGTAGGTGCGCCAGGAGTAGCCGACCCGGTCCAGCCGGGTCCCGGCGCTGCTGCCGTCACTGCCCGTGTGGGACATGTTCCGGTTGTCGGCCTGGTCCTGGCTGTGTCGCTGGGCCGCGGTCGTCAGCTTGTCGTCGATGCCCAGCGCGCCGCACCCGGCCTTGGCGCGCTCGGCGTTGACCAGGTTGACCACCTCGCGGGCCTGGCTGCTGGCCCCGCCGCTGGCCGAGGCCTTCGTGCCGCCGCCGGCCGGCGCCGTGCTCCGCTCGGCACTGTTCCGTGAGGCCGCGGTGGTACGCGACGGCGCCGGCGTCGGCCTGGTGCTCTTCGTGGCCGACGGGGTGGGCCTGGCGGTGGTCGGCGCGGCGCTCGGGGTGACCGGGGCCTGGGCCTCGTCGGGTGACGTCCCGGCGTCCGGCAGCGCCGGGGCGGCGGCGATCGTGTCGTCGACGGCGGTCGGATCGGTCTCCGGGCCGCCGCCGGTCAGCGCGACCGCGCCGACACCGAGGCTCACCACCAGCGTGGCGGCCGCGGCGGCGCCACCGACCAGCAGGGGCCGGGGGAAGCGGCGGCGGTGCCGGTGCCGGCCCTCGGCGGTGGCGGGCGTCGCACCGCTCGGCTCAACGGGCTGCGACTGCCAGGTCGCGGTCGGTCCGGCGGGCTCGGGCTGCCAGCGCGCGGTCGGCTGGTCGCGGTGCCACTCCTCGGCGGGCTGCTCCGGGTCGTCCCCGAACAGGTAGGCCGACCGCGGCTCCGGACGTTCGGTGAGCCAGGCCGGCGGCTGCTCGCCCAGCGGCCGCTCGCGGCGCCGACGGGCGCTGTCCGGGTCGTTCGGGTCGGTCCAGCCGTACACGCCTCTGCCTCCAGGGGGTCGCTTGCGGGCCGGGGTGACGCTACGTGTCGGGCGTGAACAGCGGCAATGTGGCTAAGGAAGAGTTAAGGGGAAGTCGGACGGCAGGGTGGGGACTTCCCGGGATCCGGGGCGTAGAGTCATGGTGTCCGGACAGAGTGTGTCCGTGCCTTGTGGCAACCCCCGCCAAGTGGACAGGTCGACGTGGAAATGATCTACGGCCTGCGGGAACTTGACGAAAGAGGGGGTGTCGGCTCAATATGTAGGTGTCGCCAGTCGCGCCCGGTCATGCCCAGAATTGTCTGGAATGGCAGTCGCGTACACATTTTGGGCGCGCGTTGGCCGGCCCTTCCGGCAGCGCATATCAAGGAGTCAACATGGCTAAGGCCCTGTACGGCCACGTAGGCGCAGCGCCCGACCGGCGCCTGCTCGACGAGGTCACCCGACTGCGTGCCACGGTTCGGGCTCTGGAGTTCGAGATCACGCGGCTGCGTGCCGAGAATGATCGGCTCGCGGCGGCTGCGGCGGAGGCGGACGATCTGCTCCGTCTGGCCGAGCCCGCGCTGACCTGATCTCCGGATCGGAAAACTGAATCGCACCACGCAAAAGAGCGCGCCGACACTTCTGTGCCGGCGCGCAGCTCTGTCCGTGCCCCTTTCTGCGGCGCCAATTCGCGATCTTGTGCGGCTCCACCCGAAGGCCTTCTGTTCGGCACCATCGCAGGCAATCCCGTACGGCGCCACCGGAGGAAATCCCTCGCGGTTCCGGCCCGGCGGAAACCCGGAAGAACGGGCCGCGCGGACGGATCGGCCCGCGCCATCCGGTGAGCGCCCGGCGGTCACCAGGCGGGTCGCGTGCCCGGCGGTTCCCGGTCGCGGGTTAGTCTGCGGGTTCACCCAGGTCCGCGCAGCCGGCGACGGTACGGCGGCCACCGGACGAGGATCGAGAAGGTGCATCTCAAGAGCCTGACGGTGAAGGGCTTCAAGTCCTTCGCCTCCGCGACGACGCTGAAGCTGGAGCCGGGGATCACCTGCGTGGTCGGCCCGAACGGCTCCGGCAAGTCCAACGTCGTCGACGCCATCGCCTGGGTGCTCGGCGAGCAGGGCGCCAAGGCGCTGCGCGGCGGCAAGATGGAGGACGTCATCTTCGCCGGCACCGCCGGCCGGGCCCCGCTGGGCCGGGCCGAGGTGACCCTCACGATCGACAACACCGACGGCGCGCTGCCGATCGAGTACACCGAGGTCTCCATCACCCGCCGGATGTTCCGCTCCGGCGAGAGCGAGTACGAGATCAACGGCGACTCCTGCCGGCTGCTCGACATCCAGGAACTGCTGTCGGATTCCGGCATCGGCCGCGAGATGCACATCATCGTCGGTCAGGGGCGGCTCGACGGGATGCTGCACGCCAAGCCGGAGGACCGGCGGGCGTTCATCGAGGAGGCGGCCGGCGTCCTCAAGCACCGCAAGCGCAAGGAGAAGGCGCTGCGGAAGCTCGACGCGATGCAGACCAACCTCAACCGGCTCAACGACCTCACCGCCGAGTTGCGCCGCCAGCTCAAGCCGCTGGGCCGGCAGGCGGAGGTGGCCCGCCGCGCCGCCGCCATCCAGGCCAACCTGCGCGACGCCCGGCTGCGGCTGCTCGCCGACGACCTGGCCACCCTGCGCGCCACCCTGGACCGGGAGATCGCCGACGAGACCGCGGTACGCGAGCGGCGCGAGCAGGTCGAGGCCGAGCACACCGAGGTGCAGGCGCGGCTGGGCGAGCTGGAGGCGGCGCTCGCCGAGGACGCCCCGCTGCTGGCCGCCGCGCAGGACACCTGGTACAAGCTCTCCGCCCTCTCCGAGCGGTTCCGCTCCATCGAGCAGCTCGCCCGGGAACGGCTGCGGCACCTCAGCGCGACCGGAGACGACGAGCGCCCCGGTCGCGACCCCGACCAGTTGGAGGCCGAGGCCGAGCGGGTCAGCGAGCAGGAGGAGGAGCTGCGCGGCGCGCTCACCGACGACCAGATCCGGCTGGCTGAGGCCGTCGAGCACCGCCAGGAGCTGGAACGGCAGCTCGCCGCCGCCGAACGCGAGCTGGTCGCCGCGGCCAAGGCGATCGCCGACCGGCGGGAGGGCCTGGCCCGGCTGACCGGCCAGGTCAACTCCGCCCGGGCCCGGACCACCAGCGCCGGCGAGGAGATCGAACGGCTCGCCACCGCGCACACCGACGCGCTGGCCCGGGCCGAGCAGGCGCAGGCCGACCTCGACGCGGTCGCCGAGCAGTCCACCGAGGCGGACCGGGACAACGCCGACCTGGACGCCCGGCACGCCGAGGCGGTCGCCGCCCAGGAGCGGGCGCAGTCCACCGTGCGGTCGCTGACCGACGCGGAGCGGGCGGCGGAGAAGGACGCCGCCACCTGGAAGGCCCGGGAGGAGGCGCTCGCCCTGGGCCTGCGCCGCAAGGACGGCGCGGGCGCGCTGCTGGCCCGCGCCGACGAGGTCCCGGGCCTGTTGGGCAGCCTGGCCGGGCTCCTCACCGTCGCCCCCGGACAGGAGGCCGCGCTCGCCGCCGCGCTCGGCGGCCTCGCCGACGCGGTCGCGGTCAACGGTGTCGACGAGGCCGTCGAGGCCATGCGGCTGCTGAAGATCTCCGACGCCGGCCGCGCCGGCCTGCTCGTCGGCAGCCCCGCCGGTCCGGGCATGGACGGCCCCGCCGACGCGCTGCGGCCGAAGCTGCCCGACGGTGCCCGCTGGGCGCCCGACCTGGTGGAGTGCTCCCCACAGATCCGTCCGGCGGTGCACCGGGCGCTGCGCGACGTGGTGCTGGTCGACGACCTCGCCGCGGCGGCCGAGGTGGTCGCCGACAACCCGGAGCTGCGCGCGGTCACCCCCGACGGGGACGTCGTCGGCGCGTACGCGGCGGCCGGCGGGTCGGCCAAGGCGCCCAGCTTCATCGAGGTGCAGGCCGCCGTCGAGGAGGCCCGGTCGAACCGGCTCGCCGCCGAGCAGGCGGGCGCGGAGCTGCGCGAACAGCTCGTCGATGCCCGCGCCGAGGTGGCCGCAGCCAAGGAGACGGTGCAGCACGCCGCCGCCGCCAGGCGGGAGGCGGAGAGCCACCGCAACGCCGCCGCCCGCCGGCTGGCCGAGCTGGGCGCGGCGGCCCGCTCGGCGAGGGCGGAGACCGACCGGCTGGGCGAGTCCCGGGCCCGCGCGGAGGCGGCCCGGGAGCGGGACCTGCTCACCCTGGCCGAGTTGGAGGAACGGCTGCGGCTGGCCGAGGAGACGCCGGTCGACGCGGAACCCTCCACCGAGGAACGTGACCAGCTCGCCGCGCTGGTGCCGCAGGCGCGGCAGAACGAGATGGAGGTCCGGCTCGCGGTGCGTACCGCCGAGGAGCGGGTCTCCTCGATCGCCGGCCGCGCGGACTCGCTGCGCCGGCAGGCCACCGCCGAGCGGGCCGCGCGGGAACGTGCGGCGGCGCGGCGGGCGGCGCGCACCCGGGGCGCGGGGATCGCCCGGGCCGTGGCGGGTGGCGCCCGGGAGGCGCTCACCCGGCTGGCCACCTCCATCGCGGCGGCCGAGGAGCACCGCGACGCCGTGGCGCGCGAGCGAGCCGCCCGCGAGGCCGAGCTCCAGGAGGTACGCGGCGCGGCCAAGCGGCTCGCCGCGGAGCTGGAGCGGCTGACCAGCCAGGTGCACCGGGACGAGGTGGCCCGCGCCGAGCAGCGGCTGCGGATCGAGCAGTTGGAGGCGAAGGCCGCCGAGGACTTCGGGCTGGACGTGGAGACCCTCGTCGCCGAGTACGGCCCGACCCAACCCGTCCCGCCCACCCAGGCAGACGTGGCGGCGGCCGAACGGGACGGCCTGCCGGTGCCAGAGCCCGTCCGCTACGAGCGGCCGGTGCAGGAGAAGCGGGCCGCCAAGGCGGAACGGGAACTCACCCTGCTCGGCAAGGTCAACCCCCTGGCCCTCGAGGAGTTCGCCGCGCTGGAGGAGCGTTACAAGTTCCTCTCCGAGCAACTGGAGGACCTCAAGGCCACCCGCCGCGACCTGTTGACCGTGGTCAAGGACGTCGACGAACGGATCCTGGAGGTTTTCGCCAGCGCGTTCGAGGACACCGCCCGGGAGTTCCAGCAGGTCTTCACCGTGCTCTTCCCCGGCGGCGAGGGAAGGCTCATCCTCACCGAGCCCGACGACCTGCTCACCACCGGCGTCGAGGTGGAGGCCCGCCCGCCGGGCAAGAAGATCAAGCGGCTGTCGCTGCTCTCCGGTGGCGAGCGTTCGCTGACCGCGGTGGCGATGCTGGTGGCCATCTTCCGCGCCCGGCCAAGCCCGTTCTACATCATGGACGAGGTCGAGGCGGCGCTCGACGACGTCAACCTGGGCCGGCTGATCACGCTGATGGCCCAGTTGCGGGAGAAGAGCCAGCTCATCGTCATCACGCACCAGAAGCGGACGATGGAGGTCGCCGACGCCCTGTACGGCGTGACCATGCGCAACGGGGTGACCCAGGTGATCAGCCAACGGCTCAACCGGGCCGACACCGACGACCAGCGGCGTGGCCGCGGCGAGGAGAACGAGTAGTGGGTCGGGAACGGGCGACGGCGCTCCTGGTGGACTTCGACGGCGTCCTGCGGCGGTGGGACCCGGCGGTGGCCGCCGAGGTGGAGCGGGAGTACGGCCTGTCCGAGGGCGTACTCGCCGAGATCGCCATGCAGTGGGGGCGGCTCCAGCCGGTGCTGACCGGCCGGGTCAGCCACGCCGACTGGATGACCAGCGTCGCCGACGCGCTGTCCGACTCCGTGGGCGACCCCGAGCGGGCCCGGGCGGCGGTGGAGCAGTGGCAGCGCTACCGGGGCGAGGTGGATCCCGAGGTGCTCGCCTTCGTCCGCGAGGCGCGGGCGGGCGGCATCCGGGTCGGGCTCGGCACGAACGCCACCGACCTGCTCGACGCCGACCTCGCCGCGCTCGGCCTGGTCGGCGAGCTCGACGTGGTGGTCAACTCGTCCAAGATCGGCGTGCACAAGCCGGCGAAGGAATACTTCCAGGCCGCCTGCGAGGCTCTGGAGACCCCGCCGGCCCGGGTGCTCTTCGTCGACGACGAGGACTGGTCGATCCGGGGTGCCCGCGTCGCCGGGCTGTCGGCGCTGCGCTGGAGCGGCCCGGCCGACCTGCGCTACCTACGGGCGGCCCTGGCCACGACCGGCTGATCCGTCTCGGCCAGGTCCTCGCTGAGCACGCGGTGGAGCAAGTTGCGGGTGGCCCGGTCCACCCGTGGGTCGGCGATGGCAGGGGCGTGCAGCGCCCGCGTCCATCCGAGGGACCCGGCGGCGAACACCCAGGCACCCGAGCGGGCCCGGTACAGCTGGGTGTGCTGCCGCACGACCGCCCCCTTCCGGTGAAAGGGCGAGTCGGCGAGCCGAACCTGTTCGACCGCCTGCGGACCGCCCACGCCGGGCATCCACTGGTCGGCCTCCCCCCACACCACGTCGGGGATGACGTCGCCGTCGCGTACGCCGGTCCCGGACCAGAACCAGTGCCCGCTGCCGCGCACCACCAGCGGCGCGCGGCCGTCGACGACGCTGACGTACTGGCTGCCGATCAGGTGTTGCTCGGGGCTGCCGGTCTTCCGCCACTTCGGGGTCGCCGGGACGACACCGTTGCGCGGCTTGTCGACCTTGTCGCATCGGACCAGCCGCTCGTCACGGTCGTCGAGGCCGTACCGGACCCGCCAGTAGCAGTTGTTGGCACCGAGGAAGACCAGACTGGTGCCGCCTTCGCGAGCGGTGACGACTGCCGCTCGCATCCGCGCCGACCAGTATTCGTCGTGCCCGGGGAAGATCACCGCTCGATGGCGTCCCGGCTCGATCCGGCCGGTGTGCAGGTCCTCGCTGGTGGCGTAGGTGAGGTCGTACCCCTGCATCTCGGCCCACTGCACGAAGCCGATGTCGTCGGCGGCCAGGTGGGGCAGCCCGCTCTCGGCGTACGGGCGGTCGTGGCTGACCGCCTGGGACCGGCGCGTCGCCGTGCGCCGGCCCGTGTCGTCGTGGCCGTAGTAGAGGCTCGCACCGGTGCGGCCGTCCAACGGCCACTGGTTGTACGCCTGGTAGGTGCTCGTCGGGATGACCACCAGTGCGCCGCCGGTGCGGGTCGGGTCGCGAACCACGAACGGAACCCAGTGGTGATGACCGGACGCGGTGCTCAGCAGGGCGAGGTACTGCCCGCTGACCCAGTCCGGGCCGATCCGCAGCCGCCATCCGGGTGACCACGCGCACGACACCGCACCGGTCTCCGCCGAGGCCGTGGGAGCGGGCTGGGTCGTCCCGTCCAGCCATGGGCCGCGGGTCACCATCCGGGCACCCGCACCGCCGTAGTGCCCGATCCGGAAGACCGTGCCGCGGTACTGCTGTGCGGGTGCCACCGAGACCCGGAAGACCAGTTCCTCCCCGGGCGCGATGCTGGTCGCCGAGGTGTACCCGGCGATCTGGCCGGACCGGCCGGTGCCGAACCGGTGGCCGGTGAGGCGGAAGTCCGCTGCGCCCGGGCGGCTGTTCTCCAGCACGACCGGGAACCGGCCGGGTGCCCGGTGGGCGTCGCCCGGCGCGCCGCTCCCGACCAGGTCACCGGGATAGTGCGGGTCGACGAGCGGCGCTGTCGGGCGACCCCTGAGCCGCCATCCGACTCCCACGAGCGCGGCAGCACCGGCCGCGCCCACCGCGCCGATCATGCCCAACGCCCTTCTCCGCGAAGGCGTCGTGATTTCTCCGTCGACCATCGTCAGCTCCCCGTTGCGGCGGCCTCGCGTTCACCGCCGCGCCGGGCGGGCGTAGCGGTCGGCAGGACGGGATCGGCCACAACCCGTCGCAGCGTATGACGTCAGGGGCAGGCCACGGGTTGCTGCCGTCGGCGCGGAATGAACACTCGGCGTGGGTGGCGGTCCGGTTCGGCGGGGGAGGACCGCCGGTCGGGGGAATCGGCGCAGATCACTCGCCGGTGCGGCCGTCGATGCGTTCGCGGATCAGGTCGGCGTGGCCGTTGTGCCGGGCGTACTCCTCAATCAGGTGCACGTAGATCCAGCGCAGGTTGAACGTCCGGCGCTTCGGGCCGACCTCGGTGAAGGTCTCGTCGAGCGACCGGCCGTCGGCGGCGGCGCGGGCCAGCGCGACCTCCCGGTGGTAGGTGGCGAAGTCGGCCTCGGCGTCGGCGGCGCTGACGTCGTGGTCGGCGTCCGGGGCGTCGGGCGTGAAGTAGGGGTAGTCGACCTGCTCGCCGGCGAAGTTCTCCCGGAACCACCAGGCCTCCACCTCGGCCAGGTGCCGGACCAGACCGAGCAGGGTGAGCCCGGACGGCTCGACGCTCGGCGTCCTCAACTGTTCGGCGGTCAGCCCGGCGCACTTGAGCAGCAGGGTCTGCCGGTGGAAGTCCAGCCAGCCCTCCAGCATGGTGCGCTCGTCACCGACGTAGGGCTCGGGGGTCCGGTTGATCTCCGGTGCTCGCCAGGTCATGCCGGCCATTCTCGCCGGCACCTCTGACAGGCCGCGACCGCATTTGTCAGGGCGAAGCCCGCCCGCCTGCCAGGAGGGCGGCCGGGCGCGGTGCGTCGGGGTACGGCCGGGCGTGGCCGTACCCCGACTGCGCGATGCTGATCTCCCGCAGCCGCTCCCGGTCGGCAGGTGGAGCGGGTCCGGATGCGGGCGTCAGCCCTCGGGCCGTGGGCGCCTGGTCAACGTCTGCCGACGATGGTCACCTGGGCGGAGCCGTCGGGCATGCCGGCGATGCTGACGTTGCTGCCGGCGGCCGTGGTGGGGGTGCCCATGCCGGGAAGCGGTTGGAGGCTGTCCCAGGTGCCGTTGGGGTGGCGGATCTTGTGGTAGATGCCGTTGTCGGCGCCGACCATGAGGATCTGGGCGGAGCCGTCGGGCATCGCGGTGATGGCGACGTCCTTGCCGGCTGCGGGGGCTGTCGTGCCGTAGCCGCTGATGGGTTGGAATCCGGTCCAGGTGCCGTTGGGGTTGCGGATCTGGTGGTAGATGCCGCTGTTGGCGCCGACGATGAGGACCTGGACGGAGCCGTTGGGCATGCCGGCGATGCTGACGCGGCTGCCGGCAGCCGGGGTGGGTGTGCCCATGCCGGCGAGTGGTGCGAGGCCGGTCCAGATGCCGTTGGGGTTGCGGATCTGGTGGTAGATGCCGTTCTGTGCGCCGACCATGAGCATCTGGGCGGAGCCGTCGGGCATCGCGGTGATGGCGACGTCCGTGCCGGCGGCGGGGGCTGTCGTGCCGTGGCCGGTGATGGGTTGGAATCCGGTCCAGGTGCCGTTGGGGTTGCGGATCTGGTGGTAGATGCCGCTGTTGGCGCCGACGATGAGGACCTGGGCGGAGCCGTTGGGCATGCCGGCGATGCTGACGCGGCTGCCGGCAGCCGGGGTGGGTGTGCCCATGCCGGCGAGTGGTGCGAGGCCGGTCCAGGTGCCGTTGGGGTTGCGGATCTCGTGGAAGATGCTGCTGTCAGCCCCGACGATGAGCAACTGGGCGGAGCGGTCCGCCATTCCGGTGATCGCCATGTCGCGTGCCTGGCCGGGGGCGGTCGTCCGGTAGCCGGCCAACGGTTGGAACCCGGTCCACGACCCGTTCGGGTTACGCGACTGGTGGTACATCGTGCCGGCGCCCGAGTCGCCGGCCATGGCGGCTGCGACGTCGCGGCGCATCGCGTCGAGGTCGATGAAGGAGGGGTCGATCTTTCCGGTGGTGCTGGTCTCGCGGTGGCCCCGGGCATAACTGGCATCGCGGCCCAGCCTGCGGAGCACCGCGGCGGTGGCGGTGACGGACGCGGCGTACTGGGCTCCGGTCATCGACTGGTTGACGCCGTTGTAGTCGATCTCCCACCCGATCAGCATCGTGTTGCCGCTGCCCGCGGGGATGGGTCCGCTGCCCCGGCTGTTGCCGGCGTGGTTGGCCCGGTTGGCGGAGATCAGGTGGAACACGCCGTGGTAGTCCACCAGCGCGTGGCACAGCGGGCCGGGCAGGTCGGAGCGGCCGTTGATGCAGACGCCCAACGCCGGCGCCGGTCGGCTCGGGCTGGACGTGGCGGCGGTGTGGTGCCACAGCACCCCGATCGGGTCGAACGCGCCGCTGACACCCCGGGCACGCCAGTTCCCCTCCTCGACGACCGCGACGCCGGCGGCCCGCAGGACGTCGGCGAGCCAGGGGATCCCCATCACACGGCCCCGAGGTCGGCGAGGCACTCGACGGCGCGGGGCTGCGCGAGCGCCGGCCCGTCAGCCAACGCCTGCCCCAGCACGACGACGGGAACGGAAGCGATCAGGCCGCGCCGACTGACGGTCCGGAGCAGGCCGCGAGGCGATACCCGCGCCGTCTCGTGGGATTCGGTGGTTACCACGATGCAAGCCTTCCTCTCAATACAAGTGTGACCGCGTCGCGTACGACGATGGTCAATGAAATGTGTACGTCGAAACAGTTGCCCACGACAAAGGAGCCGACGATTCCAGGGCGAGCCGCCGGTCGTGGTGCGCGGTGAAGCACGTGCCACGCAGCCAGCGACGACAATGTCCCTGGGGTGGGGGCTGCCGGTGCTGTGGAACTGCCGTTCCGACGAAACACGTGTGAATGATCGCGGTCGAATGTCTCGTTCAGGTATCGCCCGGCTGCCCGGTCACGAATATCCGCACGCGCGCAGGAATGGGTGAGCGGGGAAAGTCGTACTTCAATGGCGGCCGGGATCCACCGGCCGGCGTGCCGGGCCCCGCCGGAGGCCGGCGGGCGGAAGGATCAGCCGCCGGAGGTGAGGCGCTGGCGCATGACCTCGCGCAGCTGGCCCGCGCCGGTGGTGCCCTCGATGGTCACCTCGGCCGTCCGCCCCGAGTGCACCAGCGTGGCGACCGCGTTGCCGAAGTACGGCCCGGCCAGCCGCTTCCACCGCAACGACGGGCGGCGCACCCCGACGGTGCGGGCGAGGGCCCGGGCCGCCCCGGCCGGCCCGGACGCCCAACCCAGCCTCATCAGCGGACGCATGCCGGCGGGCACCTGGTTGTGGATGGGCGAGCAGGTGAGCTGGTGCACCGGGGTGACCACGCCCCGGTCGTCGAACCGCGCCCGCGCCACGTACGAGTGGTGCACGTCGCCGGAGAGCACGCTGATCGACGCCGGTGGCGCGTACGCCGGGCCGGCCCCGACCCGCTCGCCGGGCTCGCCCGGGGTGCCGCTGCCGATGCGGGCGAAGAGCGCGCCGAGCGCGTCGAACGAGCGGCGGAACGCGGCCCAGTGCTCCAGGTCCAACGCCCGGCGCAGCTTCTCCGCCAGCCCGGCCACCCAGGGCTGCCGGGAGTCGGCGAGCTTCTCGTTCCACGCCTCCACGTGGTGGATGCCCGGCGGCAGCAGCCACGGCAGCGACGCACCGACCACGAGGTGGTCGTAGACGCCGTGGGCCCGGTCCAGGAACCACGACCACTCGCCCGGGGGCAGCATCGCCCGCTGGCCGGGGTCCAGCACCCGGCTGCACCGGTTGTCGAGCATGATCAGCCGGGTCCGGCCCAGGTCCAGCGCATAGCTCCACTGGTACTGCACGGCCCGCCACCGCTCGGTGTCGTGGGCGAGGTCGGCCTCGGTGTCGACCCGCTGCCCGAACTCGCGCAGCACGCCGGTGGCGTCCTCCGCCGCGCTGACCTTGGCGAAGACCGGGTCGGCGGCGATCTCGTCGGGGGAGAGGTTGCCCAGGTGCTGGTAGACCCAGTACGAGGCGAGGCCGCTGGTGATCCGCTCCGCCCACCAGGGCTGGTCGCGCATGTCGGCCCGCCAGGAGGCCGAGGTGTTCCAGTCGTCGATGATCTCGTGGTCGTCGAAGATCATGACGCTCGGCACGGTGGAGAGGAGCCACCGGATCTCCGGATCGCGCCAGGACTCCAGGTAGAGCTTCGTGTACTCGTCGAAGCTGACCACCTGGTCGGCGGGCGCGTCCTTCGGCCGCCGCCGGCGCCGCTTCAGCAGCCGCCGGACCGTGGGGGAGGTCACGTCGGCGTAGACCTGGTCGCCGAGGAGCACCAGCAGGTCGGGCAGGTCGGTCGTTTCCGGATCGGTCGTCAGCCGTCGGGCGTACGCGTCGAGCGCGTCCGGGGGCAGCCGCCGGGTGGTGGCGTGCTGGGTGGTCTCCCGGCAGGAGCCGAAGACCAACCGGACCGGCTGGTCGCGGTCGTCGGCCGCCCGGGTGCGGATCACGCTGGGCGGGAACCCGCTCTCCGGCACCGGCCAGGCGACCTCGTCGTCGATCAGCACCTCGTAGCTGGTGGCGCTGTCCGGTGTGAGCCCCTCCACCACGACGAGCGCGTAGTGGTGGTCGTACGCCGAGAAGGTGGGGGAGGTGCCCCCGGCGCCGTCGGCGGTGCGGACGGTGACCACGGCGGGCGCGCTGGTCTCCACCCAGACGGTGGCCCGCGTGCCGACCACCCGCCGAAGCAGCGGGCCGATGAGCAGGTGTGCCGCGGGCATGGTCGACCTCCAGGTAAGCGGATCTCATCTTTACTACCCGGCCGGCGGTCGCACCACTGCTGGCTGTGACCGAGCCTACCGCCGGCCTCTCGCGGGCGCGGTCGGCAGCGGTGGCTGGGACAGCTTCGCGGGCATCTGACAGGATTCCGGCATGACGGAATACCTCCTCATCGCACTCGCCCTGCTCGGCGTGCTGATCCTTGGCGGCATCGGGCTGGTCGTGCCGCGGCTGCGCCGGCGACCGGAGCCGCCGGTGCCCGAGACGGAGGTCGAGACCCGGGCCGAGGAGGATCTCGCCGGCCCGCCGGTGGAGGCGCCGGAGGCCGAACTGTCCACCGGGATCCTGGTGGAGCCGCCGGTCGTGGAGGCCCCGGCGCTGGAGGTCCCCGAGCCGACGGCCGGGCGGCTGGTCCGGCTGCGCTCGCGGCTGTCCCGCTCGCAGAACGCCCTCGGCAAGAGCCTGCTCGGCCTGCTGAGCCGCGACCACCTCGACGAGGACGCCTGGGAGGAGATCGAGGACAGCCTGATCACCGCCGACGTCGGCATCGACGCCACCCGGGACATCGTCGACCGGCTGCGCGAGCGGACCCGGGTCCTCGGCACCCGATCCGCGGGCGAACTGCGCGCCCTGCTCGCCGCCGAACTGGTCAACGCGCTCGACCCGACCCTGGACCGGTCGCTGCGGACCGCACCCAAGGAGGGCGTGCCGGCGGTGGTGCTGGTGGTCGGCGTCAACGGCGCCGGCAAGACCACCACCTGCGGCAAGATCGCCCGGGTGCTGGTGGCCGACGGCCGCACCGTGCTGCTCGGCGCCGCCGACACCTTCCGGGCCGCTGCCGCGGACCAGTTGGAGACCTGGGGCGGACGGGTCGGCGCCGAGACCGTGCGCGGCCCGGAGGCGGCCGACCCGGCCAGCGTGGCCTTCGACGCCGTCAAGCGGGGCATCGACACCGGCGTGGACACCGTCCTGATCGACACCGCCGGCCGGCTCCAGAACAAGGTCGGCCTGATGGACGAGTTGGGCAAGGTCAAGCGGGTGGTGGAGAAGCACGGCCCGATCGACGAGACGCTGCTGATCCTCGACGCCACCACCGGGCAGAACGGCCTGGAACAGGCCCGGGTCTTCACCGAGGCGGTCAACGTCACCGGCGTCGTGCTCAGCAAGCTCGACGGCACCGCCAAGGGCGGCATCGTGATCGCCGTGCAGCGCAAGCTGGGCATCCCGGTCAAGCTGGTGGGGCTCGGCGAGGGCAAGGACGACCTGGCCCCGTTCGACCCCGCGCAGTTCGTCGACGCGCTGCTCGGTACCGAGCCGCTCGCCCGGGACGCGTAGCCTCGCAGTGACGACCGACGATCGCGCCTACGCCGGGTGGCGCGACCCCAGCCACTCGTCGCAGCGCCTCGGGAGACCGTACGTGACTTCGCAGGAGATCCCGCTGCACGGCGGGAACGTCAGCACCGTGGTCCGGGTCGGTGACACGGTCCGGCGCAACGCCGGGCCGTGGACGCCCGCCGTGCACGCCCTGCTGCGCCACCTGGAGTACGTCGGGTTCACCGGCGCGCCCCGGGCACTCGGCATGGACGAGCGCAACCGGGAGGTCCTGTCGTACCTGGAGGGGGAGTGCGGGGAGTACCCGCTGGCCCCGCACTGGGTCACCGACGAGGCGCTGGTGACCGTCGCCACCATGCTCCGGATGTTCCACGACGCCCAGTACGGCTTCGTCCCGCCTCCCGGGGCGGTGTGGCGCTCGTTCGGCCCGCCGCCGCCGGACACCGAGGTGATCTGCCACCACGACGCCGCCCCGCACAACGTCATCTGGCGGCCCGACGGCACCCTCGGGCTGATCGACTTCGACCTCGCCTCGCCCGGCGCCCGGATCTACGACGTGGCGTACGCGGCCTGGACCTGGGTGCCGATCTTCTCCGACCGGGACTCGATCACGCTCGGCTGGAAGCACCCCGACCGGCCGCGCCGGCTGCGCCTCTTCGCCGACGCGTACGGGCTGATCCCCCGGGACCGGCACCGGCTGATCCGCACCATCCGCAAGCGGATCGTGGACCACGTGGAGGGCATCCGCCGGATGGCCGCCGCCGGCGAGCCGGCCTTCGTCCGGATCGTGCACAAGGGCCACCTGCGCCGGCCGATGCGCGACCTGCGGCTGCTCGACTACGAGCGCAATGCCCTGGAGTACGCGCTGCGCTGAGCGGTCCGTGCCGCCGGATGCCACCCCCTGGGCGGTGGTGGGCTTCTCTTCACACGTCCGAAACAGGCCGTCACCGTCCGGAAACCGACCGGAGACGCTGGGGGAAACAGGGAGCGAGCAGGCTTCCGCGCATCCGGCGTACGGGCGACGCTGCCCCGGAAGCCGTGAAGGAGGGAACTTCACCTTTTAGGAGGCCAGCGTGCCTGAGGCACCCACGCTCGATTCCGGCAACACCGTCTGGTTGCTGGTGTCGACGGCGCTCGTGCTGCTCATGACGCCCGGACTGGCGCTGTTCTACGGCGGCCTGAACCGGGCCAAGGGCGTGTTGAACATGATGATGATGAGCTTCTCCGCGATCGGGCTCATCTCTGTCCTGTGGTGGTTCTACGGTTTCAGCATCGCGTTCGGCAGCGATGTCAACGGCCTCTGGGGCGACCCGGGCGCCTACCTCGGCACCAGGACCTTTCTCGCCGAAACCGACCTCTGGGGCGCGACGGCGGAGAACCCGAGCGGCATCGGCGTCCCGCTCTACGTCTTCATGGCCTTCCAGATGATGTTCGCCGTGATCACCGTCGCGTTGATCAGCGGCGCGGTCTCCGACCGGGCGAAGTTCGCCGGCTGGCTGCTGTTCGCGTTCGGTTGGGCGACGCTGGTCTACTTCCCGGTCGCGCACTGGGTGTGGGGCGGCGGCATCATCGGCGGTGACCTGCACGCGCTCGACTTCGCCGGCGGCACCGCCGTGCACATCAACGCCGGTGCGGCGGCCCTGGCCCTGGCCCTGGTGCTGGGCAGGCGGCTCGGCTGGCCCCGGGAGGGCATGAAGCCGCACAACATCCCGCTCGTCGCGCTCGGCGCCGGGCTGCTCTGGTTCGGCTGGTTCGGCTTCAACGCCGGTTCCGAGCTCACCGTCGACTCGGTCGCCGGCCTGGCGTTCATCAACACCCAGCTCGCCACGGCCGCCGCGGTGCTCGGCTGGATCGTCGTCGAGTGGATCAAGGACAGGAAACCGACCCTGGTCGGCGCCTCGTCCGGCGCCGTCGCCGGCCTGGTCGCCATCACCCCGGCCTGCGGCTTCATCGCACCCTGGGCGGCGGTGCTGCTCGGTCTCGTCGCCGGGGCGGTCTGCGCGCTGGCGATCAGCCTCAAGTACAAGCTCGGCTACGACGACTCGCTCGACGTGGTCGGCGTGCACTTCGTCGGCGGCTGGATCGGCTCGCTCTGGCTCGGCCTCTTCGCCACGAACTCGGTCAACGGCGCGATCACCGACGTGATCGGCGCCGCCGACGGGCTCTTCTACGGCGGCGGGCTGACCCAGCTCGGCCGGCAGGCCCTGGCCGGCCTGATCGTCACCGCCTGGTCCTTCGCCGTGGCCTGGGTGCTCGCCTTCGGCATCGAGAAGACGATCGGCTTCCGCCTGCGGGCCGAGGACGAGGTCGGCGGCATCGACATCGCCGAGCACGCCGAGAGCGGCTACGACCTGTCGCCGGCCACCGGCAGCGGCGGGGGCGGCGCGTTCGCCATGGCCGGGCTGACCGGTGCCAGGCCGGCGACGGAGCCGGCACCCGCGCCGGCTGCGCCCGCTGCGCCAACCGCGCCGGTCGACGAGAAGGTCGCCGGTTAACGTTCCTGGGATGGAGGGGTTGGACATGAAGCTGGTGACCGCGGTCATCAAGCCGTACCAGCTGGACGCGGTGAAGGAGGCCCTGCACGCCCTCGGCGTGGCCGGCCTGACTGTCAGCGAGGTCCAGGGCTACGGGCGACAGAAGGGGCACACCGAGGTCTACCGGGGTGCCGAGTACACGGTCGAGTTCCTGCCCAAGATCCGGGTGGAGGTGCTCACCGACGAGATCGACGTCGACAAGATCGTTGACGCCGTGGTCGGCGCCGCCCGGACCGGCAAGATCGGCGACGGGAAGGTCTGGGTGACCGCCGTCGAGGAGGTCGTCCGGGTCCGTACCGGCGAGCGCGGTCTCGACGCGCTCTGACCGGCCGCACCGACATGACCTCGTCGACCAGGAAGAACCCGTCGGGACACACCGGCGACGGTGCCGCGGGACTCCTGGCCGACGAGGTCGTCGGCGTCGACGGCGGTGTCGGGGAGGCGGCGCGGGCGGCACGGGCCGACGCGTACGACCGGTGGTTGCGCGAACTGCTGCCGCAGCGGCCCGGGGTGGCGCTGGTCGCCGTCGGCGGCCTGGGCCGCCGGCAGTGCGCGCCGCACGGCGACCTCGACCTCGTCCTGCTGCACGCCGGGCTGCCCGGCGTGGACGAGCTGGCCGCCTCCGTCTGGTATCCGGTGTGGGACGCCGGGCTGCGGCTGGACCACTCCGTCCGGACCGTCGCCGAGGCGCTCGCCGTCGCCCAGGACGACGTGAAGGTGGCCCTCGGGCTGCTCGACGCGCGGCTGGTCGCCGGGGACGCCGCGCTCGCGGAGACGCTCGTCCGCACCGCCGCCGACCACTGGCGGCGCACCGCCGTGCGGCGACTTTCGGTGCTCCGCGAGATCACCACCGCCCGCTGGGCGGCCCACGGTGAACTGGCGTTCCTGCTGGAGGGCGACCTGAAGGAGGCGGCCGGCGGGCTGCGCGACCTGGGCATCCTGCGGGCGATGGCCACCGCCGGGATCACCGACGCGCTGCGCCCCGCCGTCCGCGCCGCGCACCTGCGGCTGCTCGACACCCGGGACGCGCTGCACCGGCAGGCCGGCCGCCGGGTCGACCGCCTGGTCGCCCAGGAACGCGACGGGGTCGCCGCGCTGCTCGGGCTGCCCCAGCTCCCGTCCAGCGGGCCTGATGCCGTGCGGCTCCCGTCCGGCGGGCCGGACGCCGTGCGGCAGCTTCCGCCCGGCGGGTCCGATGCCGTGCGGCGGGCGGGAGCCGTCGCCGGGAGCGTCGGTGACGGCGACGCGCTGCTGCGCCGGGTCGCCGGGGACGCCCGGACCGTCAGCCACGCCCTCGACGACGCCTTCCGCGCCGCCGGCCGGCTCCGCTCGGGCCGCCGCCGGGGCGCCGACGGACGTCCGCTGCGGCGACCGGTCGCCCGGGACGTCGTCGAGCACGACGGCGAGCTGGTGCTGGCCCGCACCGCCATCGGGGCGCGACCCGACCCGAGCCTGTCGCTGCGGGTCGCCGCCGCCGCGGCCGTCACCCGGCTGCCGATCGCGCGGGCGACCTGCGAGTGGCTGGCCGCGTACTGTCCGCCGCTGCCGGCGCCGTGGCCGGCCGAGGCCCGGGCCGCGCTGATCACCCTGCTCGGCGCCGGCCCCGGCCTCGTGCCGGCCTGGGAGACCTGTGACCGGTACGGGCTGATCGAGGGCTGGCTGCCCGAGTGGACCCGGCTGCGCAGCCTCCCGCAGCACAACCCGGTGCACCGGTTCACCCTCGACCGGCATCTCGTGCAGACCGCGTACGAGGCCAGTCGGCACGCCCGCGAAGTGGATCGTCCCGACCTGCTGCTGCTCGGCGCCCTCCTGCACGACATCGGCAAGGGGCTCCCGGGCGAGGGTGTCGAGGCGGGAGCCGGCGGGCAGGGGCGCGGCGGCACCTTCGTGGACCACAGCATCGTCGGGGCGCCGCTGGCCGAGGCGGTGGCCGCCCGGATCGGCCTGCCCGCGCCGGAGGTGGCGCTGATCGGCACGCTCGTCCGGCTGCACCTGCTCCTGCCCGACGTGGCCACCCGGCGGGACCTCGCCGACCCGGTCACCATCGCCGGGGTGGCCGAGCGGGTCGGCGAGGCGACCACCCTGGACCTGCTGCACGCCCTGGTCCGCGCCGACGCCGCCGCCACCGGGCCGGCCGCCTGGTCGGACTGGAAGGGCCGGCTGATCGCCGAGCTGGTCGCCAGGGTGCGGACCGCCCTGGACACGGGCGCGCTGCCCGCCCCGCCGGCCCCGGACCCGGCCCTGCTGGCGGGGCCCCTGCCGGTCGTACACCTGACGGGAGACCGGGTGGCGGTGGCCGCGGCGGACCGGCGTGGCCTGCTCGCGACGGTGGCCGGCTGCCTGGCGCTGCACCGGCTGGAGGTGCTCTCCGCCGACGCCTCCACCGTCGACGGCCGGGCCCTGGTCGAGTGCCGGGTGCAGCCCCGGTACGGGCTGGCGCCCGACCCGGTCGCCCTCGGCGCCGACCTGCGCCGTGCGGTGAACGGCGACGTCTCGGTCACCCAACGGCTGCGCGGCCGGGCCCTGGCGGCGCGGGCCGAGGGGGCCGCGCCCCGGGTGGTCTGGCACCGCGAGGCGGCCACCGACGCCGTGTTGCTGGAGCTGCGCGCCGCCGACGCGGCGGGCCTGCTCTACCGGGTCACCCGCGCCCTCGACGAGGCCGGCGCCCAGGTGCGCGCGGCCCGCATCTGCACGCTCGGCGGCGACGTGGTGGACGCCTTCTACCTCGTCGGCGGCTGGCCGGACGAGCCCACCCGTACCACCCTGGAGTCCGCCATCCTGACCGCCGTGTAAACCCACCCCCGCCCACCCCACCCCCCGCCCCGCCCACCCCCCACCCCGGGATGCGCCGCGATCTTGCACTTTGCGCCCTCGCAAAGCGGGCAAAATGCGCATCTCGGGGGCCGGAAGTGCAAGATCGCGGGTGCTCGGGGCGTGGCGGCAGTGGCGGCTGGCGTGGCTGTGGCCGGCCCGGAGCGGGCGCGCGGCGGGCCGGTTACCCTAGCGGTGGCCGGACACCTCGCCCGGTCGCCGATGTGCCCGCCGGAACACTGACAAACGGGATGTTCGCGTGTTTGACACCTTGAGTGACCGCCTGTCCGGGATCTTCACCAAGCTCCGCGGCAAGGGTCGGCTCACCGACGCCGACATCGACGCCACCGCGCGCGAGATCCGCCTCGCGCTGCTGGAGGCGGACGTCGCGCTGCCGGTGGTCAAGGGCTTCATCGCCAACGTCAAGGAGCGGGCGCGTGGCGCCGAGGTCTCCCAGGCGCTCAACCCGGCGCAGCAGATCATCAAGATCGTCAACGAGGAACTGGTCAACGTCCTCGGCGGCGAGGGGCGGCGGCTCCAGTTCGCCAAGCAGCCGCCGACGGTGATCATGCTCGCCGGCCTCCAGGGTTCCGGTAAGACCACCCTCGCCGGCAAGCTGGCCCGCTGGCTCAAGGCCCAGGGCCACCAGCCGCTGCTGGTCGCCGCCGACCTCCAGCGTCCCAACGCCGTCGGGCAGCTCCAGGTGCTCGGTGGCCGCGCCGGTGTCGAGGTGTACGCCCCCGAGCCCGGCAACGGCACCGGCGACCCGGTGCAGGTGGCACGCGCCTCGATCGAGCACGCGAAGCGGGCCGCCCGGGACATCGTCATCGTCGACACCGCCGGCCGGCTCGGCATCGACGCCGAGATGATGCAGCAGGCGGCCGACATCCGCGACGCGGTCGACCCGGACGAGGTCATCTTCGTCATCGACGCCATGGTCGGTCAGGACGCGGTGCGCACCGCCGAGGCGTTCCGCGACGGCGTGGGCATCACCGGCGTGGTCCTCTCCAAGCTCGACGGCGACGCCCGTGGTGGCGCCGCGCTGTCGGTCCGGGAAGTAACCGGGCAGCCGATCCTCTTCGCCTCCACGGGCGAGAAGCTGGAGGACTTCGACGTCTTCCACCCCGACCGGATGGCCAGCCGGATCCTCGGCATGGGCGACGTCCTCACTCTGATCGAGCAGGCCGAGCAGGCCTTCGACACCGATCAGAAGGAGAAGATGACCGCCAAGCTGATGGGCGGTGAGCAGTTCACCCTGGAGGACTTCCTCGACCAGCTCATCGCGGTCCGGCGGATGGGCCCGATCGCCAACGTGCTGGCCATGATGCCGGGCATGGGGCAGATGAAGGACCAGCTTTCCGAGCTGGACGACAAGCACTTCGACCGGGTCACCGCGATCATCCGGTCGATGACCCCCGCCGAGCGCACCAACCCGAAGATCATCAACGGTTCCCGCCGGGCCCGCATCGCCAACGGGTCCGGCGTCACCGTGATGGACGTCAACCAGCTGCTCAACCGCTTCACCGACGCGCAGAAGATGATGAAGCAGATGGGCGGCATGATGGGGCTGCCCGGCGGCGGCCGGCGCAAGGCGACCAAGTCGCCGAAGAACAAGCGCAAGGGCACCAAGGGTGGCAACCGGCCGCGCGCCGGGGCAGGCGCGGGACTGCCGGGCGGTTTCCCGGGTGGCATGCCGCAGCTCCCGCCGGGGATGGACCCGAACGACCTGACCGCCGGTCAGGGCCTACCCCCGGGCTTCAAGCTGCCGAAGATCGACTTCAACAAGCTCGGCAAGGGCGGCGACGGCCGGCCCCGCTGACGCGTGTCGTCGGGGGCGGGTGACGTGATCCACCCACGCCGAGGGGCACCGCGTCGCCGGAGGTCCGCCTCGCGCTGACCGGGCGGCGGGCCGAGCTCCGGAACCGGCCCGCCACCAACCCCCGGTGCCCCTCGCGTGCGACGGGCGCTGACCGGGGAGAATGCGGGCGGACAGCCCCTTTCGCGCGGACGGAGGACGCATGGCCTGGCACGTACGCGGCGTGGTGCTGCCCGACGACGAGGTCCGTGACCTGTGGCTGGTCGGCGACCGGGTGACCTTCACCCCGGTCCCCGGAGCGGAGACCATCGCCGACGGCGGCTTCGTGCTGCCCGGCCTGATCGACGCGCACTGCCACATCGGCATCGCCCGGGGCGGCGCCCCGATCACCTCGCTCGACCAGGCCCGCGAGCTGGCCCGCACCGACCGGGACGCCGGGGTCCTCGCGATCCGGGACGCCGGTTCGCCGTATCCGTATCCCGAACTCGACGACGAGCCCGACCTGCCGCGGCTGGCCCGCGCCGGCCGGCACGTAGCGCCGCCGAAGCGCTACCTGCGCGACATCGGCGTCGAGGTCGGCGCGGCGGAGGTGGCCGCGACCGTGGCCGCGCAGGCCCGCGCCGGCAACGGCTGGGTGAAGCTGGTCGGGGACTGGATCGACCGGGGCGTCGGCGACCTCGCCCCGGCCTGGGACGCCGACACCATGACCGCCGCCGTCCGGGCCGCGCACGCCGCCGGGGTACGCGCCGCCGTGCACACCTTCTCCGAGTCGGCCGTCGAGATCATGGTGCGTGCCGGGGTGGACTCGGTGGAGCACGGCACCGGCCTCAGCCTGGACCTGATCGACGAGATGGCCCGTCGGGGCACCGCCCTCATCCCCACGATGATCAACATTCGGACGTTCGGCGGGATCGCCGAGCAGGCGCGGGCCAAGTTCCCCGGCTACGCCGACCACATGCTCGCCCTGCGCGACCGCTTCCCCGAGGTGGTGCGTTCGGCGTACGAGGCCGGGGTGCCGATCTACGTGGGCACGGACGCGGGCGGCGGCATCGACCACGGCCTCGCCGCGGAGGAGATGCTGCTCCTGCACGAGCGGGCGGGCATGTCCACCACGGACGTGCTCGCCGCCGCGTCCTGGCGGGCCCGCGAGTGGCTCGGCTTCCCGGGGCTGGTCGAGGGCGGCCTGGCGGACCTCGTCGTCTATTCCGAGGACCCGCGCGCCGACCTGCGCGCCGTGCGCAGCCCCGCCCGCATCGTGCTGCGCGGTCGCGTCGTCCGCTGACCCGCCCGGGGCCGGCGGTGGAGTGCTCCCGGTCGGGGGCGGGCGCGTCCGGTCAGTCGGTGTGGGCGCCCCGGGTGGCAGCGTTCAGGAGCAGGTACACCGCGAGGTCGGCGAGGGCGGCGGCGGTCTGCTCGACCGGGGCGCCGGGCAGGATGATGTGGCTGATCACCAGTCGGACCACCGAGTCCGTGGCGAAGGTGACGGCGGCCCGGTCGGCGCCCGGCAGGGCGGTGCCGGCCCACTCCAGCAGCACCTCGGTGGCCTCGGCCAGCACCAGCTCCGACCGGGTGGTGAGATAGGGCAGCAGCTCGTCGGAGCCGCCCCGGTTGCTGGTCAGGACGGCCTTGATCAGCGGATCGCCGGACGCCTCCGTGAGGGTGTGCGAGATGGTCGCGTACGCGGCGGCCCGGACGTCGTCGGCGTGCGTGTGCAGCAGGGCGCGTACGTCGCCGACGAACCGGTCGATCTCCCGCCGGGCGAGGGCCTCCGCCAGCCCCGCCCTGGTGCCGAACTCGTTGTAGACCGTCTGCCGGCTGACCCCCGCCGCGCGCGCGACGGCACCCATCCGGACACCGTCCCAGCCGGTCGCGACGGTCAGCGTCCGGGCGGCCTCGACGATCGAATCCCGTGTACGGGTGCCGTCCCTCACCGCACCCATGGTGGTCGAATCCCATGATCCGCCGCACCGACCGTCACGGCGGACGTCGGCGACGTCGCGCCCGATGACGCCGTCCCTTCGGCCGACGCATAGGATGTGCGGTCATGGCACGCGTGCTCACTCCCCGTGCGGAGGACTTTCCCCGCTGGTACCAGGACCTGATCGCCAAGGCGAAGCTGGCCGACAACGGCCCGGTCCGGGGGACCATGGTCATCCGCCCGGCCGGCTACGCCATCTGGGAGCGGATGCAGGCCGAGATGGACGACCGGATCAAGGCGGCGGGCGCGGAGAACGCGTACTTCCCGCTCTTCATCCCCGAGAGCTACCTCAAGCGCGAGGCCGAGCACGTCGAGGGCTTCTCGCCGGAGCTCGCGGTCGTCACCCACGGCGGCGGCAAGCAGCTCGCCGAGCCGGTCGTGGTGCGCCCCACCAGCGAGACCGTCATCGGCGAGTTCATGGCCAAGTGGATCGACTCCTACCGTGACCTGCCGCTGCTGCTCAACCAGTGGGCCAACGTGGTCCGCTGGGAGCTGCGCCCCCGGATCTTCCTGCGCACCAGCGAGTTCCTCTGGCAGGAGGGGCACACCGCGCACGCCACCCGCGAGGACGCCCGCGCCTACGCGCGGCGGATCCTGCACGAGGCGTACGAGGACCTGATGGTCAACGTGCTCGGCATCCCGGTGGTCGTCGGCCTGAAGACGGCCCGCGAGCGCTTCGCCGGGGCGACCGCCACCTACACCTGCGAAGGCATGATGGGCGACGGCAAGGCCCTCCAGCTCGGCACCAGCCACGAGCTGGGGCAGAACTTCGCCAAGGCCTTCGACATCAGCTACTCCTCGGCCGAGGGTGGCCGGGAGCACGCCTGGACGACCTCCTGGGGCACGTCCACCCGCATGCTCGGCGGCCTGATCATGTGCCACGGCGACGACAACGGCCTGCGGGTGCCGCCGAAGCTGGCGCCGGTGCAGGCGTACGTCATGGTGGTCAAGGACGGCGAGGGCGTCGGTGAGGCGGCGGCCAAGCTGCGCGACGCGCTGCGCGACGCGGGCGTCCGGGTCGCGCTCGACGACCGCACCGACACCCCGTTCGGCCGCCGGGCCGTCGACGCCGAACTGCGTGGCTATCCGGTACGCGTCGAGGTCGGCCCCCGCGACCTGGCCGCCGGCAACGCGGTCGTGGTCCGGCGCACGGACGGCTCGAAGTCCCCGACGCCGGTGGCGGACGTGGTCGACGCGGTGCTGGCCGCGCTCGACGCCGACCAGCGGGCGCTGCACGACCAGGCGCTGGCCCACCGCAAGTCCCGCACGGTCGAGGTGTCGACCCTGGCCGAGGCGATCGAGGCGGCGGCCACCGGCTGGGCCCGGGTGCCGTGGTCGGCGGTCGGCGTGCAGGGCGAGGCGGAGGCGAACGGCCAGGGCGTCACCGTGCGCTGCCTGCTGCGCGCCGACGGCTCGGTCCCCGACTCCGAGGACGAGCCCGACCTGGTCGCCATCCTGGCCCGCGCCTACTGAGTCTGTGGTGTAAGGAGCGGGAAGCGTGGCGGTGGGCGGGCGCCGGTAGGGTCGGGGCGTGAGATTCGAACCGGGGCGGCTGATCGTGCACCGCAACGTGCGGCGGGGCCGGATCAGCTGGGTGCGTACCGCGCGGGTGGTCAGCGACGACGACCGGGGCCTGGCGCTCTGGGTGCCCCGCGACGCCCCGACGGCCGTCGAGGTCACCGAGGCCGGGCTGGGTATGCGGGCGATCCCGTTCGCCGAGTGGATCTCCTCGTCGTACCGGCTGGCCCGGGGGCGGTGGAACGGCCCGCCGCTGCTGACGTTCGTGCCCACCGGGGCGGCCCACTCGGTGTGGTGGTTCCGCGACGCGCACGACCGCTTCACCGCCTGGTACGTCAACCTGGAGGAACCCGGGGTGCGCTGGGACGACGGCACCCTCGCCGGGGTCGACATGGTGGACCAGGACCTCGACGTGGTCGTCCGGCCGGACCGTGGCTGGGAGTGGAAGGACGAGGACGAGTTCACCGAGCGGCTGGCCTTCCCCGACCACTACTGGGTGACCGACGCGGACGCGGTGTGGGCCGAGGGGAAGCGGGTGATCGCGCTGGCAGAGGCGGGTGAGTTCCCGTTCGACGGCACCTGGTGCGACTACACCCCGCCGCCGGACTGGGGCACGCCCGAGGAGCTGCCGCCCGGCTGGGACCGTCCCCCGGTGCGCTGACCCGGCCACCGACGTGTGCTCTCGGTCACTTCCGCCGCCTCGCGGGTGACCCGGGACGGTCCGGTGTGAGAGATCCGGGCCGGATCTGGCAGAATGGCTGGCTGGTATCCGGCGTGTGTCCGGCGCCCTCTAACCCGGGCACGTCGCCAGTCCACCGAGCAGTCTCCGGCCCAACCCCACTGTGCCGGTCGGCTCTCACCCGTGCACCGCCCTACCGGGCAGGTGAGATCGCAACAGGAGCGAAACAACTGTGGCCGTAAAGATCCGGCTCCTGCGGATGGGCAAGATCCGCAACCCGCAGTACCGCATCGTCATCGCCGACTCGCGCACCAAGCGCGACGGCCGGGCGATCGAGTTCGTCGGGGTCTACCAGCCGAAGGAAGACCCTTCGGTGATCGAGGTCAAGTCGGAGCGGGTCCAGTACTGGCTGTCCGTCGGCGCCCAGCCGAGCGAGGCGGTGCAGCGGCTGCTGGAGCTGACCGGTGACTGGCAGAAGTTCAAGGGCCTGCCGGCCCCGCCGCCGCTGAAGGTCGCCCCGGAGCGGGTCAACCGCACCGCGGCGTACGAGGCCGAGGCGAAGGCCGCCGCCGGGCTGGCCGAGGCGCCGGCCAAGCCGGCCAAGAAGGCCGCCAAGGTCGAGGCTCCGGCCGCCGAGGAGGCGCCGAAGACCGAGGAGCCGGCCGCTGCGGACTCCGGCGAGCAGGCCTGACATGGCACTACGTCCGGCGTTGGAGCACCTGGTCAAGGGCATCGTCGACCACCCCGATGACGTACGCGTCCGGCTGGTCGACTCCCGTCGGGGCAAGCGGCTGGAAGTCCGCGTGCACCCGGAGGACCTCGGCACGGTGATCGGGCGGTCCGGCCGGACCGCCAAGGCGCTGCGCCAGGTGATCGGCTCCATCGGCGGGCGCGGCGTGCGCGTCGACATCGTCGACTCGTACTGATGCTGCTCATCGTCGGCAGGATCGGCAAGCCGCACGGCATCCGCGGTGAGGTCACCGTGGAGGTGCGGACCGACGAACCCGAAGCGCGGTTCGCCCCGGGCATGGTGCTGCGCACCGAGCCCGGGGCGACGCCCCGGCCTGTGCACAGCGATCGGGTGCTGCGTACCGAGCCTGGGGCGACGCCCCGGCCTGAGCGCAGCGATCGGGTGCTGCGCACCGAGCCCGGGGCGACGCCCCGGCCTGTGCACAGCGATCGGGTGCTGCGCACCGAGCCCGGGGCGACCCCGTCGCCGCAGCCCGCACCGGGCCCCGGCGAGTTCTTCCGGGTGCCCGCCGAGCTGACCGTGGAGGCCGCCCGCTGGCACCAGGGGCGGCTGCTGGTCGCGTTCGAGGGCATCCTGGACCGGGACGTCGCCGAGGCGCTGCGCGGCACGCTGATCGGGGTCGACAGCGCCGACGTCGCCCCGCCGGAGGACCCGGAGGAGTTCCACGACCACCAGCTCGTCGGGCTGGCCGTGGTCACCCCCGACGGCGACCGGTTGGGCGAGGTGGCCCGGATCGACCACGCCCCCGCCTCCGACCTGCTGGTGCTGCGTCGTCCCGAGGGACGCATCGCGTTCATCCCGTTCGTCAAGGCGATCGTCCCCGAGGTAGACCTCGCCGGCGGTCGCGTCGTCGTCGACCCGCCGGCCGGTCTGCTCGATCTGTAGAACCGCTGGAGCAGCCCCGCATGCGCGTCGACGTCGTGTCGATCTTTCCGGAGTACTTCGCCCCGCTGGACCTGTCGCTGATCGGCCGGGCCCGGGCGAACGGCACGCTGCGGCTGGCCGTACACGATCTGCGGTCCTGGACCCACGACGTGCACCGCACGGTCGACGACACGCCCTACGGCGGCGGCCCCGGCATGGTGATGCGGCCGGAGCCGTGGGGCGAGGCGCTCGACGCACTCGCCCCGGCGGAGGCGACCCCGCCCCGGCTGGTGGTGCCGGCTCCGACCGGTGCGCCCTTCACCCAGGCTATGGCGCACGAGCTGGCCGCCGAGCCGCACCTGCTCTTCGCCTGCGGCCGGTACGAGGGCATCGACCAGCGGGTGCTCGACCACGCCGCGTCCCGGATGCCGGTGACCGAGGTCTCCCTCGGCGACTACGTGCTGTTCGGCGGCGAGGTGGCCGTGCTGGTGATCCTGGAGGCGGTCACCCGGCTGCTGCCCGGGGTGCTCGGCAACGCGGGCTCGCTGGCCGAGGAGTCGCACGCCCACGGGCTGCTGGAGGCCGCCATGTACACGAAGCCGGCGACCTGGCGCGGGCTGGAGGTGCCCGAGGTGCTCCGCTCCGGCGACCACGGCAGGATCGCCCGCTGGCGGCGGGACGAGGCGCTGACCCGTACCGCGACGCGCCGCCCCGACATGCTCGCCGCGCTGGACCCGGACCACCTGGACAAGCGGGACATCGCCGCGCTGGACCGGGCCGGATTTCAGGTGCCGCCGGGGGATGTGGCAAAGTAGGGGGGTTGCCGCAACCGGCCGCGCCGCGGACGGCTGCGAGGATCCCTGACCGGGGTCGGGGCACCGACCGCCACCCGGGGATCAGAATCACCCACCCGCGCACCGATTGACGGTGCGCCGTGAGCCTCACGAGGACGCAGCGATGAACATCCTGGACGCCCTTGACGCCCAGTCGAAGCGTACCGACCTCCCCGACTTCCGTGCCGGTGACACCGTCAAGGTGCACGCCCGGGTCGTCGAGGGCAACCGGTCCCGTGTCCAGATCTTCCAGGGCGTGGTCATCCGCCGCCAGGGTGACGGTCTGCGCGAGACCTTCTCGGTCCGCAAGATCAGCTTCGGTGTCGGTGTCGAGCGCACCTACCCGATCAACAGCCCGGGCATCGACCGGATCGAGATCGTGACCCGCGGTGACGTGCGTCGCGCCAAGCTCTACTACCTCCGCGAGCTGCGGGGCAAGAAGGCCAAGATCAAGGAGAAGCGCGAGAAGCAGCCGAGCTGACCTCACGCTCGCCACGCCGCCCGAGCTGCGCGTATGTCGTACCGACCGGACCGCACTACCCTGGTCGGTACGGGCGCAGCCGGGCGACGTCCCGCCACGACGGCGGAGCGACGGCCACTACCGCCCGGGGAGCCCCGACAGGGTTCCCGGGCGGTAGTGTCATTTCTGCTGACCGGAGAGTGGCGTGGTGCAGACGCTTGACGAGGACGGCGCCGTCGATCCGTGGCGCCGTCGGGCCCGCCCGCCCCGCCGCCAGATGCCGCTCTGGCAGGAGTTGCCGCTGCTGCTGGTCGTCGCGTTCTGCCTCGCGGTGCTGATCCGCACCTTCCTGCTCCAGGCGTTCTTCATCCCCTCCGGCTCGATGGAGGACACCCTCCTCGTCGGCGACCGGGTGCTGGTCAACAAGGTCGTCTACGACGTACGCGACCCGGTGCGGGGCGAGGTGGTCGTCTTCCGGGGCACCGACCGGTGGGCCCCGCAGGTCGAGCAGGGGCCGGAGCCCGGGTTCGCGGGCAAGCTCAGCCGGACCGTCGGCGACCTGGTCGGCGTCAGCCGCCCCGGCGAGAAGGACTTCATCAAGCGGGTCATCGGCCTGCCTGGTGACCGGGTGAGATGCTGCGACGCCGAGGGGCGGGTGGTGGTCAACGGCACGCCGCTCGACGAGTCGTCGTACGTGCTGCGGGACTCGCCGCTCGACATCCCGCCCAACCCCCGCGAGTGCCGGTCCCGGCGCTTCGAGGAGGTCGTGGTCCCGCCCGGGCAGATCTTCGTCATGGGCGACCACCGCCTGGTCTCCCAGGACGCCCGCTGCCAGGGGCCGGTGCCGATCGAGAACGTGGTGGGCCGGGCGTTCACGGTGGTCTGGCCGTCGTCGCGCTGGAGCGCCCTGTCGGTGCCCGCGACCTTCGCCGACGTCGCCGACCCGCCGGCCGCCTCCACCGGCGCCGCACCCCCGGTCCGCTCCACGCCGGAGGGTGGGATGGTGCTGTTCCTCCCGTTCACTGCCGCGCTCGCTGTTCTCACGCGTTCCGGACGGTGGCGTCCAGCCGGGCAACGTAGGCTCTCCCCGTGATTGACGAGCAGACCGACAAGCCGCGCAGCTCCTTCTGGAAGGAATTGCCCATCCTCCTGGGTGTGGCGATCCTGGTCGCGGTGCTGGTGCGCGCCTTCGTGCTGCAGACCTTCTTCATCCCCTCCCCGTCCATGGAGAACACCCTCCAGATCGACGATCGGGTGCTGGTCAACAAGCTGGTCTACGACTTCCGGTCCCCGCACCGGGGTGAGGTGATCGTCTTCAAGGCCCCCCTGGAGTGGAGCGCCAACCCCGACGGCGAGGACTTCATCAAGCGCGTCATCGGCGTGGGCGGCGACCACGTGGTCTGCTGCGACGCGCAGGACCGGCTGGTGATCAACGGCAAGCCGCTGGACGAGCCCTACATCTTCCCGGGGGACAAGACTGCCGAGGATTTCGACATCACCGTCCCGAAGGGCCGGCTCTGGGTGATGGGCGACCACCGGGAGGCGTCGGGCGACTCGCTGGAGCACTGGCAGCAGTCCGGTCAGGACATCACCGTCGCCACCATCCCCGAGGACGACGTCGTCGGGCGGGCCTTCACCGTCTTCTGGCCCGTCGGCCGAGCCACCTGGCTGAGCGTCCCGAAGTCGTACGAGGCCATCCCCGAACCGTAGGGGTCGCCGGGCGTGGGCGTTGTCGGCGGCGTCTGGCAGGCTGGTGCGGTGACCGTCTACACCCCTCGGCGTGCGGCGCGCGTCCTGCTCGTCGACGCGGCGGGTCGGGTGCTGCTCTTCAGCGGCTCCGACCCCGCCCGCCCCGAGCACGGCCGGTGGTGGTTCACCCCCGGCGGTGGCCTGGCCCCGGGGGAGACCTACCCCGAGTGCGCCGCCCGCGAGCTGGCCGAAGAGACCGGCCTGCGGCTGCCCGCACCGGCGTTCGGCCCGCCGGTCCACCGCGACGTGACGGAGTTCCCGTTCGACGGTGTGTGGTACCGGCAGGAGCAGGAGTTCTTCCTGGTGCGGGTGACGGGTCACGAGGTCGACACCGCGGGCTTCAGCGAGATCGAGCGGGCCACCGTCGCCGCCCACCGGTGGTGGTCGCCCGACCAGCTGGTCGCCAGCGGCGAGCGGTACTACCCGTCGGACCTGCCGGCGGTGCTGGCCCGGGCGCTGGCCACCCCGGCACCGACGGCCGGGGAGGGCGCACCGTGCTGACGCCGCCGCGCACCGTGGTACGCCGCGAAGGCGGGCTCTACGCCCTGGAGCGCGCGTTGCAGCGACGCGGCTTCCGGCACGTAGCCGGGGCCGACGAGGCGGGTCGCGGCGCCTGCGCCGGGCCGCTGGTCGCCGCCGCCGCGATCCTGCCCGAGGGCCGCCGCGGCGAGATCGACGGGCTGGCCGACTCCAAGCTGCTCACCCCCGCCAGCCGGGAGCGGATCCACGACGAGGTCGTGGCCCGCGCGCTGGCGTACGCCGTGGTGGTCATCCCGGCGGAGGAGGTCGACGAGCGGGGCCTGCACGTGTGCAACCTGGCCGCGCTGCGCCGCGCACTGGCGTCGCTGACCACCCGCCCCGACTACGTGCTGACCGACGGCTTCGGGGTGGACGGCCTCGACGTGCCGGGGCTGGCGGTGTGGAAGGGCGACCGGGTGGCCGCCTGCGTCGCGGCGGCGAGCGTGCTCGCCAAGGTCACCCGGGACCGGATCATGGTCGAGCTGGACGGGGCGTTCCCGGGCTACGGGTTCGCCGAACACAAGGGTTACATCACGGCGGAACACACCTCGGCGCTGCGGGAGCGGGGGCCGTGCCGGGAGCACCGCTTCTCGTACGTCAACGTGGCGACGGTGTCCGGTCGTGACGGCGCCCCGCCCCGGGCCCGCCGGCCGGCGGGCGCGAGGCGGGACGAGCCGATGGAGCGCTCCTGCCCGTCAGGGGGTACCGTCGGCGTGGCGTTGGGCGAGCAGCCTCAGCCTCCGGCGTCGGTGGGGGAAGATGTGGTCATGGAAGGCGGAGTGCGATGAGCGCGGAAGACCTCGAGAAGTACGAGACCGAGATGGAGCTGCAGCTCTACCGGGAGTACCGCGACATTGTCCGCCAGTTCTCCTACGTGGTGGAGACGGAGCGTCGCTTCTACCTGGCCAACCAGGTCGACATGCACGTGCGCAACTCCGACGGCGAGGTCTACTTCGAGGTCGAGATGCACGACGCCTGGGTGTGGGACATGTACCGTCCGGCCCGGTTCGTGAAGAACGTCCGGGTGATGACCTTCAAGGACGTCAACGTCGAGGAGCTGGAGAAGCCCGACATCTCGCTGCCCGCCGACTCCGGCTTCGGCGGCTGATCCGCCGCTGACCACCCGCCCGGTGCTCCGACCGCCGGGCGTACGGCCCCCGTCTGCGCCCCCACCGCCGCGAGGCCGTCGTCCACAGTGGCCATCCTGACCGCCCGTGGGCGTATAGCAGATCGAATCGCCTTCCGGACGTCCGTCCACAGGACACCCGCCGTCCACAGGAACGGGCGTCGCGGGTGGCGGAGAGGAACGGCCGCCGGGCAGGCTGCGCCCCATGCGACCAGCCACCCGCACCGGCACCGCCGCGCTCTGCGCCGCCCTGCTGTCCCTCGGGCCGCCCGCCGCCCCCGGTTCCTCGCCTGCGTCGGCGGCGTCCCGGCCGCCCACCGTCGGGGCCGCCGTGGCATCGCCGTCCGGGGTGGCGCGGTTCCGGTGGCCGCTCGACGGGGTTCCGCGCCCGGTCCGCCGGTTCGATCCGCCGCCACGGCCGTGGCTGCCCGGCCACCGGGGCGTCGACCTGGCCGCCGCGCCGGGCACTACCGTACGGGCCGCCGGTGCCGGCACGGTGCTCTTCGCCGGACTGGTCGCCGGTCGCCCCGTCGTCACGGTCGGGCACGCCGACGGCCTGCGCACCACGCACGAGCCCGTGTCACCGACGGTCCGCCCCGGCGACGCGCTCGCCGCCGGGGCACCGCTGGGCACCCTGCTCACCGGTCACCCTGGCTGCCCCGCTCCTGCCTGCCTGCACTGGGGACTGCGGCGCGGGGCCGACTACCTGGATCCGTTGGCGCTGCTCGGCCTCGGCCCGGTGCGGCTGCTGCCGCTCGACGGCGTCGACCCGGGCCGGTCTCGTTCGCCCGCCCGCCGTTCCCCTGCTCGCCGTTCGCCCGCTCGCCGTTCCCCTGCTCGCCGTTCGCCCGCCCGTTGGCACCCGGCGTAGTGCGGCGGTCGGGGGTCGGCGGTGAGGCCCCCCACGTCGGAGGTGGGCTGGGATCCTTCCGTGCGCCCTCAGCGCTGGGCGAGCAGCGGGGGGAGCCGCACCGAGAGCCGCTCGTACTCGTCCGGGGTGTTGTAGACCTGGGCACAGAGTCGCAGCCAGCCCCGTCCGTTCCAGGCCATGACGGCAACCTCGGTGGCGAGCCGCCCGGCGATCCGTTCCCGCAGCGCCTTTGCCGCGTCGAGCGTGGTGCCCAGACCCGCCGGCAGCGGGACGATCCGCATGGCGATCCCCGGCCCGCCGGGGTCCGGCAGGTCGGCGGGGGCCACCCCGAGCGCGTCCCCCAGCACCCGCTGGCCGTACGCCGCCAGCGCGGCGTTGTGCCCGCGTACCCGGTCGACGCCGAGGCTGCGCAGCGTGAACAGACCCACCGGCGCAGCCAGCCAGCCCGTGTAGTCCTGCGTCGCCGCCCACTCGACCCGGCCGGGGAACCCCGACTCCTGCTCCCAGGAGGCGACCAGCGGCTCGATCCGCTCCCGCCACGGCGGGGCCACCACCAGCACGGCGGTGCCGCGCGGCGCGTACGCCCACTTGTGCAGGTTGCCCACCCAGAAGTCGGCGCCGACGTCGCCCACCGGCGTCGGAAGCATGCCCGGGGCGTGCGCGGCGTCGACGAGGACCGGTATCCCGTGCTCCCGGGCCACGCCGACGATCGCGGCCACGGGGAAGAGCCGGGCGGTGGCCGAGGTGAGCTGGTCCACGACGAGCAGCCGGGTCCGGCCGGGGCGCAGCCCGGCGCGGACGGTCTGGACGATCTCCTCGTCCGAGGCGGCCAACGGGACCGGCAACGCCCGGGTGACCGCCCCCGTACGCCGGCACTCCCGCGCGATGGAGAGGCCGACCGCGCCGTAGCCGTGGTCGGTGGTGAGCACCTCGTCCCCGGGGCGCAGGCCGAGCGACTGGAGCACCACCGCCACGCCGGTGGTGGCGTTCGAAACCAGGGCGGTGCCGTCCGGGTCGGCACCCAGGAAACCGGCCAGGTGCCGGCGGGTGTGGGCGATCCGGTCGATGAGGCCCTGCGTGAAGAAGCGCAGCGGGTTGGCCTCCATCTCGTCGCGCAGCCGCTGCTGGGCCCGCTGTACGGCGATCGGCACCGCGCCGAACGAGCCGTGGTTCAGGTGGCTGACCGCCGGGTCCAGCGAGAAGAGCAGGCGGGCTGCCGCGATCGGCTCGGGCGGCTGCGGGAGGCTCACCCGGTGATCGTAGCGACCGGTCGATCTCCCGCCGCCGTTCCTCGCGTACGGGTGCCGGGCGCCGCCGTCGGGTGCCCGCCCGGGGCTCGTCGCGCCAGGTGTCCCGCCCGTCGACCCTCCTCGATCCCGGAGAATCGCTGGCCATGGACGTCGAACTGCGCTGGCCGACCGCCGCCGACCGGCAGCTCCGCGCCGAGGTGCACCGGGTGCTGCACGCGGTGGCCGAGCGCGGCGGTGCGATCGGGTACGCGACCCCGCCCGGCCGCGCCGAGACCGACGCCTGGCTGGACGCGGCGCTCGACGCGGTCGGGGCCGGCGACGCCGCGCTCGTCCTCGCCGTGCTCGACGACCGGGTGGTGGGCACCGGCACCTGGCGGCGCGGTCCGAAGCCGATCTTCGCCCACTACGCCGACCTGGAGAAGATCACCGCGCACCCCGCCGCCCGGGGCCGTGGGATCGGTCGGCTCGTCACCGGCGCCCTGATCGACGACGCCCGCAGGGCCGGCATCGAGACCCTCGCGCTGGGCGTACGCGGCAACAACCACGGCGCCATCGAGCTCTACGAGCGCCTCGGCTTCCGCGAGTGGGGGCGGCTGCCGAACGTCATCGAGGTGGGCGACGAACGCTACGACGACGTGCGGATGTGCCTTGACCTCGGGCGGGAGCCGCACGTCGTGCTCCGGGGATCGACCCGCGGCGGGCCGGGCTCGTCGCCGCGGCGGTCCTGAACCCTGGTCGCCCGCGCCGGAGCGTGGACGCTTGTCGGCACCAGCCGGACCGCAGCCGGTGCCGCCGGCGGCGGACTCAGGAGTGGGTGGCCTGCCACGGCTGGGCTCAGGCGCGGGGGTGGGCCTGACGGTAGGCGGCGCGGAGCCGCTCCACCGACACGTGCGTGTAGATCTGGGTGCTCGCCAGGGACGAGTGCCCCAACAACTCCTGCACCGCCCGCAGGTCCGCGCCGCCCTCGAGCAGATGGGTGGCCGCCGAGTGCCGCAGCCCGTGCGGGCTGACCGGAGGCAGGCCGGCGGCCTCGGCGTACCCGCTCACGATCCGGCGGGCCGTCGTCGGGTTGAGCCGCCCGCCGCGTGCGCCGAGCAGCAGCGCGTCGCGGGAGTGCGACGCGGCCAGCACCGGCCGGCCGTGGCGTAGCCACTCGTCGAGGGCCCGCTGCGCCGGCACCCCGTACGGGACGGCGCGTTCCCGGCCGCCCTTGCCGAACACCCGCACGACCCGTCGGCCGTGGTCGACGTCGGCGACGTCCAGACCGCACACCTCGCTGATCCGCACCCCCGTGCCGTAGAGCAGTTCCAGCAACGCCCGGTCCCGCAGCAGCACCGCCTCGGCGACCCCGTCAGCCGCACCGGGAGGCTCTGCCGACCCGGACGGTGTCGACCGGGACCCGTCGTTGGCGGGCGGCGCCGGTCGCGAGTCGTGCTCGGCGGTTGGTGCCGGCCGGGACCCGTTCTCGCCGGGTGCTACCGGTCGGGAGTCGTCCGTGGCGGATGGTGCCGGTCGGGAGTCGTGCTCGGTGGGTGGTGCCGGCGGAACGCCCAGGGCGAACCGGCCCGGTGCCTCGACCAGGGCGGCTGCCTGGTCGGCGCGCAGCACGGCCGGCAGGTCCCGGTGGGCACGCGGGCTGGACAGGGCGGCGGCCACGTCGGCGGGGAGCAGGCCGCAGCGGTGCGCCCACGCGCTGAACGTCCGGGCCGAGGCCGCCCGGCGGGCGAGCGACGTCCGTGCCGCCCCCGTCGTCCGCTGCTTCGCCAGCCAACTGCGCAGCACGGTGAGATCCAGCTCCGGCAGTTCGGCGCAGCCCATCCGGTGGGCGTGCTCCAGCAGCGAGACCACGTCACCGACGTACGCGCGGACGGTGTGGGCGGACCGGTTGCGCACACCGGCCAGGTGCCCGGCGAAGTCGTCCACCGCCTCGCGCATCGCCGGGGGGAGAGCCTCGTGGGTCGCCCGGGTGCCGTTCGCCTTACGGCTCACCGCGACTCCCTTCCCGCCACCCGCCAGGCGGCCGGCGTGCCTCGCGGGGGCACCCCTGCCGCAGCCGGACGGCCTGCGGGCGTGGCGGTGCGGGGCGAGGTCGTGACGACGGTGGGCGGCGGCTGGCCTGCGGGCGTGGCGGTGCGGGGCGAGGTCGTGACGACGGTGGGCGGCGGATCCTCGGGTGGCACGGGGACCAGCCTACGGTCGACCGGCGGCACCGGCAGGGCACCGGGCCGCGGGCCGGGAGACGACCGGCCGAGCCGGCTGGCGAATGCTGCCACCACAGGCGCGCGGCCCGGGTGATGGATTGCGTCGGCCGAGGCGAGCAGACTTGTCGTATCAACGGATGTGAGCCCTGGTCGCGCTCACCCCGCGCCGGGACAGGCTCGACGAAGGGGGACCGGATGGGCGTGGACGTCGTCCTCTATCGGGCGGTCGGAGCGGGCTCCGGCCGGCGCCGTGTCGTGCCGGCCGAGGTCGTGCCAGATCCCGACGACGTACTGCTGAATCTCGTCAAGCGGGTCCGTGGTGTCGGGCGTACCCCGCTGCTCGACCAGGTGGATCCGGTCGGCGAACTGGTGATCCCCGCCGGCCAGGCGCCGCAACTCCTCGCCGAGGTGCGCTGCCTCGCCGAGGTGGCCCGGTCGACGCCGGAGATGACGCACGTGCGCCGACTGGACCGGCTGGTGCGGCGCTGCCGGGAGGACCGCGCGATGGAGATCCGTTTCGAGGGTGACTGACCGCTGCTCACGATCCCTCCGGGGTGGCCGAGGGCGTACCGGTCGCCTTCCTGGCGGGCGGCGGCGCGAGGGCGTACCCGTCGTCGCGGCGGAGCACCAGGGCCAACTCCTCCAGCATCGACAGCTTCCGCAGCGCGGTACGGACGGGCACCCCGGCCCGCGCGGCGAGGACGTCCACGCCCACCGCGCCCCGGCGGGGCATCGCCTCGACGACGGCCCGTGCGTCGTCGTCGAGCAGGTCGACCGGTCGCTGCGGGCCGCGCGGTACGGGCGCCAGGTCGCCGATCCGCCCGACCTCCTCCAGCACCTGCGCGACCCCGGTCACCAGTCGGGTCTTCGGATGCTCCCGCAACGTCTCGTGGGCGCCGACGGACATCGCCGACGTGACCGGGCCGGGCACCACCATGCTGGGCTTGTACAGGGCGAGCGCCCGGTGGGTGGTCTGCGTGGCGCCGCTGCGCGCGGCGGCCTCCACCAGCACCGTGCCGAGGGTGCCGGCCGCGATCACCCGGTTGCGGATGAGGAACCGGGGCCTGAGCGGCTCGGCTCCGGGCATCCACTCGCTGACCAGCAGCCCGGTGTCGGCGATCCTGTCGAACAGCGCCGCGTTGCCCATCGGGTACGGGCGGTCCACGCCGCAGGCGAGCACGGCCACGGTGACGCCGCCGGCGTTGAGCGCGCCCCGGTGGGCTGCGGCGTCGATGCCGAAGGCGCCGCCCGAGACGACGGTCCAGTCCCGGTCGGCGAGCCCGTAGCCGAGCTCGGTGGCGACGTGCGTGCCGTACCCGGTGGCGGCCCGGGCGCCGACGACCGCGACGGAGCGGTCGAACGCCTCGCCGAGCGGCCACGAGCCGCGCACCCAGAAGCAGAGCGGGGGAGCGGTCTCGACATCCACCCGCCGGTACGCGCCGGGCAGCCGGAGCCGGCGTAGTTCGTCGACCCGGACGGGCCACTCGTCGTCGCCGGGGACGACGATCCGGGCACCGAGCCGGTCCGTACGGGCCAACGCCTCGGCCGCTACGGCCCGGGCGTCACCGGCGGCGCAGCGGGCCGCCACCGTGTTGCGCAGCGTCTCCTCCGGGGCACCCCCGTCGAGCAGCAGGTCGAGCGCCGCCACCGGTCCGAGCCGGTCGACCAGCCGGTGCACCGACCGGGTGCCCGGCTCGGCGAGCCAGGTCAGGGCCACCCGGGCCAGCGTCTCCTCGTCGGTGTTCACGTGGCGTCTCCCGTCCTCAGTTGGATGGCTTCCCGGACGTCCTCCCGGTCGGGCCGGTCCCGACCGTCCAGGTCCGCGATCGTCCAGGCCAGGCGGATGATCCGGTCGAAACCCCGGGCCGACAGCGATCCGGAGTCCAGCCGGGCCCGTAGCTCGGCGGTGTCCGGCCCGGGCAGCCGCCACGGCGGGCGGCGCAGGTGCGGGCCGGGTATCTCGGCGTTGAGCCGGCGGCCGAGCACCGCCCAGCGCACGGCCGCCGCCTGCCGGGCGACCGCCACCCGCGCGGCGACGGCGCCGGAGGCCTCACTGCCCACCGTGGCCTCCATCAGCTCCGCCGCCCGGACGGGCGGCAGCTTCACCTGCACGTCGATCCGGTCCAGCAACGGGCCGGAGAGACGGCTGAGGTAGCGCCGCCGGGCCTGCGGCGGGCACTCGCAGTACGCGTCACCGGCCGGCTTGGCGCACGGGCACGGGTTGGCCGCCAGCACGAGTTGCGTACGGGCCGGGTATTCGGCGCCGCCACGGCTGCGGGCCAGCCGGACCCGGCCGTTCTCCAGCGGCTGGCGCAGTGCCTCCAGCGCCCCCCTGCTGAACTCGGGCGCCTCGTCGAGGAAGAGCACGCCCCGGTGGGCGAGGGAGATCGCGCCGGGGCGGGCCAGCCCGGAGCCGCCCCCGACCAGCGACGGCACTCCGGCCCTTCGTCCATGGGTGGTGCCCAGGCCAAGGACCGTGGTGGGATGGCCCATGCGTGACACCGAGATAATGCGCCCCTACCTCCGGGTTTCGGACAACCAGCGGGGCAAGTCGGAGTCGGTAAACGAGCAGTTCGCCGAGCTGGGCGAGGACGCAGACACGCGGGGGTGGCATCTCGGCGAGTCCTATGCGGACGACGGGATCTCGGCCAGCCGGTACGCCGCGAAGGTCCGAGGCGATTTCGCGAAGCTGCTGGCGGACCTGCGAGCGGGCAGGTTCGAGGCCGACATCCTCGGCCTGTGGGAGCTGTCCCGGTTCAGTCGGAAGGTCGGCGAGTGGGACGCAGCGCTCGCACTACTGGAGGCGGCCAACGTGCGGGTCTGGGTGTCCGATGTCGGGAAGCTGTACGACCCCAGCAACGCGGACGACCGGGCGACCCTGCTAACCGGAGCTGTCCGGGCCGAGTACGAGTCTGCGCAGACCAGCCGGCGGGTCAAGCGGACCGTTCGCCAGAAGGCCCGAGCGGGCTGGATGCACGGGCGGGCCCCGTTCGGTTATCGCCGAGAGTACGACCCGCAGACCGGCGAGCTGCTGCGGCAGGTCATCGTGCCCGAGGAAGCCGAGATCATCCAGACCATCTTCGATCGGCTAGAAGCGGGCGACTCGCTGCGCCGGATCACCATCGACCTGGAGGCGGCCGGGGTGCGTTCCCGGGCTGGCCGCCCGCTGTCCGAGCAGGTCGTACGGGGCATGGCGACCCGGGACAGCTATGCCGGTCGTCGCCGACACTCGACGCGGGCGGCCAGAGGCAAGGGCGGGCAGGTCTATGAGGCGGTGTGGCCGGAGATCGTCAAGCCGGCCCAGTTCGACACCGTGCAGGCGATTCTGAGCAACCCCGCCCGGCGGGTGAACCGGGACGGGCAGGGGCGGCACCTCCTGTCGATGATCGCAGCTTGCGACAGGTGCGACGCACCGATGACCAGCTCCAAACGCGGGGGCGAGCCACCCCACTACCGGTGCCACGCGAACTGTGGGATCCAGGTGAATGAGGAGTTGCTCGACCGGATCGCGCTTGACGTGATGGTTGGGTACCTCAGCCGGGAGGACGTGTACCGGGAGCTGACCCGCAAACGGGGCGACAGCCCGGAGGTCAAGCAGGTGCAGGCCCGGTTGGCGGTGGTGCGCCGCAACCTGGTCGACCTGGAGAACGAGCTTGCTGCCGAGCTGATCACACCGAAGATGGCTGGTGCAGCCGAACGGAAGTGGCTTGCCGAGGTGGAGTCGCTGGAGCAGCGAGAGCGGGAGCTACTCACCCCGCCCGCGCTGGCCGCCTTCCTCGGTGCCGGGGGCGACATTCGGGCCCGGCTGGAGGCAGCGCCGATGCCGGCCCGCCGGGCGGTCGCTCGGGAGGTGCTGTCTCCGGGCCTGGTCGGACAGCTCCGAGTGGGCCGGGTGAAGACGAACCGATGGTGCGACGAGTGCCGTAAGCCGACGTGTCGACACCGGGTCGCGGACCGGCTGACCTGGCACCGGGAGGGTGCGATTTAGACAGTAGGTATGGGTGCGGCACCCATCGGGGGTGTGTGATTAGCTGGTGTTGCACCCGATACGGGCCTGGGGACGAACGCGAGCCTCCCTGGGGGTCGGGGCCGGGCCAGCGTGCTGGGGATGTCGAGCCAGCGCCCGTCAATGCAGGTGGACGGCGTCACCTAAACGCCCGCAGGCGATGACTCGATCGACCGAGTAGATCGCGAGATCTCCAACACGGAGGAACTCGCGACCATGGCTGCGCGCCACATCCGACTGCCCGAATCGACCCGTGACCGGCTCCAGCCGCTCAACTCGACCTATGGCAACATCGTCCGCCGCTGCGGCAAGAGCAGCCCTGAGGCCCTGGCCGCCCGGGTCGAGCGGGACGTTACCCGGGTCGAGATCCAGCTAGAAGCGCTCGTCAACTCAGCCCCCGCCCCAAACTCGGAGCAGCTTGCCCGACTGCGCTCGCTGCTGCCTCCGGTCACCGGGGCCGAGGGGCGGGCCGCCTGATGGGCCACCGTCTCCGCAACCGAATCCGCCGGCTGTTCCGTCGCCCGCTCGGCCCGGTGCTGGCCGCTGACTCCCTCGCCACGCTGGCCGCCACCCTAGGCCCGACCTACCGCGACCTCCGGTGACCGGATGCAGGACCGCCCCGGCCCGTGGTGAGCGGACCGGGGCGGACCCGGAGAGGAGAGAACCCGGAGGAACAGCAGCAACCAACCAAGATCCAGCCAACCACGCGATTTCCCAGCGGGACAAGTCGACGCCTCCGCACCCCGGAGCAGGAACGGAAGCAGCAACTACGGAGGTGGAGAGATGAAGCGAATGATCGTGACCACGCCCGGCGGGCCGATGGACGGGACTCCCGGCCCGTGCCCCGAGGTGACCGTCCCGATTGACGTCCTGTCGTCCGGGAGCTTGCGGGAGGCGACCGGGAAGGCGTTCCAGTTGGCCCTGGCACATGGGACCGCCGTAACCATCGCCGGTCGAACCGCCGACGCCTGGCTATTCTGCGCCGACCCGAAGTGTGAGCACGTCAACGGGCCGGTTCGGGTGCTGCCGGATGCGGTCCTGGTCGAGTGGAAAGCCCACGGCCGGAGGCTGCCCCAGGGTGCGACGGAGATTCGGGCGGCGGGCCGCCGGGGTGTGGTCATCGGGATGCCCGAGCGGGTGTGGTCGCGATGAAGGCCAAGCTTTTCACCTGCGCCGAGCGGGTGCCGCTCGTGTTCGATTGCCTGTGGGCCCCGTGCGGCGTTCCGGGGTGTGGCCTGCCGGCCGCCCTCGTGAAGGCGGGACAGCAGCCGCCCCGGCGGGAGATCGGGGGGCAGCCGGCATGCAGGTGATTGAACCGCCAAAGGTGGGCGAGGCCTTGCCCACCGGGCTCGACCTGGCGCTCTACTGGGCCGAGCGCGGATTCCCGGTCACCCCCGTGCAGCCCAACACGAAGGCCCCGAGCTACGGGCGAGACTGGCAGCTCGACGGGACCACGACCGACCCGGAGAAGATCCGGCAGCTCTGGGCCCGTCGCCCCGGGGCATGGGTCGGCATCCGTACCGGTCGGGCTCCGGTGGCCGCCCCCGATCAGACCCACGGGCCCGACGTCGTGGACGTCGACGTCAAGGAGGGGGCCCCGGGGCTGGCCTCGCTGGACCGGCTCACCGACCTCGGGTTGGTCGATGGTTGGTCGATGAGGGTCCGCACCCGTTCCGGCGGTGTTCACCTCTACTTCCTCAGCGGGAGCGAGCAGGGGTTGGCGAAGCTGCCGTGGGCGGGGGTCGACTTCCGGGCTCGGGCTGGCCTGATCGTCGCCCCCGGCAACTCGGGTTACACCGTCGAGCAGTCGTTCGGCGGGTCGCCCTCCGGTGTCGCCTGGCAGCCGATCGCCGAGGCCCTGCCGAAACCGGACGGGTGGGACGAGGCCCAGCGGGCGAAGCGGGTAGCCAACAACGGCGCGACGGTCCCGGCGCGGCAGGCAGTGGCCGCCCCGGTGGCCCCGACGATGCCCTCCGTGCCGCTTCCGGCGGTCCCGCAGACCCCGGCCCGTGCGTCGGTGGGATCCCGGCTCGTCGCCCCGTCGGTAAACCGGATCGAGGGCAAGTCGCCGTTGGACGATTACGCCGAGCGGGGCGACCTCGGGACGCTGCTGGAGTCCGACGGCTGGACGTTCGCCCACGAGTCCGGGGGCAACCGGCACTACGCCCGACCGGGCAAGTCGGTCCGCGACGGGGTGAGCGGCAACATCAAGGTCGAGGGCGGGCGGCAGGTCTTCTACGCGTTCAGCTCCGGCGGCACCCTGCCGGAGAACGAGCCCCTGTCGGCCGGCGAGGTCTACGCCCACATCAAGTACGGCAGCACCAGCACCGAGACGATGAAGCAGGTGACCCGGGATCTGCGGGCGGAGGGCTACGGGGACCCGCTGCCCGAGAGGACCCCTGCGGTGGCCTCCGCTGGCCCGTCCGCGAATCGGGAGGCCCCGGCGGCTACCGGCACCCGCACCGAGGACCGGAGGCTTCCGGTGACCCTCCGGGAGGCCGCGTCGGCCATTTGGGGTGAGCGGGAGGTGCTGGCCCGGATCAGGCAGACCGCACGGGCTCGGTTCGTGGGCGAGTGGGCGTTGCTCGGGGCGGTCCTGGCGCACGTCGCCTGCCGGATCGGGCCGCACGTCAAACTGCCCCCGACGATCGGCTCGGCCGCGTCGCTGAACGTTTATATCGGCCTGGTGGGCGGGTCCTCGGGTGGCAAGGACGCGGCAATGGACGTTGCGGCCGAGATGTTCGCCCATAGCTCGGCGGTGGTGCCGGTACTGGAGCCGGCGACCGGGCAGGGCTTGGAAGCCGCCTACACCGCGTCGACCAAGGAAGGCCCGGTGCAATACAACGACACCGCGCTGTTCAAGGTGTCCGAGATCGGGTCGGTCAGCGCTCACGCCTCCATGAACGCCTCGACCCTCATGCCGACCCTGCTCAAGATGTTCATGGCGCAGCAGCTCGGCGCGGCGTACGCCACCGAGGAGAAGCGGCGACCGGTTCGGCAGCACGGTTACCGGGCTGCGATCATCGCGGGCATCCAGCCGGCGAAGTCCGAGCTGCTGCTAAATCAGGATGCGGTCGACGCGGGGACGGCTCAGCGGTGGTTGTTCATGCCGGTTAACCAGGACGAGGACCGATCTCGGTTCGCCGCGCCCAACTGCGACGCCTCGATCTCGTGGCGGACCCCGGGCACCGGGGCGGCCACCCTGCGCGGCTGGCATGACCGGCCGGAGTGGGCCCCCTGCGGGGACCAACGCAGTGGGAACGAGCTGGACCCCGTGGAGGTCAAGGAGACGCTGATCATCGAGATCTGCGAGCAGGCCCGGACCGAGATCATCGACGCGCGCCGGGCCCGCAACAAGCTCGACCTGTTCGAGCAGACGGTGGACTCGATCGACGGTCACGCCCTGCTCACTCAGCTCAAGGTGGCAGCACTGCTCGGGCTGCTGGACGGGCGGTTCGAGGTCAGCGACGACGACTGGCGTTTGGCCCGGCTGGTCATGGGCGTTTCCCGGGACACCCGCGACATCTGCTACAGGGTGCTGCGGTCGGTCCAGTCGAAGAAGAACCGCGCGCGGGCCGAGTTCGACGCCGAGCGCGAGGTGGTGAAGGCCGAGGAGACGGACAAGGCGGCCACCGCCAAAACCTGCAACGCGATCATGACCAAGCTCGGGAAGGCCCCGGGGGGCGAGCTGGTCCGCAAGCAGCTCTACAAGATCGACGCGAAGCTGCGGCCCCACTTCGACCAGGCAACCGAGCTGCTGGAGCAGACCGGGCGGCTGGTGATCGAGCGGCGGCCGAATCAGGCCGCCAACAACGGCACGGCGACGTACTACCGCCTGACCGGGAGGTAAGCCGGGGCGGACGGCCGGAGGGGGTGTAGGGGTGTAGTCCTCTACACCCCCTCCGGCGTAGGTGGTGACGGGCAGTGTCAGACGACAGGAGACGGGGCAGCCAGCACGCGGCCCCTGGCTTCGTAAGATAGATGATAATAAATGCGTAGTGTCACCCCCCGTATAAGGGCTCCAGGCTTCTCATCGCCCGGAGAGGTGTAGCGACTACACCCCTACACCCCCTCCGCACTCCGGGGTTCTGCGCCGGTCGGTTGTTGGCTGCCCGCTCTGGTCGCCACGCGGCAGCCTCCGTCACCGACAGGCCCCGGCCGCAGGTCGCTCTTTTGGGACGAAGGCAATGGACGACCCCGCCCCCTCGTTCGCTCTCATCTCCCCCCGGACCTCGGGGGGATCTTGGGTGAAAACCGCCATCGGCCAGGGTGGTTTCCTCGTCCGATGGAACCTTGCAACTGCGCCTGCCTGGTCTGCGCTGGGCGAATGAACCCGACCGAGGCCCACCGTGGGGTGAGGACCTGCTCGCCGGTCTGCGCCGAGTTGATGCGCTGGCTGCCCTGCGAGTCCTGCGGGTGGCCAGCTCGGGCGAACAACTCGACCCGCCGGGGTCACAAGCTCGGCCACTGCGTCCCCGAGGCGTTCGGACCCCCGCCGGAGTTGGCCGCCTGGCGTCAGGCCAGGGCTGCGCAGGAGAGGGCCCGGGAGGGGTGCTCGGAGGCCCGTCGTCGGGCTCGGGAGCAGCGGACGGCACGACGTAGGGCCCTGGTCGATCAGGCGTCAGCCAAACGGGATGTCTACGGCGAGAGCCACCGGGACTACACCCGCCGGCTCCGAGGTCAGAAGGCGGCCAAGCTGCGGGCCGAGGGCAAACCTTGGCTGGAGATCGCGGCCGAGGTCGGGTTGAGGTCCGAGGGTGCCACCTACAACGCGGCGAAGCGTTACGGCGACCCGGCCGACATCGCTCGTTGGCCTGGCCGCCCCTGACCCCTCCCGAAGGCTCCCGATATTGGCTCCTGACTCATCAAATCGACGTGCTTCGCTGGGATTGGCAGCCAAGATCAACGAGGGGGAGACGATGGCTGGAAAGCAGGGGCCCTGGTACCCGAAGATCACTGGCGGAGTCGGCTTTACCGACGAGGAGGGCATCGGGCGCGCGCACATCGAGAAGGGCGAGGAGTGGTGGGATCCTCGGCTCCCGACCGCCCGACCGGACCTGTTCGCCGACACCAAGGCCGAGGCGATGAGGCCCGCCCCGCCGACCCGGACCTGCCCGCATTGCAGGGCCCAGTTCGAGGTGCCGACCGGCCCGGGGGCCGAGAAGGTGTACTGCGACCGGAAGTGCCGCAAGGGCCGGGAGACGTTGCTCGGTCGGGCTGGCCGCATCGTCGGCCGTCCGGTGCCCGACTACCCGACCGGCAGCGCGAAGGCCCTGACGAAGTGGCTGGAGGAAATGGCCGAGACTCGGCGGGTGGTGCTCGAACTCCACGGGCACCTGACCGACCACAAGGGCCGTGACGGGCTCGACGTTGCCAGGCAGGCCGAGCGACGCGACCTGCTGCTGCGCAAGACCCGGGTGTGGGTGGACCAGGCCGACAAGTCGGTGAGCGGAGCCAACCACTGCCTGGCAGCGCTGTGGGCGAGGGAGAAGGACATCCGGCTGGGCCAGCGCTGGTGGGACAAGGGCCGGGGTGCCCACGCCGAGGAGGCGAAGCTGCAGGACTCCTGGTCGAAGCTGTGGGACAAGCTCGACCCCGAGGGTGCTAAGGCCAAGCAGCCGCAGCCGGAGTCGACCGCCGACGACCCGGGGATTTACTGAGGTGGGCGGGCCGCGTCTGTTGGCCCGCGTCGGGGGCCCGGTGGTCGCTTCGGCTGGCCGCCGGACCACCCGGTCGGGCAGTGGTGGCGGGCTGGAGGAGCTGGAGCTTCGGTTCAGCCCGTTCAACAAGTGGTATGAGGTCTACACCCCCTGGGAGGGCCGATTCCTCGAACGGACGGTGCGGGGCGCGTTCGCCCAGACCATCCAAGATCTTCGGCGCAGCGATGGCACCTACTCGGTGAAGACGCTGTTCAACCACGGCGCGGACCCGAACATCGGGGGCAAGCTGCTCGGCACGACGACCTATCTGGCCGAGGAGGCCGACTCGCCGGCCATGCGGGTCGCCTTGTACGACACCAGCTACAACCGCGACCTGCTGCCGGGCCTCAAGGCGGGGGCCTACGGGTCGAGCTTCATGTTCGCGGTGGACGAGGACACCTGGGACCACGACCCAAAGCGCAGCCCGAAGAATCCGAACGGGCTGCCCGAGCGGACCATCCGTAGGGTGACGCTCTACGAGGCCGGGCCGGTCACGTTCCCGGCGAACCCGGCGGCCACGGCGCAGGCGAATGGGAAGGCGTCGGTTAAGCTGCCGCGCCATCGGCGCGTGCCGGTGGCCTCGCTGGAACGGGAGGCGCTGCTCGCCCGGTTCGAGTACCAGGCCGCCAAAGCGAACGTCGGGGGGCGGGACACCCCGAGGGTGCGCGAGCTGCACATGGCCTGGCGTCGGGCGTTTCTCGCCGAAATGCAGGCGAGGCACTGACCCGGTAAAGCTCCCCGACCGCTGCGGGCCTGGAGAACCCGGGGCGGGGCGGTCGGGGGTCCTTGTCCTGGCCGCCCCCGCGCTATATCCGGGGGCCGGCTTGCCTCGGGGCAGGTTCGACACGTCCGGGCTGACCGGGGGGGTTGTGCCGTTTTGTACCTGGGTGTTTTCCTGGGAGGTAAGCAAGATCATCTACTCCCAGGAGAAGCGAAATGGCCAAGAGGACCCGCCCCGGGGCGTTGAAGCCCTGCGCCTGCCGCTCGTTCGCAGTGCTGGACGGTGACCAGGTGACCGAGACGACCGGGTGCGACCGGATGACGAACCGCCAGTTCGCCCAGGGCCACGACGCGAAATTGAAGAGCATGCTCATCCGGGCCGGGGTGGCGGGCCTGCAGGTTCGCTGGACCGAGGACGACCAGGCCCGCGAAGGCGACCCCCTGGCCGCCTCCCGGGGCTTCGGGTTCGGTCACCAGGTCGAAGCCGGCATTCGGGGTCGGCTGGACAAGCTTGCCGAGCGGGCCGCCCGGAAGGCCGCGAAGGCCAAGCCCCGGCAGGCCCGGATAAAGATCGGCCGGCACGAGTACGACGCGACCATCGACAGGGCAGGGGTGGCGACCTACACCACCCGGGGCGGCGAGACGAAGACCGCCGAGGCCGGCAAATACACCGAGATTGAGGAGGCGGCCAAATGAATCGGGTCGAGCTGCTGGCGGAGGCCGAGATCTGCCTCGGGCTGGCGGTCGAAGACGCGATCCGGCAGGTCCGGTGGTCGCTGGCGAACGGGGACCCCGACCCGCTGGTGCCGTTCGTTGCGGCCCGGTGGTGGATCCCCGAGTGCGCAATGAACCTGATGGAGGTCCGGTTGGCGGGTTGGCTGCTGGAGGTGACCGACGACGACGAGCGAGACACCCGGTACTGCCAGATCTACATGTCGATTTGGGACGTCGCGGGACCCAGCGCGGGCGAATGGGCCGAGGAGGAAGCGGAGGAGGAGCCCGTCGGTTGATTCAGGGGAGCCACGACGAGCCCCGGCGGTGCGGCGACACCCCGGGGCTTTTCCGTGGCCGCCGTGGATGCGGGAGAGCGGTCGTCGGGCCTACTCCTCGTCGTCCGCTGGCGGGCGGGGGCGACGGTGCTCGGCGATGTAGCGCTCGACATCTCGCTTGAGCCAGATGGAGCCGACCGACAGGACCTGATACGGGCGCGGGAACGCGGGCTGCTGCTGGATCTGGCGAAACCGGGACCGGCCTACGCCGAGCATCGCCAGAATCTCGCCGGCTGCGACGAGTTCGCCCGGCCCCTCCTGCTCGGTCATGCCAACGAAGGGTAGACGCGGGTAGACCTGCCAACGTGAGCGCGTCTAAGCCGTCACGCCTACGTGGGCGCGTCAGGGTTGACAGGGGGACAAGCCCCGGGGTGCGATGGATCTATGGCCCCCCGCCCGGTGGAGGCGGAGCCCGGCGGGCGGGGGTGCTGCACCTGCAACACCGACCCCACCCCGGGAGGCCCGAAGTGACCCAGCGACACTCGCCCGTGAAACCCCTGTGGTTCTGCGCCGCGTGCGCCCACCCGTGGCCCTGCGGCCAGGGGCGGCTCGACCTGCTCGCCGAGTACGACGGCGACCGCCGGACCCTCGCGATCGACATGGCGGGGTTGTTGTGGGAGGCGACTGCCGACCTGACCCGGCTGTACCCGAAACCGCCGGATGGGGTGGAGCTATATGGCCGCATGTTGGGGTGGGTTCGGCGAGGGGTGCCGCCAGCCGTCGGCTACGTCCGCGAGTAAGCCTGCGAGACCAGGGGCCCCCGAGTTGACCGCCAGCCCGGGGGCCCCGCCATATCCAGGCGGAGGCACCCACCATCGGCGCAGCGACGGCACCGTCGCCGTGTGGTGGGGTGCCTGGAACGGTGGACGGCGCAGCAAACGGCCACCGGGCGGCAGCAGCCCGGCGATCGAGTGCAGCGCGGTGACCTCCAGCGCGGCCTCGTCGTCCAGCTCGGGCAGGATCGACGGCAGGCGCTCGGCGAGCATGGTCTTGCCGGCGCCCGGCGGCCCGACCAGCGCCAGGTGGTGCCCGCCCGCGGCGGCCACCTCCAGCGCCCTTCGGCCCAGCCCCTGCCCGGCGACCTCGGCCAGGTCAGGCCCGCCGCCGGCCTGCGGGGCCGAGTCCGCCGCCGGCTCGATCAGGGGCGAGCCGTCGCGGATGAAGCTGACCAGCCGGTGCAACGTGTCGACCGCCCGGACCCGGACCCCGGGGACGACCGCCGCCTCGGCGGCGTTGCCGGCCGGGACGATGACCTTGTCGACGCCCGCCCGGGCGGCAGCGGCGACCATCGGCAGCACGCCGCGCACCGGGCGGACCGTGCCGTCGAGGCCCAACTCGCCCAGGACCACCACGTGTTCCAACGGCAGCAGCGGCAGCTCACCGGAGCCGCCCAGCAGGGCCGCCGCGATCGCCAGGTCGAAGGCGGAGCCGAACTTCGGCAGGTCGGCCGGCAGCAGGTTGAGGGTGATCCGCCGGTTGGGCCACCGTTGACCGGAGTTGACCACGGCTGCGCGGACCCGGTCCCGGGCCTCGTGCAGGGCGGTGTCGGGCAGCCCCGAGATGACCACCGCCGGCAGGCCGGCCGCCAGGTCTGCCTCGACCTCCACCAGGTGCCCGGTGACGCCGACCAGACCCACGCAGAGCACCTTCGCGTAGCTCACGACGCCACCCGCCGGCCCTCGACGGCGGAGCCCGTCCCGTCGTGCCCGGCCATCTCAGAACGCCCCCTTGAGGTGCTCGACGAGGGCGGGGCCGGCGCCGGTGAGGCGTACCGAGACGACGTCGAAACGCACCTCGTCGGCGGTGGTGCCGGTGTCGGCGAGCCATCGGGCGGCGAGCCCGCGCAGCCGCCGGGCCTTGGCCGGTACGACCGCCTCGGCCGGCGGACCGAACTCGTCGGTGCGGCGGGTCTTCACCTCGCAGAAGGCGAGCACCGGCCCGTCCCAGGCGATGATGTCGATCTCCCCGGCCGGGCAGCGCCAGTTTCGGGCCACCGGGCGCAGTCCCGCCCCGATCAGGTGCCGGACGGCGCACCGCTCGCCGTACGCGCCGACCGCCTGGTTCCGCTTCGTCATGCCCGGCACGGTGCCCCCTGCGGGCGGGCAGGCGCCGCCCCGCGTCGCGGGATCTGTGGACGACGGGCGGACTGTGGACGAACGGACGATCATGCCCTCGGTGTGCTAAGCGGCTGGCGGTGGCGGGTCGTGCCACGAACTGGGCGCGGCTCACCACGGAGCTGGACCGGCTCGCACCGTCGCGACCCTCGGGCGTCGCCGCGCTTCCCGCTCGGCGGCGTGTCCGGCTCACCGACGGCGACCGGGGCCAACGGCCGGGAACCGTGCACTGCTCGTCCGGTGTGGTCCCTGGCCGTCACCGTGCGGTGACCCGGCGCTCGGGGAACCGAAGGTGCCCGGGGCTCGGGAAACGCGGTCGCCCAGGGGGCGGATGGCGTCCGTGGAGCCGGTCGCATACGGTGCCGGACGTGGACGGACGACGGAACTTTGTCGAAGATCAGGAGTCGCGCTGGTACCCCGCCGACCGCGACCGTGAGCGTGGCTACGGTGAGGCGGACTGGCGCGACCCGGCCGAGGCCCGGTACCGGGACGACGACCTGAGCGCCCCCGAGCAGCGCCGGGCCGCGGAGGACGGCCGCTACGGCGAGTCCGCGGGAACCCGGCGCGGTGAGCCGGGACGCTTCGGCGCGTCAACGGAACCCGACTCCGGCCGCTTCGGTGCCGTCGAACCTGATTCCGGTCGTTTCGGTGCCGTGGAACCTGACTCTGGTCGTTTCGGTGCCGTCGAGCCCGACTCTGGTCGTTTTGGCGCCGTCGACGCCGATCGGGGTCGCTTCGGGGGGCCGGAGGACTCCGGCCGGTTCGTCGTCACCGCATCGGAGTCCGCGAGGTTCGGCGAGGGCGATTCGGGGCGCTTCGCCGCGGTGCCGCCGCTCGGGGACGCCCGCTCGGAGAACGAGGCATACCGGGCGAGCCGCTCGCGCCGGGCGGAGGCGGATCCCGACGTGTCCGGGGAACTGCCCGCCGACCGTCCGGGCCGGCGTGCCGCCCGGGAATCCAGGGAGGCCCGCGACGCGGTGTCGACGTCGGGCGCCGACGTCCTGGCCGGGGCGGGCCCCGTCGAGCGGGCCGCGGAACCGACCCGCCCGGCCCCGCTGGGCGGCTATCCGATCGTCGCGCCCGGCCGGTCGGCCGAGGCCGCGAACCCGGTGGAGACGCCGGTCGTCGAGCCCGCCCGACCGGTCGAGAACCCGAACCCGCTGGAGATGCCGACCGGCCCGATGTCGCCGATCGCGCCCCGTACCGAACTCCCGGCGGGGGAGCTGCCGGCGTACCCGCCGGTGCTCGCGCCGCACCCGGGACCGCCCGCGGGCGACGGGGTCTACCGGACCCGGCGGCCGGCGCTCGCCGCGCTCTTCACCCTGCTGGTCGTCGCGTTCGAGGTCCCCGCGATGCGGGTGCTGCTCAGCGGCGTGACCGGTGGCCCGGTCTCGGCCGCCGACACTCTGGTGGGGATCTTCCTGGTCTGCGGCCTGCCGATCTTCGCGGTCGGTTTGTACGGGCTGCGCACCGGCGGGCTGTCGCTGGCGGAGGGGAGCCGGGGCTGGCTGCGCCCGCCGACGGCGTACCTGACCGTCGGCGTGGTGCTCTTCGTCGCCGCGGCCCTCGCGGTCCGCTGAGCCCAGGCGGGTGGGCCCCGTCCATCTGACGGCGATCGGGCGTCGACATGCCGGAAATGGGCGTTTCGGCCCCTTCCCTGAACCCGAGGCATCGGGGGCGGGGAAGGGGCGTACACTGGTCGACTGGCGACCGCCTTGTGCGGTCGACCTCGCGCGCCCTCTCCACGAGTCGTCGTGGGGCGACGGCCTCCCTGGTCCCGATCTTGGTCGGGCCCGCATGGCCGTCAACCGGGCGCCAGGACGCCCGGCCGCCGGCCGGGCGGAACAACCAGGGACCACGAGGAGTACCCCACCATGGCCGTCGTGACCATGCGTCAGCTGCTGGAGAGCGGTGTCCACTTCGGGCACCAGACCCGGCGCTGGAACCCGAAGATGAAGCGCTTCATCTTCACCGAGCGCAACGGTATCTACATCATCGACCTGCGCCAGACCCTCGACTACATCGAGAAGGCCTACTCGTTCGTGCGGGGGACCGTCGCCGAGGGTGGCAGCATCCTCTTCGTCGGCACCAAGAAGCAGGCCCAGGAGGCCATCGCCGAGCAGGCGACCCGGGTCGGTCAGCCGTACGTCAACCACCGCTGGCTCGGCGGCATGCTGACCAACTTCCAGACGGTGTACAAGCGGCTCCAGCGGATGAAGGAGCTGGAGGCGCTGGGTGACCTGAGTGGCACCGCCGCCGGGTACACCAAGAAGGAGACCCTGCAGCTCTCCCGCGAGAAGATCAAGCTGACCCGTACCCTCGGCGGTCTGCGGGACATGCAGAAGCTCCCGGCGGCGATCTGGGTGGTCGACACCAAGAAGGAGCACATCGCCGTCGACGAGGCCCGCAAGCTGGGCATCCCGGTGATCGCGGTGCTCGACACCAACTGCGACCCGGACGAGGTCGACTTCCCGATCCCGGGCAACGACGACGCCATCCGCTCGGCCGAGCTGCTGACCAAGGTCGTGGCCGCCGCGGTCGCCGACGGCCTGATCGCCCGTTCCGGCCGTCGTCGCGGCAGCGACGAGAAGCCGGAGCCGGGCGTCGCCTCCGACGAGCCGCTGGCCGAGTGGGAGCGCGAGCTGCTCGAGGAGCCGAAGAAGGCCGACGAGCAGGCCGAGGCCCCGCAGGCCGAGTCGGCCCCGCCGGCCGAGCAGCCGGCGACCGCCGCCGCGGAGTGACCGCACCGCCGCTTCCCCGCCGCCCGTTTCCCGGGCGGCGGGGAAGCGGCAGGTACGCCGGGCACGTCGCGCCCGGATCCGGGTAACCGGCACCAGGACCAACCCACCCGCAGTCTCAAACCGAAGAGAGAGCCATGTCCAACTTCACCGCCGCGGACGTCAAGAAGCTCCGCGACCTCACCGGCGCCGGCATGATGGACTGCAAGAAGGCGCTGACCGAGGCCGAGGGCGACTTCGACAAGGCCGTCGAGATCCTGCGCGTCAAGGGCGCCAAGGATGTCGGCAAGCGGGCCGGCCGCACGGCCGCCAACGGGCTGATCGCCCACTCCGGCAAGGCGCTGCTCGAGCTCAACTGCGAGACCGACTTCGTCGCCAAGACCGACGGCTTCATCGAGCTGGGCCAGCGGCTGGTCGAGCACGGCGAGCGCAGCGGCGCCGGCACCGCCGAGGAGCTGCTCGCCACCGAGCTGGACGGCAAGTCCGTCGCCGACCTGGTGCAGGAGCAGTCCGCCAAGATCGGCGAGAAGCTGGTCCTCAACCGGTTCGCCAAGCTCGACGGCACCACCGCCGTCTACCTGCACCGCAAGAGCCAGGACCTGCCCCCGGCGGTCGGCGTGCTGGTGCAGTTCACCGGCAAGACCGACGAGGCCGGCGACGCGGACGCGCGCGCCGTCGCCATGCAGATCGCCGCCATGCGGCCGAAGTACCTCACCCGGGACGAGGTTCCGGCGGACGTCGTCGACTCCGAGCGGCGCATCGCCGAGCAGACCGCCCGCGAGGAGAACAAGCCCGAGGCGGCACTGCCGAAGATCGTCGAGGGCCGGGTGAACGCGTTCTTCAAGGACTACGTCCTGGTGGAGCAGTCGTCGGTCGCCGACAACAAGAAGACGGTGAAGCAGGTGCTGGCCGATGCCGGCATCGAGGTCACCCGCTTCGTGCGGTTCGAGGTCGGCCAGGCCTGAGCCGCCCCGGGCGCTCCGCGCGTCCGCGGTAGGGAAACGTCGACGAGGAGGCCGCCGGTGTACGCGACAGGCACCGCGGCCTCCTTGTCGCATAGGGTCGGCTACGGCAGTTTCGCGGTACGGGGCGTACGGGACGTGCGCATGGGGAAGGGCGGGCGGATGACGCAGGTTGTGAGGGACCGGAGTCTGGCGGCGGACGATCCGACGGCACCACCCCCCGGTCGGGCCCGCCGGGTGGTGCTCAAGCTCTCCGGTGAGGTGTTCGGCGGAGGCGCGATCGGGGTGGATCCGGACGTCGTGCAGGCCATCGCCCGACAGATCGCCACCGTGGTCCGCCGTGGCGTGCAGGTCTCGGTGGTGGTCGGCGGCGGCAACTTCTTCCGGGGCGCGGAACTGCAGAAGCGCGGCATGGACCGGGCCCGGGCCGACTACATGGGCATGCTCGGCACCGTGATGAACTGCCTTGCGTTGCAGGACTTCCTGGAGAAGGAGGGCATCGAGACGCGCGTGCAGAGCGCGATCACGATGGCCCAGGTCGCCGAGCCGTACATCCCGCTTCGCGCCATCCGGCACCTGGAGAAGGGCCGTGTGGTGATTTTCGGCGCGGGCGCCGGGATGCCCTACTTCTCCACCGACACGGTGGCCGCCCAGCGGGCCCTGGAGATCCGCGCCGACGTGGTGCTGATGAGCAAGAACGGCGTGGACGGCGTCTACACCGCCGACCCGCGGGTCGACCCGACCGCCAGCAAGTTCGACTCGATCACCTTCTCCGAGGTGCTGCGGCGTAACCTGCGGGTCGCCGACGCCGCCGCGTTCAGCCTGTGCATGGAGAACGGCCTGCCGATGCTGGTCTTCGGTGCGCAGGGCGACGACACCATCATCCGGGCCGTGGGTGGCGACAAGATCGGCACCCTGATCACCGCCTGAGCGGTCGCGCGACCCCGACCTCAGCGGTTCCTCCGACACGACAAGCCCACGACGAGCACAAGAAGGAGGCGAGGAGACCGGTGATCGACGACACCCTCCTCGAGGCCGAGGAGAAGATGGAGCGTGCCATCGAGCACGCCAAGGAGGAGTTCGGCGCGATCCGTACCGGTCGTGCCAACGCCGCCATGTTCTCCAAGATCATCATCGACTACTACGGCAGTCCCACGCCGCTGCCCCAGATGGCGTCCATCGGGGTTCCCGAGCCGCGCATGGTGATCATCAAGCCGTACGACAACTCGCAGATCAACGCCATGGAGAAGGCGATCCGCGACTCCGACATCGGCGCCAACCCGAACAACGAGGGCAACCAGCTCCGCATCCTGCTCCCGCAGATGACCGAGGAGCGCCGCCGAGAAATGATCAAGGTCGCCCGGCACAAGGGTGAGGAGGCCAAGGTGGCCATCCGCAACATCCGCCGCAAGGGCAAGGAGGAGCTGGACCGGCTCGTCAAGGACGGCGAGGTCGGCGAGGACGAGGGCCGCCGCGCCGAAAAGGAACTCGACGACCTGACCCAGCGCTTCGTGGCCGCCGTCGACGACCTGGTCAAGCACAAGGAGAACGAGCTTCTCGAGGTGTGAGCCGTACGCCGGCCTCCACCGGCGCCGACATCGTGGCACCGGCGCTCCGCCATCCGTCTCCGGGCGGCGGGGCCCGGTGCCATCGTCGTGGGGGCTGCCGCGGGGCCGGTCCGACGTGAGGGATCGGTGGGTGCAGTAGGCTCGGCACGATTCCCGGCCACCCTGCGGTGAACGGTGGGGATCGGCCGGCCGTCGGGCAGGTCAACCGGACGGAACAGTCGCGCGGGTAGGGGAATGGTTGTGGTTGTGCGTCATCTGGTGGATCTCGTACCGGTCCCGCTCGGTGCGTGATGTCCCACCTCGATCCCCACGGCAGCACCGAGCCCCGCGGCTGGGACAGCCCCGATGCCTCCGCCCCGGCACCCGCACTCCACTGGCCGGAGCCCGACATCGATCCCGGCCAGTGGCACCGTCGTCCCGCCGTTCTCCCCGACCCGTACGCCGAGTCGCCGGCCCGCCCGTACGCCGACCTGACGGTGGGCGGTGACCCGGCGGCGATGAACGGACACCGCCACGACCCCGACGACTCCGAGTACCCGACCACCCAGCTGGAACCAGTCCGGGACGTCGAGCCGGAGCCGGAGCCCGCGCGGCCCCCGGGCCGCCGGCAGCGCGGTCGGCGCCGGGCCGGCGCCGACCGGCCCCCGACCCAGCAGTCCGTCCCGAGTCGGGCCGGGCGCAACCTGCCGGCGGCCATCGCCGTCGGCGTGGGCCTCGGCGCCCTGATCGTGGTGCCGCTGTTCTTCTACCGGCCCGCCTTCCTGGTGGTGGTGGCCGCGGCAGTCGGCGTCGGCATCTGGGAGATGGCCCGGGCGGTACGCCGCAGCGGCGCCCACCCGCCGCTGGTGCCGCTGATCGCCGGCGGGGTGCTCAGCATCGGGCTGGCCTGGTTCTCCGGTCCCGACGCGCTCAGCCTCGGCCTGCTGGTGACGGTGCTGGGCACCATGGTCTGGCGGCTCGGCGACGGGCCGCGCGGCTTCCAGCGGGACCTGACCGCCGCCACCCTCATCGCCGTGTACGTGCCGTTCCTCGGCGGATTCGCCGCGCTGCTGGCGGCGCCCGAGGACGGCGAGTGGCGGGTGCTGGTGACGCTGGCCGCCGTGGTCCTCTCCGACACCGGCGGGTACGCGGCCGGCGTCAACTTCGGCAAGCATCCGATGGCCCCCTCGGTGAGCCCGAAGAAGTCCTGGGAGGGCTTCGCCGGCTCGGTCACCGCCGCGGCGCTGGGCAGCGCCCTGCTGCTCTGGCTGTCCCTCGACGTGGCCCCGTGGTGGGGCGCGCTCTTCGGGCTGGCGATCTCTGGCGCCGCCGTCCTCGGCGACCTCGCCGAATCCATGATCAAGCGGGATCTCGGGGTCAAGGACATGAGCAACCTGCTCCCCGGGCACGGCGGCCTGATGGACCGGTTGGACTCGATCCTCTTCGCGCTGCCGACCGCGTACCTGCTCCTGGCGGTCTTCGTTCCGGTGCTGGAGTGAGGCGTGAATCACCCGGTGCCAGTGTTCCCTCCCGGGCGGCGGGGGGCGATTCGGCACCTCCGGACAGGTGTGTCGGCCGTCCGGCGTGACAGACTGGACGCGCCATGACGAGCCTGCCGCTGATTCCCGCAGACCCCGACGCCCCCGGTCGGCGGCCCGCGATGCCTCCCCGCCACCTCGCCGATCTCGACCTCGACGGCCGCCGGGCCCTGGTCACCGAGCTGGGGGAGCCGGCGTTCCGCGCCAAGCAGGTCTCCACCCACTACTTCGGTCGCCTGGTGCGCGATCCGGGGCAGATGACCGACCTGCCGGCCGCCACCCGGGAGAAGCTCGCCGACCGGCTCCTGCCCCGGCTGCTCACCCCGGTCCGCGAGCTGGCCTGCGACGACGGCGCGACCCGTAAGGCACTCTGGCGGCTGCACGACGGCTCGCTGGTGGAGAGCGTGCTGATGGGCTACCCGGACCGGGTCACCGTCTGCATCTCCAGCCAGGCCGGCTGCGGCATGGCCTGCCCGTTCTGCGCCACCGGCCAGGCCGGGCTGACCCGCAACCTCTCCACCGCCGAGATCGTCGACCAGGCGGTCTACCTGGCCGGGGTGGCCGCGTCCGGAGCGGTGGCGGGTTCGCCGCCGCGCCTCTCGCACGTGGTCTTCATGGGCATGGGCGAGCCGCTGGCCAACTACTCCCGGGTCGTCGCGGCGATCCGTCGGCTGGTCGCCCCGGCGCCCGAGGGGCTCGGGCTGTCGCAGCGTCACATCACGGTCTCCACGGTGGGCCTGGTCCCGGCCATCCGCCGACTGGCCAGCGAAGACCTCTCGGTGACCCTTGCGTTGTCGCTGCACGCGCCCGATGATGAGCTGCGCGACGAGCTTGTGCCGGTCAACCAGCGCTGGAAGGTGTCCGAGGTGCTGGACGCGGCGTGGGACTACGCGGCCCAGACGGGGCGTCGCGTGTCGATCGAGTACGCGATGATCAGGGACGTGAACGACCAGCCGTGGAGAGCCGATCTGCTCGGGCGGCTGCTGGCCGGGAAACTGGTCCACGTGAACCTCATCCCGCTCAACCCGACTCCGGGCAGCCGCTGGGATGCCAGCCCGAAGCCGGTCGAGCGGGAGTTCGTCCGGCGGTTGCGCGAGGCCGGGGTCTCGACGACGGTACGGGACACGCGGGGTCGCGAGATCGACGGAGCCTGTGGGCAGCTCGCCGCCGCCGAGGACATGGACACCGACACCGACCGGGCCGGGGAGAAGGCGTGACCGGGCGTAGCGAACGAGACCAGGAGACATAGTGGCGAGTCAGGGTCAGCGTTTCCGGCGTAAGGCGCTCCGCCGGGGATACAAGGTCGACGAGGTCGACGCTTTCCTGGACCGGGTCGAGGCGACGCTCGACGGCCAGCCGGTGGGCGCCCCCGTCGCCTCGCAGGAGGTCCACGACGTCGTCTTCCGGGTTCGCTTCAACGGCTACGACGAGTGGCAGGTCGACCTGCACCTCGACCGGGTCGAGCGGCAGCTGGCCGAGCTGGAGGAGCGCGGTGGCGCCGGTGGCCGCGGCGGCGACTCCCGCGACGCCGACCGCCTCGGCCCGCCCGACCGCCTTGGTCCTCCGGACCGGATGGGTCCGCCCGACCGGATGGGTCCCCCGGATCGGATGGGTCCGCCCGACCGGATGGGACCGCCGGATCGGATGGGTCCGCCGGATCGGATGGGTCCCCCGGATCGGATGGGACCGCCCGATCGGATGGGTCCGCCGATGCGTGACGACCGTGGCATGCCGCCGGCCGCGCAGCCGATGCCGCCCCGGCCGATGACGGCGCAGGCCGGCCCATCCGCTGACCACTACGGCCGCTACGACGAGCCCACCGGCGCCTTCGCCGGCGGATACGACGCTCCCCGGGGCGGTTACGAGCCGCCCCGCGGCCCGGGTGGTCCCGGCCCGATGGGACAGGGCGCCCCGATGGGCCACGGCGGTCCGCCGCCGCGTGGCCTGCCCGCCGGCTCCAGCGGCTACGGCGACGGCCCCGGCAAGTACGGCGACGGCCCGGGCGGTGGCTACGGTGACGGTCCCGGCAAGTACGGCGACGCGCCGGGCGGTGGCTACGGTGACGGTCCCGGCAAGTACGGCGACGGTCCGGGAGGTTACGGCGACGGCCCCGGTGGCTACGGCGACCGGCCTGGCAACTACGGCGACGGCCCCGGTGGCTACGGCGACCGGCCGGGCAACTACGGCGACGGCCCGGGTGGCTACGGCGACGAGCCGCGTTTCGACGGGTTCGAGGCCGGCCGGCGTGCTCGCGCCGACATGACCGCCGAGATCCGGATGCCCGAGCGGGAACTGCGTGACATGCGGGGCCGCGGCCCGGCCGGGCCGCCCCCGCAGCAGGGCTTCGGCGGCCCGCCGAACGCCGGCCCGCCGGTAGGTGGCCCGCCGGTGGGTGGCCCGCCGCCGTCGGCCGGCCCACCGATGGCCGGCCCGCCCGGCAGCGACCTCTACCGCGTCGACCAGATCCGTCGCAGCTTCCAGGTGCGCCGGTTCGGCAGCGGGTACGACCCGGACCAGGTCGACCGCTTCTTCGACACGCTGCTGGGCGGCATGCAGGGGCGCAACCCGATGCCGGTGAACCCACAGGACCTGGACACCCTGCGTTTCGGGCTGGTACCCGGCGGCTACTTCGAGGCCGAGGTCGACGCCGCGCTCAAGGACGTGCAGGACATCCTGTTCGGCCGCTGATCCACGTACGGCGAGGGCCCGCTCCCCGGTCGGGGGCGGGCCCTCGTGCGTGTCACCTCCGGCGCGCGGACCGGTTCGACGCCGGCTGACGCGGGTGCGATCAGGACCGCAGGCCGTTGCGCCGCAGCACGGTGTCGCCGATGACGATGGCCAGCAGCAGCACGGCCAGGCCGATCAGCCAGATGTCCTCGACCCTGCCCTCGTGGTTGCCGCAGAGCATCGCCAGCAGGGCCAGCGCGGAGACCACCGCGCCGATCCGCCCGGACTTGCGGTGCCCGGGCTTGTGCTGGTCTGGCGACGTTACCGGCTCGCTTCCTGCCACTGTCGGTCCTTCCCTCGCGATCGGATCTCCGGTTAGTCTGGCACGCCCCGTACCGGGCCTGGCGCTGGGTCCGACCGATGGGGTCGACCGCACGACCGGCCCGGCGACCCTGGAGGGGCGTACGAGGGTGGCAGGTGGGGACCAAGGTCCCGGCTCCGCCCGGGCGTAACGGCACTACCGGCGTCGCGGGTCGGTCGGCAGACTCCCTCCGGTAGCGTTTCTGGCGTACACCTTGTTTGTCGTTTTGAGGGGGAACTGCGGTGCGAGTGACCGGTACGGGACACGCCAGCATGCGGATCGACACGGCCGCGGGCAGCATCCTGTGCGACCCGTGGGTCAACCCGTCCTATTTTGCGTCGTGGTTTCCGTTTCCCGACAACTCCCTGCTCGACTGGGAGGCCCTCGGCGACGTCGACTACCTCTACGTCTCCCACCTGCACCGGGACCACTTCGACGCGGCGCAGCTGAAGCGCTTCGTGTCGAAGTCGGCCACCGTGCTGCTGCCCGCGTTCCCCACCTCCGAGATGGAGGACGAGCTGCGGGAGTTGGGCTTCACCAAGTTCCTAAAGGCGCCGAACGAGCAGGTCGTGGAGCTGGACGGCGGCCTGAAGATCATGATCCAGGCGCTGACCAGCCCGACCGACGGCCCGATCGGCGACTCCTCGCTCTGGGTGGAGTACGACGGCGTCCGGCTGCTCAACCAGAACGACGCCCGCCCCACCGACCTGAGCGTCTTCGCGGAGCTGGGCCACGTGCACGCGCACATGCTCCAGTTCTCCGGTGCGATCTGGTACCCGATGGTCTACGAGCTGCCGCAGGCGGCGAAGACCGCGTTCGGCAAGCAGAAGCGGGAGCGCCAGTTCGACCGCACCTGGCGCTACATCGACGACCTGAAGGCCGACCACGTCTTCCCGATCGCCGGCCCGCCCTGCTTCCTCGACGACGAGCTGTGGCAGTTCAACGACATCCACGGCGACGAGGGCAACATCTTCCCCGACCAGTCGGTCTTCCTGAGCGAGTACGCGAAGGTCGGCGGCACCAACGGCATCGTGCTGCTGCCGGGCAGCGTCGCCGAGGTGACCACCTCCGGCGCCGAGACCACCCACCCGGTGCCGGTCGAGGAGTTCTTCGCCAACAAGGTCGCCCACCTTGAGGAGATGCGCGAGCGTAAGCGGCCGGTCATCGAGGCCGAGAAGATGTCCTGGCGGCACCCCGAGGTGGACGTGCTCAAGGAGATGCAGCGCAGGATCGAACCCCTGCTGGAGGAGTCGATCTACCTGGCCAAGGGCGTCGGCGGCCCGGTCCGCTTCGACCTCGTCGGCTACGACGGGGAGTCGGTCGAATCCATCGTCGTGGACTTCCCGGGCAAGCAGGTCCGGCCGTACGCCGACGAGAAGGTCCGCTACCGGTTCCGCACCGAGCGGGCGCTGATCGAGCACCTGCTGCACATCGGGGAGGTGGACTGGGTCAACTCCCTCTTCCTCTCCTGCCGCTTCTCGGCGGCGCGGATCGGCCAGTACAACGAGTTCGTCTACGCCTTCTTCAAGTGCCTCTCCACCGAACGGCTCCAGTACGCCGAGGGCTGGTACGACGAACACGAGCGGTCCACCGACGCCGAGGACATCACTCTCGGCGACTGGGTGGTGCAGCGGCGCTGCCCGCACCTGAAGGCGGACCTGACCCGGTTCGGCATCGTCGACGGCGACCAGCTCACCTGCCAGCTGCACGGCTGGCGGTTCGACCTGGCCAGCGGCCGCTGCCTGACCAGCGTCGGCCACAAGATCCGCGCCCACCCCGCACCAGCCGAATCCCCCACCCCCTGACCCTCTCCCACCCCTCGGCCCGGCCCCGTCGGGCCGAGGGCCCCTGCCCTCCCATGCCCTGCCCCATGCCTCGCCCTCTGCCCGTCGCCCCGCCTCGGCTCGCCTCGGCCCGCCTCGGCCCGCCCCGCCCCGCCCGCCTCGGCTCGGCTCGCCGATCTTGCATTTTTGGCCCTGACATAAGCGACACAAGCCATGAAACGCGGGCCGAAAGTGCAAGATCGCGGGCGCGGGCGCGCGGGCGCGCGGGCGCAAGGGCGCGCGGGGGCGGGGCGCAGGGACGTGCGGGCGCGGGGACGTGCGGGGGCGGGGCGGGGCGGGGCGGGCGAGAGAGCGCGGGTTAGGGGGCGAGGTCGGTGAGGATGCGGCGGGCGGCGTTGTGGCCGGCGGCGCCGATGACGCTGCCGGCCGGATGGCAGCCGGCGCTGCCGGCGTAGACGCCGTCGACGCCGGTGGCGTACGGCATCCGGTCGGTGAACGAGACGGTGTTGTCGACGTGGTGGATGTGCCCGCCGGTGATGCCGAAGTGGGCCTCGATGCCGGGTGGCGGCAGCGGCACCGCGTCGGCGATCAGGTCGCCCGTGCCGGGGGCGTACCGCTCGCAGATGGCGATCAGTCGCTCGACGTAGCCGGGCAGCGCCTCGTCCCAGGTGGCGCCGGCCAGTTCGTACGGCACGGACTGGACGAAGAGCGCCGACGAGTGGTGTCCCCGGCCGTCCGACAGTGACGGGTCGACGGTGGTGTGCAGGTACCACTCGATGGTCGGCTCGGCGGGCAGCCGCCCCGCCTGGACGTCGGCCCACATGGCGCGCAGCGCCGCCATCGGCGACTCGCCGCCTTGGCCGGTCAGCGAGTCCGAGCCGGGCAGCAGGTGGATCGTCGAGCCGAACGGGCTCGGTGCGCCCTCGGGCAGGCAGGAGAAGCGGGGCAGGCCGGTCAGCGCCAGGTTGAGCTTGAGCGTGGTGCCGGGGCGGCGGACCGCCGCCATCCGGTCGGCCAGCGGCGCCGGGAGCGCGCCGTCGGGCAGCAGGTCCATCAGCCGGTACGGGTCGCAGGCGCCGAGCACCACCCGCGCGCCGACCTCCCGCCCGTCGGCGAGGACCACTCCGCTGGCCGCGCCGCCGTCCAGGGTGATCGCGCTGACCGGGGTGCCGGTCAGGATCGTCGCGCCGGCGGCCCGGGCGGCGTCGGCGAAGGTGCGCGACACGGTGCCCATCCCGCCCTCGGCGATCATCCAGGTGCCGTCGGAGCCGGGCAGCCGGCACATGTTGTGCACGAGGAAGTTGTGCCCGGTGCCGGGGTCGTCGGGGCCGGCGTTCAGCCCGGAGAGGCCGTCGGTGACCGCGTACATGCTGACCAGCAGTTCGGAGCGGAAGTCGAAGCGGGCCAGGTGGTCGGCGACGGAGCCGCGGACGAGGTCGACGAAGACCTGCCGCAGGGCCGGCCGGACGTACCGCTCGGCGGTCTCCTCGACGGGCAGCGGCTCGGCCAGCCACGCGGGGGCGAGGTCGTCGCGCAGCGCGGCCAGCTCGGTCTGGAGGGCGTCGTCGGCGGCCACGTCGGCGGGGGAGAAGAACTCCGCGAGCTGGGCCCGGGTGGCTGCCGTGTCGCTGCCGAAGAGCAGGTACGGCGAGCCGGGGCCGCCCGGGGTGGGCAGGAAGTAGTGCGGGTCGCGGCGTAGCACGGGGATGCGTACGTCGAGCGTGGCGAGCAGCTCCGGTGGCATGAGCCCGAGCAGGTACGACCCGGTGGAGTGGCGCAGCCCGGGCACCCTGGGGAACGGTGCCTCGGTGCGGGTGGCCCCGCCGATCACGTCGGCCGCCTCCAGCACCAGCACGTCGAGCCCGGCGCGGGCGAGCAGGATCGCGGACACCAGACCGTTGTGCCCGGACCCGACGATCACCACGTCGGCCCGGGTCGGCAGCTCGTCACCCATGCCGGGGGAGCCTAGTGCCCACAGGTGCCGTCAGTCAGCCCTCCGCCGAGGAACTGTTTCCCTCAGGTCTGCGGGCTGTCGTCCGTGGGCGGGTCGGCCAGCAGTTGGGCGGTGAACATCTCCATCTCCAGCTCGAACAGCGCCTCGGCCTCGGTGACCGCCCAGTCGAACTGGTGGAAGACCTCCATGGCGACCAGGCCGTAGAGGCGGGTCCAGCCGGAGAGGAAGGCGTACGCGACCTCGACCGGCACCTCGCCGTGACTGAGTCGCAGCGGTTCCAGCCGCCGCTCGTCCAGGCGCTGCCGGAGCAGTTCGGCGGGCGGGGTGCGGAAGGGGGACCGGTGCCAGAGTTCGAGGATCGGCTGGATGAAGACCGCGCCGAAGCGGGCGCCGGGATGGTCCGGGGTGACGCAGCCCTCGACGAAGGCGTTCCGCCCCGGGACGGGGGCGCCGAGGATCAGCCCGAACTCGGCGGGGTGCGCCACCGACCAGGCGCGGAACGCCCGGGACATGGTCAGCAGTTGCTGGGCCGGCTCGTCCCCGGCGTCGTCGCGGGCCGCCTCCAGCAGCAGCCGCAGCTCGTCGTAGAGGTCGCCGGCGAGCGCCGCGACCAGCGCCTCCAGGCTGGGGAAGTAGCGGTAGATGGCGGGCGCGGTCATGCCCATGTCCCGGGCGATGGCCCGCAGCGAGATGGCGTCGGTTCCGCCCGTCACCAGCAGTCGTCGTGCCCCGTCCTTGATCTCGGCGACTGTCGCGGAGCGTAGGCGCTCCCGTCGGCTCGGTGCGTCCATCCGGCTGACTCCCTTGACCGAATCGACCGCCGTTGCGATAGTTAACGGCGTTCACTCAAATGAGCGATGGTCACAGCCTAGCCGTCGGTGGAGGGGGAGGCGAATGTTCGCCTGGTGGGGACACATGGTCGTGCGACTGCGCTGGGCGGTGCTGGCTGCCGCCCTGGTGCTCGTCGCGGTCGGCTCCACCTGGGGGGTCGGGGTCTTCGGCCAGCTCACCGGCGGCGGCTTCGACGACCCGGCGAGCGAGTCCAGCCGGGCCGCCGAGCGGATCACCCGGGAGCTGGGGCCGCAGGGCGCCGACCTGGTCGTGCTCTGGTCCAGCGACGGGCCGACCGTCGACGAACCGGCCTTCCGTGACCCGGTCGCGGCCACCGTCGCCGGCCTGCGCGGGCACCCCGAGATCACCAGCGTCACCACCTGGTACGACACGCAGGCCCCCGCGCTGCTGTCCACCGACCGCCGGGCGACCTACGCGCTGATCCAGCTCCGGGCCGCGGACAAGGACGACAAGGCCGCCGCGTACGAGGAACTGCGTCCGGCCCTCACGACGCCCGGCGTGCGGACCGCGGTCGGCGGCGCGACGGCGGCCCTGCACGAGTCGAACGTCCAGACCACCAGGGACATCACCCGCGCGGAACTACTCTCCATGCCGGTGCTGCTGGTGCTGCTCGTGCTGATCTTCGGAGGGCTGGTGGCCGCGTCCACGCCCCTGCTGATCGGCGGGCTCGCCATCCTCGGTGCGTTCGTCGCCGTCCGGCTGGTCAACATGGTCACCGACGTGTCGGTCTTCGCGATCAACGTCATCACCCTGATCGGCCTGGGCATGGCGGTCGACTACGCACTCTTCGTGGTGAGCCGGTTCCGCGAGGAGCTGGCCGCCGGCCACGGCACCGCCGCCGCGATCCGGCGGACCATGGCCACGGCCGGGCGTACGGTGCTGGTCTCCGGGCTGACCATCGCGGTCGCCATGTCCAGCCTGCTGATCTTTCCGCAGGCGTTCCTGCGTTCGATGGCGCTCGGCGGGATGGCCGCCGTGCTGGTCGCCATGCTGGCGGCGTTGACCGTGCTGCCGGCCCTGCTCGCGGTGCTCGGCCACCGGATCGACGCGTTGCGCGTACCGCTGCCGTGGCGGCGTGGGACGCGCGGGGGGCGGCCGGCGGCGGGGGAGACGGGCGGCGCCTGGGCCCGGATCGCACACAGCGTGATGCGCCGCCCGGTGCGCTACCTGGTCGGGGTGACCGCGCTGCTCCTGCTGCTGGCCGCGCCGACCCTGCGGATGGAGTTCGGCGGGTTCGACGACCGGGTGCTGCCGGCAAGCGCTGAGCCCCGGGTGGTCTCCGAGCGGATCGCCGCGGAGTTCCCCGGCGGCACGATCGCGCCGATCGACGTGCTGGTCTCCGGCGCGTCCCCGGAACAGGCGCAGCCCTTCGCCGACCGGGTCGCCGCCGTGCCCGGCGTGACCGGGGTGCAGGTGGCGGCCAACCGGGGAGCGTCGACGCTGCTGACGGTGACCTACCCGGGCGAGCCGACCGGTGACGCCGCGCACGACGTGGTCCGGGCGCTGCGCGCCCTGCCCGCGCCGGGTGACGCCGAGGTGCTCGTCGGCGGTCGGCCCGGCGTCGACCTCGACCTGATCGACGGCCTCGCCGACCGGCTGCCGTGGATGGCCCTGCTGATGGCCGCCGCGATCCTGGTCCTGCTGTTCCTCGCCTTCGGTTCGGTGGTGCTTCCGGTCAAGGCGGTGCTGATGAACCTGGTGTCGATCGGCGCGTCGTTCGGCGTGGTGGTCTGGATCTTCCAGGACGGGCACTTCGCCGACCTGCTCGGCTTCACCCCGACCGGGTTCATCGAGCCGAGCAACCCGATCCTCATGCTCGCCGTGCTCTTCGGGCTGGCGACCGACTACGAGGTGTTCCTGCTCTCCCGGGTGCGGGAGGAGTGGGACCGCACGGGCGACAACACTGCCTCGGTGGCCACCGCGCTCCAGCACACCGGGCGGATCATCACGGCCGCCGCACTGCTGCTGATCATCGTGGTGGCCGGCTTCGCCACCGGCGAGATGGCGTACATCAAGCTCATCGGGATCGGCATGATCGTGGCGATCGTGGTGGACGCGACGCTGGTCCGGGCGCTGCTGGTGCCGGCCACGATGCGGCTGCTCGGCCGCTGGAACTGGTGGGCCCCCGGCCCGCTCGGCCGCGTCTACCGCCGCTTCGGCATCCACGAGTCCGCCGAGCCCGGGCCGGCGGCCCCGGAGCGGGCGGCGCGCCGTCCGGAGAGGGCGAGGGTGGCGGAGTAGCCGGCCAGCACGATCACGTGGAAGAGGTAGAGCCAGAGCAGGACCGCCACCCCCGCGCCGATCTCGTCGATGCCCCCGAACGGCACCCCCAGGTCGATCGGGAGCGAGGCGAAGAGCACGAAGCCGTGCAGGAATCCGGAGAGGTTGGCCGCGGTGAACGACCCGACGCCCAGCGCCGAGAGCCAGTCCGGCGACGCCGGGCCGACCACCCGGAACACCCAGAGCAGCACCGGGGTGAGCACCAGCCAGACCGCCAGGAACGACAGCACCACCCCCAGCGCGCCGGCCCATCCGCCCTGCCGGACCAGCCCGGTCGTCGTCGGCAGCGCGAGCAGGATCGACAGCAGCAGGGCCGGGGCCGGCGCCAGCAGGGGAAGCAGCAGCAGCCGGCCCCGCCAGCCGACCAGCGACTCGTCGCTGCGCGGCGCGGCGACCGAGACGAAGGCCCGGCGCAGCCCCTCGCCGTAGAGCGACGCCGGCAGCAGCGACGCCAACGCCAGCAGCGGGGTCAACCCCACCCCGGCCTCGACCAGCGCCCGCACCGCGTGGGGCGCGCCGATCGCCTCCGGCAGCGTCTGCACGGCGTACGAGGTGAGCCGGCGGACCCGGTCGGCTCCCGCCAGCAGCGCGGTCAGCCAGATCGCCAGCAGAGCCACCGGCACCACGGCGATCGCCCCGTAGAAGGTGATGGCGGCGGCGTGCAGGGACAGGTCCCGGCCCCGCAGCGGGCGGAACGCCGCACTGGTGACCCGCTTCGCCCGTTGCCATCCGCCGCCCATCGCGGCTTCCTTCCCCGCACCGGCCCGCCTCACTCATTAGGATCGCCGGGCATGACCGTTCTCCGCACGGGACGCCTGGTGGTGCGGGACTGGACCGCCGACCCGTCCGACCTGGCCCGGATCTTCGACATCTACTCCCGGCCGGAGATCACCCGTTGGCTGGGCGCACCCGGCCTGCCGCTGACCGACCCGGCGCAGGCCACCGAACGGCTCGCGATGTGGCGGGACCGGCACGCGGGGCACGGCGGCCGGTACGGCACCTGGGCGATCGAGGTCCGCGACACCGGTGTGGTGGCCGGCACGGTGCTGCTCAAGCCGCTGCCCGGCCGGGACGAGGGCGTGCTGACCGGGGACATCGAGGTGGGCTGGCACCTGCACCCCGACTCCTGGGGCCACGGGTACGCCACCGAGGCGGCCCGGGCGGTGGCGGCGCGGGAACTGGCCGCCGGCACCCGGGAGGTCCTCGCGGTGGTGGGACCGGGCAACGCCGCGTCGATGGCGGTGGCCCGGCGGCTCGGCATGACCCACGTGGGCCGGCGTACGGACTGGTACGGCGGCGAGTCCCTGGAGACCTTCGTGCTGACCGGCCCCGTCGACGGGGTTGGGCGTACGACTGCCCGCTGAGCCCGTCCCTCCCACCTCGTTCGTCGTCCGGCGGGTCCCGCTGGTGTACGGGCCGGTCAGCGAGGTCGGCGGGCCTGGACAGATGACTGCCCAGGCCCGTCGCGCGCGGCGCAGGGGTCAGCCGAAGGACTTGACGCCGTTCCAGTTGTCCCCCAGGACGACCTTCACCGGCCCTCCCGTATTGGTCTTGGAGGGGTGGTAGATCCGCATCATTCCGTCCGCCCCGAAGCGCGCCCAGAGATCGGGCACCCCGTCCCCGCTCACGTCCGGGATGCTGACGACGGCGCTGATGTTCGCCTCCGTCCAACTGTTGCCGTAGGCGACATCCCCGTCACGGGAGTTGGCGGCCTGCTTGAGCGAATCCAGGTTCACACTGCCCGGGGTCGCGCCCGGCTTCCCGTGCCGGACGTACATGTTGCCGTTGTCCAGGTTGCGCCAGAGCAGGTCCGGCGTGCCGTCCAGGTCCACGTCCGTCGCGTTGAGGACCTCCCGGCGGGCCCACGCGGTGCCCTCCATCAGGGTGGCCTGCTGGAAACTCGCCCCCGTGTAGCCGCTCAGGGTCCAGAAGGCGGGCCCGGCCCTGAGGACCAGGTCGGGGAGCTTGTCGCCGGTGATGTCGCCGACCGCCTTGATCTGCGTCCAGGTCGAGGGGGCGGGCACGTTCGCCGGCAGCAGGACCCGCAGCCGCTGGTCCACGTTGAAGCTGCCGTACCCGTCGCCGGGGTAGAGCCAGAAGCCGCCGTCCGGCGTGCGGGCGAACAGGTCGGTCGTGCCGTCACCCGGGTACGCGTCGGAGTGCTTGGTGATCAGGGCGGCCTTGCCGGTGGCCGGGTCGTACCAGTGGCCCGTCGGGTTCAGCTGCTGGTTACCGCTGTACGAGGCGGAGAGCCAGCCGTACAACTCGCCGCCCACGTCGCCGGCGTAGTTGCGCAGGTTGCCGGAGGAGTCCACGAGGAGCAGGTCGGGGATTCCGTCGCCGCCGGTGTCACCAGGCCCGTCGGCTGCCTCCCTGGGGGGCACGTAGAAGGAGTAGTCGGTGCGGAGGCTCTGGTTGCCGACGGCGTCGTAGGCGTACACGTGCAGGGTCGTGGGGCCGGAGTGCCGTGGCCTCAGGTCGGGCACGGTGGCGGTGCCGGCAACGGCCGGCACGGTCACCGTGCCGACGCTCTCGAAGGAGTAGGTGAATCTGACCGCGTCGGCCGAGGTGAACGTGATGGGCCCGGTCTCGCCGAACCGTACGGTCGACCAGGTCGCACCGTCGGAGGTGGCCCGTTTGAACACGTTGCTGGTGACCTGCGGGGCGTCGGGCCGCGAGGCGTCGATCGTGATCCGGCAGGGCTCGGTGCCGGGCGGGAAGTACGACGACGAGGCGCCCGCCGAATCCTCGGCCCGTACGTCCCACGAGTAGACGGCCTGGTCCTCCAGGGTGGTCGACGGGATCGTCAGGCTGCCCCTGCCGCTGCTCAGGCTGGTGACCAGGGTGCCTGCGGGAGCGGTCGTGCCGTTCTTCCAGAAACGGAACCGCAGACCCGACAGGTTGCCGTCGGGATCGGTCGCGGTCGCCGCGAGGACGATGTTTCTCTTGGCGACCGTCGCGCCACCACCGGGGCCGGGCACGCAGGCGCCGCCGGGGTCCGTGGTGCCGTTCGTCGGCTCGTTCGGCGTCCTGTTGTAGTTCACGGTCAACTCCGCGGAGGAGACCTTGAACTTGCGCCAGGTCAGCGTGTCCGACTCGCTGGTGGCGCGCATGCCGAGCGTGATGCTCGACCAACCGCCGTTGGCGCCCTGCTGGGCCGCGTTCTTGACGTCGAAGCTCACGTAGTCGTCGCTGCAACTGCTGCCGTAGCCGTGGGCGAAGGACCGCTTCTGTTGCAGGGTCGTCCAGCTCGGCTGCTTGTTCCAGGTGGTGCCGGAGGAGATGGCGCCGGTGAGCCAGAGCTGCATTTCACGGGCCGTGCAGTTCCACGAGTGGTTGTTCAGCACCTTGAAGCTGGCCGAGCTGACGGTGGCGCCCTTGATGCTGCTGCTGTAGCCCATCCGCCAGAAGGAGCGGGTCCGCAGCGGCGTGTCCTGCTCGTAGCCCACCCGGGCGTCCGTGGTGCCGGAGTTGAAGTTGGTGCCGTTCCAGGTGTTGGTGTTGGGGTGCTGCGAGTAGACGGTCGCCCAGGCCTGCTTGCCGGTGATGAGGGTCGGGTCGAGGAAGACGGGGAAGCGCACGCCCTCGCCGGTGAGCAGGCCGGTGGCGGCGGCGTCCAGGCGCAGGCGGGCGTCGCCCGTGCCGTCGCCGTCCAGCCGGGTGGGGATCCGGGCCTGCCGGGCGCCCGGCTCGCTGCCGCTGAGCCCCGAGAGCGACAGCACGTCGGCGCTGGTGGCGACAGCGGTGCGGGTGGCGGTGTCCGGCGCCTCGGGGTCCCGGCCGGCGGAGTCCCAGGCAAACGGGGTGGGGATCGAGCTGATCTCCTCCCCGCTGACCCGGTCGAGGGCCTGGACACCGCCGGTGGTCGCGTCGTGGCGGAAGACCAGCGTCTCGGAGCGCAGGCCGTAGGTCACGGCGCTGACTGCCCTGATCGTCTCGGCCGACCGGTTCTTGACGATCAGCAGCTGGCCGAAGCCGCCCTCCTGACGGGCGACGACGAGCAGGTCCGCCCCGGGAAGAACGTCGGGGTAGAGGGCGCGCGGACCGTCGAGCACCGGCTTCGGCAGCGGACCCGGCCAGGTGTACGCGATGGTGTGGCCGTCGACATCCACCTCGGCCAGGACGGTCCCGGTGCCGTCGGCGTGCCCGCTTGCCGCTCCGCCGGAGAACCGCACGGGGTAGGGGGTGTGCACCGGGCGTACGTCGAGGTCACCGGCCGTCTCTCCGGCGCTGGTCAGCGTGTTGTCGAACCCGACCCACCGGCCCGTGGCGTCCTTTGCCCGCTGGGGTGTCGCGTGGATCGTGGTGCGCAGCTGTCCAGTGGGGAGTGCCCAGGTGAGCGAGGTGGCACTCGTGGCCGTCTCCACGAGCACGTCGTTGCCCGTGCGGCGGGCGTCGGCCACGGCAGTCACCTCGTCCCGGGGAGCGGGTGCCGGTGCGGCGACGACGGCGGCCGTCCGGGGTTCGTCGGTGCCCGGCCACCACGGCAGCAGGGTGACGACGAGTGCGGCCAGCAGGAGACCCAGGGTGAGGGTCAGCCTGGTGCGCGTACGCACGAACGGGCTGAGCAGGCGAGACGCAGTCACGGCGGGTCTACTCCCGTGGGGCCGGGCGGACAGGGGAAGGCGCGGAAGAGCAGCCCCGTCCGGCGGGCCGTGGGGCAGAACGCGGGCACACGATCGCATGACACCAGGGCGTTCCGTCTATCCCATGAACGTTATTGATCCGTGACATCCAAGCGGAGATAGCTGTGAGTGACGCCTAAATTCCATCCCGTAGACCGTTTTGGCCGCATGGAATGACTTCTATGTGGTGTTTGGCTCGGCTCATGGGAATTGCTCCTGTCGATTGCGTGGCGCCCGAATGATGCCGTGGTGTAGATCACTCAGAGTCCGTCTTCGTCACTGTTTGCAATCTTGAGCACGGATCCCCCACAGCGCACAGTGCTCACGCACGTGCCGCACCTGGGGCGTGCCTTCGCGGGCTTTCCGCGCCTTCTCTCTTTCGTCTTCGCGCCTGGTGGGGGTCGACGCGCATGCGTGGTACCGGTTTGCTGTCCCGGCGGTGGCATGGCCGACGGACCCCGACGGAGCCAGGCCGCCCCCGGTGGCGTCGCGTCCGTACGGCGATGGTGCTGTCGCTGTCCACGATCCTGGTCGGCACGATGCTGCCCGCCGAGGCGTGGGCGGTGCCCGGCCCCGGCATGAGCCGCGAGGAGACCCGGGTCGACCTGCCCGACATCCCGCAGAGCGAGCGGGTCGGGCAGGACGAGGAGGCCGAGACGGACCTGACGACCGCCGACCCGGTGCCGGCGGTCCCGTACGAGCCCCAGGCCATCACCCCGTGGCAGCAGGGCAGCGGCGCCGTGGACCTCACCGGCCTCGCGCCCGGCGCCACCAGGCCGGTCGACGACCTGCCGGTCGCCCTCGGCGTGCCGGACGGCGGCGACCCGGCGGCCCTCGCCGGCACCTGGACCGTCGACCTCGCCGCCCCCGAGGCGTCCCAGGACGCCGGCGTGTCCGGCCTGATCATGAAGATCACGCCGCCGGTCACCGCCGATCCGACCGCCGAGGTCGCCCTCAGCGTGGACTACACGCCCTTCGCGGACCTGTACGGTCCGCAGGCCGCGGACCGATTCGGCGTCATGCTGCTGCCCACCTGCGTCTACGACGCCCCCAACACCGGCGACTGTGCCACCGACGGCGGCGCGGGGACGATGTTCGCCACCCCCGGCGTCGGCCCCTCCCCGGAGGTGTCCAGCGAGGTGCGGCTGGTGCGCGCAAAGGAGGCGCCGACGCGCGCCAGGACCGCCGGTGAGGCGTCGACGCGCCGGATCGTCATCGGTAGCGTGCCCGTCGGACCGCTGCTCGGCGCCGAGAACGCCGCCGGCTCCGCCAACCGCGCCGCCCAGACCTCGACGGCTTCGAGCGTCGTCGGTGTGCTCGACACCGGGGCCTCGGCCGCCGGCGACTTCACCGCCACGCCGCTGCTTTCCTCGGGCTCCTGGGCCGCGGGCGCCTCCTCCGGCGCGTTCACCTACTCGTACCAGGTACAGGTGCCCGAGACGGCCGGCGGCCTCATGCCGAAGGTGGCCCTGTCGTACTCCTCGCAGTCGGTGGACGGTCGTACCTCCGCCACCAACAACCAGGCCTCCTGGATCGGCGACGGCTGGGACTACAACGCGGGGGCGATCACCCGCAGCTACGCCAACTGCCGGCAGGACTCGAAGAAGTCGGGCTCGAACAACGCCACCCACCGGACCGCCGACCTGTGCTGGGGTTCCAAGAACGCCACCCTGTCCCTCGCCGGCATGACCACCGAGCTGGTCTGGGACGAGGGCAAGGACGCCTGGTTCACCGCCAACGGCGACGGTTCCAAGGTCGAGCTGCTCAAGGACACCAGCCTGGCGAACGGCGACGCCGACGGCGAGTACTGGGTCGTCACGACCCGGGACGGCACCCGCTACCACTTCGGCCGCCACCGCCTGCCCGGCTGGTCCGACCACGGCACCGCCGAGGACGACCCGGTCACCAACTCCGTCCTGACCGTGCCGGTGTACGGCAACCACCCGGACGAGCCCTGCTACAAGGCCGGCAACTGGGCCGGCTCCGCCTGCACCCAGGCCTGGCGCTGGTCGCTCGACTACGTCGAGGACATCCACGGCAACGCCATGACCCTCTGGTGGGGTCGCGAGACGAACTACTACGCCCAGAACTTCAACTTCAAAGCACCCGTCTCCTACCACCGCGGCGGCTACCTCGACCGCATCGACTACGGCCTGCGCAAGGACAACCTGTTCACGGCCACCGCGCCGGCCCGGGTCAACTTCGTCCTGGCCGAGCGCTGCTTCGACGAGGGCACCCTGACCTGCACCGAGGCCAACTTCGCCAACACGAACCCCAACAACTACCGCATCTGGTACGACACCCCGGCCGACCTGCGCTGCGCCTCCGGTCAGAAGTGCTGGAACGCCTCACCGTCCTTCTTCACCCGCAAGCGCCTCGACAAAATCAGCACGTCGGCGCAGCGGCGTACGGACACCAGCGCCCGCCAGGTGGTGGACGACTACCAGCTCAAGCAGTCCTTCCCGATCCTGAGGACCGGCCCCAACACCGCCCTCTGGCTGGAGTCGATCACCCGCACCGGCTACGCCCGCAACGGCACGACCGATGCCAAGGTCACCCTGAACCCGGTGCGCTTCGAGGCCAACGCCGAGGACATGCCGAACCGCGTCAGGCGGGACAACCGCCCCGGCTTCTCCCGGCTCCGCGTCGCTCGCGTGATCAACGAGTACGGCGGCGAGACCATCGTCACCTACAAGCAGCCCGTCGGCGCCTGTGCCACCGGCACCGGCCTGCCCGACAAGACCGACACCGCCGCGCTGCGGACCAACGACCGGCTGTGCTACCCGGCCTTCTGGCACCCGGACCCGGCCGCCGAGGAGATCGACTGGTTCCACAAGTACGTCGTGGACAGCGTCGAGGAACTCCCCGCCGTGGACGGCGCGTACGGCACCATCGCCCGGTACGCGTACGAGAACCCGGGCTGGCGACTCGCCGAGCAGGAGTTCACCAAGAAGTCCACCCGCACCTACTCCCAGTTCGCCGGCTTCGCGCAGACGACCGTCCTGACCGGTTCGGACGACCCCGACATCGGCAGCAAGCGGACCAAGTCCGTCACCCGCTACTTCCGTGGCATGGGCGACACCGTGTCGATGAAGGACATCGCCGGCGTCGAGATCGCCAAGGACAGGGAACCCTTCGCGGGCCGCGTCGCCGAGGAACTCACGTATTCCAGCGCCGACGACGCCGACGGGGACTGGCTCACCCGCAGCGTCACCTTCCCCGCGGCCCAGGAACTCGCCACCCGTACGCGCGACGACGGGCTCAGCCCACTGCACTCCTACCGCGTCACCGAGCCCCGGCAGGTCTCGTACACCAGGTCCTCCGGCACCGGCGACGACGACCGTACGCTGCGGACCGTCGAGACCAGGACCACCTACGAGACGACGCACGGGCTGCCCACGCACATCGAGTCCCTCGGCGACACCGGCAAGACCGGCGACGAGTCCTGCACGTTCGTCGAGTACCTGCACCACCTCGACAAGAACGTCATCGGCCTGACGAAGCAGACCCGCAGCAGCCCCACGACCTGCGCCGCCGCCACCTTCGACGACCTGACGACCCTGAGCTCGGCGGGCCGCGTCGGCTACGACGGCCAGGCCTACGGCGCGGCACTCGGCAGCACCACCCGCGGGCTCGCCACCCAGACCTGGTCGCTGAAGGCCGACGGCTCCGGCTTCCAGGTCGACGGCACCACCGGCTTCGACGCCATCGGCCGCGTCCTCACGCGCACCGACGCCGACCAGAAGACCTCGAAGATCACCTACACCCCGGCCACCGGTCAGGCCTTCACGGTCACCGAGGAGAACTCGCTGGGGCACAAGCAGGTCCGGGACCTCGACCCGGGGCGTGCCACCACTGTCAGGACCACCGACCTCAACGGCCGCGTCAGCGAGGCCCGGTACGACCCGATGGGCCGCCTCGTCGAGGCCTGGGGTCCCGGCCGCACCCCGTCCACCACCGCCGTCCCGGACTTCCGGGCCGAGTACGCGACCCCCGCCGGAAAGCCGCCGTACATCACCACCTTCAGCCGGGGGCACGAGAACCGGATCCAGACGTCCGTCACCCTCTACGACGGTCTGGGCCGTGAGCGGCAGACCCAGGAGGAGGCCACCGGCGGCGGCCGGCTGATCACCGACACGCTGTACAACAGCTCCGGCGAGGTGTGGCAGACCAACAACGCCTACTTCGCCGAGGGGTCGCCCATCGGCCAGGTGTTCACGCCGCTGGCGGACACGGCCGTGCCCAACGCCACCCGCTACACCTACGACGGCCTCGGTCGGGTGGTCAAGGAGACGCCCGTCCTGCGCGGTGTCGACGCGCCGACGCGCGGCACCAGCTACGAGTACGGCGCCGACCACTCCACCGTCGTCAATCCGGCGGGCGCGACGTCCTACCGGCTCTACACCGACGCTCTGGGCCGCACCACCCGGGTGGACACGTTCACCAACAACGCCCGTACCACGTTCACCTCGATGCGGTACCAGTACGACGTGCGCGGCCAGATGGTGAAGGCCACCCACTCCGCCGACCCGACCCGCCCGTGGACGTGGACCTACGACCAGCGCGGCCGGATGGCGACGGCCACCGACCCGGACACCGGCACCACCAGCACCACCTACGACCACCGGGACCGGACGCTCACCGTCACCAACGCCCGCGACGTCACCGTCTGGAACGGCTACGACGAGCTGTCCCGCCCGACGCAGCAGCGGCTCGGCGGCAGCACCGGCACGCTCCTGGGCGAGTACACCTACGACTCGGTCACCGGCGGCAAGGGCCTGCCCGCCAGCGCGACCCGGTACACCGACGGCCTGCCGTACACGCAGACGATCGGCGGCTACACCGACGACTACCAGCCCACGTCAACCACCCTCACGCTGCCGCAGTCCATCGCCGACACGTGGGGCCTGCCGGCCTCCTACCGGTACGACTACACCTACACCGACACCGGTCTCCAGGAGTCGGCCACGCTGCCCGCAGTCGGCAACCTGCCCAGCGAGAAGCTCCTGGTCCGCTACACCAAGGACGGCCTGCCGCTGTCCGTCTCCGGCAACGGCTGGTACGGCTCCGAGACCGTCTACTCGCCGTACGGGCAGGTGCTGCGCTCCACGCTCGGCGCGCAGCCGTACCGGGTGTGGACCATGGCCTCGTACGACGACGCCAGCGGCGCACTCACCGACCAGCAGGTCTACCGCGAGCAGAAGGGCAACGCCGCCCAACAGAAGAGCGACGCGACCCTCGCCAACACCAACCTCGTCTCGCACCGCTCCTACTGGTACGACGACGCGGGCAACGTCCTCGCCATCCAGGAGCGTGCCGCCGCCATCGCGGAACGGCAGTGCTTCCAGTACTCGCTCGGCCGGGTGAAGACGGCCTGGACGGCCGACGACCAGGCGTCGTGCGCCCCGGGACCGGTCCGCGCGGACGGCACCCGCAACGTGGCGGCCGGCACCGACCAGTCGGGCTACTGGCAGGAGTACGAGTACGACCTGCTCGGCAACCGCACCAGGTTGGTGGAGAAGAACGTTGCCGGCGACGCCAGCAAGGACGCCACCACCACCTACGCCTACGGCAAGGCCGACGGCAGCCAGCCCCGCACCCTAACCGCCATGACCAAGCGGTACGTCGCCCCGGGGAACGCGCAGGTCATTGCCGAGGCGCAGCGGCTGTACGAGCTGACCGGCGAGACGAAGTCCGTCACGTCCGACACCGGCAGCGTGCAGGAGCTGTCCTGGACCCACGACGGCCAGGTCGATCGGATCACCGGCCAGGGCGGCGAGGGCCGGACGGCGTACGTCGGTCACGCGAACAAGTGCATCGATCTCAGCTACGGGCTCGCGGTGGCCGGTCAACCCGTCCAGTTGTACGCGTGCAACGGCACGGTCGCGCAGAAGTGGACCTTCACCCAGACGGAGGACACGGAGGACGACCCGAACCTGGGCACCCTGTCCCCGTACGACAAGTGGTGCGTCCAGCCGACGGCCAACACGGCCGGGTCGCCGCTGCAACTCCAGGCGTGTGACGGTTCGGACGCCCAGCTCCTGGAGCGCAACTCGACGAACCAGCTCAAGCACCACACCTCCGGTCTGTGTCTCGCCGCCAAGGACGCGGCCACGGCCAACGGCACCCCGATCGTGCTGGCTGCCTGTGCTGGCGCCACCCCAGCCCAGCAGTGGGACGCGCAGGACGAGACCCGCCACATCTACGGCCCCGGCGGCAGCCGCCTCCTGACGATCCAGGGGCAGCAGGCCACCCTCAATCTGGGCGAGTCGCAGGTGACCGTCCAGCGGGGCGGGGCGCTGGTCAACACCCAGCGCACGTACGCCGCCCCGGGTGGTGCGGTGCTGCGCTACGCGCACGGCACCAACGCCCCCGGCCTGGTCGCCCTCGCCGGCGACCACCAGGGCAGCCCGTACGCCGAGGTCGGCCTCTACGGCACCATGCCGACCCGGATCCGTAAGCAGGACCCGTTCGGCAACCAGCGGGGTGCGGACACCGTCGGCGCCTACATGCAGACCAACACCGGGTTCCTCGGCGCGGTCCGGGACGACGCCTCCGGCTACACCCCGCTCGGGGCACGCCTGTACGACCCGGAGGTCGGGCGTTTCCTCTCCGCCGACCCGGTCCTGGACCTGGCCGACCCGGAGCAGTCCAACGGGTACGCGTACGCGCACAACAACCCGGTGACGCACTCGGACCCCAGCGGGCTGTCGGTCGCGCTGACCGCCTCGGAGACGGCGGCGGCCCTGGCGGGCGCTGGCCTGTCGCCGGCCATGGTGGCCCAGGCACAGGCCAACATGGGACGCTCGCTGCTGTCGGTGATCCTCGACTCGGCCTGGTACGTGCTGAAGGAGTTCATCGGCATCAACGACGCCATGAACTGCTTCGGCGGCGACATGTGGGCGTGCGGCAGCCTCATCATCGGGGCGATCCCGTGGGCCAAGCTCGGCAAGATCCCGGCCGTGATCAGAGCCGTCGACCGGACGATCTCCGCGATCAAGGCGTGGCAGGCGGCGAAGAAGGCCGCCGAGGCCGTGCTGGCGGCGGCCCGCGCGGCGGAGGCAGCGGCGCTCAACGCCAAGAAGCTCGCCATCGAACGGGCGAAGAAGGCCGCGCAGGCGGCGAAGAAGAAGGCCGCCGAGAAGGTCAACACGACCAGCAACAAGGCGACCAACGCCACGAAGAAGACCGGTAACCCGGTCCAGAAACAGGCCCAGTCCAAGTCCAACCCGAAGGGCTCCTCCGCGAGTTCTGGCGGGAAGTCCGGCAGTGGCGGCAAGGGAACATCCAAGCCTGGCGGTTCCTCCGGCAGTTCCGCGCGGAGTAACGGCGGTACCAGCGGTGGCGGTGGCGCCGGCAAGGCGGACGAATCCTGCCTTACCAACAGTTTCGTCCCGGGCACCAAGGTGCTCATGGCGGACGGATCCAGCAAGCCGATCGAGGACGTCAAGCCGGGCGACAAGGTCCAGGCCACCGACCCCGAGACGGGCCGGACCGAGGTGGAGACGGTCACCGCGGCCATCAAGGGCGACGGTGTCAAGCACCTGGTGAAGGTCACCATCGACACCGACGGCGAGCGGGGCTCGGACACGGCCGCGGTAACCGCGACCGACGGCCACCCGTTCTGGGTGCCGGAGTTGGGTGAGTGGATCGACGCCACCGATCTACATTCCGGCCAGTGGTTGCGCACCAGCGCCGGCACCCACGTCCAAGTCACCGCGATCGAGCGCTGGAGCGTCCTGCGCGCCACCGTCCACAACCTCACCGTCGCCAACATCCACACGTATTATGTGATCGCCGGCAACACGCCGGTCCTCGTGCATAACTGTGGCAAGAGTTTAAATCTCGGATCCGGCGACAACCCGATGGCGGGTGCAATCAATGTCGACCTCAAGGAGGCGCCCGGCGTCGATGTGTTGGCAAGCGCCGAGGCGCTGCCGTTCGCAGGAGGAACTTTCGGCGCGGTTCACGCGATCAATCCTCGATTTAATGCGCTAACTTCGGAAGTGGCCCGGGTGATGCGCCCCGGTGCTTTGCTAACGATTTCGGCGTCGAAGTCGAACAAATTCAGGCCTCGCGGCATGTCGGCTGAGCAGTTGGCTGGCATGGGATTCGAACTGGTATCAGCTTCCGGTGATCTTGATGCGGCCCATCTATTCGGTGTGATGAAGCGAGAGGATGGGGGCGTCATCGATCCGAGTAAGCTGCTAACGTGGGTATACCGGAGGCTGTAGGCGTGAACATTGAACAGGTGATGAACTTCTTGGTGGAGCACAGGGCGGCGAACCTTCCGCCGGAGGCGCTGGCTGAAGTGTTTACGTCTTTGTCGTGGTGTCTTGACAGCGAAGCGAACGTCGTGGCGATCGCACGTAGTTGGCTCAAGGGCGACGATGAATACCGAGTAGCGGTGTCACTGTGGATGGATGACATTTTCCCGGCGGATTCGCGGCAGGATCTCGTCGCACTTGCCGCCGATATCCATACGCGGTTTCCGGCGCTCAGTGAGCGGGCATCTGCCTGGATACGTAGATGGGACAACGCCTATGGGGAGAGCCCCTGAGATTGCGTTAGGTTTTCGTCGCTCCGGTGCGGTCCTTCGCTGTGTCGCCTACCGGTGAGATGGAATCGAGCTTCCACTGGATAGGAAACGGTAGGACACAGCTGGCGCTGCGCTGGACGCTGGAACTTCGGGGATTGATTATCTTCAACGGTGCACGATCGTACGGCGCCCGGGAACGTCAGCATGCCGATTGAACGTGGTTCGGCAATTGGCCGCAGCGGCGTCATGAGTTCGGTCCTTGGTCGCGGCCAGTGTTACTGGCCGACAACGGTCGTCCGTCGAAGTCGGACTGGGTGTGCGACGGGGCGCAAAGAGGGCTGCGGCGGTTAGGCTGTTGTGAGCAGAATGTCCCGCTGAGGGGGTGAGCCCGGATGGCCCAGGCAGCTTTCGCGCCCGAGCCGCTGCCGCAGCAACCCGACCCTGCGTCGCAACCCACCGAGCCGTCGTTCGACGTGCTGCGGTGGCACGACGAGCCGTGGACCGCCCAGCTCGCCCTCGACCTGTTGCCGGAGACCAACGGCCCCAAGGTTGAGGTCCTGAGCGGAAGCGTGATCGTGACCCCACCCGCCGGATACGACCACCAGGACGCGGAGTTGGATCTCGCGTACCTGCTCAAGCAGGCGGCCCGCCGCGCCAAGCAGTGGCTCTACCTCGAAGCGAACGTCGTCTCGGGCGACGACCTCTTCATTCCGGACATCGTCATTCTCGACGTGCCGGGTGGCGGGCGCACGACGATGGACATCGGGCACGCCGTGCTGCTCGGTGAGATCGTTTCGCCGGGCAACCGGCGTAAGGACATCATCGACCGGCCCCGGGAGTACGCCGCCGTCGGCGTGCCGTTCTTCCTCCGCGTCGACCTGCGTAACCGGGTGCCCACCATCGCGCTGTTCGAGCTTGTCGAGGGGGAGTACCGGCCGGCGGCAGCCGCTGCCGCCGGCACCCGCTTCGTCATGAGAGAGCCGTTCGAGTTCTCCATCGACCCGGCCGACCTGCTCGGCGAGGAGGCACCGGAGGAAGACGAGGAGGCACCCGAGGAAAGCGCGGAGGCACCGGAGACGCAGGTCGACGCGGAGGGCTGAGGCTCCCAGCGGGCGCTCAGCGGCGCTGGGGAAGAATGGCTCGGTGACGTCCCCACGTGATCTTGTTCTGCTCGGTTCCACCGGCTCTGTCGGCACACAGGCCATCGACATCGTGCGGCGCAACCCGGACCGGTTCCGGGTGGTCGCGCTCGGTGCCGGTGGTGGCAACGTCGAGCTGCTCGCCGCCCAGGCCCTCGAACTGCGCGTCGAGGCGGTCGGTGTGGCGAAGGCGTCCGCCGCCCAGGACCTCCAACTCGCCTTCTATGCCGAGGCGAGCCGGCGCGGCTGGGCCACCGGCGACTTCAAGCTTCCCAAGATCGTGGCCGGGCCGGACGCGATGACGGAGCTGGCGCAGTGGCCCTGCGACGTCGTACTGAACGGCGTGGTCGGTTCGCTCGGGCTCGCGCCGACGCTGGCCGCACTGCGCGCCGGGCGTACGCTCGCGCTCGCCAACAAGGAGTCGCTCGTGGCCGGCGGCTCGCTGGTGAAGGCCGCGGTGACGCGGCCGGAGCAGATCGTCCCCGTCGACTCGGAGCATTCGGCGCTGGCCCAGTGCCTGCGCGGCGGCACCCGGGGCGAGGTGCGGCGGCTGGTCGTCACCGCCAGCGGCGGCCCGTTCCGGGGCAAGCGGCGCGACGAGTTGACGCAGGTCACGCCGGAGCAGGCGCTGGCACACCCGACCTGGAACATGGGGCCGGTCGTCACGATCAACTCCGCCACGATGGTCAACAAGGCGCTGGAGGTGATCGAGGCGCACGAGCTGTTCGACGTGCCGTACGCCGACATCGCCGTGATGGTGCACCCGCAGTCGGTGATCCACTCGATGGTCGAGTTCGTGGACGGCTCCACCCTCGCCCAGGCCAGCCCGCCGGACATGCGGCTGCCGATCGCGCTGGGTCTCGGCTGGCCCGACCGGGTCGGTGGCGCCGCCGCCGCCGTGGACTGGACGAAAGCCCACACCTGGGAGTTCGCGCCGCTGGACGACGAGGCGTTCCCGGCGGTCGCCCTGGCCAAGGCCGCCGGCGGGGCCGGGCGCTGCCGGCCGGCGATCTACAACGCGGCGAACGAGGAGTGCGTGGCCGCGTTCGTGGCCGGCCGGCTGCCCTTCCTCGGCATCGTCGACACCCTCCGGCGCGTGTTGGAGGACGCTCCCGACTTCGACGAACCAGGTACCGTCGAGGACGTGCTCGCGGCGGAGTCGTGGGCGCGCGCGCACGCGCAGGAGATCATCATCGCGGGTTCGGTGGAAGGAGCTTGATGGCGTACCTGCTCGGGGTGGTGCTCTTCGCCCTCGCGATCCTCATCTCGGTGAGCCTGCACGAGGCGGGGCACATGCTCACCGCCAAGGCCTTCGGCATGAAGGTCACCCGCTACTTCGTCGGCTTCGGCCCCACGCTCTGGTCCTTCAAGCGGGGCGAGACCGAGTACGGCATCAAGGGTATCCCGCTCGGCGGCTTCTGCAAGATCGTCGGGATGACCCCCCAGGACGACGACGTCGACCCGGCCGACGAGCCGCGCGCGATGTGGCGGTTCCCGGTGTGGAAGCGGACGATCGTGATGTCCGCCGGCTCGATCACCCACTTCGCCCTCGCCCTGATCGCCCTCTGGATCATCGCGGTCAGCGCCGGCCTGCCCAACCCGAAGTTCCCGAGCACCGAGGCCGAGATCCGCAAGGAGCCGGCGGTCATCGCGCTGTCGAAGTGCGTGGTCCCGGAGAACACGCTGCGCGAGTGCACCACCGCCGACCCGGCCAGCCCCGCCGCCCAGGCACAGCTGCGCGACGGCGACCGGATCACCGCCATCAACGGCACGCCGATCCCCGACTACGGCCAGCTGCTCACCACGCTGCGCACCCTCAAGCCGGGCGACACGGCGCAGATCGCGTACGTCCGCGACGGCCAGCCGGCCACGACCAGCACGGTGCTCGCGCAGACCCAGCGGCCCCCGCTCGATGACCCGAAGGGCCAGGTCGCGGCAGTCGCCGCGCTCGGCGTCGGCCTCGTCCCGAGCACCCCGACCCGGGTCACGTACGGGCCGGTCGGCGCGTTCGGCGCGACCGCCGACTTCACCGGCGACATGGCGGTCAACACCTTCGAGGCGATGAAGCGCATCCCGCAGAAGGTGCCGGCCCTGTGGGCGGCGATCACCGGCGGCGAGCGGGACATCGACACCCCGATCAGCGTGGTCGGCGCCAGCCGGCTCGGCGGCGAGGCGGTGGAGAACGACGCCTGGCTGCTGTTCTTCATGCTCTTCGTCTCGCTGAACTTCTTCATCGGCGTGTTCAACCTGCTGCCGCTGTTGCCGCTCGACGGCGGGCACATCGCGATCGCCTGGTTCGAGCGGGCCCGCTCCTGGCTCTACGCCCGGATCGGCCGCACCGACCCCGGGCGCGTCGACTACCTCAAACTCATGCCCCTCACGTACGCGGTGATCCTCATCGGTGGCGTGTTCACGCTGCTGACCATCACCGCGGACGTCGTCAACCCGATCACGCTCTTCTCAAGGTGAGTGCCTGAAGTGACCGCTGTCAGTCTCGGTATCCCCGTCGTGCCGCCCCCGCCGCTCGCCCCGCGCCGGGCCAGCCGCCAGATCATGGTCGGCTCGGTGCCGGTGGGTGGGGGCGCGCCGGTGTCGGTGCAGTCGATGACGACCACCCTCACCTCCGACGTCAACGCCACCCTCCAGCAGATCGCCGAGCTGACCGCGTCCGGCTGCCAGATCGTCCGGGTGGCCGTGCCCAGCCAGGACGACGTGGAGGCGCTGCCGGCCATCGCGAAGAAGTCGCAGATCCCGGTGATCGCCGACATCCACTTCCAGCCCAGGTACGTCTTCGCCGCGATCGACGCCGGCTGCGCGGCCGTCCGGGTGAACCCGGGCAACATCCGCCAGTTCGACGACAAGGTCAAGGAGATCGCCAAGGCGGCCGGCGACGCGGGTGTGCCGATCCGGATCGGCGTCAACGCCGGCTCACTGGACAAGCGGCTGCTCGCCAAGTACGGCAAGGCCACCGCCGAGGCGCTGGTCGAGTCGGCGCTGTGGGAGTGCTCGCTGTTCGAGGAGCACGGCTTCCGCGACATCAAGATCTCGGTCAAGCACAACGACCCGGTGGTGATGATCCGGGCGTACCGCCAGCTCGCCGAGAAGTGCGACTACCCGCTGCACCTGGGCGTCACCGAGGCGGGCCCGGCCTTCCAGGGCACCATCAAGTCGGCGGTCGCCTTCGGCGCGCTGCTGGCCGAGGGGATCGGCGACACGATCCGGGTCTCGCTGTCGGCCCCTCCGGTGGAGGAGATCAAGGTCGGCAACCAGATCCTGGAGTCGCTCGGGCTGCGCGAGCGGGGCCTGGAGATCGTCTCCTGCCCGTCCTGTGGCCGGGCCCAGGTCGACGTCTACAAGCTCGCCGAGGAGGTCACCGCCGGCCTGGAAGGGCTGCCCGTGCCGCTGCGGGTCGCCGTGATGGGCTGCGTCGTGAACGGCCCGGGCGAGGCCCGCGAGGCGGACCTCGGGGTGGCCTCCGGCAACGGCAAGGGCCAGATCTTCGTCAAGGGCAAGGTCGTCAAGACCGTCCCGGAGGCGCAGATCGTCGAGACGCTCATCGAGGAGGCGCTGCGCATCGCCGACGAGATGGGTGCCGAACTGCCCGAGGAGCTGCGCGGCCTGCTCCCGGGGGCCACGGTCAGCGTGCACTGACCCACCGCGCCGTCGTGCGCCGGCCCCGACCGTCTCCGTGGCGGTCGGGGCCGGTTGCGCTCCGAGTCGCCACTCGGCCCGCGCGACGGGGGGCGGATCTGGCAGGCTTGTATCCGTGCTGACGGTGCCGGTACGGCAACTCGGGGAGTCGGAGCGCCGCGCGGTCGAGCGGCTGCTCGACCTCGACCCGTTCGCGGGCGCGCAGGTCGCCGAGCGGATCGCCGCGCGGGGCCTGGCCTGGTGGCGGGCCGAGGGCCGGGTGCTGGGCTACGGCAGCCGGCGCAGCCTGGAGTCGATCTGCTGGCTCGGCGGCAACCTCACCCCGGTACTGGCCACCGAACCGGCCGTCGCCGCCTACGCCGACCTCCTCGCGGGCGAGGAACGACTCTGCTCGTCGATCGTGGGCCGGGCCGACGCCGTGCTCGGCCTCTGGGACCGGCTCTCCGCCGTCTGGGGGCCGGCCCGGGACGTACGCCCCAACCAGCCGTTGCTGGCCACCGAGGCGCTGCCGGCGTTGCGGGCGGACCCGGAGGTGCGGCTGGTCCGCGGCAGCGAGGTCGACCGGCTCTTCCCGGCGGCGGTGGCGATGTACACCGAGGAGGTGGGCGTCTCGCCGCTCGCCGACGACGGCGGGCGCGGCTACCGGCGGCGGGTCACCGACCTGGTCCGGGCCGGCCGGGCGTACGCCCGGTTCGTCGACGGCCAGGTGGTGTTCAAGGCCGAACTGGCGGTGGTGACCCGCCGGACCGCCCAGGTGCAGGGCGTCTGGGTGGCCCCCGACTGGCGGGGTCGGGGCATCGCGTCGGCGGCGATGGCGGCGGTGGTGCGCGACGCGTTGCTGCGGGTCGCCCCGAGCGTCAGCCTCTACGTCAACGACTTCAACCAGCCGGCCCGCCGGGTCTACGAGCGCTGCGGCTTCCGCCCGGTCGGCACGCTCGCCACCGTGCTGTTCTGACCCGCCCCGGTCCCGGCCTGTCCGGCCCCGGCCTCGGTCCCGCCTGTCCGACCCGCCCGGTAAATACGTTGAGCCGGCCGGCTCCACCTAGCAGGCTGGACGCTTCCGCCCCAGGTCACCCCCGAAGGGATTCTTCATGCGCCTGCTCCGGGACCTGTGGGCCACCTCGCCCCGCCGAATGGCGATCGTCACCTTCCTGATCCTGCTCGGTGCCGGCGGTCAGGCCGCCGCCGCCGCGCTGGCCGGTCCCGTCCTGGTGCACCGCGCCGCCGGCTTCTTCGCGCTGCTCGCCGTGGCGCTGGTCGCCGCTGTCCTCACCGACCTCGCGGTGAGCCTGCTGATGGCGGGGCTGACCGCCGACTGGTCCGCCGACGTGCGCCGCCGGCTGTGTCGGGTCGCGCTCGGGCAGGACCTGCCGACCCTGGAGACCACCCCGGTCGGCGAGCTGCTCGACCGCATCGACGGCGATGTCTATCAGGTTGCCGCCGCGTTGCGCAACCAGGGCGTACGGATCGCGCAGGGGCTGGCGGTCGGCGTGCTGTCGACCGCTGTCGCCCTCGCCGTGTGGTGGCCCGCCGGTGTCGGGATGCTGCTGCTCACCGTGCTGCTGGCGGCCGGCCTGCGTAAGCCCACCGCGCGGATCGGGCCGGCCCGGATGGCCGAGGAGGAGGCCTGGTCCGACCTCGCCGCGGTGATGGAGGAGTCCATCCACGGCCAGGACGACGTACGCACCAGCCTGGCCCGGCCGTACGTGCTGCGCCTCTACGCCCGCCGCGCCGCGGAGGTGATCCGCCGGGGGGTGCGGGTGTGGCGGATGTCCGCCCAGGTCACGACGGTCGCCGCCGGCGTCATCCGGGCCGGCATCGCGGCCGTGGTGCTCGGCGGCGCGTGGGCGCTGGTCACCGGCCGGGTCGACGGCGCCCGGCTCACCGCGATCTGGCTGCTCGTCATCGGGTTCGGCATGACCGTCGAGCACGTCAGCCGGATGGTCCCCGAGCTCCAGTACGCCCTCGGCGCGTGGGGCCGGGTGCAGTTGCTGGCGAACTCCCCGCAGGAGCCCGTGGGCGGTGCCGCCCCGACCGAGGGGGACCTGGCGGTGCGGAGCCTCACCTTCCGCTACGCGGGTGCCGACGACGACCGCGGCCCCGCGTTGCGCGACGTCGACCTGACCTTCACCCGGGGCCGCTCGTACGCCCTGGTCGGGCGGACCGGCTCCGGCAAGTCCACCCTGGCGAAGGTGCTCACCCGGGCCGTCGACGTGCCGCCCGGCACGGTCTTCCTGGCCGGCGTCGACCTGTGCGACCTCGACGTCGAGCAGTTGCGCCGGTGGATCGCCGTGGTGCCCCAGCGCACCGAGATCCTTGCCGGCACCCTCGCCGAGAACGTCGCGTTGTTCGACCCGGGCCTGCTCGACGCCGCTGCCCGTGCGCTGCGCGAGCTGGGGCTGGACGCCTGGATCACCGAGCTGCCCGACGGCCTCGACACCCGGCTGGGCGAGGGCGGGCACGTGCTCTCGGCCGGCCAGGAGCAACTGGTCGCCTTCGCCCGGATCCTGGTGCGCGACCCGCACGTGGTGATCCTCGACGAGGCCACCGCCCGTCTCGACCCGGTGACCGAGGCGCGCGTGCAGCAGGCCACCGAGCGGCTGCTGCGCGACCGGATCGGCATCGTCATCGCGCACCGTCTCTCCTCCGTACGCCAGTGCGACGAGGTGGTGGTGATGGCCGACGGCACGGTGGTCGAGGCGGGGCCGCTGCACTCCTCGGAACGCTTCGCCGAACTGCTCGCCACCAGCCACGCCACGGCGTACGCCCACGCGGCGCCGGGTGGCCGGTCCGGCGGGGTGGACCTGCTGACCGGCCCGTCGGACCCGTGGCCGCCGACCGACCCGGACGAGACCGCCCCGCCGGCCGGGGCCCTGGCGGTCGGGTCGGCCGGGTCGGCCGTCGACCGGGCGGGCGGATCCGAGGAGCCCGGAGAGCCGGCGTCCGAGCGTGGGCTGCGTGGGCTGCGGGAGATCCTGCGGCTGTGCGTCAACGACGCGCGGTACGGGCTGGCCTCGCTCTCGTTGTTCCTGCTGCTCGTGCTCGTCGGGCTGGAGGGGCCGCTGCTGCCCTGGCTCTGGGCCGACCTGGTCGACGGCACCGGCGACCCGTGGAAACCGGCGCTCGGCATCGTCGCCGGCCTGCTGGTGACCCTGCCGGTGCCGTACTACACCGGGCTGAGGTTCCCACAGTGGTGGGTACGGCAGATGCTGCGGATCAGCCTGCGCCTGGTGCACGGCCAGACCGGGCCCCGACGGGTCAGCAAGCACACGCCCGCCGAGGTGGTGGCCCAGGGCGGCGACACCGAGCGGGTGGTGCAGCTCGCCGACAACCTGATGGACCAGGGAGTCTCCCTCGTGCTCCTGGTCACGATGACCGCCGTCACCGGCAGCCTGGTGCCGGGGTTCTTCTTCGCGGGCACGATGCTGGTCTCCGGACTGGCCGCGACACTGTTCGGCCCCAAACTGGAACGTTCCGCACGGGCCACCGTCGCGGCCCGGGCCGCGTTCGCCACCGCGCTGGTCTCCTCGCTGTCGGCAGCCCGTACGGTCAAACTCGCCGGCGCCACCCGCCCGGTGCTGGCCCACCTGGCCGACCTCGACGTGGTCCGCAGCGACCGGCAACGCCGGGAGATCGCGGTGCAGGTCTGGTCCCGGTCGACCCCGTCGCTGGTCAGCGGCCTGCTGCCGATCGGCGCGTGGGCGATGTTCCTGGCCGGGCAGCTGTCGGCCGGCGCCACCCTGGTCGCGGTCGCCACCCTGGCCGCCGCCCGCTGGTTCGCCTGGACGACGGCGTCGCTGATCTCGCAGATCCCGTCGGCGCGGGTGTGGACGGGGCGGACGGTGGCGATGACCGGGGTGGAGGCGTACTCGGCGGCGGTGCCGGAGGTGGATCTCGGCGCGGGGACCGCCCCGGCGCCCGTCGTACCGCCCCGGCACCCGCTGCGCCGGCTGGAACTGACCGGCTTCGGTGTCCGGCACACCGACGGGACGGTGGCCGTACGCGACGTCGACCTGACGGTGGAACGCGGCCAGTTGGTGCTGGTCGTCGGCCCGGTCGGCTCGGGCAAGTCGTCGCTGCTGCGGGCGCTGGCCGGCATCGCGCCGCACACCGGCCGGCTGACCTGGAACGGCGATCCCGTCACCGAGCCGGAGCTGTTCCTGCGCCCCCACCAGGTGGGCTACGTCGGCCAGCTGCCCCGGGTGCTCTCCGGCACGGTGGCGGACAACATCACCCTCGGCCACCAGGTGGACGCCGCGGCGGCGGTGTCGACCGCCCAGCTCGACCACGACCTGGCGGCGGCCGGGGGCGGGCTGGGGCTGCTGATCGGGCACAAGGGCACCCGGCTCTCGGGCGGGCAGTTGCAGCGCCTCGCGCTGGCCCGGGCGCTCGCCCCGCGTACCGAACTGCTGGTCGCCGACGATGTGTCCTCCGCGCTGGACGTCACCACGGAGCTGGCGCTGTGGCAGGCGCTGCGCGAGCACGGGGTGACCGTGGTGGGCTCGACCTCGAAGCGCGCGGCCCTGGTCCGGGCCGACCACGTCGTGGTCCTCCGGTCCGGCACGGTCGCCGCCCAGGGCCCCTGGCGCGACCTGGAGCCCCACTGGTCCCACCTGGCCGGCTGACGCCCGGCCGCCCGTGCGGGCGGGCCGGGCGGATCAGGTGGCGCGGGCGTACTGGGCGGGCCAGGAGGGGGTGGCGCCGAGCTTGGCGGCGGCCCGGTGCGGCCAGTACGGGTCCCGCAGGAGTTCCCGCCCGAGCAGGACCAGGTCGGCGTCGCCGGACGCCACGATCTCCTCGGCCTGCCCCGGCTCGACGATCAGGCCGACCGCGCCGGTGGCCACCCCCGCCTCCCGGCGCACCCGGGCGGCCAGCGGCACCTGGTAGCCCGGGGCGACCGGGATCGTGGCGGTGGCCGATGCGCCGCCCGACGAGCAGTCGACCAGGTCCACCCCGGCGGCGGCCAGCTCGCCGGCGAGCACGATGCTGTCCTCGACCGTCCAGCCCGCCGGCTCCCAGTCGGTGGCCGAGATCCGGGCCAGCACGGGTACGTCCCCGCCGACCGCCGCGCGAACCGCCCGGGCCACCTCCAGGGTCAGCCGCATCCGGCCGGGCCGGTCCCCGCCCCAGCCGTCGTCGCGGTGGTTCGTCAGCGGGGAGAGGAACTCGTGCAGCAGGTAGCCGTGCGCGGCGTGGATCTCCACGGCCGCGAACCCGGCGTCGACCGCCCGGCCGGCCGCGGCCGCGAACGCCTCGACGACCCCGACGATGCCCGCCTCGTCCAGCGCGGTCGGCACCCGGTAGTCGGGCACGAACGGCGTGGAGCCGGGGCCGACCGGCGTCCAGCCGCCCTCGGCGTCGGGCACCCCGCCACGCAGGGGCGCCCACGGCCGGTACGTCGACGCCTTGAACCCGGCGTGCGCGAGCTGCACGACCGGCACCGCGCCGTGCGCGGCGACGAACGCGGTCACCGGCCGCCAGGCGTCGACGTGCGCCCCGGACCAGAGCCCGGTGTCCTGCGGGCTGATCCGCCCCTCGGGCAGCACGGCGGTGGCCTCGGTCATCACCAGGGCGGCGCCGCCGACCGCCCGGGCGCCCAGGTGCACCAGGTGCCAGTCGGTGGGCAGGCCGTCCGGGCCGGCGGCGTACTGGCACATCGGTGCCAGGGCGATCCGGTTGGGCAGGGTCACCGTGCGCAGGGTCAGCGGGGTGAACAGGACACTCATGGGGTCATCCTCTCCGGACGCGGGGAGGACCCCGTGGAGGGGCCCTCCCCGCCTCGTCGGGTCGTGCCGGGTACGCGGGTGCGGCGGGCGGCTCAGGCCGGTACGGGGCTCAGGTCCTCGGAGCGGCGCGGCCCGGCGTCGCCCTCCGCGTCCGCCGGGGCGAGCGGCGACCGGCGGCCGGCCGAGTCGTACGCGGCGCGGTCCAGGGTGCCCTCGCGGGCGGCCACGATCGTCGGCACCAGCGCCTGGCCGGCGACGTTGGTGGCGGTGCGGATCATGTCGACGATCGGGTCGATCGCCAGCAGCAGGCCGGCGCCGGCCAGCGGCAGGCCCAGCGTGCTCAGCGTCAGGGTGAGCATCACGATCGCGCCGGTCAGACCGGCGGTGGCGGCCGAACCGACCACCGACACGAAGGCGATCAGCAGGTAGTCGGTGAACCCGAGGTCCACCCCGAAGACCTGGGCGACGAAGATCGCCGCCAACGCCGGGTAGACCGCCGCGCAGCCGTCCATCTTCGTGGTGGCGCCGAACGGGACCGCGAACGAGGCGTACTCGCGGGGGACACCGAGGCGCTCCACCGAGCGCTGGGTCACCGGCATGGTGCCCACCGAGGAACGGGAGACGAAGCCCAGCTCGATCGCCGGCCAGGCGCCGGCGAAGAAGCGCAGCGGGTTGAGCCGGCCGGCGGTCACCAGCAGCAGCGGGTAGACCACGAACAGCACGATGGCGCAGCCGACGTAGACGGCGGTGGTGAACTTCGCGAGCGGGGCCACCAGGTTCCAGCCGTACGAGGCGACGGCGTTGCCGATCAGGCCGAGGGTGCCGATCGGGGCGAGCCGGATCACCCACCACAGCGCCTTCTGGACGATCTCCAGCAGCGCGCGGTTGATCGCCACGAACGGCTCCGCGGCCTCGCCGACCAGCAGCGCCGCCGCGCCGACGACGAGCGCCAGGAAGACGATCTGGAGCACGTTGCCGTCGACGAACGCCCCGACCGGGTTGGTCGGCACGATGCCGGTGAGGAAGTCGGTCCAGGAGCCGGTCCGGGTGGGCGCGGTGGCGCCGGCGGTGTCGAGGGTGACGCCGCGGCCCGGGTCGGTCAGCAGGCCGAGCCCGATGCCCACGCCCACCGCGATCAGCGCGGTGACGCCGAACCAGAGCAGCGTCTTCAGCGCCAGCCGGGCGGCGTTGGTGACGCCGCGCAGGCTGACCACGCTGACCACGATGGCGGTGAAGACCAGCGGCGGTACGGCCAGCTTGAGCAACTGGACGAAGAGGCCGCCGACGGTGTCGAGGGTGCTGGTGAGCCAGCTCAGGTCGTTGGCGCGGGCGAGGAAGCCGAGCGCCACGCCGAGGACGAGGCCGAGCAGGATCTGCACGGAGAAGGGGATCTTGCGCAGGGCGGAAGCCATGAGGATGTGTCCCAGGGTCTGGAGGTCGGAACGGGCAGCGTCAGGAGAGCGGCTGCGCCGGACAGACGCCGCTGGCCTGCAGTCGGAGGTCGACATACAGGCGCACGGTGAGGTGCCAGACGTTGGTCATCGCCCGCCGAGGCTAGCGCCGCCCGTCGATGCTGCGGAAGGATCCGACCCCGTGACGCTCCTTACACCAGAGGTAAGGAAGGGGCCCTTCCCATACCGCAGGCGCGTCAACAGGGGCCCTTCCTTACCGGCGGAGGGCGATGGTGGTGGCGGTGGCGGCGCCCCAGAGGACGGCCACCAGCAGCAGCAGCCGCTCCAGGACCGCGATCAGGCTGCCGCGCCCGACGGTGACCAGGGCCACGGCGGTCGCGCCCGCCAGCGGCAGGGCCACCACCACGGCAACCGCGGCCAGCCGGCGCAGCGCCGACGGGGCGGCCAGGGTGAACGTGGTCGCCAGCATCGCCAGGACCACCGCGGCCACCGCGAGGATGCTCGCCCCGCCGTGGACCAGGTCCGCCGTGGTGGCCCGCTCGAACGGCGGCAGGGGGCAGCCCGCACTGCACGCCACCGCCCCGGAGACCAGCGCGAAGACGCTGCCGGCCCCGAGCAGTGCCGCCGCCGCCCGCAGCACCGGGGGCAGCGCCGCGGCGAGCAGCAGCACCCCGACCGCCAGGGCGAAGACCCCGATCCGGTACGCCGGGGCGTACGCGCTGTCGGTGACGCCCGCCTCGCTGACGTACCCCGTCAGACCCGGGCCGGGACCGGCGACCACGGCGACGGTCACCATGACCGCGCCCGCGACGACGCAGGCGGTGGAGGCCGACGCGGCGGCGGCCCGGGGCGCGGTGGTGGTCGGGCCGGCCCGGCGTCGCTCAGCCACGCCCGTGCGGCGTCGTCCAGCCGGAGGTGTCGGGGCCGAGCGGGACGATCCCCGTCGGGTTGATCTCCCGGTGGGTGGCGTAGTAGTGCCGCTTGATGTGGTCGAAGTCGACCGTCTCGCCGAAGCCCGGGGTCTGGAACAGGTCCCGCGCGTACGCCCAGAGCACCGGCAACTCGGTGAGCTTCTGCCGGTTGCACTTGAAGTGCCCGTGGTACGCCACGTCGAAGCGGACCAGGGTGGTGAACAGCCGCACGTCGGCCTCGGTGATCGCGTCTCCCATCAGGTAGCGCCGGCCCGCCAGCCGCTCCGACAGCGCGTCGAGCCGGGCGAAGAGCGCCGTGAACGCCTCGTCGTACGCGGCCTGGGAGGTGGCGAAGCCGCACCGGTAGACGCCGTTGTTCACGTCCCGGTGGATCTCCGCCATCAGGGCGTCCAGCTCCGGGCGCAGCTCGACCGGGTAGAGGTCCGGTGCGTCCGGCTTGTGCAGCCTGCGCCACTCGGTGGAGAGGTCGAGGGTGAGCTGCGGATAGTCGTTGGTGACCACCCGGCCGGTGCGCGTGTCGACCAGCGCCGGCACGGTGACCCGCCCGGTGTAGTCGGGGTCGGTGGCCAGGTACGCCTCGGAGAGGAAGCCGATGCCGAGCACCGGGTCGAACCCGTCGGGGTCGAGGCTGAACCGCCAGCCCTGCTCGTCGCGGATCGGGTCGACCGTGCCGAGGGAGATCGCGTCCTCCAGGCCCAGCAGCCCGCGTACGATCCGGGCCCGGTGCGCCCACGGGCAGGCCCGGCACCAGATCAGCCGGTAGCGGCCCGGCTCCAGCGGCCAGCGGCCCTGCTCGTCCGGCCCGCCGCCCGGTGGGGATGTCGAGTGCGGGGTGACCCGACCGGTGAACCGGTTGGGCTGGCGGACGAACGCGCCGCCGTCGCTGGTCTCTGCGCTGAACTGGGCCCGGGCCATGCCGCCAACCTATCCGCCGGAGGCGTGGATATCCTGGCGCCCGGGCGTCTCCGGGACCCGGGGCCGTCCGTTCCCGCCCCTTCCCACCCCCGAAGGATCGCGCCGATGACCGTGGCATACCTGGTGGCCGGTGTCCGCACCCCGATCGGCCGGTACGCCGGCGCTCTCGCCGGCGTCCGCCCCGACAACCTGGCCGCCCACGTGATCCGCGAGCTGGTCGCCCGGCACCCGTCCGTGGACTGGGCGCGGGTGGACGACGTGATCCTGGGCTGCGCCAACCAGGCCGGCGAGGACAACCGCAACGTGGCCCGGATGGCGGCCCTGCTCGGCGGGCTGCCCGAGGAGGTGCCCGGCAGCACGGTCAACCGGCTCTGCGGCTCCGGCCTGGACGCCCTCGCCATCGCCGCCCGGTCCGTCGTCGCGGGCGAGGCCGACCTCGTGGTGGCCGGCGGGGTGGAGAGCATGAGCCGCGCCCCGTTCGTGCTGCCGAAGGCGACGACCCCGTTCTCCCGCAACGCCGAGGTCTACGACACCACCATCGGCTGGCGGCTGGTCAACCCGCTGATGAAGAAGCACTGGGGCATCGACTCGATGCCGGAGACGGCGGAGAACGTCGCCGCCGAGTACGGTGTCGGCCGCGCCGAGCAGGACGAGTTCGCGTACCGGTCGCAGCAGCGGGCCGCGAAGGCGCAGGCCGACGGGCGGTTCGCCGAGGAGATCGTGGGAGTGACCGTGCCGGCGGGGCGGCGCGAGACGAAGCTGGTCGAGGTCGACGAGCACCCGCGGGAGACCTCGCTGGAGAAGCTCGCCGCGCTGCCCACCCCGTTCCGTGAGGGCGGCACCGTGACCGCCGGCAACTCCTCGGGCGTCAACGACGGCGCGGTGGCGCTGCTGGTCGCCTCCGAGGCGGCCGTCGCCCGCCACCACCTGACCCCGCTGGCCCGGATCGCCGGTGCCGCCGCGGCCGGCGTACCACCGCGGGTGATGGGCGTCGGGCCGGTGCCGGCCACCCGCAAGCTGCTCGACCGCCTCGGCCTCGGCCTGGACGCGGTCGACGTGATCGAGCTGAACGAGGCGTTCGCCGCGCAGTCCGTCGCGGTGCTGCGCGAGCTGGGCCTGCCCACCGACGCCGAGCACGTCAACCCGAACGGCGGGGCGATCGCGCTCGGGCACCCGCTCGGGGCCAGCGGCGCCCGGCTGGCGCTGACGGCCGCGCTGGAGCTGCGCCGCAGGGGCGGCCGGCGGGCCCTCGCCACCATGTGTGTCGGCGTCGGTCAGGGCATCTCACTGCTGCTCGAAGCCGCCTGACCCGGAGCCGTGGCCCCGGCGGTGGGCCGGGGCCACGAAGCCGCCCGTGTTCGGTGTCAGGTCCGCGACAGGCGCCGGAAGGGCCGACGAAGTGGGTCATGGGATCTCCCGGAGCGGGGAGTTCGCAGCCTAGAGTGGTGGGCACCACACGACCCGCGGGTCGGCCGGTGCGTCGAGTGCCCCGAGCGCCCCGACACCGGTTCCCTCCCGCACCGCGGCGAAGACTTGGGGTGCAGCAGTGCAGATGCCGGACGGACTTCCCGCCGAGATCGACCTCTCCCGGCCGAGCGCGGCCCGCGTGTACGACTACTTCCTCGGCGGGGCGCACAACTTCGAGATCGACCGGCAGCTCGCCGAGCAGATCGCCAGCATGACTCCAAACCTGGCGGCGACGATGCGCGCCGGCCGCGAGTTCCTCCGCCGGGCCGTGCGGACGCTGCTCGACGCCGGCATCGACCAGTTCCTCGACATCGGCTCCGGTATCCCGACCGTCGGCAACGTGCACGAGGTCGCCCAGACGGCCAACCCCAAGGCCCGCGTGGTCTACGTCGACATCGACCCGGTCGCGGTGGCGCACAGCCGGGAACTGCTGGCCGACAACGAGCTGACCGGGGTGATCCACGCCGACCTGCGCGAGCCGGAGCGGATCCTGGCCGAGGCGCGTGACCTGGCCCTGCTCGACTTCAGCCGGCCGATGGGCATCCTGCTCGCCGGGGTGGTGCACTTCGTCCCGGCCGCCGACCGTCCCGGTGACATCCTCGCCACCCTGCGGGCCGCCGCCGCCCCCGGCAGCTACCTGGTCATCTCGCACTCGACGTTCGAGGACCAGCCGCAGGAGATGCTCGACGCCCAGCGCCTCTCGGCGCGCACCGACACCGAGATCACACTGCGCTCCCGGGCCGAGGTGACGAGCTTCTTCGGCGACTGGACGATCCTGGAGCCGGGCGTGGTGCACATGCCGCTGTGGCGTCCCGACTCGCCCTCGGACGTGGACGAGCACCCGGAGCGGTTCGGCGCCTTCGGCGGCGTCGCCCGGTACGACCAGCCCGCCGCCTGATCCGATGGCCGCCGTCCCGGAGCCCGGCGGCGACGACCTCAGCCGGTCGGGCGCCCAGCGGTACGCGGCCGAGTGGGCCCGGGCGGTGCGCCGGCTCGGGTTCGTGCCGCTCAGCGCGGTCGAGACCGAGCGCCTGCTGCACCTGCACGCCGTCCGGCTGGCCCAGGCCCTGCTCGCCGAGCCGTTCTCGCCCCTGCCGGCCGAGGAGGTCGGGCGCGCGCTGGTCGAGGAGCACCTGACCGAGCCCCGGGTGCTCGACTGGTCGGTGCACGCCCTCGGCGACCGGCTCGCCGCCCGGGTACTCCCGCATCTGGCCCACTCCGACGAGACGGCCGGACGGGTCGCGGCGTTGCAGGGCGCGCTCGCCGCCGGCTTCGCCCGGGCGCTGCGGGACCGCACCTTCGCCCAGCAGGAGCGGATCGCCCGCTCGGCCTGGCAGGCCCGCGACGAGGTGGAACAGGCCCTGCGGGACAGTGAGGCCCGGTTCCGGGCGGTCTTCGTGGGTGCGGCCACCGGGATCGGCATCGCCGGCGTCGACGGTCAGATCATCGACGTCAACCAGGCGTTCGCGGGCATGCTCGGCTACTCCATCGAGGAGTTGCGGCAGACCAACGTGGCCTCGCTGTTCCACGCCGACGACGCGGCCGGGATGTGGGAGCTCTACCAGGAAATGATCGAGGGCAAGCAGGACCGGGCCCGGGTGGAGAAGCGCTACTACCGCAAGGACGGCAGCGTCGTCTGGACGGACCTGTCCGTCTCGCTCATCCGCCACGACGACGGCCGGCCCCGGTTCACCGTCGCGATGATCGAGGACATCACGGAGCGGTACGAACTCCAGCAGCGGCTGCGTTTCCAGGCCCTGCACGACCCGCTCACCGGCCTGCCCAACCGGACCCTGTTCTTCGAGACGCTGGGCCGGGTCTTCGACGTCGCCGACGCGGCCCACCGGGTCGGGGTCTGCTTCCTCGACCTGGACGGCTTCAAGGCGGTCAACGACAGCCTCGGCCACGACCTCGGCGACCGGCTGCTCGTGGTGATCGCCCGGCGGCTGGCCGAGAGCGTCGCCGGCCGGGGCCACCTCGTCGCCCGGATGGGCGGGGACGAGTTCGTCATCCTGGTTGACGACGGGGCCGGCATCGACGATCTGGTGGAGGTCGCCGAGTCGACCCTGGCCGCGGTCTCCGCCCCGGTCCGCATCGGCGAGCACCAGCTCGCGGTGTCGGCGAGTGTCGGCATCGTCGAGTGCCCGGTCGGCGGGACGAGCGCCTCGGAGCTGATGAAGGCCGCCGACACCACGCTCTACTGGGCGAAGGCGGAGGGCCGGGGCCGGTGGGCGGTCTACGACCCGGAGCGCGGCGCCCGGGACATTGCCCGCTCCGCCCTGGCCGCCGGGCTGCCGGCAGCGCTGGACCGGGGCGAGTTCGTGGTGCACTACCAGCCGATCGTGTCCCTGCTGGAGGGCACGATGCTGGCCGTTGAGGCGCTGGTCCGGTGGCAGCATCCGGAGCTGGGGCTGATCGGGCCGGACCGGTTCATCGGCCTGGCCGAGGAGACCGGCCTGATCGTCCGGCTCGGCGAGTGGGTGCTGCGGCAGGCCTGCCGGGACGCGGAGGCCTGGCGGCGCGAGTTCCCCCGGGCCCGGCTGGTGGTCAGTGTCAACCTGGCCGCCCGGCAGGCCGACGACCCGGGAATCGTGGACACCGTCGCCGACGCGCTGGCCACCACCGGGCTGCCGGCGGAACTGCTGCAACTGGAGCTGACCGAGAGCGCGGTGATGGGCACCGCCGGGGAGCCGCTGCGGTCGCTGCACCGGCTGGCGGCCCTCGGCGTACGGCTGGCGATCGACGACTTCGGCACCGGCTACTCCAACCTGGCGTACCTGCGGCGGCTGCCGATCCACTGCCTGAAGCTGGCCGGGCCGTTCGTCGAGGGCATCCGGGGCGAGGACGTCGAGGCGGCGGCCGACCACCGGGACGAGCGGATCGTGGACGCGCTGGTCCGGTTGGCGCACGCGCTGGAACTGTGGGTGACGGCCGAGGCGGTGGAGACCGGGGTGCAGGCCGAGCGGCTGCGCGCGCTGCGCTGCGACACCGGGCAGGGGCGGTTCTTCGGCCCACCCGCGCCCGCGGCGGAGATCACCGCCCGGCTGCGCGGCGATGTTCGGGGACCGACGACGTGAGCCTGACGGACACCGAGGCGGTGGTGGCCGTACTCGCCGGGTTGGCGATCCTCGCCGGGCTCGCCGGCGTGGTGGTGCCCGGCCTGCCGGCGCTGCCGCTGTGCTGGGGCGGGGTGCTGGTCTGGGCGGTCTTCGGCGGCGCCGGGCCCGGCCGCTGGGTCGTGCTCGCCGCCGCCACCGTGGTCGCCGCCGGCGGCACCGTCGTCAAGTACGCCTGGCCGGGACGGAACCTGAAACGCACCGGAGTGCCCACCTCGTCGCTGCTCGCCGGTGGCCTGCTGGGGCTGGTCGGCTTCTTCGTGATCCCGGTGATCGGGCTGGTGCTCGGCTTCGTCGGCGGGGTGTGGGCGGCCGAGCGGTTGCGGCTCGGTGACTCCCGGCTGGCCTGGCCGGCGACGAGGCAGGCGGTGGCGGCGGCCGGCCTGGCCATGTTGGTCGAGTTCCTCGCCGGCCTGCTCGTGGCGGCGCTCTGGGTCGCCGGTCTGCTGCTGGCCTGAGGCGCGGTGGTGAGTGCGGCGACGCGGGGCGGGCGTCGGGTACGGCGCAGCGCCGTACTGGTGAGAGAGAGGTGACGTGCCCCGCGCCGCCGCGGTGCCGGTGCGGTCCGAGCGCCCCGGCGGTGGCCCGTCGCGATCGGGCCTGGTCACGGGCTCAAGCATGCGGCGTACGCGTCGGCACGGCAATGCAATTTGCCCGGTCGCCCGACCGGTAGACCCTGCGCTCCAGGCGGACCGGGAGCGGGGTTGTGCGCCCTCCGTCGGCCCGTCGAGCTGCCCCACGTGGCGGGGCGCTCCGCGCCGCCTGTCGAGTTGCCCCGCGGGGCGGTGCGCTCCGCGCTGCCCAGGGCGCTCCGCCCGGGCGGGCCAGTCTCACAGATGGGGCAGCTCGACAGGGCACGTCCGGCAACACCGGCGGCCCGGGTGGTTGTCGGGATGCCGGGCAGGGCATTGACGGTCATCCGGTTAGCCAGTAGACCTTGGTGATGGAGGCCCGCTGATGAGGAAAGCTCCGCTCACGTTGGAACAGCTGCGGGTCGCCGTCGCCGAGGGCGAGATCGACACCGTGGTGCTGGCCCTGGCCGACATGCAGGGCCGGTTGCAGGGCAAGCGCTTCCACGCTCCCTACTTCCTCGACCAGGTGGTCGCGCACGGCAGCGAGGGGTGCAGCTACCTGCTGGCCGTCGACGTGGACATGAACACCGTCGACGGGTACGCGATGTCGAGCTGGGAACGCGGCTACGGCGACTTCGCCATGGTGCCGGACCTCGACACGCTGCGCCGGGTGCCCTGGCAGCCGGGGAGCGCGCTGCTCCTGGCCGACCTGGCGTGGCTGGACGGGTCCGGCCCGGTGGTCGCCTCACCCCGGCAGATCCTGCGCCGGCAACTCGACCGGCTGGCCGCGCACGGGCTGACCGCGTACGCCGGCACGGAACTGGAGTTCGTGCTGTTCCGCGACTCGTACGAGGACGCCTGGCGGCGCGGCTACCGCGACCTCACCCCGGCCAACCAGTACAACGTCGACTACTCGCTGCTCGGCACCGCCCGGGTGGAGCCGCTGCTGCGCCGCATCCGCCGGGAGATGGCCGGGGCGGGGCTCGCCCCGGAGAGCGCGAAGGGGGAGTGCAACCTCGGCCAGCACGAGATCACCTTCCGCTACGACGAGGCGGTGGCCTGCGCGGACCACCACGTCATCTACAAGAACGGGGCGAAGGAGATCGCCGCCCAGGAGGGCATGTCGATCACCTTCATGGCCAAGCCGAACGCGCGGGAGGGCAACTCCTGCCACATCCACTTCTCGCTGCGCGACGCCGACGGCCGGTCGGCGCTGCTCGGCGACGGGCCGGCGCAACTGTCGGTGACGGGGCGGCGGGTGCTCGCCGGGCTGCTGGCCACCATGCGCGAGTTCAGCCTCCTGTTCGCGCCGAACATCAACTCGTACAAGCGCTACCAGCCCGGATCGTTCGCGCCCACCGCGCTGCGCTGGGGCACGGACAACCGCACCTGCGCGCTGCGGCTGGTCGGGCACGGGCAGGGCATGCGGGTGGAGAACCGGGTGCCGGGGGCGGACGTGAACCCGTACCTGGCCATCGCCGCACTGGTGGCCGGTGCGGTGCACGGCATCGAGCGGGAGCTTGAGCTGGGCGGGGAGTGCACCGGCAACGCGTACGACGACCCGAGCGCCGACCGGGTCCCCGGCACGCTGCGCGACGCCCTGGGGCTCTGGGCGGGCTCGACGGTGGCCGCCGAGGCATTCGGCGACGAGGTGGTGGCCCACTACGCCAACCAGGCGCAGACCGAACTGACGTCCTACGACGCGGCCGTGACGGACTGGGAGCTGATCCGTGGCTTCGAACGCCTCTGACCACCCCGCCCTCCCGCGATCTTGCACTTTGCGCCCCTCACCCCCGCGATCTTGCACTTTGTGCCCCTCGCCCCCCGCGATCTTGCACTTTGCGCCCTCGAAACGTGGAGTATGTCGCCTTTGTGGGGGCGATAACTGCAAGATCGCGGGAACGGGGGCGCGCGTGGGGTGAGGGCGGGAGCGGGGTGAGGGGGCAGGGGAGGGGTGGCGGCCGGCCGGGTCCGGCTCGTGTCCGACCAGCCACGGGCGGAGGGTCAGGGAGAGGGGTGGATGTGGTGCAGGTCGTTGATCCGGCTACCGGGGCGGTGCTGGGGGAGGTGGCCTCGACCTCGGTTGGCGGGACGGATGCCGCGATCGGGCGGGCCCACACGGCGTTCGAGCGGTGGCGGAGGGTGGCACCGGGGGAGCGGGCGCGGGTGCTGCGGCGGTTCGCGGCGGTGGTCGACGCGCACCTGGCGGAGCTGGCGCACCTGGAGGTACGCAACTGCGGGCACACGATCGGCAACGCGCGGTGGGAGGCGGGCAACGTCCGGGACGTCCTCGACTACTACGCGGGAGCGCCGGAGCGGCTGACCGGGCACCAGATTCCGGTGCCGGGCGGGCTGGACGTGACGTTCCACGAGCCGCTCGGCGTGGTCGGGGTGATCGTGCCGTGGAACTTCCCGATGCCGATCGCCGCCTGGGGCTTCGCGCCGGCGCTCGCGGCCGGCAACACCGTCGTGCTGAAGCCCGCCGAGCTGACCCCGCTCACCGCGTTGCGCCTGGCCGAGTTGGCGCGCGAGGCGGGCGTACCCGACGACGTGTTCACCGTGCTGCCGGGCCGAGGGTCCGTGGTGGGGGAACGGTTCGTCACCCATCCCGCGGTACGCAAGGTCTGCTTCACCGGCTCCACCGAGGTCGGCACCCGGATCATGGCCGGCTGTGCCGTCGGAGTGAAGCGGCTGACCCTGGAGCTGGGTGGCAAGAGCGCCAACCTCGTCTTCGCCGACGCCGACCTGGAGCGGGCGGCGGCCACCGCCCCGTACGCCGTCTTCGACAACGCCGGGCAGGACTGCTGCGCCCGGTCCCGGATCCTGGTCCAGCGGCCGGCGTACGACCGGTTTCTGGAGTTGCTCGAACCGGCGGTGCGCGCGCTGCGGGTGGAGGACCCGGCCCGGGAGACCGCCGAGATGGGCCCGTTGATCTCCGCCGCCCAGCGGGACCGGGTGGCCGGGTACGTCGACGGCGCGAGGGTGGCGTTCTCCGGCTCCTGCCCCGACGGCCCCGGCTTCTGGTACGCCCCGACGGTGCTGCTCACCGACTCGCCCGCGGACCGGCACTGGCGCGAGGAGATCTTCGGCCCGGTCGTCTCGGTGCTCCCGTTCGACGACGAGGCCGACGCGATCCGGCTCGCCAACGACACCGAGTACGGGCTGTCCGGCTCGATCTGGACCCGGGACGTGGGCCGGGCGGTGCGGGTGGCGCGGGCCGTGGAGGCGGGCAACCTGAGCGTCAACTCGCACTCCTCGGTGCGGTACTGGACGCCGTTCGGCGGGATGAAGCGCTCCGGGCTGGGCCGCGAGCTGGGCCCGGACGCGCTGCACGCCTTCACCGACGTCAAGAACGTGTTCATCGCAACGGAGGAGTGATCAGGTGCGGGGTCGTCTTGAGGACCGGGTGGCCGTGGTCACCGGAGCGGGCAGCGGGATCGGGCTGGCCACCGTGCGGCGGTTCGCCGCCGAGGGGGCCCGGGTGGTCTGTGTGGACGTCGACGCGGAGGCCGGGGGGCGGGCCGCCGACGAGGTCGGGGGTGAGTTCGTCGCCACGGACGTCGCCGACGAGGCGGCCGTGCGGGAGCTCTTCGACGGGGTGGCCGAGCGGCACGGCCGGATCGACGTGGCGTTCAACAACGCCGGCATCTCCCCGCCGGAGGACGACTCCATCCTGGAGACGGGGCTGGACGCCTGGGAGCGGGTGCTGCGGGTCAACACCACGAGCGTCTACCTCTGCTGCAAGCACGTCATTCCGCACATGCGCCGGCAGGGCCGGGGCTCGATCATCAACACCGCCTCGTTCGTGGCGCTGATGGGGGCGGCCACCTCGCAGATCGCGTACACGGCGAGCAAGGGCGGGGTGCTGGCGATGACCAGGGAGCTGGGCGTGCAGTTCGCCCGGGAGGGCATCCGGGTCAACGCGCTCTGTCCCGGCCCGGTCGCCACCCCGCTGCTGCTGGAGCTGTTCGCCGCCGATCCGGAGCGGGCCGCCCGCCGGCTGGTGCACGTGCCGATGGGGCGGTTCGGCGAGCCGGAGGAGATCGCCGCCGCGGTGGCGTTCCTGGCCAGCGACGACTCGTCCTTCATGACCGCCGCGCAGTTCGTCGTGGACGGCGGCATCACCGGCGCGTACGTCACCCCGCTGTGAGCCGGCCACTGATCGGGATCACCGCGTACGTCGAACCCGTCGCCTGGGCGGTGTGGCGGGACGTGCCGGCGGTGCTGGTGCCCGAGGCGTACGTCCGGGCGGTCACCACGGCCGGCGGCCGGGCGGTGGTGCTGCCCCCCGACGACCGCGACGCGGACGTGCTGCGGGTGCTCGACGGGCTGCTCCTGGCCGGCGGCGCGGACGTCGACGCGGCCCGGTACGGCCAGCCGGCCGGGCCCCGCACCGAGAGCCGGCCCGGGCGCGACGCGGGCGAGCTGACCCTGCTGAGCGCCGCGCTCGACACCGACCTGCCGGTGCTCGGCGTCTGCCGGGGGATGCAGCTGCTCGCGGTCGCCGCCGGTGGGGCGCTGCACCAGCACCTGCCGGACCTGGTGGGGCACGACCTGCACCGCCCCGCCCCCGGCGTCTACGGCGGGCACGGCGTGCGCTTCGCCCCGGGCAGCCTGGCCGCGCGGGTGATGGCGGGCGTGGGGCGGGTCAACTCCTACCACCACCAGGCGGTGGCCGACGCGGGCCGGCTGACGGTGACCGGCTGGTCCGACGACGGGGTGGTCGAGGCGGTCGAGGATCCGCGCCGACCCTTTCTGCTCGGGGTGCAGTGGCACCCGGAGAACGAGCCCGATCCCCGGCCGATCGCCGCGCTGGTCCGCGCCGCCCGGGGAGAGCTGGGAGAGCTGGGAGAGCGGGGAGAGCTGGGAGGCCGGGCTGCCCGGCACGGTCGCGGAACGCCGCTGTCGGGAAGGTGACGACCGGGTGCGGCGGACGTAACCAGCGCACCCCGGCTGGCATGCGTTACGTTGCTCGTCCGTCGGGGTACCAAGCGGGGCACGGCCGGTTGGACCCACCCGGTTCGAGGCGGTGACGGCCGGAGCGGGGAGGAACTATGAGCTCGGCCCAGGGGGGCGTGGACGAGGGTTGCTCTGCCGGCCCTTTCCGCGCGGGAGAGTTCCCCCCGTTGCTGGCCGCGGCCTTCGCCAGCGGCGGCGCGATGGGCGAACGGATGGGCCGCGTCGACTGGTCCACCACCGCGCTGGGCACCCCCGACCGCTGGCCGTCGGCGCTCTGCTCGGCGATCAGCACGATGCTCGCCTCCAGCGCGCAGATCGTCATGTTCTGGGGCGAGGACGAGCTGGCCTTCTACAACGACGCCTACCGCCCCACCATCGGCGGCAAGCACCCGGACGTGCTGGGCCGACCGGCCCGGGAGCACTGGGCGGAGACCTGGAGCGTGCTCGGGCCGCTGCTGGCGGGCGTGCGCCGCGACGGCCGGTCGTACCGGGCGGAGAACCACCCCTTCCTGCTCGACCGCCACGGGTTCCTGGAGGACACGTACTTCGACGTCTCCTACGACCCGATCCTGGGCGCCGACGGCACCGTCGACGGCGTCTTCTGCATCGTCAACGAGACCACGGGACGGGTGGTCGGGGAACGCCGGCTGCGGCTGCTGGCGGAGCTGGGTACCGAACTCGCCGAGGTGGACAGCAGGGCCGAACTCGGCCGGGTCGCCGCGGCGGTGCTCGACCGGCACCGCCCGGACGTGCCGTTCGCGCTGGTGCACCTGCTCGACGGGGCCGGCAACCTCGCGTTGGCCGGGTGCAGCGGGGTCGAGGCCCGGACGACCACCGCGCCCTCGCCGACGCCGCTCGCCGAGGTCGCCGCCGCCGGCACCGCCGCCACCGTCGCCGTGACGGACCTGCTCGCCGGGGCGCCGGCCGACGCGACCGGGCAGGCGCTGGTGCTGCCGATCACCGCCGGGAACGAGATCGTCGGCACGCTGGCGGTCGGCGTCGCCCGCCGGCAGCCGCTCACCGACGAGTACCGGGACTTCTTCGACCTGGTCGCCGCACAGATCTCCCGGGCCGTCGGCCGGCAGCAGGCGTACGAGCAGGAACGCACCCGCGCCGCCGAACTGGCCGCCCTCGACCGGGCCAAGACCAACTTCTTCGCCAACGTCAGCCACGAGTTCCGCACGCCGCTGACCCTGGTGCTCGGCCCGCTGGAGGACCTGCTGGCCGACCCGGCGCTGCCCGAGGCGTACACGGACCGGCTCACCACCATGCACCGCAACGCGCTGCGGCTGCTCAAGCTGGTGAACACGGTGCTCGACTTCTCCCGGCTGGAGTCCGGGCGGCTGGCCGCCCGCTACCAGCCCACCGACCTCGCCGACTACACCTCCCGCCTGGCGAGCACGTTCCGGTCGGCCACCCAGCGGGCCGGGCTGCGTCTGGTCGTGGACTGCCCGCCGCTGCCGGCGCCGGTCTTCGTGGACCGGGACATGTGGGAGAAGGTCCTGCTCAACCTGCTCTCGAACGCGGTGAAGTACACCTTCGACGGCGAGATCCGGGTGCGGATCCGCGCGGTCGGCGGGGCAGCCAGGCTGGAGGTCACCGACACCGGCGTCGGCATCGTGCCGGAGGAGCTGCCGCAGGTCTTCGAGCGCTTCCACCGGGTGCCGGGGGCGCGGTCGCGCAGCCACGAGGGCACGGGGATCGGCCTGGCGCTGGTCCGCGAGCTGGTCGGGATGCACGGCGGTGAGGTGGCCGTACGCAGTCGCGTCGACGAGGGCAGCACGTTCACGGTGACGGTCCCGTTCGGCGCCGGGCACCTGCCGGCCGAACGGGTCGCCGACGCCGGCCCCCCGGTGCGGGGCGAGCTGGCGCAGGCCGACCTCTACGTCGCGGAGACGGCGCTCTGGACCGGCGCCGCCGGATCGGCCGACGACGTCGACGCGGGCCGGAGGGCCGGTGCCGCCGGCCGGATCCTGGTCGCCGACGACAACGCCGACCTGCGCGAGCACGTCAGCCGGCTGCTCTCCCCGTCGTGGGAGGTGGTCGCGGTCACTGACGGCGTGGAAGCGCTGCGGCACGCCGTCGACGGGGCGTTCGACCTGGTGCTGACCGACGTGATGATGCCCCGGCTGGACGGGTTCGGGCTGGTCGCGGCGTTGCGCGCGGATCCGCGTACCCGGCACGTGCCGATCGTGCTGCTCTCCGCCCGGGCCGGCTCCGCCGAGGAGGTCGCCGGGCTCGCGGTCGGCGCCGACGACTACCTCACCAAGCCCTTCTCGGGCCAGGAGCTGATCGCCCGGGTACGGGCCAACGTCGAGCTGGGCCAGCTCCGCGGCCAGATCATCCGTGGGCTGCGGGCCCTGGCCGACGCGGCGGTCGCGGTCAACACGGCCCGCTCCACGGCCGACGTCCTCCAGGTCGCCGCGCGGCACGCCCTGAGCCTCGCCGAGGCCGCCCGGGTGGTGGTCTCGGCCACCGGGATGCGCTTCGAGGCCGACGGCGGCGGGCTGACCTCGATCGAGCCGTCCTTCGTGCTGCCGCTGACCGGCACCGCCGGCGAACCGCTCGGCGAACTGCGGGTCTGGCGCCCGGACGGCGACGGGACCCCCACCGACGAGGCCGCGCTCACCCAGCTCGCCCGGCTGGTCGGCGTGCGGCTGGAGAACGCCCAGCTCTACGAGGCCGAGCACCGCATCGCCACCACGCTCCAACACAGCCTGCTGCCCCGGTCGCTGCCGCAGCTGCCGGGCGCCGTGGTGGCCAGCCGCTACCTGCCGGGCAGCGCCGACGTGGAGGTCGGCGGGGACTGGTACGACGTCATCGCCCGCTGCGACGACGAGCTCGTGCTGGCGATCGGCGACGTGGTCGGCAAGGGCGTCCCCGCAGCCGCGGCGATGGGCCAGCTCCGCAACGCGCTGCGGGCGTACGTCCTGGAGGGCTTCGATCCCGGTGAGTCGCTGACCCGGCTCAACCGGCTCGTCGGCTCGACCGAGGGCCGCTCCTTCGCGACCGTGTTCTGCCTGTGGTTCAGTCCCCGCACCGGCCGGTTGCGGTACGCCAGCGCCGGTCACCCGTCCCCCCTTCTGATCCGAGGAGACGACGTGGCGTTTCTGCACGACCGGGCGCTCGGGCCGCCGGTCGGGGCGATCCCCGACACGACCTACCGGACGGTCGAGGGGGAGCTGACCGCCGGAAGTCGGCTGCTGCTCTACACCGACGGGCTGATCGAGGACCGGCAGCTCGGCATCGACGCCGCGCTGACCCGCCTCCGCGAGGACGCGGCCACGCCCGGCGAGCACGTGGCCGACCTGATCGACGCCGTGGTGGAACGGGTCGCCGGGCGGCCCCTGCGCGACGACGTCGCGGTGCTCGCGCTGGAGGCGGCGGAACTCAACCGGTTCACGCTGCGGCTGCCGGCCGACCCCACCCGGCTCAGCCTGCTGCGCAAGCGGCTGGAGGACTTCCTCGTCGCGCACCGGGTCACCGAGACGGACCTGTTCGACCTGACCGTCGCCGTCTCCGAGGCCGCCGCCAACGCCATCGAGCACCCGGTCGAGCCGGCCGAGCCGACGATCAGCGTCGAGGTGACCATCTCCGACCGCACGGTGGTCGCCACCGTACGCGACAGCGGCCGGTGGCGGGAGTCGACGGGCTCGGGCTTCCGGGGCCGGGGGCTGGCCCTGATCGAGGCGCTGGGGGAGCTGTCGGTGATCCGTACCGCCGAGGGGACCGAGGTGACGCTGCGCCGGCGGCTGGCGGACTGAGTGACCGTGCGACGCGGGCCGTCCCGACGGGCCGCGGGTCGGCCTGACGGCCCGGGGCCCGGGCTCAGGCCGGGCGGAGCCAGGCCTGGTCACCCAGGCCGGAGATGTCCAGCACCCGGTGGACCTGCCGCGACGGCAGCACGGTGAGCGCGTCGGGGAAATGCTGGGCCAGCCGGACCACGGCGTGGATCGCCGCCGAGTCGAAGAAGGTGACCGCCCGGAGGTCGAGCGTCAACCGCTCGGCGGGCTCCCGCAGCGCGGTGGAGAACATGACGTCGGCGGTGGCCATGTCGACCTCGCCGGTCACCAGGACACGGAGGTGGCCGCCGTCGATCTCCGCGCTGGCGGAGAAGACGGGAGAAGTACCACCCCCGTGATCCACGGAGCCACAATGGCACAGCGGGCCAGGCACGGCAACAACAGCTCCCGGTGGGCGGTGGCGGGGGCGACGACGCTCGCGGCGATAAACTCGCGTCATGACCGTCCGTGCGCCGCTGACCCCAGGCACGCTCTCCCCGTTGCGGCCCGTGCCCGCCCACATCGTCCGCCCGGAGTACGTGGGCAAGAAGCGTCCCCTCCAGTGGCAGGGCTCGCACGTGCAGACCCCGGAGACCATCGAGAAGATGCGGGTCGCCGGCCGGCTCGCCGCGCAGGCCACCCAGCTCGCGGGCGAGCACTGCAAGCCCGGTGTGACCACCGACGAGATCGACCGGGTCGTGCACGAGTTCCTCTGCGACCACGGCGCCTACCCGTCGACGCTGGGCTACAAGGGCTTCCCCAAGTCCTGCTGCACCAGCCTCAACGAGGTGATCTGCCACGGCATCCCGGACTCCACCGTGCTCGCCGACGGCGACATCATCAACGTCGACGTCACCGCGTACCTCGACGGGGTGCACGGCGACACGGACGCCACCTTCTGCGTGGGTGAGGTCGGCGAGGAGGCCCGGCTGCTGGTCGAGCGCACCCACGAGGCGATGATGCGCGGCATCCGCGCGGTCGCCCCGGGCCGCCAGATCAACGTGATCGGTCGGGTCATCGAGTCGTACGCGAAGCGCTTCGGCTACGGCGTCGTGCGCGACTTCACCGGCCACGGCATCGGCGAGGCCTTCCACAGCGGGCTCTACGTGCCGCACTACGACAGCCCCCGCCCCACGGACGTGATGGAGCCGGGGATGACGTTCACCATCGAGCCGATGATCACCCTCGGCACCTACCAGTACGACATGTGGGACGACGGCTGGACCGTGGTGACGAAGGACCGCCGGTGGACGGCCCAGTTCGAACACACCATCGTGGTGACCGAGGACGGTCACGAGATCCTCACACTGCCGTGACGGACACCCCCGCGGCGCTGCGGGAGGCGCACCACGCGGACGTCTCCGGAGGCTGGCTGCGCCCCGCCGTCTTCGGGGCGATGGACGGCCTGGTCACCAACATCGCACTGATCGCCGGGGTGGCCGGTGGCGGGGTGTCGCCCCGCAGCGTCGTGCTCACCGGCGTGGCCGGCCTGGTCGCCGGCGCCATCTCGATGGGGCTGGGGGAGTACACCAGCGTCCGCTCGGCCAACGAGCAGGTCGCGGCCGAGGTCGCCAAGGAACGCCGCGAGCTGGAGCGGCACCCCGAGGCCGAGGCGCGCGAGCTGGCCGAGGCGTGGATCGCCCGGGGGCTGCCGCGCGACCTCGCCGTGGAGGTCGCGCAGGCCGTCCGGCGCAACCCGGAGGAGGCGCTGCGGGTGCACGTCCGGGAGGAGCTCGGCGTCGACCCGGACGAGCAGCCGAGCCCGTGGGCGGCGGCGATCTCGTCGTTCCTGTTCTTCTCGGTCGGGGCGCTGGTGCCGCTGCTGACCTACCTGTTCGGCGCGACGAGCCTGTGGCTGGCGCTCGCGGTCGGCGGGCTGGGGCTCTTCGTGGCCGGGGCGGTGGTCGCCCGGTTCACCGCCCGGGCCTGGTGGTCCGGCGGCCTGCGCCAACTCCTGCTCGGCGCGGCGGCGGCCGGTGCCACGTATCTCGTCGGCACCCTCATCGGCGTGCAGGGCGGCCTCGGCTGAGAGCGGGCCCGGTCAGCCGCCGAGGGTGCCCACCCTAGTCGCGGGTGGTCGGCCCGCCCGGCCCGCCGCGCCCGGTGGGCTCCAGCCGGAAGACGAAGATCTCGCGGCCGCCGGCGCGCTGGGCGTACGCCAGGTAGGCGGGCCACTCGGCGACCAGCAGCCTCCAGAGCCGGTCCCGTTCGGCGCCGGTGGCGACCTGGGCGCGTACCGGCACGCGGCGGCCCTTGACGGCCACCTCGGCGGCGGGATCGGCGCGCAGGTTCATCGCCCAACCGGGCTGTTGGGCCTGGCCGAAGTTGGAACCGACCACCACGTACGCGTCGCCGTCGGGCACGTAGAGCAGCGGATTGCTGCGTGGCCTGCCGGAGCGGCGACCGGTGGTCGTGATGACCAGCGACGGGATGAGCCCGAGCGCGACCACCCGCCCCCGGGTGAGCCGCCCGACCATCCGGTCGGCGGGGACGAGCAGGCGGACGGCGGCGCCGAACCAGCGGTGGTGACCGACACGGCGGGTGAGGGTTCCCAGTACGGGCACGGCAACCAGTGTGCCCGCTGCCGGCCTGTCAGTCGAGACGTCGCTCGACCCGCAGCCGGGACCGGGTGAAGAGCCCCGCGCCGAGCATCGCGACCAGTGGCACCACCACCAGGACGCCGAGTGTGGCCCACGGGACCACCACCGGGTACGGCTCCGAGACCGGCCACAGGTCGGCGTACCGGCGGTTGAGGGCGGTCAGGATGATCAGCGCGGAGCCGAGGCCGGCGACGATGCCGAGCACGCAGCCCAGCACGGCGATCACCCCGGACTGGCAGAGCGAGAGCAGCCGGCGCAGCCCCGGGCCGGCGCCGACCGCCGCGAGGGTGGACAGGTCCGCCCGCCCCTCGGCCGCGGCCAGGCCGGTGGCGATGCCGGCGGCGCCCACGGTGATCACCCCGGCCGCGGCGGCCAGCAGGAGCAGCAGCGGGCGTCCCGCCTCCGTCGGGTCGCCCCGCTCGACCTCCACCTGTACGCCGAGCGGGCGCAGGGCGGCGAGGAACCGGTCCTGCCGGTCCTCGTCGGAAACGCCGTCCGCGGTGAACGCCCAGCCGAGCGGGCGGATGGTGAGCCCGAGTCGCTCGGCGGCCGGCCGGGACATCAGCAGCCGGTCCACGCCGAGCCCGGTGGACAGCGGGTACCCGGCGACGGTGGTGGTCGTCGGGGCGCCCGGCCGGTCCTGCCCGGAGTGGGTCACCGCGATGTCGACGCGCCCGTCCACCACGTAGCGCGGGTCGGTCACCACCACGCCGCCGGCCCGCAGCACGGCGGTGGCGGCCGCGACGTCGGCGGGGGCGGCGCCGGTGAGCACCGGCAGCGTCGTCCCGTCGTCCACCACGACGTGGAAGTACGCGCCGAAGTGGTCCTCCGGTCCCGTGCGGCAGCGGGCGTCCGCGCGGGCCTGCCGCTGCTGCGCCGCGCTCAGCTGGTCGGTCGGCACCCACGGGCAGGCGCGGTCGACCGGCAGCACCGGCGAGACCGCGCACAGACCGGCGTCCGGGCCGCAGCCGGCCTCCGTGAGGGGTACCACCGCCCGGGCCCCCAGGTGGGTGCGGGCCGCCTCGGCGACCGGGGGCAGGGCCGGTGGGCCGTCCGTGTACTGGCTGGTCACCAGGACGGTGCCGGACGGCAGGGCCGGCTCGTACATCGCGGCCGACCGGGCCTCGTCGCTGGCCAGGTACACGCCGATGGCGACGCTGCCGGCGACCGCCGCCATCACCGCCGAGATCGCCGGGGCGGTCGACGACCGGTTGCGGCTGGCGTCGCGCAGCGCGATCCGGGGAGCCAGCGGCAGCGACCGCCCGAGCCGGGCGAGCAGGCCGACCAGCGTCGGAGTGGCGAAGACCAGCCCCAACTCGCCGAGGACGATGCCGGCGAGGATCACCGCCGGCGCCGTGCGGGCCGCCCCGAACGCGGCGACCGCGGCCCCGCCGACGGCCAGGGCCACCCCCGCGGCCAGCCAGCGACGCCGGTGCGTCGGCGGGGTGCGTCGGCCGGCCAGCCCCGCCACCACGTTCTGCCGGGCAGCCGTCCAGGCCGGGGCCAGCGCGGCCAGCACCCCGGCCAGCACCGCGACGGCCGCGATCACCGCGAGGGCCTCCGGCCAGCAGCGGTACCCGCCGAAGCGCGCGCCGTAGACGTACTGCTCCACCAGCGAGCGGCCGGCGAACGCGGCGGCGACGCCGAGCGTGACCCCGACCGTGGCGCCGAGGGCGCCCAGCACCACGCCGTCGGCCAGCACGATCCGGCGCAGGTGCGCGTCGTCCCCGCCGGCCACCGCGACCAGCGCGAGGTCCCGGCGTCGCCGTCGTACGCCGACCGCGAACGCCGGCCCGACGAGCAGCACCACCTCCAGCAGCCCCAGCCCGCCGACGAGCACCGAGATGCTCATCCCCTCCACGTCTACCGGGGGGAGGCCGCCGGACGGAAACGTGACGTCGTCCGAGAACGGTGCGGGGGTACGGGCGTGCATCACGATGCCGTGCGCGTTGAGCCGGCGGAACAGCCCCTCGTCGGCCGCCCCGGGCAGGTCGACCAGCCAGCTCGTGTCCGGCTCGGTCTCCATCCGCCCCGCCGTCGGGTGCAGCGTCACCACCGAGCCCAGGTCGTCGGGGTACTCGACCACCCCGACCACCCGCCAGGACCGGGTGCCGTCGGCGGAGGTGACGGTGTCACCGAGGCGTACGTCGAGGCGGCGCAGCGCGGCCGGGCTGGCCGCGATCTCGTCCGGCCCGGCGGGAGCCCGCCCCGAGTGGAACCGGACCAGCCCCCGCCCGAGCGGGTCCGTGAGGTCCACGGCGCGTCCCGCGATCGTGTCCTCGACCCGCCCGCCGACCCGGGCGTCGAACGACACCCACCGGCGCAGCGGCAGCACCCGGCTTCCGGCCGGCAGCAGGGCGGTCACCTGTTCGGCGGTGACGGCCCCGGCCGGGAGCGCGTCCTCCCGGTCGGCGTGCCAGCCGTCGCCCCAGGGGCTCTGCACGATCGGGTTCCGCTGCACCCAGCGCAGCTCCGCGTCGGCGGCTCCGAGTTGCCGCTCGGTCTGCTCGGCCGGAGTCAGCTCGGACATCCGCCAGCTCACCGCGGTGAAGGTCAGCACCAGCACCGGAAGCGTGATCATCGCCAGCACCAGCGCCGTACGCCCCCGTGCCCGCCGCGCCTCCCGCCGGGCGATCCGCAGCGCGGCCCACCAGGATCCGGCCGCCTGGGCGAGCCGGCCGCCCCGGCCCGCGCTCACCGACCGCTGCCGCTCAGCAGTTGCTCCACACTGCCCAGCGGGGCCGTCGAGTCGACCAGCACCCCGTCGCGGAGGAAGACCACCCGGTCGGCCCAGGCGGCGTGCCGCGCCTCGTGGGTGACCAGCACGGCGGCGGCCCCGGCGTCGACCCGTCGGCGCAGCAGGTGCAGCACGGCCTCGCCGGTCTGCGAGTCCAGTGCCCCGGTCGGTTCGTCGGCGAGCACCAGCCGGCGCTCCCCGACGAGCGCGCGGGCGATCGCCACCCGCTGCTGCTGCCCGCCGGAGAGCTGGTCGGGGAAGCGGTCGCCCAGCTCGGACAGGCCCACCTCGGTCAGCGCGTCCAGCGCCAGGCGGCGGGCCCGCCGGACGCCCGTCCCGTCGAGTTCGAGGGGGAGGGCGACGTTCTCCACCGCGCTGAGGCTGCCGAGCAGGTTGAGATCCTGGAAGACGTAGCCGATCCGGCGGCGGCGCACCTGGGCCAGCCGGCGCCGGTCCAGGGCGCCGAGCGACTCCCCCTCCACGAACACCTCGCCCGCGGTCGGGCCGTCCAGCCCGCCGGCCAGGGCGAGCAGGGTCGACTTCCCCGAGCCGGACGGTCCCATCACGGCGACGAGTTCCCCGGGCCGGACGGCGAGGCTCACCCCGCGCAGCGCGTGCACCGCCGCCGGGCCGGTGCCGTGGGTGCGGTGCACGTCGCGGACGTCGAGCACCGGCGTGGTCGGGCCCCCGCCCGCCGGCCCGTTCCCCGTGCTCACCGTCGCGCCTCCTCGTCGGCCCGGTCCACCGCCTCGGCAGGCGTCGTCGGGGCGTGGCCGGTCCCTGCCGGACGGTAGCGCACCAGGCTGGTCTCGCAGTGGTCCAGCCAGCGCACCTCGGCCTCGGCCTGGAAGACCATGGCGTCCAGCACCAGCCGCCACGGCAGGTCCTCCGGGCGGTCGCTGGCGTACTTCAGCCGGGTCAACTCCTGCAACGTCCGCATGGTCGCGCTGCGCTGGGTCTGCACCACGGACCGCACGTCGACCCCCGGGGTGGTCAGCGCGAGGGCCAGCTTGATCGCCAGTTCGTCGCGGGGCCGGTCGGCGCGGCTGATCGGGGTGGCGAACCACAGGGCCAGGTCCGCCCGCCCGGCGTCGGTGATCTCGTACGGGCGCTGCCCGGCCTCGCTCTCGGGCAGCGACCGGACCAGCCCGTCCCGTTCCAGGCGGGACAGGGTGGTGTAGACCTGCCCGATGTTCAGCGGCCAGGTCGAGCCGGTCGACTCCTCGAACGCGGCGCGGAGCTGGTAGCCGTACATCTGGCCGCGTTCGAGCAGGGCGAGCAGCCCGTGACGGATGGACATGGGAACGGAGTATGCATACCTGGTATGCGACCCGCAACCGGAGCGGGGGTGACGCGGGCCGACAGGTCAGGCGGGGCGGCCCGGGAACGGCACCGTCAGCGGGGTGATCCCGGCCGTCCGCCGCCAGCGGGTGGCCCGCAGGGCGTACTCGACCAGGGCGGCGAGGGCCCTGTCCCGGTCGGCGCCGGTGGTGGCCGGCACCGCCGCCCGCCAGAACGCGGCCGTGCGCTCCTCTACCTCGACGGCCAGCCGCAGCGCGCTCGCCCGGTCGGTGACCGGGAACGGCAGGGCGTAGCCGGCCCGGTCCGCCGGTACGCTCCCGCCGCCGGCGCTCAACTGCATGATCAGGTCGTCGCGGCGACGCCGGTGTGCGGCCTCCGCCTCCTTCGCGGCGCTCCGGGCCGCGCCGGTGAGGCGCACCCCGATGGGTCCGTACGCCCAGATCGCGGCGTACTCGGCGGCCAGTGCCGCGCCGAGCGCCCCGGCCGGCCCGGACGGTGTCGGTGTGGTCACTTCAGTGCCTCCACGTGCGTGGCCCGGGCGGCGACGATCGAGGCGAGCAGCGCGGCCCGCTCCGCCGGTGCCGCCGCGCAGGCCTTGGTCGCGGCCTCCCGGCCGGCGCGTTCCTCCTCGCGCAGCGCGGCCCGCGCCGCCGCCGGGTCGCCCGCCGTCGCGGGGGTGGTCGTGGCGGACGCCGAGGGCAGCGGTACGCCGATCACCCGGGCCAGCTCGGCGGCGTGCGCGTGGTGCGCCTCGGCGATCGGGGTGAGCAGGCCGGCGAGCGTGGGGTGCGCGGCGGCGGCGTCCCGGTGCCCGGCGGCGAGCCGGAGCGACTCGTCGAGCAGCGGTGTGAGCGGGTCGGGGCCTGGCGCGGGATCGTCGTCGCGGTCGAGGATGCCGCAGCCGGTCAGGGGTGCCGTCGCGGCGCCGAACGCCAGGAACGCGCCGGCGCGCAGCACCTTTCGCCGGGAATGCCCGGTTGCTTCTCCGTGTTGTGTCGTTCTGCCCGTCGCCACCGGACAAGTCAACACCATCGCCGGCCGTACGTGGGCCACCGGCGTCGGTGCGCCGCCCGGCCCGGTGCCGGGCAGGCGCGTTACGCTCTGCACAGCCACCGGCGCGTCAGCTCCGGTGGCGTGCCGGCATGGCGGTCGACCGGTGCCGTGGATCAGCAGGAGGGGTGCGGAGATGACGCAGCGTGGCCGTGCCACGAGGCCGACGGGTCCGGCGGGGAGGCCCCGCCGCGCCGACGCCCCACGAGGTGGGGAGCGTGCCGGCGGCCCGCGCGGCGACCTCGCCGCCCGGCGGGCCCGGCTACGCGAGGTGATCGAGCCGGTGGTCGCCGACGCCGGTTACGACCTGGAGGACCTCTCCGTCTCCCGGGCCGGACGGCGGCACGTGGTGCGGGTGATCGTGGACGCCGACGGCGGGATCAACCTGGATGCCGTCGCCGTGGTCTCCCGGGCCGTCTCCGCAGCTCTCGACGCGGCAGAGGAGGCCGGGGGCGACATCGTCGCCGGCGAGTACCAGCTGGAGGTCAGCTCCCCCGGCGTGGACCGGCCGCTCACCCTGCCCCGGCACTGGCGGCGCAACGTCGGGCGGCTGGTGAAGGTGACCGCCCGCGGCGCCGGCGCCCTGCCCGGCCAGCGCGCCGAGCAGCCCACCGGCGACCGGCAGGTCACCGGCCGCGTGGTCGAGGCCGACGACGAGCGCGTGGTGCTGGAGACCGACGCCGGCCGCGCCGCATGGACGTACGCGGAGCTCGGCCCCGGCCGGGTGCAGGTCGAGTTCAACCGCCTCGACGAGATCGAGGAGACGGACGAACCCGACGACATGGACGACACCGACGACACCGACGACTTCGACGACGAAGATGATGTGGAGGACGAGGAGAGGTGAACATCGACCTCGCGGCGCTGCGCGCACTCGAGCGCGAGCGGGAGATCCCGTTCGACACGATCCTCGCGGCGATCGAGACCGCGTTGCTGACCGCCTACCGGCACACCGAGGGGGCGGAACCGCACGCCCGGGTGGAGATCGACCGTAAGTCCGGCGCGGCCCTGGTCTACGCGCAGGAGCTGGACGACGACGGCACCGTGGTACGGGAGTGGGACGACACCCCGCACGACTTCGGCCGGATCGCCGCCATGACCGCCAAGCAGGTGATCCTCCAGCGGCTGCGGGAGGCCACCGACGAGGTGCACTTCGGCGAGTACGTCGGCCGCGACGGTGACCTGGTCACCGGCGTGGTGCAGGCGCACGAGGCGCGCAGTGAGAAGGGCATCGTCAGCGTCGACCTCGGCAAGCTGGAGGGCGTCCTGCCCCAGTCCGAGCAGGTGCCCGGCGAGCGCCCCCAGCACGGCGAGCGGATCCGCTGCGTGGTGGTGCACGTGGCCAAGGGGATGCGTGGGCCGCAGATCACCCTCTCCCGGACCCACCCGGCGCTGGTCAAGAAGCTCTTCGCGCTCGAGGTGCCCGAGATCGCCGACGGCACGGTCGAGATCGGCGCGATCGCACGTGAGGCGGGTCACCGTACGAAGATCGCGGTCCGCTCCACCGCCCCGGGCGTCAACGCCAAGGGCGCCTGCATCGGGCCGATGGGCCAGCGGGTCCGCGCCGTGATGAGCGAGCTGCACGGCGAGAAGATCGACATCATCGACTGGTCGGACGACCCGGCGACCTTCGTCGGCAACGCCCTGTCGCCGGCCAAGGCCCTGCGGGTCGAGGTGGTCGACCTGGCCAGCCGCACCGCCAGGGTCACCGTCCCGGACTTCCAGCTCTCCCTCGCCATCGGCCGGGAGGGGCAGAACGCCCGACTTGCTGCCCGGCTGACCGGTTGGCGGATCGACATCCGGTCCGACGCCGAGCAGGCTGGTGCCGCCGGCCGGGGCGGAGCTGATCACGTCCCGGAGCCGGGCGGCGCGATCTCGGGCGCCTAGGGGTAGACTTTCTCCAGTGGTACGACGCGCGCTGCCGGAGCGCACCTGTGTGGGTTGCCGGCGACGTGCGCCGGCCAGCGAATTGCTGCGGATCGTCGCGGTCGGCGACGAGGCTGGTCACAGCCTCCGACCCGATCCGACCCGCAGACTGCCGGGTCGGGGAGCGAACATGCACCCAGATCCGGCCTGCTTCGCGCAAGCGGTTCGGCGGCGCGCCTTCGGGCGGGCGCTGCGCATCACCGGGGTCCCCGACCACGGTGAGCTCGCGGAGCACGTCGATGCGCCAACCACTACGTCCGGTCAGCCCGACCGGGCGAGGGTCGCTAGCAAGGTAGGACGACCGACATGAGCACACGATGAAGTCCCTGAAATGACCAGGCTTCAAGTGCACGAGTGAGGTTGCTGCGGGTGCTGCCCGCACGACCTCGGAGTGAGGAGTGCAGTGGCAGGTAAGGCCCGCGTACACGAGCTTGCAAAAGAGCTCGGGGTCGAAAGCAAGACCGTTCTCGCCAAGCTCAAGGAGATGGGCGAGTTCGTGAAGTCCGCGTCCAGCACCGTCGAGGCGCCCGTCGCCCGACGGCTGCGCAGCGCATTCGTCGCCTCCGCCGGATCTTCGGCACCGGCCGCCCCTCCGGCGGCCGCCCCGGCGCCGACCCCGACCCCGACGCCCTCCCCGGCCCCCGGTGGGCCCCGGGTCTCGGCCAAGCCGATGCCGCCCCGGCGGCCGGCCGCGCCGACGCCCGGCCCGAAGCCCAAGGGCCCGGTGCCCGGTCCGCCGCAGCCAGCGGCCCCGGTCGCCAAGCCGGCGAGTGCCCACGACATCGAGGTGGCGGCCGCCGAGGCGCGTGCCGCCGCGCTGAAGGCCGAGCAGGAGGCGGCGGTCAAGGCCGCCCAGGCCGCCCGGCAGCAGCAGCGTGAGAACGTCCGCCGGGAGCCCCCGGCGGACGGTGGCAACCGCCCCGGTCCCCGACCGGGTCCGGGTGCCATGCCGCCCCGTCCGGGTTCCCCGGCCGCCGGTCGTCCCGGCGCGCCCGCGCCCGGTCCGGGTGGTCGTCCGGGCGGGCGTCCGCCGGCGCGCGGCGCCGGTAACAACCCGTTCGGCATCCAGGGCAGTCAGCAACAGCAGCAGCGGCCCCCGGCCGCCGGTCCGGGTGGCCCCCGGCCCAGCCCGGCCGGCATGCCTCCGCGCCCGAGCCCGGCTTCCATGCCGCCCCGCCCGAGCCCGGCCTCCATGCCGAGCCAGCGTCCCGCTACCGGTCGCCCCGGCCCCGGTGGCGCGGGTCGTCCCGGCGGCGGCGCGGGTCGTCCCGGTGGCGGCGGTGGCTTCCGTGGCGGTCCCGGCGGCGGTGCCGGTGGCGGCGGCGGTTACCGCGGTGGTCCCGGCGGCGGTGCCGGTGGCGGCGGCGGTTACCGCGGTGGTCCCGGTGGCGGCGGCGGTGCACCCGGTGGCGGTTTCCGTCCGGGCGCGCCGGCCGGTGGCGGCGGTCGTCCCGGTGGCGGCGGTCGTGGCCGTGGCGGCGGCGCCGCGGGTGCCTTCGGGCGTCCGGGTGGCAGGCCGACCCGCGGTCGCAAGTCCAAGAAGCAGCGCAGACAGGAGTTCGACAACCTGTCGGCTCCGACCATGAGCTCGGGTGCCCCCCGGGGTCAGGGTCAGGTCGTCCGGCTCTCCCGTGGCGCCTCGCTGTCGGACTTCGCCGACAAGATCAACGCCAACCCGGGTTCGCTGGTCCAGGAGATGTTCAACCTGGGCGAGATGGTCACGGCGACCCAGTCGTGCTCCGACGACACCCTGCTGCTGCTGGGTGAGCACCTCGGCTTCAACGTGCAGATCGTCAGCCCGGAGGACGAGGACCGCGAGCTGCTCGCGCAGTTCAACATCGACCTCGACGCCGAGGTCGCGGAGGAGCGCCTGGTCAGCCGTGCGCCGGTGGTGACCGTCATGGGTCACGTCGACCACGGTAAGACCAAGCTGCTCGACGCGATCCGCAAGGCGAACGTCGTGGCCGGCGAGGCGGGTGGCATCACCCAGCACATCGGTGCCTACCAGGTCCACGTGCCGCACGAGGGCGAGGACCGCGCGGTGACCTTCATCGACACCCCGGGTCACGAGGCGTTCACCGCCATGCGTGCCCGTGGTGCCCAGGTCACCGACATCGTGGTGCTGGTCGTCGCGGCCGACGACGGTGTCATGCCGCAGACGATCGAGGCGTTGAACCACGCCAAGGCGGCCGAGGTGCCGATCGTGGTGGCGGTCAACAAGGTCGACAAGCCGGAGGCGAACCCGGACAAGGTCCGCCAGCAGCTGACCGAGTACGGCCTGGTCGCCGAGGAGTACGGCGGCGAGACCATGTTCGTCAACGTGGCGGCGAAGCCGGGCATCGGCATCGACGAGCTGCTCGAGGCGGTCCTGCTGACCGCCGACGCGTCGCTGGAGCTGACCGCTCCGATCGACGGGCCGGCGCAGGGTGTGGCCATCGAGGCGCACCTGGACAAGGGCCGCGGTGCGGTGGCGACGGTGCTGGTGCAGAAGGGCACCCTGCGGGCGGGCGACTCCATCGTCGCCGGTGGGGCGCACGGCCGGGTCCGGGCGATGCTCGACGAGAACGGCAACCAGGTCGCCGAGGCAGGTCCGGCCCGTCCGGTCCTGGTGCTCGGTCTGACCGCGGTGCCCGGTGCCGGCGACACGTTCCTGGCGGCCGAGGACGACCGCACGGTGCGTCAGATCGCCGAGCAGCGGCAGGCACGGCGGCGGGCGGCGTCCTTCGCCAACTCCCGCGGCCGGGCCACCCTCGAGACGCTCATGGAGCAGCTCAAGGAGGGCGAGAAGACCTCGCTCAACCTGGTGCTCAAGGGCGACGTCTCCGGTTCCGTGGAGGCCCTCGAGGACGCGCTGTTCAACCTCGACATCCCGGAGGAGGTCCAGCTCAGGATCATCCACCGGGGCGTGGGTGCGATCACCGAGAGCGACGTCATGCTCGCGAGCGCGTCGTCCGAGCCGGTCACGATCATCGGTTTCAACGTGCGGGCCGCGAACAAGGTCCGCGAGATGGCCGACCGCGAGGCTGTGGAGATCCGGTACTACACCGTGATCTACCAGGCCATCGAGGAGATCGAGGCGGCGCTCAAGGGCCTGCTCAAGCCGGAGTACGAGGAGGTCGAGCTGGGCACCGCGGAGATCCGCGACGTCTTCCGCTCGTCCAAGATCGGCAACATCTCCGGTTGCATCGTCCGGTCGGGCATCATGCGGCGCAACGCCAAGGCGCGCCTGCTGCGGGACGGGTCGGTGGTGGCGGACAACCTCACCATCAGCTCGCTCAAGCGGTTCAAGGACGACGCCACGGAGGTGCGCGAGGGCTTCGAGTGTGGTCTGACCCTGGGTGGTTACAACAACGTCCAGGTCGGCGACGTCATCGAGACCTTCGAGATGCGGGAGAAGGTTCGCGCCTGATCCGCTGAACCACTGATCAAGGGGTTTACGTCGAAAGGCGTAAACCCCTTGATCATGTGGGGGGCCGTACGGGTATCGTCCGGGGCGATGTTCACCGGAACCGCGGTCTTCGACCTGCTGCTGCCGGGCGACTCCCGGTCGCTCAAGGCCAAGAGATCATACGTACGGCCGATCGTGGCGGCGCTGCGCCGCTTCGAGGTCTCGGCCGCCGAAGTGGGAGCGCTCGACCTGCACGGTCGGGCCGAGATAGCCGTGGCCGTGGTGGCCGCCGAGGCGTCGCACGTCCGCGAGGTGCTGGACTCCTGCGAGCGCCTGGTGGCCGGCCGGCCGGAGACCGAGCTGCTCTCGGTGCGCCGGCGGCTGCACGGCGAAGAGGACTGACCCGGCGGCACCGGTCCGCCGGGAGCCGTGACGGAGCCGGCGCCGCGCGGCGCGGGTGGTCGCGCGGGTAGTGTTCGAGTTGTTGGGCCGGTCGGCTCCGGGGCGCTCCGCGCCGGCGGGAGACGGCCGGGAGCGGGACGCCGTGGAGGTGGCGAGAATGTCGGATCCGGCCAAGGTACGCCGGCATGCGGAGCGGGTGCGCGAACTGGTCGCGTCGGTGGTGCGCAGCCAGATCAAGGACCCCCGGCTCGGGATGATCACCATCACCGACGCCCGGATCACCGCCGACCTGCGCGACGCGACCGTCTTCTACACGGTGCTCGGCGACGCGGCGGCCCAGGCGGGCACGGCGGCGGCGCTGGAGAGCGCCAAGGGCATGCTGCGCAGCACCGTCGGCAAGGCGCTCGGGCTGCGGCACTCGCCGACGCTGACCTTCGTCCTGGACGATGTGCAGGATCAGGTCAAGCACATCGACGACCTGCTCGCCCAGGCCCGTACCGCCGACGCCGAGGTGCAGCGGATCGCCGCCCGGGCCGAGTACGCGGGCGAGGCCCAGCCGTACCGGCTCGACGAGGACGAGGACGGCGACGAGACGCGCGACGAGGACGAGGACGAGACCCCGCCCCGGGGCGGGGAACCGCGGTGATCGAACCCTCCGGCGGCCCGGCCGGTGGCGCCCTCGCCGAGGCGACGCCACCGGTCGACTCCGGCCCGACGGAGGCGGACTGGGCCGCCGGCGTCGCGGCCGTGCGGGCCCTGCCGCCGGACGGGCGGGTGCTGCTGATCTGCCACGTCAACCCGGACGGGGACGCGCTGGGCAGCATGCTGGGCTTCGGGCTCGGGCTGCGTCGGCTGGGCGTACGGCGGATGCAGGCGACCTTCCCCGGCCCGCCGGAGGTGCCGGAGCCGTTCCGGGCGCTGCCCGGGCTGGAGCTGCTGGTGCCGTCGACCGAGGCGTACCCGGATCCCGACCTGGTCATCTGTTTCGACGCGGCCAGCGAGTCGCGGCTCGGTGAGCTGGCCGACCGGCTGGAGACCGCCGGTGCGGCGCTGGTGCTCGACCACCACGCGTCGAACACCCGCTTCGGCCGGATCAACCTGGTGGACCCGCACGCGGCGGCCACCTCGGTGGTCGCCGAGGGGCTGCTCGCCCGGCTCGGCGTCGGGCTGGACGCCGCGATCGCGGAATGCCTCTACGTCGCCCTCAGCACCGACACGGGTTCGTTCCGGTTCGAGGCGACCACCCCGGCGGTGCACCAGTTGGCGGCCCGCCTGCTGGCCACCGGCATCCGGCCCGGCGACATCTCGCGCCGGATCTTCGACACCCGGCCGTTCGGCGCCGTCCGCCTCTTCGGCGAGGTGCTGGGCAGGGCTTGCCTGGAACCCGCAGCGGCCGCCGGGCACGGTCTGGTGTGGACGTACGCGACCCAGGACGACCTGGCCAGGCACGACCAGCGGCCGTACGTGCTGGAGGCGCTGATCGACTCGGTCCGGTGCACCGCCGAGGCCGACGTGAGCTGCGTGGTCAAGCAGACCGCGACCGGTGACTGGGCGGTGTCGATGCGCAGCAAGGGCGCGGTGGACGTCAGCCGGGTGGCGGTCGCGCTCGGTGGCGGCGGGCACCGCTTCGCCGCCGGCTTCACCGGTTCGGGGACTGTCGACGAGGTCGTCGACCGGATCCGCGCGGAGCTCGACGGCGCGCTGACCGGCCCCGGCCGGCACTGATAGCAGGAGCGGGCACGGGAAGATCAGGGTGAGCTCGGGGAGTGTCCGTCTTCCCGGTTCCGACTAGTACGGGGAGAATCGCGGGATGGAGCAGCCCCACGACCTTACCGTCGAGGCGCCCCGCGCCTGGGACCGTCCCGCCGTCACCGTGCCGGTGCTCGTCTTCCTCTCGTTGGTCGGCGGCCGGTTTCCGTCCTTCTCGACCGAGGCCAACCTCTGGACCCTGGGCACCGGCGGGGTGCTGATCTGGCTGGGCCTGAGCAACCGGGTGCCCCGGCGGCCGGCGCCGCGCCGGTTGGGCGCCCCGGCAGCCTGGTGGGCACTGCCGGTGGTGGTCTTCGGGGTCTTCGAGGGGACCACGTTCGTGCTGGCGGTGGGGGACGACTTCCCCACCTTCTCCCGACTGGCCGATCCGCTGCTGGAGGACCAGTTGGTCCGCTCGGCGGCCTGGCTCGGCTGGCTTGCGGCGTTCTGGGGGCTGGTGCGGCGATGATGCGGATGCTGGCCATCGGTGGCTTCCTGGCCTCGCTGGTGCTCTTCGCCGCCGTCGAGTGGGCGGCCCGCCGCGAGGGGTCCCGGATCCCGACGCTCGGCGAGGTCTGCGCCTACGTGATGCGCTACGAGGTGGGCTCGGTGCCGGTCGGCCGGATCGGCCTGTTCGGCTTCTGGTGGTGGCTGGGCTGGCACTTCCTGGCCCGCTGACCGCCGTTCCCGCGTTCCGCTTGACGGCGTCCCCTGCGACCGCCGCCTCGCCGCCTCGCCGCCTCGACGTCCCGGCCCCGACTCCCGGCGTCCGCTCGACGGGTGCCCCTGCATCCGCTGGGCGGCGTTCGCCCCTGGGCGGAACGTGAGTCCAGATCGCGGGAACCGTGGGCAGTATGTGGAACTGAACGATAGCTTGGGAATCGGTCGGCGTCGTGTGGCGGCGTTGGCCGTTGGGCGGTGAGGCCGCACCCGGCAGCACCTCCCTCCAGGGTCGACCGACCCGGGCTCACGCTGCCCACCAGCCGCTCCGGTGACCCCGGGCCGCTGTCGGGCGCTCAGCACGACCGCCCGATGAGGGCTGCCGTCCGTCGGCGGCCCACGCCCTGGAAGGGGAACCACCATGCCGAGCAAGCCCAAGCCCCAGACCACCGACGAGGCCCGCGAGCAGCTGCGCCGCGCCCTGCAAACCTCCATGGACACCCGCCAGTGACCAAGGCCCCTCGGCGCTGAGGCCGCCGGCATCACACGCCGGCGCCCTCCCCGCCCGAGCCTCCGCCCCTCCCCGCCCCTCGCGGCCACGCCGTCGCCATCGCACCCACCCCACCCCCAGCCCTCCGCGATCTTGCAGTTCGTGTCCCGACAATTGCCTCAATCGCCCCAACTCGGGGGCCGAAAGTGCAAGATCGCGTGATGTCGGGAGGACGGGGGCGGAGCGGGGCCGGGGCTCGGGGGCGGCCTGGGGCGGGGTTGGGCCGTCGGCGTTATCCGGGCCCGCCGGGGCATGCCGCATGGCGGCGCTGGCGCAGGTCCGGGGCGGCGGGTTCCGTTATGGGTGGTGGCGTGCGAAGAGCACGCCGGCGGGGGTGCCCTCCGAAGGGCCGACGGTCAGTGCTGCCTCGACCGTGAAGCCGGCCTCCGCCAGCCAGGCTGTCACGCGGGCCGGCTGGCGGCGGTGGACGTGAACCCTCATCGGGTGGCCGCCGTAGCCCGTGGTCTTCAGCCGGGAGCCTTCGCCGACGTGGAAGGCCAGCAGCAGCGGGCCGCCGGGTCGCAGCACCCGTCGGAACTGCGCGAAGACCGTGCCGATGTCGTCGTCCGGCACGTGGATCACCGAGTACCAGGCGACCAGGCCAGCCACCGACGCGTCGGCGAGGCCGAGGCCGGTCATGGAGCCCACCGCGAACCGTAGGCCCGGGTGGTCGCGCCTGGCCACGTCGATCATCGCGGGGGAGAGGTCGACGCCGAACGCCTCGACGCCGTGCCGGTGCAGGTGGGCGGTGATGTGTCCCGGCCCGCACCCCACGTCGGCGACTGGTCCTCCGCCGGCGGCCCGTGTCAGGTCGGCGAACAGCGCGAGGGCCGCGCGCTCGTACGGCGCGTCGTCCAGGAAGTCGCGCACCTGGGCCGCGTAGCTCTCGGCGACGGTGTCGTAGGAGACGCGGGTGTCCGCCAACCACTGCTCGGTGCCCACGGCGGAGACGGTAGCCCAGCCGGCATCCCTCACCGGTCAGTCGCAGAGCTGTGCGCGCAGCGTGTCGTAGGCCCACTGCTGCCAGCGGTCCGGTGTCCACCCCCGGTCGCGGACGAAGAGGAGATACAGCTCGGGGCTCAGCAGCCCGAAGAGCACGTCGGCGGCGTGTTCGACGGAGAGCTGCGCCCGGGCGTCGGGCTTGGCCAGAAGGCTGCGGGCCGCGACCGTCTGGACCTCGAGGCGTGGGTCGCTGTCCTGCTGCCACAGGCCGGCCAGGCTCGGGTCCTGTCCGCCGGCGGCACGCAGGACGTCCATGATCGGCGCCACCCGCTGGAGCACGTCGCAGGTGCCCCGCACGTGCGCCCGTAGCTGGGCCTCGGCGGTGTCGGCCGCGACGGCGTCGAGGAACCAGTCCCGCTGCAACGTGGGGATCGGCTCGTCGTCGCCGGCGATGGTGACGTCGACCAGTTCCTTGAGCAGCGAGGGCTTGTTGCCGAAGGCGAAGTAGATGGTCTGCACGGCGACGCCGGCCCGCTCTGCGACGCCCTGCAACGTCGTCGCCCCGTAGCCCTGTTCGACGAACAGCTCGTGGGCCGCCTGGAGGATGCGTCGCCGGGTCTGCCGTGACCGCTCGCCCTTCTTGCCGGCGCTCTTGACCAGTTGCATAGCCGTACTGTAACACTAGAGTCGAACTCTAAAGTTCAGCTCTAGTGGAAGGTTCAACGACATGGCTCTCATCCGGACCACGCGGTTCACGGCCGACCCGGCCGACGCCGACACCGTGCTGGAGCGGCGCGCGAAGCTCCTCGACGCGATCCGGGCGGCGTATGCCGGCCCGACCGAGACCCGACTGGTCCGCGTCGACGAGCGGACCTGGGTGGACATGTGGCGGTGGGACTCGCCCGAGACCCTGCGGGCGGCGCTCGCGGGCGGCCCGGGCCTGCCGGAGGCCGCCGCGGCGTTCGCCGTCGCCCGCGACGTCACCGCCGAGCAGGGCGACCTGGTCGACGAGGACGTCTGGGCCCGATGACACCCTCCAGTCACCTGGCCGTCGAAGCGTCGGGCCTGGTGAAGACGTTCGGCGCGACGCGGGCGGTCGGCGGCATCGACCTGAGCATCCCCGCCGGCTCGGTGTACGGCTTCCTCGGGCCCAACGGCGCCGGCAAGACGACCACCATCCGCATGCTGGCCACGCTGCTGCGCCCCGACGCGGGTACCGCACTGGTGTTCGGCCACGACGTGGTCCGCGACGCCGCCGCGGTACGCGACCGGATCAGCCTGACCGGCCAGTACGCCTCGCTCGACGAGGGCCTCACCGCCCGGGAGAACCTCGTCCTGCTCGGCCGGCTGCACGGTCACCCCCCGGCGGACGCCGCGAGCCGGGCCGAGGAACTGCTGGCCGCGTTCGCCCTGACCGAGGCGGCCGACCGGCTGGTCAGGACGCACTCCGGGGGCATGCGGCGTCGGCTGGACATCGCCGCCGGCCTCGTCGTGACGCCTGACCTGCTGTTCCTGGACGAACCCACCACCGGGCTGGACCCGCGCAGCCGGAGCGACGTGTGGGGCGTCGTCCGGGCACTCGTCGCCGAGGGCACCACGGTCCTGCTGACCACCCAGTACCTCGACGAGGCGGACCAACTGGCCGACCGTATCGCCGTCATCGACCACGGCACCGTCGTCGCCGAGGGCGCCAGCAGCGAACTCAAGGCGTCGGTCGGTGGCGGGGCGCTGCACGTCCGGCTGGCCGACCCGGACGACCGGACCACCGCCGACCGGGTGCTGACCAGGGCGCTCGGTGGGCCCGTGACGCCGGCCCCCGATCCCGCCTCCCTGACCGTCCAGGTGCCGGCGGACACCGAGGCGGCGGTGCGCGCGCTCGCGGAGCTGGCGCGGGCCCGGGTCCCGGTCACCGAGTTCGGTCTCGGACAGCCGAGCCTCGACGAGGTGTTCCTGGCGCTGACGGGCCACCAGAGCACCGTGGACGCCACCTCGGGGAGGAAGACCGGATGACCACACTCGACACCGTTGCCGCCGCCCGACCGTTGCCTGCGGCGCTCGCCAGGCGTCCACGCCCTGTTCGGGCGGGCACTCTGAGCGCCTGCCTGACGTTCGGCCGCCGGGCCCTGCTGAAGATCAGGCGTACGCCTGTCCAGATCTTCGACGTCGCCGTCCATCCGGTGGTGTTCACCGTGATGTTCACGTACCTGTTCGGCGGCGCCGTCGGCGGCTCGACCGGCAGGTACGTCGGCTACCTGGTCCCGGGGATCCTCGTCATGACGCTCCTGGTGACCACCGCCACCACCGGTGCCGCCCTGAGCGTCGACATCGCCAGTGGCGTGTACGACCGGTTCCGTACGCTCTCGATCCGGCCCGTCGCCCCGCTCGTCGGTGCTCTCCTCGGTGACGTGGTGCGTTACCTGCTCGCCTCGGCGGTGGTCGTGGGGCTCGGCCTCGCGCTCGGCTTCCGTCCGGGAGGCAACGTCGTCGGTGTGGCCGCCGCCGTGCTGCTCGTCGTGGCCTTCAGCGTGAGCCTGTCCTGGGTGTGGACGGCGCTGGCGCTGCTCATGCGGTCACCCGGTGCCGTGCTCGGCGTGACCCAGGCGGTGCTGTATCCGCTCTCCTTCTTCAGCAACATCTTCATCACCCCGGCGACCCTGCCCGGGCCGCTGCGCGCCTTCGTCGACGTCAACCCGGTCACCCACCTGGTGACCGCCGCCCGGGAACTCATGGCGGGGAACCTGCCCGGCCGGCAGATCGGGTGGATCCTCGTCGCCTGCGTCGCCCTGACGGTGGTCTTCGCGCCACTGTCGGTGCGCCTGCTCCGCACCCGTTGATCCGGCGCGGGCGAGGGTGCCGTACTCCCTGCGGCACCCTCGCCCGCGCACCCACCCCTGCACAGGAAGGACCCGAAGACCGGCATGAGGGAAACCGACGAGAGCCCCGCGATCGGGGCGACGATCACCGTGACCCCGATCGGCTGGGTCCACAACGGACGTGCGGATCCGGGAAACTCCGACCACTGGGGCGCCGTGCCGAGCACCATCCTGGTCGAGCCGCGCTTCGGGGAGGGTTGCCTCACCGGGCTCGCCGACTTCTCCCACGTGGAGGTGGTCTTCTTCTTCGACCGTCTCGCCGAACGGGAGCACTACCGGCTGCCGTTGCGGCCCCGCGGCCGGGCCGACCTGCCCGAGGTCGGGGTGTTCGCCGACCGTGGGCCGCGGCGGCCCAACCGGATCGGCTGCACCGTCTGCGAGGTGGTCTCGGTACGTGGCCGGGAGCTGCGGGTACGCGGGCTGGACGCGGTCGACGGCACGCCGGTCCTCGACGTCAAGCCCGTGCTGCGCCAGTTCCTCCCGGGGCGCGTCCGGCAGCCGGAGTGGGTCGACCGCCTGATGGCGGAGTACTTCGGCGGCTAGCACGGGCCGCGCCTTCGACCACCACCAGGAGATGCCGGGGCTGCGTTAGGGTGCGGGCATGAGGTCGTTCCTGGGCGTCCTGCCCCCGCCGCGCTCCTGACCGGAGCGCCACGCCACCGGTGGCTACCCCGTGTCCCGGGTGACCACCGGCCATCGCGGTGCGACCCGCTCGGACGAGGGGCCGCCGCCGCATCCGGCTGAACGTCCGCCGGCGATCATGCTCGTCGTGCGTGCGCTCCGACAGACGCCAACTCTGTCAGCGGCTCGATCCTGCCTGGAGCGCATCCGTGTCCCGATCGTCTCTCTTCCCGTCGTCCACCTCTCCGTCCATTACTCGCCCGCGTTCCGCGCCGCCCGGCGGCACCCGCCGGGGCCTGCTGTACGTCACCGGCGCCGGCGTGCTGTGGGGCACCACCGGTGTCGCCGTGCAGCTCGTCCGCGAGTCCACCACGCTCACCCCGACGGGCATCGGCTTCTACCGCCTCGCCATCGGCGCGGTGGTGCTGGTCGCCCTGGTGGCGCACCGGCTGGGCCCGGTGCTCACGGCACTGCGCTCGGAGCCGGTGGCCCTCGTCCTGGTCGGGGTCCTGCTCGGGGCCTACCAGGCGCTGTACTTCGTCGCCGTCGCGGCAGGCGGCGTCGGGGTGGCCACCGTGGTCAGCCTGGGGCTCGCTCCCGTCCTCATCTTCGGGTGGGAGTCCCTGCGCGCGCGGCGACTGCCCGGGCGGACCATGCTGGGCGCCCTGGTGGCCGGCGTCGTCGGCCTCGTGCTCATCACGGTGTCGGTCGGGCAGCCGGGCGCGACCGCGCCGCGCCCGGTGCTCGGCCTGCTCGCGGCGTTCGGCTCCGGGATCGGCTACGCGGCCAGCACCGTGTCGAGCCGGCATGCCGCCCAGCGCGTCGCGTCGATGACGCTCACCACCGTCTCCGCCGTGGTGGGCGCGTTGGCGTTGGCGCCGATCGCGCTGGCCGAGGGGATCGCCGTCCCGGCCCGGCTCGCGCCCGTCGGCCTGCTGGTGCACCTCGGGGTGGTCACCACGGCGGTGGCGTACGCCCTGTTCTACGCCGGGCTGCGCACCACCACCGGCAGCGCCGCCGCGCTCTCCACCCTCGCGGAGCCGCTTACCGCCGTGCTGCTCGCGGGCTGGCTCGTCGGGGAGTCGCTGCCTGCGCCGGTGGTCGTCGGAGGAGTGCTCCTGCTCGGTGCCGTGAGCGTCGTCCACCTGGCCCCCGGCCGACCACCTTCCGGTAAGTGATGGCATAGCTTGCGATCCTTACCTTGCCCGTGCCAGGATCGGCGGCGATGAGCCAATCCCTCCACCCCGGGTCCGTCACGCCCCGCCGGATCGCCGCGCTGGCCCTGCCGGCGCTGGTGGTGCTGGCAGCCGAACCGATCTACGTGCTCGTGGACACGGCGGTGGTGGGGCATCTCGGCCGGGTGCCGCTGGCCGCCCTGGCCATCGGCGGGACGGTGCTGACGCTCATCGCCTGGCTCGGCACCGTGGTCGCGTACGGCACGACGGGGCGGTCGGCCCGACGGTTCGGGGCGGGCGACCGGGCGTCCGCCGTCGCCGAGGGCGTCCAGGCGTCCTGGTTGGCCCTCGGGGTGGGGGTGCTGGTCGCGCTCGGCATGCAGATCGGCGGCGGGGCGCTGGCGCGTACGCTCGCCGGAGGCCCGGGCGAGGTGGCCGACGCCGCCGCGCAGTGGCTGCGGGTCGCGGCGCTCGGCGCGCCCGGCCTGCTGCTCGCCGCCGCCGGCAACGGCTGGCTACGCGGCGTGCAGGACACCCGCCGCCCGCTGGTGTTCGTGCTCGGCCCCAACCTGCTCTCCGCCGTGCTGTGCCCGCTGCTGGTCTATCCGGCCGGGCTGGGCCTGGTCGGCTCCGCGGTGGCCAACGTGGTCGCCCAGACCATCGGCGGGGCGCTCTTCGTCGGGGCGCTGGTCGCCGAACGGGTGTCGCTGCGGCCCCGGCCGAGGCTGATCGGCCAGCAGTTGGCGCTCAGCCGGGACCTGCTGATCCGGGGCGTCGCCTTCCAGGCCAGCTTCCTCTCCGCCACCGCCGTCGCCGCCCGCTTCGGGGTCGCCGCCGTGGGCGCGCACCAGATCGCCCTGCAACTGTGGTTCTTCACCGCCCTGGTGCTCGACGCGCTCGCCATCGCCGCCCAGTCCCTGGTCGGCGCCGCACTCGGGGCCGGCGACGACGCCGCCGCCCGGGACCTCGCGCGCCGGATCGGGCTGCTCGGCGGCGCCTGCGGTGTGGCGTTCGCCGTGCTCATCGCCGCCGGCGCCGGCGTGGTCCCCGGCTGGTTCAGCTCCGATCCGCAGGTACGCGACCAGGCCATGCTCGCCTGGCCGTGGTTCGTGGCGATGCTGCCGCTGGCCGGTGTCGTGTTCGCCCTCGACGGCGTGCTGATCGGCGCGGGCGACGTCCGCTACCTGCGTAACCTCACCGTCGTGGCCGCGCTCGGCGGCTTCCTGCCGGCGATCTGGCTGGCGTACGGGCTGGACCTCGGACTCGGCGGCATCTGGGCGGGGCTCACGCTCTTCGTGGTGCTCCGGCTGGTCGCCCTGTTGTGGCGGCTGCGCTCCGGGGGCTGGGCCGTGGTCGGCGCGGTCCGCTGAGCCTCGGCACGGCCTTTTCCGCGGGCGCAGGGGGCGGCCGCGTACGGCGGCGACGGGGGGCCCGGCGCGGTCTGGCAGGCTTGGGTGTCGTGAGCACAGACGGTCTGATCGTGGTCGACAAGCCCGGCGGCATGACGTCGCACGACGTGGTGGCGCGCATCCGCCGACTGGCGCGGACCCGTCGGGTGGGGCACGGCGGCACCCTCGACCCGATGGCGACCGGCGTGCTGGTCATCGGGGTCGGGCGGGCCACCCGCCTGCTCACGTACGTGATCGGCGCAGGCAAGAGCTACACCGCCACCGTCCGGCTCGGCCAGGCCACCGTCACCGACGACGCCGAGGGCGACGTGATCGCCACCACCCCGGCCGGCCACGTCACCGACGAGGCGATCCGGGCCGCGCTCGCCGTCCTGACCGGCGAGATCGACCAGGTGCCGAGCGCGGTGAGCGCCATCAAGATCGACGGGCAGCGGGCGTACAAGCGGGTGCGCGAGGGGGAGAGCGTCGACCTGCCCGCCCGCCGGGTCACCGTGTCCCGGTTGGAGCTGCTGGCGGTGCGCCGGGACTCCCCGGACGTGGTGGACGTGGACATCGACGTGACCTGTTCGTCCGGGACGTACATCCGGGCGATCGCCCGGGACGCGGGCCTGGCGCTCGGGGTGGGCGGGCACCTGACGGCGCTGCGCCGTACCGCCGTCGGTGGCTTCGCCCTCGCGGAGGCCGCCACCCTCGACGAGCTGGAGGAACGCGCGCCCGAGGTGGTCAACCTGCCGCTGGCGGCGGCGGCCGACCGGTTCTTCCCGCGCCGCGACGCCACCGCCGACGAGGCGAAGGTGCTCTCCCACGGCGGGCCGCTCGACCCGGCGGGAATTGCCGGCCCCTGTGCGGTCTTCGGCCCCGACGGCGGGCTGATCGCTATCGTCAGCGAGCGGGACGGCCGGGCCCGCGCGGAGATCGTGCTCGCCCCCGCCTGACCGGGGACGTGCGGGACCGGCGGCCGGTGCGGGCCGCCGGAGAGAGGCAGGGGAGGAGCGGCATGCAGCGGTGGCGGGGGTACGACGCGGCGCCCGGCGGCTGGGGGCGTTCGGTCGTCACCATCGGCGTCTTCGACGGCGTGCACAAGGGGCACCAGGCGACCATCGGGCACGCCGTGTCCCGGGCCCGCGAGCTGGGTGTGAAGTCGGTGGTGGTCACCTTCGACCCGCATCCGGCCGAGGTGGTGCGTCCCGGCTCGCACCCGGCGGTGCTCACCGAGACCGCCCGCAAGGCCGAGCTGATCGAGGCGCTCGGCGTGGACGTGCTCTGCGTGGTGCCGTTCACCCCGGAGTTCTCCCGGCTGCCCGCCGAGGCGTTCGTGCACGACATCCTGGTCGAGTACCTGCACGCCGCCCTGGTCGTGGTGGGGGACAACTTCCGCTTCGGGCACCGGGCCGCCGGCGACGTGGGGCTGCTGGAGCGGCTCGGCCGCACCTTCGGCTTCGCGGTGGAGGGGGCCCCGCTGGTCGCCGGGGCGGGTACCGTCTTCTCCTCCACGTACATCCGCTCCTGCGTCGACGCGGGGGACGTGACGGCGGCGGCCGTCGCGCTCGGCCGCCCGCACCGGGTGGAGGGCGTGGTGGTCCGCGGCGACCAACGGGGCCGCGAGCTGGGCTTCCCCACCGCCAACCTGCTCTGCCACCGGTACGCGGCGGTGCCGGCCGACGGCGTCTACGCCGCCCGGCTGGTGCGCCGGGGCAACGCCGAGCCCCTGGCGGCGGCGGTGTCGGTCGGCACCAATCCGACCTTCTCGGGTCGGGAGCGGCGGGTGGAGGCGCACGTGCTCGACTTCAGCGGCGACCTCTACGGCGAGCAGGTGGCGCTGGACTTCGTGGCCCATCTGCGCGGGCAGATCCGCTACGACGCGATCGAGCCGTTGATCGCCCAGATGGGGCAGGACGTCGAGCGCACCCGGCGGGCCCTCGCCTGACCACGCCGAGGCCCTTGACAGGCCGCCGTCCGGCGGGGCTGGTAGTCTGGCGGGGACGTCGGCTGACCGACGTGGGGCCTCGCGTGCCTGCACGACGCCGCGGGTGCGAGGTACCGGTCCGTTTCCGGTCCACTGACCGAGCCGACGGAATCATCGAACAACCCACGAACAGGGAGAACATGGCGCTCGACCAGGAAGCCAAGGCCAAGATCCGCGCGGAGTACGCGACCGCCGAGGGCGACACCGGTTCGCCGGAGGTGCAGGTCGCGGTCCTCACCAAGCGGATCGCCGAGCTCACCGAGCACCTGAAGGTGCACAAGCACGACCACCACAGCCGCCGTGGGCTGCTGCTGCTGGTCGGCCGTCGCCGTCGGCTGCTCAACTACGTCCAGAAGAAGGACATCAACCGCTACCGGTCGCTCATCGAGCGACTCGGCCTGCGCCGGTGACGTGACGGGGGAGTGGCCCGACCGGGCCGCTCCCCCGCTTCGCCACCACACGAAGAACCGGGCCGCGCGACCACCTGACAAGGGAGCCGGTCAGCGTACCGGTCTCCGGTAGTGGCCCCCGGGCACCCCGGCATCCCGCCGGCCACCCGGGCGCTTCGATCGAAGACCGGCCGTCTGAGCAGCTCCCCGCGTCGTGGGCCCCCGATGCGAAGGAGCACGACAGCACCATGACCGAGACCAACCTCGGCACCGAATCCCGCACCGCCGTGATCGACAACGGGTCCTTCGGCACCCGTGAGATCACCTTCTCCACCGGCCGGCTGGCCCGTCAGGCCGCCGGCTCCGTCGTCGCCCAGCTCGGCGAGACGGTCGTCCTCTCCGCCACCACCGCCGGCAAGCAGCCGAAGGAGCAGTTCGACTTCTTCCCGCTGACCGTCGACGTCGAGGAGCGGATGTACGCCGCGGGCCGCATCCCCGGCTCGTTCTTCCGCCGCGAGGGCCGCCCCAGCGAGGACGCGATCCTCACCTGCCGGCTGATCGACCGGCCGCTGCGCCCGTCGTTCGTCAAGGGCCTGCGCAACGAGGTCCAGGTCGTCGAGACCGTCCTCGCGCTCGACCCGCAGCACCCCTACGACGTCGTGGCGATCAACGCCGCCTCGATGTCGACCAAGCTCTCCGGCCTGCCGTTCTCCGGCCCGATCGGCGCGACCCGGGTCGCGCACATCGACGGCCAGTGGGTCGCCTTCCCGACCCTGGACGAGCTGGCCCGGGCCACCTTCGACATGGTCGTGGCCGGCCGCTCGCTGCCGGACGGCGACGTCGCGATCATGATGGTCGAGGCCGAGGCCACGCCGAACGCCGTGACCCTGATCGCGGGCGGCGCGACCGCGCCGACCGAGGAGATCGTGGCCAGCGGCCTGGAGGCCGCGAAGCCGGCGATCCGCGAGCTGTGCCGCGCGCAGAGCGAGCTGGCCGAGGTGGCCGCCAAGCCGGTCGCCGAGTTCCCGGTGTTCCTGGACTACCAGGACGACGCCTACCAGGCGGTGGCCGACGTGGCCCGCGGCGAGGTCGCGGAGGCGCTCCAGATCGCCGGCAAGGCCGACCGCGAGGAGGCCCTGGACCGGATCAAGGCCAAGGTCGCCGAGGAGCTCGGCGGTCGCTTCGAGGGCCGGGAGAAGGAGCTCAGCGCCGCCTTCCGGTCGCTGACCAAGTCCGAGGTGCGCAACCGGGTGCTGCGCGAGCAGGTCCGCATCGACGGCCGCGGCCCGCGTGACATCCGTTCGCTGACCGCCGAGGTCGGCGTGCTGCCCCGGGTGCACGGCTCGGCGCTGTTCGAGCGGGGCGAGACCCAGATCCTGGGCGTCACCACGCTGAACATGCTGCGCATGGAGCAGATGGTGGACACGCTGTCCCCCGAGAACCGCAAGCGCTACATGCACAACTACAACTTCCCGCCGTACTCGACCGGTGAGACCGGCCGGGTCGGCTCGCCGAAGCGGCGCGAGATCGGCCACGGCGCGCTCGCCGAGCGGGCGCTGATCCCGGTGCTGCCGTCGCGTGAGGAGTTCCCGTACGCCATCCGGCAGGTCTCCGAGGCGCTCGGCTCCAACGGCTCCACGTCGATGGGTTCGGTCTGCGCCTCGACGCTGGGCCTGCTCTCCGCCGGTGTGCCGCTGAAGGCGCCGGTGGCCGGCATCGCCATGGGGCTCATCTCGGACGAGGTGGACGGCAAGACCCAGTACGTGACGCTGACCGACATCCTCGGTGCCGAGGACGCGTTCGGTGACATGGACTTCAAGGTCGCCGGCACGCCGGAGTTCGTCACCGCGCTCCAGCTCGACACCAAGCTCGACGGCATCCCGTCGGACGTCCTGGCCGCCGCGCTCCAGCAGGCGTACGAGGCCCGGCAGACCATCCTCGGCGTGATGCAGGCGGCGATCGAGGCCCCGGCCGAGATGTCGGACTACGCGCCGCGGGTCACCACGGTCAAGATCCCGGTCGACAAGATCGGCATGGTGATCGGCCCGAAGGGGCAGACCATCAACGCCATCCAGGACGAGACCGGCGCCGAGATCTCCATCGAGGACGACGGCACCATCTACGTCGGCGCGACCAACGGGCCGTCGGCCCAGGCCGCGGTGGAGCGGATCAACGCGATCGCGAACCCGACGCTGCCGAAGGTCGGCGACAAGTTCCTCGGCACCGTGGTCAAGACGGCCGCGTTCGGCGCGTTCGTCTCGCTGCTGCCGGGCCGCGACGGCCTGCTGCACATCTCCAAGGTGGGCGACGGCAAGCGGGTCGAGAAGGTCGAGGACTTCCTCAACGTCGGCGACCGGGTCGAGGTCGAGATCGCGGACATCGACGCCCGCGGCAAGATCTACCTGGACAAGGTCCGCCCGGAGGGCGCCGAGGCGCCGGCCGCCGGCGAGGCCGCCGGTGGCGAGCGTCCGGCCGGCCGGGACCGGGACGACCGGGCCCCGCGCGACCGGGGCGACCGTGAGCGCGGCGGCGACCGGGGCGGTCGTGGCGAGGGCGGCGGCGAGGGTGGCGAGGGCGGCGAGCGTCCGCGTCGCCGGACCCGGCGCAGCTGACCCACCGTAGTCGCACCAATCGCACCACCCACCCCTCGTCGATCTGGGAGCAACACGTGAGTCGGGCCGCCTACGCGCCGTTTCCGCCGGATCGACGGGGGGTGGCGTCGTTCCCGGGCCCCGCAGGGGCTTCCTTCCGGAGCGCCGGAGCGGCCCCCTCCGGGGGCGCCGCACGGGCGGTGACCCGCACCATCAGCGACGATCCGCTGGGCGGCACGGTACGACGTACCGTGCTGCCCAGCGGGCTGCGCGTGCTCACCGAGGCGATCCCGGCGATGCGCAGCGTCTCGTTCGGCGTCTGGGTCGCGGTCGGCTCCCGGGACGAGACCGGCCCGCAGGCCGGCGCGGCACACTTCCTGGAGCACCTGCTCTTCAAGGGCACCAGGAAGCGCAGCGCGCTGGAGATCTCCTCCGGGATCGAGGCGGTGGGCGGCGAGACGAACGCCTTCACCACCAAGGAATACACCTGCTACTACGCCCGTGTGCTGGACGAGGACCTGCCGCTGGCGATCGACGTCATGTGCGACCTGGTCGCCGACTCGGTGCTGGAGCCGGCCGACGTGGAGACCGAGCGGGGCGTGATCCTGGAGGAGATCGCCATGCACGACGACGAGCCCGGCGACGAGGTGCACGATCTCTTCGCCCGGGCCGTCTACGGCGACCACCCGCTGGGCCGGCTGATCTCCGGCACCGAGGAGACCGTCACCCCGATGACCCGGCGGCAGATCCAGGGCTTCTACCGCCGCCGCTACACCGCCCCGCAGATCGTCGTCGCCGCGGCCGGCAACCTGGACCACGCCACGGTGGTCAAGCTGGTCCGCCAGGCGCTGCGCGGCACCCCGCTGGACGCGGACCCGGCGACGCCCGCGGCGCACCGGTCGGCCACCCCGGCCGTACGCACCAGACCCGCCACGACCCTGGTGGAGCCGAAGGAGACGGAGCAGGCGCACGTCATCCTCGGCTGCCCCGGCATCGACCGGCTCGACGAGCGGCGGTTCGCCCTCGGCGTGCTCAACAACATCCTCGGCGGCGGGATGTCGAGCCGGCTGTTCCAGGAGATCCGGGAACGGCGCGGTCTCGCCTACTCGGTCTACTCCTACGCCAGCCAGTACGCCGACAGCGGCCTCTTCGCCGTCTACGCCGGCTGCGCCCCGGGCAAGGTGGACGAGGTGCTGGAGTTGACCCGGGCGGAACTCGCCCGGGTGGCCGCCGACGGCCTGACCGAGGCCGAGGTGGCCCGGGGCAAGGGGATGAGCAAGGGCTCGTTCGTGCTGGGCCTGGAGGACACGGGCTCGCGGATGAGCCGGCTGGCCAAGGGCGAACTGCTCTACGGCCACCTCACGCCGGTCGACGAGTTGCTCGGCCGGGTCGACGCGGTCACCGCGGCCGACGTCAACACCCTGGCCGCCGAGTTGCTGAGCCGGCCGATGTCGCTGGCCGTGGTCGGCCCGTTCGGCGCGGGCGACTTCTCCGCCCGCTGACCGGTTCCGGCACGTCCGCCGTCGTGCGGTGCGGTGGGACGGCGGCGGTCCGCCCGGCTGCACGCGTCCCGATTGGGATAGGTTGTGCCCCGTGACTGACGAGCAGGAGAAGAGCGCGGACGAGCTGATCCGGGTCGGCGTGCTCGGCGCCCGGGGCCGGATGGGCATCGAGGTGTGCCGGGCCGTGGACGCCGCCACCGACATGGAACTGGTGGCCATGGTCGACCAGGGTGACGGCCTGTTCGCCGCGTCCGACGCCGGGGCCGAGGTGGTCGTGGACTTCACCACCCCCGACGTCGTCATGGACCATCTGCACTGGTGCATCGAACAGGGCATCAACGCCGTGGTCGGCACCACCGGCTTCACCGAGCAGCGGCTGGAGCGGGTGCGTGGCTGGCTGGCCCGCAAGCCCGGCGTGGGCGTGGTGATCGCCCCCAACTTCGGCATCGGCGCGGTGCTGATGATGCAGTTCGCGGCCCGCGCTGCCCGGCACTTCGAGTCGGTCGAGATCATCGAGCAGCATCACCCCCGCAAGCTGGACGCGCCGAGTGGCACCGCCACGCACACCGCGCGCCTGGTAGCGGCCGCCCGCGCCGAGGCCGGACTCGGCGCGGTGCCGGACGCCACCAAGGACGAGGTTGCGGGTGCCCGGGGCGCCGACATCGACGGGGTACGTGTGCACGCCGTGCGCGCCACCGGTCTCGTCGCCCACCAGGAGGTGATCTTCGGCACGGTGGGGGAGACGTTGACCATCCGGCACGACTCGTACGACCGGGTCTCGTTCATGCCGGGCGTGCTGCTGGCCGTCCGCGCGGTCCGTAACCGGCCCGGGCTGACCGTCGGCCTGGACGCCCTGCTCGACTGACAGGCCAGCCGCCGAGGCGCCGGCCAGCCGTTACGCTGCTCGGATGATCGATTCCGCACTCTCCGACCGGGCCGGGCGTCGGATCACCCTGCGACCGGTGGGCGACGACAACTGGCGGGCGGTGGCCGACGTGGCCCCGCGCGACGACCAGCGCGCGTGGGTGGCGGCGTTGGCCGCCCGGTACCTGCTGCTGACCATGCGCTCCGACGTGTGGACCTCGCTCGCGGTGTACGCGGACGAGAGCGTCGTCGGGCACGTCATGTGGGGCGTCGACGACGACGGGTCCCGCTGGATCGGCGGCATGGTGGTCGACGCGGCCGAGCAGGACCGGGGCGTCGGCCGGGCGGCGGTGCGCACCCTGGCCGCGTGGCTGGGCGCCCAGGACGGCGGCCACCCCGTCCGGCTCTCCTACCACCCCGACAACGTCCAGGCCGCCCGCCTCTACACGAGCCTCGGCTTCGTGCCCACCGGGGCGATGGAGGACGAGGAAGTGGTCGTCGAGCTGCTCCCGCCAGTCCGTACGTGACCCCGCTCGCCGGGCGGGGAGCTGCCGGCGCCGTCAGTCCTCGGGCGCCGGCGACGGCCCGCCCGGTTCCAGGTCCGGGAGCGTCGCCTCCGCGGGCGTCTCGTCCGCCGGATCCGCGTCGGTGGGCACCGCCACGTGCAGGCGCACCTGCCCGACGAGCATGTCCTCCACGTCCAGCGCGCGGGCCGCGCCGTCGAGCTCCCAGCCGGTGCTGGTGAGGAACTTCCGGGTCGCCGCGTCGTCGTCGAACGCCCAGGCCAGCGCGCGGGTGAAGCCGTCGGAACGCCACAGGTCGACGGTCGCGGCGAGCAGCCGGCTGCCGTGCCCCCGCCGGCCCCAGCGCGGCTCCACCAGCAGGTCCGTCACCGCGGCGACGCCCGGCCCCAGCGCCTCCGCCGGCTCGTCCGGGGCGAGCGCCTCGGCGTCGGCCGGACCGGAGGCGGCGAACCCCACAAGATACGATTGCTCGGCCTGTTCGACGGCGACCAGCACCCGATGGGTGCCGGAGGGCGGTTCCTGCACGGCCGCTCTCCACCGCCGGGCGAGCCACGCCTCGTCCAGGTTGTCGAGCACATGCCGGGGCAGGATCCGGCGATAGGCGACCCGCCAGGTCGCTAGTTGGATGCGTGCGATCTCGCCGGCGTCTTCCGGACGCGCCGGGCGGACGTACCCGAGAGCCATGGGACGGAAGCCTACGCAAGGCGAGGGAGGCGACGGTGGCGCAGGGTGCCAGAAAGACGGTCGGGCAGGTCGCCGGGGTCGTCGGGCTCGCCGCCGCGGTGACCCTCTTCCTCTCCGTGGCCGCCGTCCGGCACGGCTTCTTCGACCTCAAGGTCTACTACGGCGCGCTGACCTGGTGGGTGCACGACGGCGGGGAGATCTACGACTTCCTCAAGCCCGGCACCCAGTACGGCTTCACCTATCCGCCCTTCGCCGCCCTGGTCATGCTGCCGATGGCGTACCTGCCGTGGTCGGCGGCGATAGCGGTCAGCGTGGCCGCCAGCGTGGTGGTCACCGCCGTGCTGTTCTGGTGGCTGGTCGACCCGATCTCCCGCCGGTCCGGTTGGACCCGCTGGTTCGCCCTCGCCGTGGCGCTCTGCCTGGCCGCCGCGTACGAGCCGATGCGCGAGACGGTCAACTTCGGCCAGGTCAACATGCTGCTGCTCTTCCTGGTCGCGGTCGACCTGCTCCGGCTGCTGCCGGGCGGCAGCCGGTGGGCCGGCGTGGGCATCGGCCTGGCCACCGCCATCAAGCTGACCCCGGGCATCTTCATCGTCTACCTGCTGGTCACCGGTCGCTGGCGGGCCGCGGTCACCTCGGTGGCCGCCGCGGCCAGCACGACGCTGCTGGCCGCCGCGCTCTTCCCCGACGCCTCCCGGGAGTTCTGGACGGAGGCGCTGTGGAACACCGGCCGGGTCGGTGAGCTGGCGTTCGTCTCCAACCAGTCGCTGCGCGGCGTGGTGGCGCGGCTGAACCCGGAACACCCGAGCACCCTGGCCTGGCTGGCGCTGGTGCTCGCCACGCTGGCGCTGTGGGCGTGGCGGTCCCGGGCCGCCGTGGCCGCCGGCGACGAGGCGACCGGCCTGGCGCTGACGGGCGCGGTGATGTGCCTGGTCAGCCCCGTCACCTGGGTGCACCACCTGGTCTGGTTGCTGCCCGCGCTGATCCTGCTGGTGGACAACGGCATGGCCGTGTCCGCCGGCAGCCGCCGGCGCCGCGTCCTGCTGGGCGCCGCGATCGTCGGGTACGGCTTCCTGATCAGCCGGATCGTCTGGGCCTGGGAGAAGGACTTCACCGGGCTCGACGGCTTCCTTGGCAGCAACACCTACGTCTGGATCAGCCTGGCGCTGCTGGCCTTCCTGCCAATCCGTCGCCTGGGCGACGCCGGCCGGATCGACCACCGCCCGGGCGACGCCGGCCCGGCGAGCCGCCGTCGGCAGGCGCCGGGCGGGTCAGCCGTCGAGGCGTCCGGCGTACCGCAGCTCGACCAGCCCGACCGGCGGGCGCCCGCCGGCCAGCGGCACCGGATAGGTCGACCGCTCACCGTCCGGTGACAACCCGGCCCGCTCGTAGAACCGGCGGGCCCGGTGGTTGGCCTCCAACACCCAGAGCCGGTAGTCGGACCAGCCCCGCGCGACCAGCCCGGCGCGCGCCGCGGTCAGCAGCGCCCGGCCCGTGCCGTCGCCCCAGCGCGCCGGCTCGACGTACATCGCCACCACCTCCCCGTGCGCGGCGTCGAGGTCGCCCCGGTCCTGGTCGTTGCGGTACGGGCCGAACGTGGCGAACCCGGCCAGCGTCCCGTCGACCTCGGCGAGCAGGGTGGTGAACGGGTGCTCCGGGTCGGCGGTACCGAGGTCGCGACGGCGCTGCGCCCAGGCCGCGACGTTGAGCCGCAGCAGCACCTCGTCGGGCATGATCCCGGCGTAGCCGGCCTGCCAGCCGTGGATGTGCACCCGGGCGACCGCCTCGGCGTCGTCGGGCTCCTCGCGGCGGATCGTGAGCATGCGTCCGTTCTATGCCCAGAGGGGCGGTCGGTCCAGCGTCCGCACCGGTGTCGTACCGGTGGATTAGGGTGCCCGACGATGGCCGCACCGGAATCACTCTCGCTCGCCCAGGCCCGCCGGGTGGCGCTCGCCGCCCAGGGCTTCGCCGACCCCGCGCCCACCGGCGCGCCGACCCGCCGGCACCTGCGCCGCGTGCTCGACCGGGTCGGGCTGATCCAGATGGACTCGGTCAACGTGCTGCAACGGGCGCACTACCTGCCGCTCTACAGCCGCCTCGGGCCCTACCCGACCGCCCTGCTCGACGACGCCGCCTACCGCCGTCCCCGGGAGCTGTTCGAATACTGGGGGCACGAGGCGTCGCTGGTGCCCGTCGGGCTGCACCCGGCGCTGCGCTGGCGGATGGCCCGGGCCCGCTCGGAGGCCTGGGGCGGGATGCGGCGGATCGCCGAGGAGCAGCCCGGCCTGGTCGCCTGGGTCCGCGACGAGGTGGCCGCCCGGGGGCCGCTCACGGCCGCCGAGATCGAGCACGACGCGCCCCGGGAGACCGGCAACTGGGGTTGGAACTGGTCGGCGGTGAAGCGGGCGCTGGAGTTCCTGTTCTGGGCGGGGGAGGTGACCGCCGCCGACCGCACCACGTCGTTCGCCCGTCGCTACGACCTGCCGGAGCGGGTGCTGCCGGCCGCCGTGCTCGACGCGCCCACGCCGACCGACGCGGAGGCCCATCGCACGCTGGTGGGGATCGCCGCGCGGTCGCTCGGGGTGGCCGCCGAGCCGGAGCTGCGCGACTACTTCCGGCTGCCGGTGGCCGGCGCCCGGCAGGCCATCGCGGAGCTGGTCGAGGCGGGCGAGCTGCTGCCGGTGGCCGTGCAGGGCTGGCGGCGGCCCGCCTGGCTGCACGCCGGGGCGCGGCTGCCCCGCTGGGTGCGCGGCAACACCCTGGTCAGCCCGTTCGACCCGCTGGTCTGGGAGCGGGCCCGCACCGAGCGGCTCTTCGACTTCAGCTACCGCATCGAGATCTACGTGCCGGCGCCGCAGCGGGTGTACGGCTACTACGTGCTGCCCTTCCTCCAGGGGGAGCGGTTCACCGCCCGGGTCGACCTGAAGGCCGACCGGAAGGCCGGCGTGCTGCAGGTGCCGGCGGCCTGGGGCGAGCCGGGCGTCGACCGGGGCGAGACCGCGCTGGCGCTCGCCGCCGAGCTGCACCGCCTCGCCGGCTGGCTGGGCCTGGACGCGGTGGCCCCGCCCGCTGCCGGGGACCTCGCCGTTCCGGTGGCCGCCGCGCTGGCAGGCGTGGCCGGTGTACGGTGAGCGGCGTGACGAGCGTTGACGGACCGGCCTCCCAGCCGCATCCGCCGGCTGGCGGGGTCGACGCCCCGCCCCAGCAGTGGCCGGCGGCAACCGACGCGGGCGCGACCGCCCACGCGGGGCCGGCCGCCCCCGTCGGTCAGGTACCGCCCTACCCGCCGTCGCCCTACCCGCCGTCGCCCTATCCGGTGGCCGAGCCGGATCGGCTCACCCGCTTCGTCATCGGCCTCTACGAGCGTTCCCCACGCTGGGTGGTGCCGCTGGCGGCGCTGGGTTGCGTCGCCGCCGGCATCGGCTACACGTTGATCAGTGACCCCACCCGCTCGGCGCCGGACGCCGCGCCGAGCTGCCTGCTCAAGCTCACCACGGGGCTGGACTGCCCGGGCTGCGGCGGCACCCGCGCGCTCTGGTACGTGCTGCACGCCGACCTGCCGGCCGCGGCCCGGCACCACTTCCTCTTCGTCTTCGCGCTGCCCTTCCTGGCCTACCTCTTCGTGGCCTGGGCGGGCCGGCAGGCCTTCGGCTGGCGCCTGCCCGAACTGCGGATCAGCTCCCGGACGATCGGCGTCTTCCTGGCCGCGTGGGGGGCCTTCACGGTCCTGCGTAACCTCCCCTGGGCGCCCTTCACCTCCCTCTACGTCTGACCGTCCGCCCTCTACGCCTGACCGTCCGCCTGGCCGGGCACGTCTCCTCGCCGCGCGGATCGAGGCCGACCCGCCTCCGGTCTCGCCCAGGCCGGGCGGACCGCCACCGCCAGTCGTTCCTGGCATCATCCGGTCGCCCCAGGCTGTCGGCCTGGTCGTGGCGATGCCGTCGCGGCGCTGTCGAGCTGCCCCATCGGTGCGACCGCTCGGCGCTGGCCGCCATCCACACCCGTGGCCGCTGTCACCGCGGGTGGATCGGGATCGCGGGCGAGTCCTACGCGGATGACGCCGATTCGTCGGCGGTGCACCGCAAGGCCGCGGCTCTGCCCCGTCAGGCGAACAAGGTGCTGGCTGCGCCAGCCACCTGGCAGTGGGTGACGGTTGCCACAACCCTCTGGCGGTCGACTGCCCCGGGAGGACTACGCGATCGTCGCGCGCAAACTGATCGTCCGGGACCGGCGGCAGGTGGTCTGCGGTTCGGCGGCTGCCCCGTCAGTGCGGGCAGCTCGACAGCGTCGTGCCGTACTCGTCGGCGGATCCGGCCGGGGCGGGGGCGCGGCACCGAGTCGCTGGAAAGCGCCGAGATCTTGGACACGTGCCGTTCGGGTGGACCAGCCCCTGTCCACAATTCGCAGCTCAACGACCCGTTCGGCCCGTGAGCCCAACTTTCCCCCGTGGCCGCCGGGCCACTACAGTCGCAGGAATGCCGGAGATGGTGCAGCCCCAGGTCAAGCTCGTCGCGTGGACCCACTTCGAGGCACCCGACGACGTGCCGTGGTCGACCGACGCCGAGGGCGGTCAGGCGCTGGCGGAGTTCGCCGGCCGGGCCTGCTACCAGAGCTGGAAGAAGCCGAACCCGGCCACCGCCACGAACGCGGGCTACCTCGCGCACATCCTGGAGGTCGGCCACCTGAGCGTGCTGGAGCACGGCTCGGTCAGCTTCTACTTCAGCGGAGTGTCCCGCTCGTTCACCCACGAGCTGATCCGGCACCGGCACTTCTCGTACTCCCAGCTCTCCCAGCGGTACGTGCCGGAGCGCGACGCCGCCATGGTCGAGCCCTCGGTGATCGCCGAGGACCCGGAGCTGCACAAGAAGTTCGTGGAGGCCGCCGAGGCGAGCGTGCGGGCGTACAACGAGCTGTTGGAGGGGCTGGAGCGGCGCTTCGCCGACGTGGAGAACGCCACGCTGCGGCGCAAGCAGGCCCGCCAGGCGGCCCGCGCGGTGCTGCCCAACGCCACCGAGACCCGCATCGTCGTCACCGGCAACTACCGGGCCTGGCGGCACTTCATCGCCATGCGCGCGACCGAGCACGCCGACGTGGAGATCCGCGAGCTGGCGGTGGAGTGCCTGCGGCAGCTCCAGGGGGTCGCCCCGAACGTCTTCGCCGACTTCGTCATCTCGGCCCTGCCTGACGGCACCGAGGTCGCCGCCAGCCCGCACGCCGAGCTGTCCTGAGGCCTTCCCCGGCGGGGCGCCGGTGCTCGTCCGCTAGGTTGGTGGCATGACGCACGACCACCCTGACACGCCCACCCGGGCGGTGTCCCGCCCCTTCGGGCGAGTGCTCACGGCCATGGTGACCCCGTTCGCCGCCGACGGCTCGCTCGACCTCGACGGTGCCGCGCGGCTCGCCAGCTACCTGGTCGACGAGCAGGGCAACGACGCGCTGGTGGTCAACGGCACCACCGGCGAGTCGCCGACCACCACCGACGCCGAGAAGGAACGACTGATCCGGGCCGTGGTGGAGGCCGTCGGCGACCGGGCCAAGGTCGTGGCCGGGGTCGGCACCAACGACACCCGGCACACCATCGAGCTGTCCGCAGCCGCCGAGAAGGCCGGCGCACACGGCCTGCTCGTGGTCACCCCCTACTACAGCAAGCCGCCGCAGAGTGGCCTGCTGCGGCACTTCACCGCCGTCGCGGACGCCACCGGCCTGCCGGTGATGCTCTACGACATCCCGCACCGGGCGGGCGTGCCGATCGACACCGAGACGATGGTGCGCCTGGCCGAGCACGGTCGGATCGTCGCGGTGAAGGACGCCAAGGGCGACCTGACCGCCACCAGCTGGGTCACCAGCCGGACGAACCTCGCCTTCTACAGCGGCGAGGACTCGCTGACCCTGCCCGCGCTGGCCGTGGGTGGCGTCGGCGTGGTCGGCACCTCGACCCACTTCACCGGCGCGCTCACCAAGCAGATGATCGAGGCGTACGACGCGGGGGACAGTTCCGCCGCGCTGAGCCTGCACCGGCGGCTGCTGCCGCTGTTCACCGGCATCTTCCGTGCCCAGGGCGTGATCCTGGTGAAGGCGGGCCTGACGGCTGCCGGGAAGCCCGCCGGGCCGGTGCGCCCGCCGCTGGTCGACGCCACCGGCGACGAGATCGCCCAGCTCCGCGCGGACTGCGCGGCGGCGGGCCTGGAACTGCCCGAATGACCGGACGAGACGACGGACGCCGAGTGACGGCGTCACAGAATGAGGTGGACGCGTGACCGAGGCGCACAACGAGACGGAACTGCCCCCGCCGCTGCCGGAGGGCGGGCTGCGGATCATCCCGCTCGGCGGGCTCGGCGCCATCGGCCGCAACATGACCGTCTTCGAGTACGACGGCAAGCTGCTGGTGGTCGACTGCGGGGTGCTCTTCCCCGACGTGGAACAGCCCGGGGTGGACCTGATCCTGCCCGACTTCGGCCCGATCCTGGACCGGCTCGACGACGTCCAGGCGATCGTGCTCACCCACGGCCACGAGGACCACATCGGCGCGGTGCCGTACCTGCTCGCGCACAAGCCCGACATTCCGCTGGTCGGTTCCCAGTTCACCCTCGCCCTGGTCGAGGCGAAGCTCGCCGAACGGCGGATCCAGCCGTACACGCTGACGGTGCGGGAGGGCGGTCGGGAGCGGCTCGGCCCGTTCGAGTGCGAGTTCTTCGCGGTCAACCACTCGATCCCCGACGCCCTCGCCGTGGCCATCCGCACCCCGGCCGGCCTGGTGCTGCACACCGGCGACTTCAAGATGGACCAGCTCCCGCTGGACGGCCGGATCACCGACCTGGCCGGGTTCGCCCGGCTCGGCGCCGAGGGTGTGGACCTGCTGCTCTCGGACTCCACCAACGCGGAGATCCCCGGCTTCGTCACCCCCGAGCGGGAGATCGGGCCGGTGCTCGACTCGATCTTCGCGAAGGCCAAGGGGCGGATCATCGTCGCGTCGTTCGCCTCGCACGTGCACCGGGTGCAGCAGGTGTTCGACTCCGCGGTCGAGCACGGCCGCAAGGTCGCCCTGATCGGCCGCTCCATGGTCCGCAACATGGGCATCGCCCGTGACCTCGGGCTGCTCAACATCCCGTCCGGGCTGGTCGTCGGGCTGGAAGAGGCGACGACCCTGCCGCCCGAGCAGATCGTGCTGATGTCCACCGGGTCGCAGGGCGAGCCGATGAGCGCCCTGGGCCGGATGGCCAGCGGCGACCACCGGCACATCACCATCGCCCCCGGCGACACGGTGGTGCTCGCCTCGTCGCTGGTGCCCGGCAACGAGACCTCGGTCTACCGGGTGATCAACCGGCTGGCCCGGGCGGGCGCCGTGGTGGTGCACAAGGACGTGGCCAAGGTGCACGTCTCCGGTCACGCGCCCGCCGGCGAGCTGCTCTACCTGCTCAACGTGGTCCGTCCCAGCAACCTGATGCCGGTGCACGGCGAGTGGCGGCACCTGCGCGCGCACGCCCGACTCGGCATCGAGTCCGGCGTGGCCGCCGACCGGGTGGTGCTCTGCGAGGACGGCGACGTCGTCGACCTCGTCGAGGGCCGGGCCAGCCTCGTCGGGCACGTGAAGAGCCGCTACGTCTACGTCGACGGTCTCGCCGTCGGCGACGTCAGCGAGTCGCTGCTCACCGAGCGCCGGATCCTCGGCGACGGCGGGTTCATCGCCACCACCGTGGTGGTCGACTCGGTGACCGGCAAGGTGGTGGGCGGCCCGACGCTGTCGGCTAAGGGCTTCTCCGAGGACCCGGAGGCGTTCAGCCCGGTGATCCCGCTGGTCACCGAGGCGCTGAACCGGGCGGCCTCCGACGGCATCACCGACCCGCACCAGCTCCAGCAGATCGTCCGGCGCACCGTGGGACGGTGGGTGAACGACGCGTACCGGCGCCGGCCCATGATCGTTCCCACCGTCGTCGAGGTCTGACCCGCGCCGCTCCGACGCCCGCCCGCACCCCGTGTGCCGGCGGGCGTCGCCATGCAGGCCGCCCGTCAGGGCAGCGCGGCCACGGCGTCGGCGTACGCGACGCCCGTGTCCACGGCCGCGTCGAGCAGGACCGCGAGCTGGGCGGGGGCCACCCCGTGGGCCAGGTCGGTGGCGATGTGACCGGCCAGCACCAACTCGCCCTCCTGCTCGTGCACGTACGCCTTCGGCAGCAGCCGGTCGTGGTTCCAGGCGTTGCAGAAGGCGTACGCCTCGACGAGCCGGTCGGCCGGCAGTCGGCGGCTCGCCACGGACCGGGCCTGGAGGACCTCGCCCCGCTCGCCGGCGCGCCGGAACTGGATCAGCACCTCGCCCCACCGGCCCGTCACGGCGCCGCGGGCGTCCACGTCGTACCGGTCGCCGCGTCGGTCCAGGGCGGCGGTGATCATCGCCAGGCTCAGCGGGCGCGGCTCCCCGTCCGCCGGCCGCTCCTCGTCGGGCGGGTCGGCATCGTCGTCGGGGTCCTCGTCGGCTGGCAGGGGCACCGGTGCGGCGGCGGGGCGCTCGGCCAGCCAGGACGCGATCCGGCCGGACTGGTGCCCGGTGCCGTTGCGGGCGTCGAAGCTGCCGGCCAGCGCGGTGGCCACCCCGAGCAGGGTGGCGCCGAGCGTGGCCACGTCGAGCTCGGCGGCCGGCCGCACCCCGTACGCCGGTCTGCGCACCGTGCGCCCGCCGAGCCCCGCCTCGACGGCGAGGGCGCAGACCAGGGCTCCGGCGGCGGCGAACTCCATCGCGGACAGGTCGTCGTGCGGCCGGTCCAGCCGGGGCAGCTGCTCGGCGAGGACGTCGAGGCCCCGGGCGGGGTGCCCGGCCAGCGCGCACCACCGCAGGTGCGTGGCGAGGAGCGGGAACGCGGCCCGCTCCCGCCGGTGCCGCCGGTACGCCCGCACGTGCGCCTCTGCCGCCCGCTCCGGCTCCCCGGTCCGCAGCCAGGACAGCAGCCCGGCGACCAGGGACCGCTCCGGCTGCTCGGTGCAGTGGCCGGTCGGGGCGGTCACGTCGGCCGCGCCGTCGCCGGTGTCCCGCAGGGCGTCCAGCGCGGCCCGGTGGTCGCCCCACCCGGCGAGCAGTTCCGCCCGCCGGGACGGTGCGCAGTCCGGGCAGCCGTCGGCCGGCCCCGGATCGGCCGCCGACCAGCGGTCGTACCAGCGCCGGGCGGCGGGCTCGTCGCCGAGGTGGTCGGCGATGCGGCAGCGCAGCTCGGCGACCGCCGCCGGGTCGCCGGCGGCGCGCGCGGCAAGGTCGTCCAGCATGGAGCGAGCCTGGTCCAGCCCGACCCGTGGCGAGCCGAGCAGGGACTCCGCCGCGTGCCGCTGGTAGCGCCGCAGCAGCTCGGCCTGGTCTCCCGCCAGCAGGTCAGGGCGGCGGTCCGTGGCGGCGAGGCAGCGACGTACCGGCTCGACCAGCCGCCACCGCTGCCCGTGCACGAGGTACGCGTCGATCAGCGCGAACCGGGCCGCCACCGCCGTCCGGTCGTCGCCGGTGGCGTCGGCGTGTGCGGCGATCCGTTCCAGCTCGGTGCTCCGGGCCTCGCCGTCGGGGGTGTCCCGGGCGTCGGCGAGCGCTCCGGCCAGCGCGGGGTCGGGCTGCCGGCCCCCGCGCCGCAGCCCACCCCACCAGCCGGGCAGCCCGAACGGGTCGAGCCCGCGACCGGCCGTGTCCCCGCCCCGGCCCGTCACGCCACCACCCCGCCGGGCAGCCGGGCCACCTCGGTGGCGAGCTGGCAGCCGGTGGCGATGCCGCAGTCGAGCAGCTGGTCGAGCTGGTGCGGGGTGACGCCACGTTCCAGGTCGGTGATGACCTCGCCGCAGACCCGGGCCCGCCCGTCGTCCTCGACGTGCACGAACGCCTTCGGCCACAGCCGGTCGTGGTTCCACGCGTTGCAGAAGGCGTGCAGCGCGGGCACGTACTCGATCGGGAAGGTCGGCGCGGTCAGGGTGCGGACCTGGAGCAGCTCGCCGGTGGTGCCGGGACGCAGAAACCAGATCAGGCTGTCGTCCCAGCGGCCGACGAGGTCGCCGTCGGCGTCGGTCTCGACGTGGTAGCCCCGGCTGCGCAGCACGGCGGCGATCAGCTCACCGGTCAGCGGTTCCAGCGCCCCCGGGTGCCCGTGCAGCGGGCCGTCCCGACCGTCCTCAGTTCCCGGCGACGGCATGGGGGCATCCCTTCTGAGGCAGATATCACGTGACGCGGCGGGGCCCGCGCTGCGACACGCGCACCGGACCCGGAAAGGCGGCGATATGCCGGGTCACGCCACTAGGTTGATGCTATGGCGGGCCGTACCTCTCAGGCGAGCCGGCGGCGCGGCGCGTCGCCGCGTGGCACCACGAACAGTCGTGGGCGCCAGCCGGCGAAGAAGACCGCTCGCGCGGCGCCCCGGCGGCGGCCGGCGGCCCGACCGGGTCCGGGGACGATCGTCGGGCAGGCGGCCCGCGGGCTGTGGATGGGGCTGGCACACGGCGTCGGCTGGGCGTTCCGGCAGGCCGGCTCGGCCCGGGGGCTCGACCCGGAGCAGCGCCGCGACGGGGCGGGCCTGCTGGTCTTCGGCCTCGCCCTGCTCAGCGCGGTGGCCGTCTGGTTCTCCGGCGCGGGCCCGGTCGGCGCGCGGCTGGCCGACACCTTCCGGCTCTTCCTCGGTGCGATCTCGGTCGTCGTGCCGGTGCTGCTGATGATCGGCGCCTGGCGCCTGATGCGGGAGCCCGTCGATCCGGAGCACCGGGGCCGGGGCATGGTCGGCTGGGCCTCGATGCTGGTCGCCACCGCCGCGATGCTGCACATCGGACAGGATCCGGCCGACGCGGGCCAGCGCGACTTCGCCGGTGGCCTGGTCGGCGCCGGCGTCGGCAGCGTGATGGAGCGGGCGGTGACCGCCTGGGTGGCCATGCCGCTGTTGATCCTGCTGCTGATCTTCGGTCTGCTCGTGGTCACCGCGACCCCGATCAACAAGGTCCCGGAGCGGCTCGGCCTGCTGTTCGGCACCCGGGTCGCGCCACCGGGCGTCGAGGAGACGGACGAGGCACCCGCGAAGCCTGCGCCCCGCAAGCGCCCGACGAAGCGGGCCGCCCCGCCGCCCCCCGACCCGGCGGACTTCGACGACGACCTCGACGGGGTGGACCTGCAGGAGACCCTGGTGCTGCCCCGCAAGCCCCCGGGCCGGGTCCCGGCCAGCCGCAGGCCGGCCGAGCCGCCGGAGCACTCGCCCGCCCCGACCCGCGCCGAGCAGCTCGCGCTGACCGGGCTGGCCGGCGACTACACGCTGCCGCCGGCGAACATGCTCGGCAGCGGCGCGGCCCCGAAGTCGCGGAGCAAGGCCAACGACGAGGTGATCGTCGCGCTCACCGGCGTCTTCGAGCAGTTCGGCGTGGACGCCGCCGTCACCGGCTTCACCCGTGGGCCGACCGTCACCCGCTACGAGGTGGAACTGGGCCCGGGCGTCAAGGTCGAACGGATCACCCAGCTCTCCCGCAACATCGCGTACGCGGTGAAGTCGCCGGACGTGCGGATCCTCAGCCCGATCCCGGGCAAGAGCGCGGTCGGGGTGGAGATCCCGAACACCGATCCGGAGAACGTGGCCCTCGGCGACGTGCTGCGGTCGAGGGCTGCCACCAGCGACCACCACCCGATGGTGGTGGCGCTCGGCAAGGACATCGAGGGCGGCTACGTGGTGGCCAACCTCGCCAAGATGCCGCACATCCTGATCGCCGGCGCGACCGGCGCGGGCAAGTCGTCCTGCCTCAACTCCCTGCTGGTGTCCATCCTCACCCGGGCCACCCCGGACGAGGTGCGGCTGCTGCTGATCGACCCGAAGCGGGTCGAGATGACCGGCTACGAGGGCATCCCGCACCTGGTCACCCCGATCGTGACCAACGCCAAGAAGGCTGCCGACTCGCTGGACTGGGTCGTCCGCGAGATGGACATGCGCTACGACGACCTCGCCGCCAACGGGGTCCGGCACATCGACGACTTCAACCGCAAGGTGCGCAACGGCGAGATCAAGGCGCCGCCGGGCAGCGAGCGGGAGATGCGCCCGTACCCGTACCTGCTGGTGATCGTGGACGAGCTGGCCGACCTGATGATGGTCGCCCCGCGCGACGTGGAGGACTCGGTCGTCCGGATCACCCAGCTCGCCCGCGCGGCCGGCATCCACCTGGTGCTGGCCACCCAGCGCCCGTCGGTCGACGTGGTCACCGGCCTGATCAAGGCGAACGTGCCGTCCCGGCTGGCGTTCGCCACCTCCTCGCTGGCCGACTCGCGGGTCATCCTCGACCAGCCGGGTGCGGAGAAGCTGCTGGGCCGTGGCGACGGCCTGTTCCTGCCGATGGGCGCCTCGAAGCCGATCCGGATCCAGGGCGCCTGGGTGACCGAGCGCGAGATCACCGACGTGGTGAAGTTCTGCAAGGACCAGCGCGAGCCGGAGTTCCGGCCGGACGTGCTCGTCGCGCCGGACAGCGGCAAGAAGAAGATCGACGAGGAGATCGGCGACGACCTCGACCTGCTGGTGCAGGCGGTCGAGCTGGTGGTCACCTCGCAGTTCGGCTCGACCTCGATGCTCCAGCGCAAGCTGCGGGTCGGCTTCGCCAAGGCGGGACGGCTGATGGACCTCATGGAGACCCGGGGGGTGGTCGGCCCGTCGGAGGGGTCGAAGGCCCGCGACGTGCTGGTCAAGCCGGACGAGCTGGAGGAGGTCCTGGTCGGCCTGCGCGGCGGCGACGAGTGAGATCCGCCGGCTTCCGTCGGCGCGGTCGCGGGGTCCGATGCAGGCCCGCCGGCACACAGGCGACGGGCCGCTCGTGAACGCGCGGCGGGCCTGCTGTTAGACGCGCGACGGGCCCGCCGGCACGCCGGCGGGCCCGGTCTCACGCCGGGGGCGGGGGGTCAGTTGACGAGCGCGTTGACGATCAGCAGGCTGAGGAGGATGGCGGCCACGTTGGCGGCGGCGGCGTACCAGCCGAGCGGCTTGTCGCCCAGCACGGCGCCGACGATGCCCAGGACCAGCCCGATCACGCCGAAGACGAGCGGGTTGAGCAGGAGCGCGAGGACCGCGAAGACGAAGCCCACGATCGTGCAGATGCGGGCGGCGTTGGTGCGCGGGCGGGCGGTCGAGTGGATGTTGGCCATGTCTGCCTCCGTGGGTGAGAGCCTTTCCGGTGCCAGGCACAGCTCTACCCACTGTGGTCGTTCGTCACGCCTCGCCGCGAAGGACGGCGGTCAGTGGAAGAGCTTCAGGCCGACGACGCCGGCGATCACCAGCAGCAGGCAGGCGATCCGGGGCAGGCTGGCGGGCTCGTTCAGCGCGACCATCCCGACCACGGCGGTGCCGACCACCCCGATGCCGACCCAGACGGCGTAGCCGGTGCCGACGGGGATCTCGCGCAGCGCGTACGCCAGCCCGGCCATGCTGAGCACGAGGGTCACCACGAAGACGACCGACGGGCCGAGCCGGCTGAAGCCGGAGCTGCGTTCGAGGGCGATCGCCCACGCGGTCTCGAGAAGTCCGGAGATCACCAGCACGATCCAGGCCATGAAAGATCACCTCTGCGGTAGCGCCCGGACCACCGGGGGCCGGGACGAGTCGGTATGTCACGCGGGGCGTCTTGGCCTGACCGGGTACGCCCAACACTCGTCCGGGGCGACCGCGGGCCGCCACGATCGACGTTAGCACCGGCCGGGCGGGTCCCTGTGGTGAGCCCAGCCACCACCGGTTGACATGAACCTCGCTTCAACTTGCAGTATCGGATGATGCCGCTGCTCTTCGCCGATCCCGAGGTCGCCGCCGCGCTGGACGCCCCCACCACGGTGGCCGCGATGCGTGACGCCCTGCTCGCCGCGTACGCCGGCCGCCTGGTGGCCCCGCCCCGGGCCGCCGCGCCGCTGGGCGGGGGACGCATGGTGCTCACCGCCGGGCACCTCACCGGCGAGTGGTACGGCTTCCGCTCGTACGACACGTTCGGGCACCCGGAGAGCGAGCAGGTGGTGGTGCTGCACGACGGGCGCACCGGTGCGGTCCGCGCGGTGGCGGTCGGGGAGGAGCTGGGCTCCCGGCGTACCGGGGGGCTCGGCGGGGTCGCCGTGGACGCCCTGGCCCGGCCGGACGCGGCCACCCTGGGCGTGATCGGTTCGGGCGGGCAGGCGTGGACCCAGGTCTGGGCCGCCGCCGCCGTCCGCCCGCTGCGCGAGGTCACCGTGCACAGCCGTTCGGTCGCCCGGCGGGAGGCGTTCGCCGCCCGGGTCCGCGCCGAGCTGGGCGTGCCGGCCCGCGCGGTGGATTCGGCCCGGGCCGCCGTGCGGGACCGGGACGTGGTGGTGCTCGCCACCACCGCCGTCGCCCCGGTGCTCGACGCCGCCGACCTGGCCCCCGGCACCCACGTCAACGCGGTCGGCTTCAAGCAGGTGGACCGGCACGAGTTCGGCACCGACCTGTTGGACGCCGCCGACCTGCTGGCCACCGACTCGCCGGGCCAGGCCGCCGCGTACGACCCGCCGATGCTGGCGACGCTGCCCGCGTACGCCGGGCGGTTGCGTGACCTGGGCGCGGTGCTGGCCGGCGCGGTCCCCGGCCGGACCGGCGCGGACCAGGTCACGGTGTTCTGCTCGACCGGCCTGGCCGGCACGGAGGTCTTCCTGCTCGACCGGCTGGTGCGGGTCGGCGCGGCGGTGGTCTGAGCCCGCTGCGGCGGCGGGGGAGTGTGAGTCCGCCGATGCGGCGGCCCGCCGTTGACGGCCGGCGGCCGCCCGCCCGGTACCCTCGGATGGTGTCTGCCACCTCTTCCTCCGACAGCTCCAGCGCGCCGCACCGCGACCTGGAGCTGTCGTCCGCTGCCGAGGGCCGCCGTGTCGCCCTGCTGACCCTGGGCTGTGCCCGCAACGAGGTCGACTCGGAGGAACTGGCCGCCCGGCTGCACGCCGACGGCTGGCAGGTCACCACCGACGGCGAGGGCGCCGACGTGGTGGTCGTCAACACGTGCGGCTTCGTGGAGAAGGCGAAGCAGGACTCCATCCAGACCCTGCTGGCCGCCGCCGACACCGGTGCCAAGGTGGTCGCCGCCGGCTGCATGGCCGAGCGGTACGGCCGCGAGCTGGCCGACAGCCTCCCCGAGGCGCAGGCCGTGCTGAGCTTCGACGACTACCCGGACATCGCCGCCCGGCTGGACGCGGTGGTCGCCGGCGAGCGGATCGGTGCGCACACGCCGCGCGACCGGCGCGAGCTACTGCCCCTGACCCCCGTCTCGCGGCGGGACAGCGGGGTGTCGCTGCCCGGTCACGGCACCCCGGTCCGGAGCGTCACGGAGACCGACGAGCACACCCCGGCCCACCTGCGCCAGGTGCTCCGCCGCCGGCTCGACACCGGCCCGGTCGCCTCGCTCAAGCTCGCCAGCGGCTGCGACCGACGCTGCGCGTTCTGCGCCATCCCCGCCTTCCGCGGCGCCTTCGTCTCCCGTACGCCGGACGAGCTGCTCGCCGAGGCGGAGTGGCTGGCCAAGACCGGCGTCCGCGAGTTGGTGCTGGTCAGCGAGAACTCGACCTCCTACGGCAAGGACCTGGGCGACCCCCGGGCGCTGGAGAAGCTGCTGCCCCAGCTCGCCGCGATCGACGGCATCGTCCGCGTGCGGGCGAGCTACCTCCAGCCGGCCGAGACCCGGCCCGGCCTGGTCGAGGCGATCGCCACCACGCCCGGCGTGGCGCCCTACTTCGACCTGTCGTTCCAGCACTCGAGCGAGCCGGTGCTGCGCCGGATGCGCCGTTTCGGCTCCACCGACCGGTTCCTGGAGCTGCTGGCGGGCGCCCGCGCGCTGGCCCCGGGGGCGGGCGCGCGGAGCAACTTCATCGTCGGCTTCCCGGGCGAGACCCGCGCCGACTACCAGGAGCTGGTCCGGTTCCTGACCGAGGCGCGGCTCGACGCGATCGGGGTGTTCGACTACAGCGACGAGGACGGCACCGAGGCCGCCGGGCTGCCCGGCAAGGTCTCCGCCGCCACGATCAAGCGCCGCTACGACAAGCTCGGCGCGCTCGCCGACGAGCTGTGCTCGCAGCGCGCAGAGGAGCGCCTGGGCTCCACGGTCGAGGTGCTGGTCGACTCGGTCGACGACGGTGTGGTCGAGGGGCGGGCGGCCCACCAGGCCCCCGAGGTCGACGGCTCGACCACCCTCGTCGCCCCGTCCGGCGGTGGGGTGGACCTGGCCGCGCTGCGCCCGGGTGACCTGGTGCGGGCGACGGTCACGGACACCGAAGGGGTGGACCTCGTCGCGGTCCCGGATGAGATGATCTCGGCTGCGCCCGGCGCAACACGGTGACGGCGGGGCCGGACGGAGCGGGGGAGCCACGTGGTGGGGTGTCAGGTACGCCACGGAGGCCGCAGCGGGGTGCGACGGTGACCGGGGCGACGGAGTCGACGCCCGTGCCGGTGGTGGCCCGGGTGCCCGTGCTGAATGCGGCGAACGCGCTCACCGCGCTGCGGCTGGTCCTGGTGCCGGTCTTCGCGGCGTCCGTGGTCGTCTCGGCGATGACCCACGCCGGCTGGCAGATGGTCGCCTGCCTGATCTTCGCCGTCGCTTCCGCGACCGACCTGGTGGACGGCTGGATCGCCCGCCGGTTCGCCCTGGTCACCTCGGTGGGCAAGGTCGCCGACCCGATCGCGGACAAGGCGCTCACCGGGGCGGCGCTGTTGCTGCTCTCCTGGTACGACCAGCTGCCCTGGTGGGTGACCGCCGTGATCCTCGTCCGCGAGCTGGGCATCACCGCGCTGCGCTTCTGGGTGATCCGGCACGGCGTGATCGCGGCCAGCCGTGGTGGCAAGATCAAGACAGCTCTCCAGATCCTGGCCATCACGTGGTACCTGTGGCCGATGCCGGAGGCGCTCGCCGCCGTCGGGCCGTGGATCATGGCCGCCGCGGTCGGCGTCACGGTGCTCACCGGTTTCGACTACGTCGCCCAGGCCCTCCGGCTGCGCCGCCCCGCCGCCTGACCCGCGCCCGTACCGTCCCGTCACGGCGGAGGCCGCCAGCCGTTCGCCGGAGCTCATCCGGGGTGCCCGCCCGCGCCCCCGCCGGTCGGGGAGGATGAGTAGGGCCGACGAGGCGGGGAAGGAATCCGGGACATGGACAGCGACGCGGACGGAACGCGGCCGGCGGGGAGCCCGGCGGCCGGCGTGGTGCACGCCCTCTCGGAGCGGCACGAGACCCTGGCCACCGTCGAGTCGCTCACGGGCGGCCTGCTGGCCGCCTCGATCGTGGAGATCGCCGGGGTGAGCGGGATCTTCCGGGGTGGCCTGGTGACCTACGCCACCGATCTCAAGTCGCGGCTCGCCGGCGTACCGGAGGATCTGCTGGCCGACCGCGGGCCGGTCGACCCGGACGTGGCGGTGGCCCTCGCGGAGGGCGGCCGGCGGCGCTGCGGAGCCGACTGGGGACTGGCCACGACCGGGGTGGCCGGCCCGGAACCGCAGGACGGCAAGCCGGTCGGACTGGTCTACATCGGGGTGGCCGGGCCGTCCGGCGCCCACGTCCGGCAGCTCGACCTGGCCGGCGGTCGCGACCACATCCGCTCCGTCACGGTCATCGAGGCACTGCGGCTGCTCGCCGAACGGATCTACGAGACCGACGCGGCCGAGACCGACGGCGGGCGGGCCGGCGCGGGGCGGCGGTGACCGTTTTCTCCGGCGATCCGACGGGCAGGGTGGGATGTCGTGGGGGCCGGCAACGGGTACGGTTGCGGGAAGGCTCCGGCGACACGTCCGGCACGACGTGCCGGGCAGCCGGGTGGATGAGGTTTCCCTCAGGGGGAGGTGCGAGTGGTCCTGCTACGCCGCGTGATCGGTGACGCACTACGGGCGCGCCGGCAGGGTCAGCACCGCACCCTGCGCGAGGTCTCCTCCGCCGCCAACGTCAGCCTCGGCTACCTGTCCGAGATCGAGCGCGGCCACAAGGAGCCGTCCAGCGAGCTGCTGGCGGCGATCTGCGACGCCCTCGGGGCGCGGCTGTCCGAGCTGCTGCGCGAGGTCAGCGACACCGTCGCCCTCGCCGAGCAGATGCCCGGCGTGCTGGTGCCGGTACAGGACGAGCCCGCCGCGCCCGCCGCCGTCGCCGTACGCAGAAGCACCGGCCGCGGAGTCCATCAGGTCAGCTCGGACGGCACGGTCGCCGTCCAGGTCCGTCAGGACTCCCCGCTCAAGGCCACCCTGCGCAGCTCTCGGGTCCGGGGCAGCGAGCGCGACGTGGTCTGCGCCGCCTGATCCACCCCTTCCTGTCGCATGGTCGGGCTCGACCGCGCCGCGTACGCTTGATCGCGGACGGCGTCGGCGCCCGCTTCGCTCGCCGGTCCGGGCGCCCCCGTGGCGTCCGGCTGGGACGATGGAGCCACTGCCGCGCCGGAGCCGGCCGGGAGCACCCGCCGCGGTCGAGGCGGAGCGACGTTACTGAGGGGACAACGCAAAGATGGCGAACCCGTTCGTCAAGGGGTGGAAGTACCTGATGGCGCTCTTCGGCGCCAGGATCGACGAGCACGCCGATCCGAAGGTGCAGATCCAGCAGGCCATCGAGGAGGCCCAGCGCCAGCACCAGGCGTTGGTCCAGCAGGCCGCCGCCGTGATCGGCAACCAGCGGCAGCTGGAGATGAAGCTGTCCCGTCAGATGTCCGAGGTCGAGCGGTTGCAGGCCAACGCCCGCCAGGCACTGGTCCTCGCCGACCAGGCCCGCGCCCGGGGCGACGAGGCCGAGGCCGGCCGCTACGAGCAGACCGCGCAGACCCTGGCCACCCAGCTGGTCTCGGCCGAGCAGGCCACGGAGGACCTGAAGACCCTGCACGACCAGGCGCTCGGCGCCGCCGCCCAGGCCCGCCGGGCGGTCGAGAACAACTCGATGATCCTCCAGCAGAAGCTCGCCGAGCGCACCAAGCTGCTCAGCCAGCTGGAGCAGGCCAAGATGCAGGAGAGCGTGGCCCGCTCGCTGGAGTCGATGTCCTCCCTGACCGCCCCCGCCAACACTCCCTCGCTCGACGAGGTGCGCGACCGGATCGAGCAGCGGTACGCCACGGCGATGGGCCGCGCCGAGCTGGCCGGCAACTCCGTCGAGGGCCGCATGCTGGAGATCCAGAAGGCGACTCTCGACTCGGCCGGCTCCTCCCGCCTGGAGCAGATCCGGTCGAGCATGGCCGGCGAGCAGCTCGGCGGCAAGCAGGAACGACCGGCCGTGGAGCACACCCAGCCCGCCGCGCCGGCCGCCGACCCGGCGGCCGCCGCCCGGCTGGACGAGATCCGGGCCAGCATGGGCCGGGAACGCGGCACCGGGGACACCACCGCCGCTGGCTGAGCGGCCGGTTCGAGGAGGCAGAGGTGGCAGACGAGCGCACGCGGTACTTCCGGCGCCTGAGCCGGTTGCGGCGGTCCGCCCGCCGCTGGAGCGTCATGGCCGGTGGCCTGGGCGGTGCCGCCGCCGTGCTGACCCCGTACGCCGGGCTGGGGCTGCCCGACGCCGCCTGGGCCGCCGGCGCGGGCAGCGCGCTGGCGCTCGCCGCCTGGCGCTGGGTCGACCTGCGGGCGCTGGCCGCCCGGCCGGCCCCGCCGGCGCTCGACCCGGCCGAGGCCGCCGCGCGGTCCCGCGCCAGGCTGGTCGCCGCCGTGGAGCGGCTCCCCGTCGGCCCCGGCGTGCTGGCCGAGGTCCGCCGGGTGCGCTCCCGGGTGGCGCTGCGCGGCACCAGCGCCGCCGAGCCGTGGGCCCGGCTGGACCGGGCCGCCCTCACCCTCGCCGGCATGTCCGGCCGGCTGACCGGGCTGGCCGAGCCGGCCGTGCTGGAGGCCGCCGAAGCCGACCGGTCGCTGCGGGACCTCGCCGGCCGGGTGGCCGGCGTCGACCGCACGCTGCGGCTCGCCCCGGCCGATGCCCGTCCGGCGCTGGCCGAGGCGCACCGGGCGTTGACCGGGCAGCTGGAGCAGGGCGTCGCCGCCTACGAGCGGCTGGTCGTGGCCGCCGCCGGCTACGTCGCCGGGGACGCCCACCCCGACGCCGAGCACCCGGCGGCCTCCCGACTCACCGAGGCGACCGACCGGCTGCACGGGGTCGCCTCGGCGCTGACCGAGCTGCGCGGCGTCGGCGCACCGCTGCGTACGCCCTGATCAGGGCGGCGTGCTCACCGGCACCGGGCCGGTGAACGGGGAGCTGCCGACGACGTTGAACGACCGGATCCGGTAGTGGTAGGTGACGCCGCGTGCCAGCCCGGAGTTGGTGAAGCCCCGGCCGGTGACGGTGAAGGTCGCCACCTCCCGGCTGAACGTCGGGTCCAGCGCCCGCTGCACGATGAACCCGGCGCCCGGCGCGGCCGGGGTGCTCGCCGCCCAGCCCAGGATCACCGTCGCCGTGTCCGGCCCGGGTGCCGTGGCGGTGGCGGTCACGCCGGTGGGCGGGCCCGGCGCCGGCGGGGTGGTCGCGCGGGCCACCGTCGACCAGGCCGACGCGGCGCCGAGATAGGTCGTCCGCACCCGGTAGTAGTACGTGGTGTCCGGTGCGACCGCGGCGTCGAGATGGTTGTCGTCCACCCCGATCGCGGTGGTGCCCGGTCCGCTGCTGAACGTCGGGTTGGTGGCCCGCTGCACGTCGATTCCGGTCGCGAAGGAGCGGTTGGCCCAGCGCAGCGCGATCCGCAGCGGCGCGGCCGGCGGGATCGCCGCGGTCAGCCCGGTCGGTGCGGCGAGCCACACCGAGGCCGGCACGCTGTTGGACCACGTGGAGCAGCTCACCGCGTTCTCCGCCCGGATCCGGTAGTGGTAGGTCACCCCGGGGGTGACGGTGGCGTCGGTGTAGCGGGTCGCCGTGGCCGCCACGGTGATCGCCGTCAGCCCTTGCGTGAAGGTGGCGTCGGTGGCCCGCTGGAGCAGGTGGCTGGTGGCCGGTGGGCGACTGCCGTTGCCCGTCCAGGCCAGCGCGATCGCCGGCAGCGCGGTGGCCGAGCCGGGGACCGGGGTCGCGGTCAGCCCGGTCGGTGCCCGGGGCGACACCCGCAGCACCAGCGGCCGGCCCATGCCCTGGTCCCGGTGGCCGCCGAGCTGGCTGTGCCAGTGGTACTCCCAACCCAGGTTGACGAGCTGGTTCACCACCACCGCGGGCCGGCCGTCCACCGGGCTGACCGGGGTCGAGCCGGTCCGCACACCGGCCGGCCGGACCGGGTCGAGCAGCCGTACGCTGTCGCCGACCTTGAACGGAAGCGGCGGCGCGACCGGCCGCAGCGCGACGATCACGTCCTCGCGCGGGTTGACCCGGACGACCTGCTTCCAGCCCCGCTCCGCCGGGTGCGGTGCCCGGGTGGCGCCGTCCCAGCCGACCCGGTTCACCAGTTGCACGTCGCAGCCGGTGAACCGGACCGGCTGGGTCTGTCGGCTGTTGCCGCGGATCCGCCAGAGCTGGGTGCCGTCGCCGGGCCCGCCCACCCCGACGGCCGGGTCGCTGACGTGCAGCACCTCGGTGGCCGGGTCGGTCGGCCCGAGCGGCAGGACGGTGGGGGAGAGCGGCCCGGCGTGCGGGTGTCCGACCCCGAGCCGGCCGACGAGCCGGCCGTGCTCCGGTTCGAAGACCTGCTGCACCGCCTTCACCTCGAGCGGCAGGAGCACCGGGGCGGCCCCGCCGGCCGGGACGAAGCTGACCGAGCCGGCGTGCGCCGGGACCACCGTGTCGCGCGCCGTCCGGGTGCCGAACGCCGTGTCGTACGCCGGCTGCGGCACGATCGGCGGGCGCTGGCTGGCCGCGTACGCGTCGGGCAGGCGCTCGCACAGCCGGGCCAGGTCGTACGGCGGGGCCGGGGTGCCGGCGACCCGGAACTGGAGCAGGGTGCGGGTGTTCGGCCCGTACCCGGGGCGGGTCGGCGGTGCGCCACCCTCGGCGGTGCGGTCCGGGGCGCCGGTGTGCTGGTCGGCGCGCGGGTCGAAGCCGGGCAGCGGGGCCGGGCAGTCGTTGTAGAGGATGAGCGTGCCGCCGGGCGGGACGGTGGAGAAGTCCACCAGCACGTCGGCTGCCTCCCCGGGGGCGAGCAGCAGCGCGTGCGCGTCGACGTTGAGCACGGTCGGATCGCGGCGGTCGTACCGGTAGCCCACCGGCTGGTTCGGCAGCACCACCGGGGCGGGGAGCAGGCCGCACTCGTTGCCGATCTGGATGAGTTCCGGGCCGGCGGCGCGCGGGTCCGGGACCCCGCCGTCCCGCCCGTCCGTCGGCCAGCAGGCCGGCCGGTCCGGCGCGCGGACCGCCTCCACCATCGGCACCTCGCCGGCGTCGGCGTCGGCCAGCCCGCCGTCCGGGTCCCACATCGGGCCGTCGGAGCGGGCCCGGTAGAGCTGTAGGTTCAGGCCGCGGTCCAGGCAGGCGTTGAGGATCCGGAACCGGTACGTCCTCGGCTCGACCTCCAGGTACGGGTAGGCGACCCCGTTGACCAGCATGGTGTCGCCGAACGCGTCGGGCACCGCCGAGGGATGCGGGACGCCGGGCGCGAACGGCGGCTCGTCGGGTTCGGCGACGGGATCGTGGTGCGGGTTCGCCACCGGTCCCGCGCGGTGGCGCGTCCCGCCGTGCTCCCGCTGCCCGCCGTCGTCGGCCGTACGCGACCACGGGCCGTAGTCCCACCGGCCGGTCGGGTTCGTCCCGTCGGCCCGGTACGGGTTCTGCCGGGGCTGGTAGACGTGCGGGTGCCAGAGGCTGCCCCGGGATCCCCAGCGGTCCCGGTCCCACGTCGGGTCCTCCCCGGCGAGCTGGGTGTCCTCCGGCACGAAGGTCTTGTCCTCGATCACCAGGGGCAGTTGGTCGGCGGGAAGCACCTCGTCGGCGACGAGCCGCTCCTCGGCGGGGTCGGTGAGCAGGTAGAGCGCGAGCTGCCCGGAGTAGACGGTGAGCCGGGCCAGGCCGACGGTGTTGTCGTGGAACCAGCACAGCCGTCCGCTCTGCTCGTTCGGGTAGTAGAGCGTGGTGGCGCCCGCCCCGGGCGGGGGCATGTCGGGGACGTGGACCAGACCGGGTCCCGTCGGGTACGGGGTGATCTCGCCGGCCGGGGTCACCCACTGCCAGGGGTTGCCGGCGCTGATCCAGCCGGTGTGCGCGCCCGCCAGCCGCAGCACGGCCCGGTTCTGCGGGTAGGGCGCCGGGCCGTCCAGGGGGCCGGCCCCGGCGCCGTCGACGGTCGGGTCGACGGGCAGGAAGAGCTCGCCGGCCCGGCCGGTGGGCAGCTGGTTGATGAACTTGACCCGGACCGGCCGGCCCCGCCGGGCCAGGATGAGCGGGCCGAGATGCCAGGGACGCCCCGCCGGCGCGACGGTGTTGTGCCCGTGGGCGTCCGTGCCGAGGTTGAGCTGCCGGTAGCCGCGCAGCCGGGTCGCCGGCAGGTCCCGGTGCAGCCGCTGCGCGTACTGCTCCAGGCCGATCTCGTAGTAGTCGCAGCCCGGGTAGCTGGTGGTGTCCGGCACCGCCAGCGGCAGGTGCCCGCCCAGCTCGGTGCGGCCGAGCGTGCCGGGGCGGGGGAGCGCGTCAACGAACTTGCGGATGCCGGTGCCGGGTAGCACGGACCCGTCGGCGTCGACGACGGGCAGCGGACTGCGGGCGTGGTTCGGCACCGAACCGAAATAGCGCGGGACGGCGGCCGGGTCGAGGCTGGCCGGCGCGACGACCGGCTCCTGGGCCTGCCGGGCCGCCGGGACGGACGCCGCCGGGATCCCGTCGGCGACGTTGTCTTCGGCGCGGGCCGTCGCCCGATCCGCCCAAGGGATCCGGAGTCTGCGGAACAGGTCCATGGCTCTCCCCGGTGTCCGGGCGCGGCGTCCGCCACGGCGTCGTGGCGGACCCGGTCGCGCTTCGCTGACGATGCGTGAGGAGTCAACCGCAGCATGCGACCTCGACGGTGGGGTTAGGAAGTACCCAATCGTCCGTATCTGTGGCGGGGATGCGACTCGTCGCCGTACCGACGGAGTTTCCCGCCCGACACGCCGGCCGGGTGTGCCTGCTCGCCGCGCCCCGGGCGACACCGTTCCTGCCGGTCGTCAGCCGGCGGGGCGCTCCGGCTGGCAGACCGGGCACCAGTAGGTGACCCGCTCGCCCGACTCCTCCTTGCGGATGGCGGTGCCACACCGCCGGCACGGCTGGGCGCGCCGGCCGTACACGTAACTGGTCTGCCCCCGGCGCAGCGACCCCGTCGTGCTCTGCGTCCAGCGACCCCGGTTCGCCGCGAGCAGCCGCTGCGCCAGCGCCACGGTGCCGGCGAGGTCCGGCACCGCGCGCACCGGCGCCCACGGCGAGACGCCGCGCAGGAAGAGCACCTCGCACCGGTAGAGGTTGCCGACCCCGGCCAGGTTGCGTTGGTCCAGCAGCGCCTCGGAGATGGTGGCGTCCGGGTGGGCGGCCAGCCGACGTAGCGCCTCGGCCGGGTCCCAGTCCGCGCCGAGCAGGTCGGGGCCGAGGTGCCCGACGAGCGACCCCTCCTCGGCGGTCGGCACCAGCGCCAGCTCGTGCAGGTGGTAGCCGACGGCGACCGCCCGGGCGCCGTGCAGCACGACCCGGATCAGGTGCGCCGGCAGGCCCGTCCAGCGTTCGCCCGGCCCGTACGTCCGCCAGGCGCCGTCCATCCGCAGGTGCGAGTGCAGCGTCCAGCGCTCCCCGCCGCCGGTCCGGGCCGCGTGGTCCGGCGGGCGTGGGTCGCCTGTCCCGGCCGTGCCGTCTGTCGGGGGCGCGTCGTCTGTCGGAGGCGCGTCGTCTGTCGGGGCGGTGAGGCGTAGCAGCAGGTGCTTGCCCCGGCTGGCCGACTCCCGCACGGTCCAGCCGGTGAGGTCGGTCGCGGCGAGCTGCGGCACCCGGAAGTCGCTGCCGGTCAGGCGGGTGCCGGCCAGGGCGCGGTGCAGCACGCGGGCCGTGTTCCAGACGGTGTCGCCTTCGGGCACCCGTCCATCCTCCCTCGCCCTCCCCGAGCCCCGCGGTCGCCGAGGGGATCTTCCTTGCGGCGCCGCGCACCCTGGCCCGGCCCACGACCCGGGTCCGCGCCACCGTCGACGTCCGACCGGCCGCCGGTGCCACCGCCGAGGCCCAGGTGCGGGGCTGGTGCACGGCGGGCTGGACCGAGTGGCGCGAAGCCACCGGCGCGGCCGTCTTCGACCGGCCGGCGGCCAGTACGTCAGCCACGCGTACGTCTCGGCGTTCTACGGCGGAACCGTGCCGCTCTGCTGACCGCTGACCGTTGACCGGGTACGCCCGCCGGGCCGGCCGATGGCTCCGGCCCGGCGGTCAGCCGGCCGCGATCCGCAGCAGGTCGCCCGGTGTCACCGTCAGCATGTCCACCGCCCGGCCGCCGTTGACCGCCACGGCGACCCGGCCGGCCGAGTCGGCGTGCACCACCAGCCTGCCCGGTGGGGCGTCGCCGAAGGTGCGCCCGTGCACGGCCTCCCGGCCGGGCTCGGACCCGGTGCCCGGCCGCACCCGGACCCGCGCCGGCAGCGGTGCCAGCAGGTCGCCCGGCGCGGCCAGCTGCACGTTGCCGAAGTGGTCGACGGTCAGCACCTCGGCCGTGAAGCCGTCCGCCTCCGGCCGGAGCACCGGCGCCGGCAGCCGGACGAGGGAGCCCGGGTCGACCGCCGGCCCGACCCCGGTCAGCGGTGCGCCGAGCGCCAGCCGCGCGGCAGCGGGCGCGAAGACGTCCCGGCCGTGGAACGTGTGGGAGGCCCCGGGCCCGAGCCAGTCCTGATCGGTCAGCTCGACGGCCGCCGTCACCCCGCCCAACGCCTCGGCGGCGTCGACCAGCAGGCCGTTGTCCGGCCCCACCAGCAGCCCGCGCGGTGTGGCCAGCGCGACGCCCCGGCGGGTCGTGCCGACGCCCGGGTCGACGACGGCCACGTGCACCCCCTCCGGCAGGTACGGCACGGTCTGCGCGAGCACCGCGGCGCCCCGGCGGACGTCGGCCGGCGGCACGAGATGGGTCACGTCGACGACCCGGGCCTCCGGCGCCAGCCGCGCGATGACCCCGTGGCAGGCGGCGACGAAGCCGTCGGTGAGACCGTAGTCGGTGGTCAACGAGATCCACGGAACCCGGGCCGGGCCGGCGGTGACCGGCTGACCGTGGACCGGAAGGCCGACCGGGACACGGTCGTCGGTGGCGAGGCACAGCTCCAGGACCAGCTCGTCGTGCAGCGGGATGCCGTCCTCGCCGACCGTCGGGATGCTCGGCTTGAGCCGGCGGGCCCGGTCCACCGCGCCCTGGTCCACGCGCACCAGCCGCAGCCCGCGCCGCTGGTAGAACCGCAGCGCCCGCAGGTTGTCGTTCGTGGTGACGAGCCAGAGCCGGTCCCGGCCCCCGCCCCGGGCCACCTCCGCGGCGGCGGCCAGCAGCGCCGTGCCGACGCAGCCGCCGGGCGTCGCGGCCACCACGCTGACCACCTCCAGCCCGTCGGCGTCGTCACGGTGGGCGAGCGCCCCGACGACCGCGCCGGCACCGTCGACCGCCACCAACGTCGGCAGCGTACGCAGGTCGTGGCGGGTGTCGTGGGCGACGACGTACGGCCCACCCCACTCGCGTTCGTGCAACGCGTCGACCGTCGCGCGGTCCCCGGCCCGCGCCGGCCGGACCGTCACCCCGTTCGACCCGGTCATCCCCGCTCCCCTCGTCGACAGGCTCGGGATCGTACCGTCGCCGGACGTGCCGGAGTGCCTACGGTGACGGAGGCGCTGCGGCGGGGGCCGTTCCGGAGTGCCGTTCTGTCGTTTCCGGCGATCGTGCCGGAGTGCCGTGCCGGCCCGTCCCCGCTGTGCCGTGCGGTCCCGTGCGGCCCGGTCGACCGGGGCAGGCTGGCGGAAATGGGACAACGGCACTGACCGACCGGCCACTGCCGGGACGAGATCCGATTGGGCAGACTGCCGGGGTGACCAACCGGAGTCTGCCCGCCGTCGCGGTGCTCGTGATCGCTGCCGCCCTCACCGCCGCCTGCGGCGACGACGCGGAGGAGCCGCCGCGCGCCGAGCCCCCGGCCGCCTCGGCCCCAGCCCCGGTCGACGTGCCTTCGTCGGACCCGACGGGCGCGCCCGGAGCAACGACGACACCGGCCGCCCCGCCGACCGGGGCAGGCCCAGCCGCTCCGAGCGCCGGTGGGACGACCGAGCGTCGGCCCGCCAGCCCGCCGCCGGTGAAGCTGCCCGTCCGGCCGACCGGGACGCCCGGCGCGCGGCAGGTGGTGGACGCGTTCAAGGCCGCCGGGCTCAAGGTGCCCAACCCTCGGGACAGGTCGGTCGACTGCGGGCCGGACGGGCTCGGCCTGGGCTGCTCCGAGCTGCTCGCGACCGACGCCGTCACCGTGTACGTCTTCCCCGACGAGACCAGCGCCGGCGACATCGCCGAGACGTGGGGCGGCCAGTCGTTCCGGCGGGGCACGGTGGTGCTCAACTACCTGGAGGCGAAGACCCCCGCCGCCGACCGCGCCAGGTACGAGAAGGTCCTCACCGGCCTGCGCTGACCGTGGGCCCGGCCCGGCCCACCCATCCCGGCCGCTGAGGCGTGGCTGGCCGGGGCTGAGGTGCGGGGTCAGCCGCGCAGGCGCAGGCCGCGTGGCGTGGCGCGGAACCCGGCGGCGGTGAGGGCGTCGCGCAGCGGCGAGGAGCGCACCGCCTCGCCGTCGGCCCGCTCCACCGACATCGCGCCCAGCGCACCGGAGTGGACCGCGTCGGCGAGCGCCTTTCCGGCCGCCGCCAGCATGTCGGTGTCGTCGGTGAAGGAGAGGATCGTCCGTCCGCCGCGTTCGACGTAGAGCACCAGGTCACCGGCGACCAGCGCCACCACGGCTCCGGCCTTGCGCCCTGCCCGGTGCCCGGTCGCCGGGGCGGCCCCGTCGCCTGAGTCGACCACCCGCTCCGGCCAGGGCAGCGCCGCACCGTACGGGTTGGCCGGATCCGTCGCGGCGAGCACCAGGGTGGGTCCGCCGCGCCCCCGCCCGCCGTCTGTCGGCTCGGCCAGCGCCCGGATCCGGTCCACCGCGCCCGGCACCGCGAACTGCGCCGCGCCCAGGCCCTCGACGAAGTAGCCCCGCCGGGCCGCGCCGCGTTCCTCCAGCGCGGCGAGCACCGGGTAGACCGCGGCGAAGCCGCCGGTGACCTGCTCGGCCAGCACCGCCCCCCGGGTCACCACGCCGTGCCGTTCGAGCAGCACGTCGGCCAGGGCCGCGGCGCGGCGGGTCGGATCGGTGTCGCGTTCCGGCAGGCGGGACCAGCGGCCGGCGACGGTCGGCGGACCGCCCCGAGTCGGCAGGGCGACCCGCCCGGGACGCCGGTAGCGGGTGCGGGGCGCGGTGGGACGTGACCGGTGCGCCCCACCACCGCCGAGCGTCGCGCGCAACGGGGCCAGGGTGTCGTTGGTGAGGTGACCGGCCCACACCAGGTCCCAGACGACGGCGGTCAGCGCGGCGTCGTCGGTCGAACCGACCCGGTCGGACAACGACCGGAAGAACAGGGCCTGCCCGTCGCCGAGCGCGTCCAGCACCGCGTCGTGCAGTGGAGTGCGGGTGAGCGCCTCGTCGGGCGGGGGAAGCAGCAGCGGCGCGACGTCCGCGTACGCGAGAGTGACCCAGCCGTCCCCGCCGGAGATCGCCCCGGAGCCTGCCCAGAGCACCTCGCCGCTGGCGCAGAGCTCGTCGAGCTGGGCGGGGGAGTAGTCGGCGACGCGGCCCGGCAGCACCAGCCGTTCCAACGCCGACGCCGGCACCGCCGCCCCCTGCAACTGCTCCACGGCGGCGGCCAGCGCCTCCACTCCCCGCCCGGACGAGCCCATCTGCTGCCACCGGGGCAGGAACGCAGCCAGCGCGCGGGGCGGCACCGGCTCGATCTCCCGGCGTAGCGCGGCCAGGGACCGGCGGCGCAGCAGCCGCAGCACCTCCGCGTCGCACCACTGGCTGCCGACCGTGTCGGGGGTGAACTCGCCGGCCACCACCCGCCCGGTGGCGGCGAGCCGGCGTAGCGTCTGCTCGACCACGAAGACGCCCAGCCCGAAGCGGGCCGCGCAGGTCGCGGCGGCGAACGGCCCGTGCGTACGCGCGTAGCGGGCGACCAGGTCGCCGAGCGGATCGGCCACCGGGGCGAGGTACGCCTCGGCCACCCCGACCGGCAGGGCCACACCGAGGGCGTCGCGCAGCCGGGCCGCGTCCTCGATGCCCACCCAGCGCTCCTCGCCGGCGACGCGCACGCACAGCACCCGGCGGGCCGCCGCCAGTTCGGTCAGCCACCCGGGAGCGGCCCCCCGCTCGGTCAGCTCCGCCTCGGAGAGGTCGCCGAGCACGCGGAGCAGCTCGACCACGTCCTCCGCGTCGCGCGGGCGGCGCTGCTCGGTCAGCCAGCGCAGCTGCCGCTCGGTTTCGGTCAGCACCACGGGGTCGAGAAGCTCCCGCAGGTCGACCCGGCCGAGCAACTCGCCGAGCAGGGTCGAGTCCAGCGCCAACGCGGCGGCCCGGCGCTCGGCCAGCGGGGCGTCGCCCTCGTAGAGGAAGGCCCCGACGTAGCCGAAGAGCAGCGACCGGGCGAACGGCGACGGCTGGGCGGTCTCCACCTCGACCAGGCGCACCTTGCGGGAAGCCAGGTCGCGCATCAGCGCGGCCAGCGCAGGCTGGTCGAAGACGTCCTGGAGGCACTCCCGGGCGGCCTCCAGGGTGACCGGGAAGTCGGCGTACTCGCGGGCGACGTCGAGTAGTTGGGCGGCGCGTTGCCGCTGCTGCCACAGTGGCTGGCGGCGACGCGGGTCGCGCCGGGGCAGGAGCAGCGACCGGGCGGCGCACTCCCGGAACCGGGACGCGAAGAGCGCGGACGTGCCGACCGACTCCTCGACGAGCTGGGCGATCTCCTCCGGCTCGAAGACCACCACGTCGGCGCCGGGTGGCTCGTCCGCCGTGTCCGGCAGGCGGACCACGATGCCGTCGTCGGACGGCATCACCTGGGCGTCCAACCCGTAGCGTTCGGTCAGCCGGCGGCCGATGGCCAGCGCCCACGGTCCGTTGACCCGGGCACCGAGCACGCTGTGCACGGCCAGCCGCCAGTCGCCGAGCTCGTCGCGGAACCGTTCGACCACGACCGTGCGGTCGTCGGGCAGGGACCGGGTGGCGGCGCGTTGCTCGCGCAGGTATGCCATCAGGTTGCCCGCGGCCCAGTCGTCGAGCCCGCCGGCCCGCAGCGCGGCGATCGCCGTCTCGTCGTCCTGCCGCAGCAGGGCGCGTACCCGGGCGCCGATGGCCCGACCCAGCTCGATGGGCCGGCCGAGCTGGTCGCCCTTCCAGAACGGCATCTTCGCCGCCTGCCCGGGCGCCGGGGAGACCAGCACCCGGTCGGGGGTGATCTCCTCGATCCGCCAGGACGACGAGCCGAGCAGGAAGACGTCGCCGACCCGCGACTCGTAGACCATCTCCTCGTCCAGCTCGCCGACCCGGGCGGCCCGCTCGGCCCCGGCCAGGAACACGCCGAAGAGGCCCCGGTCGGGGATCGTGCCGCCGCTGGTCACCGCGAGCCGTTGCGCGCCGGGCCGGCCGGTGAGCGTGTCGGTGGCGCGGTCCCAGACCAGCCGGGGCCGCAGCTCGGCGAACGCGGTGGACGGGTAGCGGCCGGAGAGCATGTCGAGCACGGCGTGCAGCGCCGAGTCGGGCAGCTCGGCGAAGGGAGCCGCCCGGCGTACCAGCACGGCCAGGTCGCCGACGCGCCACGGCTCCAGCGCCACCATGGCGACGATCTGCTGGGCCAGCACGTCGAGCGGGTTGCGCGGGTGGTGCAGCTCCTCGATGGCGCCGTCGGCCATCCGCTCGGCCACCACGGTGCACGAGAGCAGGTCGCCCCGGTGCTTGGGGAAGACCACCCCGCGGGAGACCGCCCCGACCTGGTGCCCGGCCCGGCCCACGCGTTGCAGCCCGGCGGCCACGCTCGGCGGCGCCTCGATCTGCACCACCAGGTCGACGGCGCCCATGTCGATGCCCAGCTCCAGGCTGGAGGTGGCCACCACGGCGGGCAGCTGGCCGGACTTGAGCGCCTCCTCGATGTGTTTGCGCTCCTCGCGGGAGACGCTGCCGTGGTGGGCGCGGGCGATCACCGGGGCCGCGCCGGCCACCGCGCCGGCCTGCGCCATCACCTCGGCGGGCTGCCGCGACGGCCCGGCCGGGCCACCCCACCCGTCGGCGCCGGGCCGCGGGCTGCCGCCGGCGGACGCCGGCTCCAGCTCGTCCCCACCGCGCGCGCCGGACGCGGACGCGGACTCCAACTCACCGGCGGCCAGCTCGTTCAGCCGGGCGCAGAGGCGCTCGGCTGAACGCCGTGAGTTGGTGAAGACGATGGTCGAGCGGTGCGACCTGACCAGGGAGAAGACGCGTTCCTCCACCGCCGGCCAGATGGATGCCCGGCGTGGGCCGAGACCGCCGAGGTCGTCCTCCGGCGACTCGTGCTCGTCGAGGCGGGTCATGTCCTCCACGGGGACCTGGACGCTGACCTCGATCGTCTTGGCGGTGGGGGGCGCGACCACGTCGACGGGGCGGGCACCGCCGAGGAAGCGGGCACAGTTGTCGACCGGCCGGACGGTGGCGGAGAGGCCGATCCGTTGCGCCGGGGCGGGTAGCAGCTCGTCGAGGCGTTCCAGGGAGAGCGCGAGGTGGGCCCCGCGTTTGGTGCCGGCGACCGCGTGCACCTCGTCGACGATCACCGTCTCGACGCCGCGCAGGGAGTCGCGGGCGGCGGAGGTGAGCAGCAGGAACAGCGACTCGGGTGTGGTGATGAGGATGTCCGGCGGGGTGCGGGCGAAGGCCCGCCGCTCGTCGGCGGGGGTGTCGCCGGTGCGCATCCCCACGGTGATCTCCGGTGGGGCGACGCCGAGCCGGGTGGCGGCCTGTCGGATGCCGGTGAGGGGGGTGCGCAGGTTGCGCTCGACGTCGACCGCGAGCGCCTTGAGCGGGCTGACGTAGAGCACCCGGCACCGGTGCCGGGGGTCGGCCGGGGCGGGCTCGCGGGCCAGTCGGTCGAGCGACCAGAGGAACGCGGCCAGCGTCTTGCCCGAGCCGGTGGGCGCCACCACCAGCGCGTTGTGCCCGGCGGCGACGGAGCTCCAGGCGCCGGCCTGGGCGGCGGTGGGCGCGGCGAAGGCGGCGCCGAACCACTCCCGGGTGGCCGCGCCGAAATCCGCCATCGCATCCGTCACGCCGTCCATCCTGCCCCGGAGGTGCGACATCCAGGCTCTTGCCGGGGATGGCGCGCCCCGCTCCGGCTGATACGCGATGTTTGCGGCCTTGAACACGTTAAGTCTTACTTAACTGCTTGCTTGTGCCCCACAACATAAAGTAACTTCACTCGGAGCGTCGGCCTGGGGTGGAGGGGATCGGATGACCGTCGAGCAGCGGAGCTTCGAGCCCGGCATCGACGTGCTCATCCGCAAGGTCGACAGTCACCTCGCCGCCGTCCGCACCGGCCTGTCCGGGCCGGAACTGGAACTGGCCGAGCGGCTCGCCGCCGTGCTGCGGGAACTGGTCGTCTCCACCACGCAGGCCAGCGCGGCCGACCGGGGGCAGGTCCGCGCCGCCGTGCACTACTTCGTGTTGCGCCGGGAGATCCGGGGGCGGCTGTTGCCGGTGCGCTCCCTCGCCGCCGTCGAGCGGATGGTCAACAAGGTCGCGGTCCAGCTCGGCCGTCCCGACCTGTTGGTGGAGCCCCGTCGCGAGTGCCCGACCCGCGAGCCCGTCACCCCCAACGCCGACCTCACCGTCGGCTGACCGGCAGCGGTCCACTCCCGTCCACCGCTCCCTCATGGCCTCTGTTGGGGATGGACGTACCGGGGTGTGAGCGCCAACGGGCGCGGCTGCTGGTCACGTGTCAGCGGCCGACCGGTATCAGCGTCCGACCGGCAGGCCGATCAACCGCCAAGCAGGGACGAATTCGCGCAAAACGGCCCGCCAGGCGACGAACTGGCGTGTGATCGCTCCTAGGTGCCGTGCCGTCCCACCCCCGGCGTGCGCCGCAGCCACCTCGACCAGGAGCGCGGGTGCTCGTACTGCTGATCCTCCACTTCGTGGCGGCCCTCGTCGCGCCGCTGCTCGTCCGGTGGTGGGGTCCGCGCGCCTGTTATCCGCTCGCCCTGGCGCCGGCAGCCGCGTTCGGGTGGGCGCTGGCCCGCACGTCCGCCGTCCGCGACGGCGGCGCGGTGGTCGAGACGTACCCGTGGATCCGGGAGCTCGGGATCGACCTGGCCCTGCGGCTGACGACGCTGTCCTGGCTGATGACCCTGCTCGTCGGCGGGGTCGGCGCGCTGATCCTGGTCTACAGCGCCCGCTACTTCGGCCCGGAGTCGACGGGGGTGGCCCGGTTCGCGGCCGTGCTGGTGGCCTTCGCGGGGGCGATGCTCGGCCTGGTCCTCGCCGACGACCTGCTGCTGCTCTACGTCTGCTGGGAACTGACCACGATCTTCTCGTACCTGCTGATCGGGCACAGCACCGAGCGGCGCTCCAGCCGGTGGGCGGCGGCGCAGGCGCTGATGGTGACCACGCTCGGCGGGTTGGCCATGCTGGTGGGGTTCATCATGCTCGGCGGGCACGCCGGCAGCTACCGCTGGTCGGAGATCACCGCCGGCCCGCTGCCGGGCGGGGCGTACCTGGTCACGGCGGTCGTGCTGATCCTCGCCGGGGCGCTGGCCAAGTCGGCGGTGCTGCCGTTCAGCTCCTGGCTGCCGGTGGCGATGGCGGCGCCCACGCCGGTGAGCGCGTACCTGCACGCCGCCGCGATGGTGAAGGCGGGCGTCTACCTGATCGGGCTGCTCGCCCCGGTGCTGGCGAGCGTCGGCCCGTGGCGGCCCGTCGTCGTGGTCGCCGGCCTGGCCACCATGCTGACCGGGGGCTGGGCGGCGCTGCGGCAGACCGACCTGAAGCTGCTGCTGGCGTACGGCACGGTCAGCCAGCTCGGCCTGATCGCGGTGGTGATCGGGGCGGGCACCCCGGACACGGCGCTGGCCGGCGTGGCGATGCTGCTGGCCCACGCCCTGTTCAAGGCGCCGCTCTTCCTCGTCGTCGGCATCATCGACCACGGCGTCGGCACCCGCGACCTGCAGGAGCTGTCCGGGCTGGGGCGACGTGCGCCGCTGCTCGTCACCGTGACGGTGCTCGCCGCCGCCTCGATGGCCGGCCTGCCGCCGCTGGTCGGGTTCGTCGCCAAGGAGGCCGTGCTGGCCGCCTTCACCGACCGGCCCGCCGTCCTCGCCGTGCTGGTGGCCGGCACCATGCTCACCGTCGCCTACAGTGCCCGGTTCGTCTGGGGCGCGTTCGCCACCCGGCCGGGCGTGGAGCCGACCGTCCTCGGGCGGGTCCCCACGTCGATGCTCGTCCCGCCGGCCCTGCTGGCCGCGGTCGGGCTGGTCGCCGGCCCGGCCGCCGGGATCCTCGACGGACTGCTCCGCCCGTACGCCGAACTGTTCGGCGTCGTCGGCAAGGACCTGGCGCTGTGGCACGGCCTCAGCCCCGCGTTCGGCCTCTCCGCGCTCGCGGTGGCGGGCGGCGCGGTGCTGCACGCGCTGCGCGGCCCGCTCGCCCCGATGCTGGCCCGGCTGCACGTCCCGGTCGGCGGCAACGAGGGGTACGAGTGGCTCACCCGCCGCTTCGACCGGCTGGCCATGGGGGTCACCGGCGCCACCCAGCGGGGTTCGCTGCCGCAGTACCTCGGCGTCATCCTGCTCGTGCTCACCGTGGTGCCCGGCGGGGCGATGCTGGCCACCCGTCCGTGGCGGGACCGGATCGCCCTCTGGGACAGCCCGTTGCAGGTCGTGGTGGTGGCGGTGGTCACCGTCGCGGCGGTGCTCGCGGTGGGCGCCCGCCGGCGGCTGACGGCGATGCTGCTGGTGGGCATGACCGGGTACGGCACGGCGATGCTCTTCGTGGTCCACGGCGCGCCGGACCTGGCGTTGACCCAGTTCCTCGTCGAGACCGCCACCATCGCGGTGTTCGTGCTGGTGCTGCGCCGGCTGCCGGAGCGGTTCTCGGCCCGCCCGAAACACAGACGCTGGATACGCCGCACGATCGGGCTGGTCGTCGGCGTGGTCGTCGGCGGGCTGGCCCTGACCGCCGCGTCGGCCAGACAGGCACCCACCATCTCCGACGCGTTCCCGGACCTGGCCGTCACCCACGGGTACGGCCGCAACGTGGTCAACGTGACCCTGGTCGACATCCGGGCCTGGGACACGATGGGCGAGCTGTCGGTGCTGGTGGTGGCCGCGACCGGGGTGGCCAGCCTGGTCTTCCAGCAGTCCCGGACCGGCCCCCGCCCCCGCCGCCCGCAGCCGCTGAGCCGGGTGCAGCGGCCGGGGCACCGGGTCTGGCTGCGCGGCGGGGCGACCCTGCACGAGCGGCAGCGCTCGATCGTGCTGGAGGTCGTGACCCGGCTGGTCTTCCACACGGTGGTGGTCTTCTCCCTGTTCCTGCTCTTCTCCGGCCACAACGCGCCGGGCGGCGGCTTCGCCGGCGGCCTGGTGGCGAGCCTGGCGCTGGTCGTGCGTTACCTGGCCGGCGGCCGATACGAACTGGCCGAGGCCGCCCCCGTCGGCGCCGGCACGGTGCTCGGCGCCGGCCTGTTCGTCTCGATCGGCACCGGGGCCGTCGCCCTGCTCGCGGGCGGAACGCTGCTCGAAAGCGCCCGGATCGACCTGTGGCTACCGCTGATCGGCGAGTTCTACCTGGTCACGTCCCTCTTCTTCGACGTCGGCGTCTACCTGGTCGTGGTCGGGCTGGTGCTGGACATCCTGCGCAGCCTCGGCGCCGAGGTGGACCGGCACATCGAGGCGGCCGGCGAGTCCGGCGGCGGGTTGCGGGTCGACCGGCGGGGGGACCGGGCGTGAGGACGGGCGTCGCGGGACCCACCCTCGTGCTGGTCGTCGCCGCCGGGGTGCTGGTCGGCTGCGGTGTCACCCTCCTGCTGGAGCGCAGCCTGAGCCGGATCCTGCTCGGCATCATCCTGCTCGGCAACGGGGTCAACGTGCTCATCCTGGTGGGCGGGCGCGCGGGAGCCGCCCCGGTGGTCGGCACGGCGCCCGCCGGCACGTTGAGCGACGCGCTGCCGCAGGCCATGATCCTCACCGCGATCGTGATCACCTTCGGGCTGACCGCGTTCCTGCTGGCGGTGAGCTACCGCAGCTGGTACCTCACCGGCGACGACGAGGTCCCCGACGACATCGAGGACCGGCAGGTCAGGCAGGCGGCCGAGCGTAACGAACTGGCCGCCGCCGACCTCGGCGGCGAGGGCCCGGACGCCGACCCCGAGCAGGTCGACCCCGAGCCGCCGCGCCGGCTCCGACGCGGGGACGGCCCCGGATGACCGGGTACGCGCGATGAGCCAACTCGTGCCGCTGCCCGTGGTGGTGCCGCTGCTCGGTGCGGCGCTGACCCTGCTGCTGGCCCGGTGGCCGATGCTGCAACGGGTCGTCAGCGTGACCTGCCTGACCGTCACGATGGCGGTGGCGGCGGTGCTGCTGGTGCAGGCGTACCGGCACGGGCCGGTGGTGGTGCAGGTCGGCGGGTGGCCCGCCCCCGTGGGCATCGTGCTGGTCGCCGACCAGCTCGCCGCGCTGATGCTGGTGGTCTCCTCGGCGGTGACCCTCTGCGTGCTGCTCTACTCCGTCGGCCAGGGGCAGGGGGACTTCGGCGAGACCGTCCCGGTGACCATCTACCACCCCACCTACCTGGTGCTGACCGCCGGCGTGACCAACGCGTTCCTCGCCGGCGACCTGTTCAACCTCTTCGTCGGCTTCGAGATCCTGCTGGCCGCGAGCTTCGTGCTGATCACCCTCGGTGGCACCGAGACCCGGATCCGCACCGGCTCGACGTACGTCGTGGTCAGCATCCTCTCCTCGATGATCTTCCTGGCCTCGGTGGGCCTGGTGTACGCGGCCACCGGCACCGTGAACATGGCCCAGTTGGCGCACCGGCTGGACGCGCTGCCCGACGGCGTACGGCTGACGCTCCAGCTGATGCTGCTGCTCGCGTTCGGGATCAAGGCGGCGGTCTTCCCGCTCTCGGCCTGGCTGCCGGACAGCTACCCGACGGCGCCGGCCCCCGTCACGGCGGTCTTCGCCGGCCTGCTCACCAAGGTCGGCGTGTACGCGATCATCCGTACCGAGACGCTGCTCTTCCCCGGCGGCCAGCTCTCCGGGCTGCTGATGGTGGTGGCCGGGCTGACCATGGTGGTCGGCATCCTCGGCGCGGTGTCCCAGTCGGACATGAAGCGGCTCTTCTCGTTCACCCTGGTCAGCCACATCGGCTACATGATCTTCGGAGTGGGGCTGAGCACCGTCGCGGGGCTCTCCGGCGCGATCTTCTACGTGGTGCACCACATCACCATCCAGACCACGCTGTTCCTGGTCGCCGGGCTGGTCGAGGACCGGGCCGGCAGCACCGACCTGCGCCGCATCGGCGGGCTGGCCCGGGCAGCCCCGCTGCTCGGCGTCCTCTTCTTCGTCCCGGCCATGAACCTCGCCGGGATACCACCCTTCTCCGGCTTCCTCGGCAAGCTCGGCCTGCTCCAGGCCGGCGTCGCGACCGGTGAGCCGCTGCCCGGCGTGCTGGTCGCGGCGGGAACGGTGACGAGCCTGCTCACCCTCTACGTGGCCTCGCGGGTGTGGAACATCGCGTTCTGGCGGGCCCCCCAACTGGACACCCCCCAGCCGGTCGTCCGCCTGCCCGCCCTGATGGTCGGCGCGACGATCGCGCTGGTCGGCCTCGGGCTGGCGCTGACCGTCGTCGCCGGGCCGCTGTTCGACGTCACCGCCGACGCGGCGAGCGACCTGCGCGAACGCACCCCGTACATCCGTTCCGTGCTGCCGGTCGGTGCCCCGTGACCCCGGGCTCCGGGGCGCCGGCGCGCGGGCGGGGGCGGCGGCGCGACCGGCTGATCGCGTTCGGCTGGCTGGTGCTGGTCTGGAGCCTGCTCTGGGGCGACTTCTCCTGGGGAAACCTCGTGGGCGGGATGCTGGTGGCCGGGGCCGTGCTGCTGTTCTTCCCGCTGCCGCCGGTCAGCTTCGGCGGCCGGCTGCGCCCCGGGCCGCTGCTGGTCTTCGCGGCGCGCTTCGTCGGCGAGCTGGTCAGCGCCAGCGCGCACGTCGCCCGGGTCGCGGTGCAGCCCGGCTACCGGCCCCGGGGGGCGATCATCGCGGTCCGCCTCCGGGTACGCACCGACCTGAACCTGGCGCTCACCGCCGAAGCGATCTCGCTGGTGCCGGGCACGCTGATCGTCGAGGTGGACCGGGCCGCCGGCGTCCTCTACGTGCACGTGTTCGACACCCACGGTGCGCAGGACCTGATCGGCAGCCGGCAACGGATCTTCGCCGTCGAGCGGCGGATCGTCCGCGCGGTCGGCTCCGCCGCCGAGGTCCGCCAGGTGAGCGTCGATCCCGTCGAGAGGGGACCCTGACCCGTGACCACGTTCCTCGCCGTCACCCTCACCACCCTGTTCTCGGTGACCGGGCTGCTGGCCCTGATCCGGCTCTACCGGGGGCCGTCGCTGATCGACCGGGTGGTCGCCGCCGACATGCTGCTCGCCACCATGGTGGGCGCGGTCGGCGCGGAGGCCGCGGTGAACCGCCACGCCACCACGCTGCCGGTGCTGGTGGCGCTGTCCATGCTCGGCTTCGTCGGCTCGGTGTCGCTGGTCCGCTTCGCCGTCCGCGAGGACGGGGAGGCCTGATGTGGGGCACGCTGGCCGACTGGCTGGGCGGCGGCTGCCTGGTGGTCGGCGCCCTGCTGAGCCTCGCCGCCGGGATCGGGGTGCTGCGCTTCCCGGGGACCCTGGACCGGATGCACGCCGCGACCAAGCCGCAGGTGCTCGGGGTGCTGCTTCTGCTGCTCGGCCTGGCGTTGCGGCTGCGTACCCCGGCAGACCTGGGCATGGTGGCGCTGATCGGGATCTTCCAACTGGCCACCGCCCCCGTGGCGGCACAGATGATCGGCCGGGCCGCCTACCGCACCGGCCGCGTCGACCCGGCCCTGCTCGACGCCGACGAACTCGCCGACCGCTGACCGCCGCACCGGGCAGGCCCCGCCGATCCCGGCGAACCCGGACGTCCGGGGGGGCTTCGGCGCACCTTCAGCGGACATCCAGCCGCGCCCGATAAAATGGGCCGCATGATCGACTCTTCTGCCCAGGAGGGCAGCAGTAGCAAGCCGGGTTCTGCCCGGCGTATCCCGACCCCGACGTCCCCGGGAGCCCTGAGCGACCCGTGTTGATCGTCGTTGGTCTTCTCCTCATCATCGTGCTCACCGCCGCCACCGGATACTTCGTGGCCCAGGAGTTCGGCTACGTCGCCGTGGACCGGGGGCGCCTCAAGCAGCTCGCCGACGACGGCGACAAGGCAGCCGCCCGGGCGTTGGAGGTGACCGGACGGCTGTCGTTCATGCTGTCCGGCGCGCAACTCGGCATCACCGTCACCGCCCTGCTCGTCGGCTACGTCGCCGAGCCGTTCCTCGGCGCCGGGCTGGCCGAACTGCTCGGGGTGGCCGGCATCTCCACGGCGGTCAGCCTGCCACTCTCGCTCGTCCTGGCCCTGCTCATCGCCACGTTGGTGCAGATGGTCCTCGGCGAGCTCGCTCCGAAGAACCTCGCCATCGCCCGGCCTGAGCCCCTCGCGAAGGCCCTGAGTCGTTCCACCCTGATCTACCTCAAGGTCGCCGGCCCGCTGATCAAGCTCTTCGACAAGGCCGCGGTCCGGCTGCTCCGCCGCGTCGGCATCGAGCCGATCGAGGAACTGCCCAGCGGTGCCACCCCGGAGGACCTGGAGCAGATCATCGCCGAGTCCCGCCAGGAGGGGCACCTGACCGCCGAGATGTCCACGCTGCTCGACCGGGGGCTCGACTTCCGCCAGCTGACCGCCGGCGAGGTCATGGTGCCCCGCGTCGACGTGCACACCGTACGCGCGCACGAGCCGGTGAGCCGGGTCGTCGAGCTGCTGGACACCGGCAAGTCCCGCTTCCCGGTGCGCGGCACCGAGGGCGTCGACGACCTGGTCGGCGTCGTCGGTATCGCCGACGTGCTCGGCGTACCCCCGGAGCAGCGCGCGACCACCCCGGTCAGCGCGGTCGCCGGGCCTCCGCTCCTGGTGCCGGAGACGCTGCCGCTGCCGACGGTGCTGGACCGGCTGCGCTCCGGCCACCGCCAGTTGGCCTGCGTGGTCGACGAGTACGGCGGTTTCGCCGGCGTGATCACGCTGGAGGACATCGCCGAGGAACTCGTCGGCCCGATCCGGGACGAGGACGACCCGCCGGAACGGGCCCCGGCCCGGCAGGAGGACGGCTCCTGGGTGGTGCCGGCCCGCTGGCGCATCGACGAGGTCGCCGACAGCACCGGCATCGCGCTGCCCGAGGCCCCGGAGTACGACACGCTCTCCGGACTGGTCATGCGGGAGCTGGGGCGGGTCCCCGAGGTCGGTGACCAGCTGGAGATCAGCCTGCCGGCCGAAGGCGAGGAGAGCGCGGTCGGGCCGCGCGCCCTGGTCGAGGTGCTGGCCGTCGACCGGCACGTGGCCGACTCCGTCCGGCTGCGGATCGCCGCGCCGGGGGAGGTGTCCGCATGAGCCCCGGCATCGCGCTCTTCACGTCGGTGATCCTGCTGGCGTTGAACGGCTTCTTCGTGGCCGCCGAGTTCGCCCTGGTGGCCAGCAAGCGCTACCGCCTGGAGCACGCCGCCGCCGGTGGCGGCCGGGCGGCCCGGGCCGCGCTGGAGGGCGTACGGGAGCTGTCCCTGATGCTCGCCGGCGCGCAGCTCGGCATCACCCTGTGCACCCTGGGGCTCGGCGCGCTCGCCGAACCGGCGATCGAGCACCTGCTCAGCCCGCTGCTGCACGCGGTCGGGCTGCCCACCGCCGCGAGCCACGCGATCGCGCTGGTCTTCGCGCTCAGCGTCGTCACCTTCCTGCACCTGGTGGTCGGGGAGATGGCGCCGAAGTCCTGGGCGATCACCGACCCGGAGCGCTCGGCGGTGCTGCTGGCCCTGCCGTTCCGTGCCTTCGCGCGGGTCGCCCGGCCGGTGCTGTCGGTGATGAACTCGCTGGCCAACGCGATGCTACGGCTGGTGAAGGTCAATCCGCAGGATCAGCTCGCCCAGGTGCACGGCCCGGACGAGCTGCGCATGCTGCTGGAACAGTCCCGCGAGCACGGGCTGCTCGGCGCGGAGCAGCACCAGATGCTGACCAGCATGCTGGAGTTGCAGGGCACCACGGTGGCCCAGGTGATGGAGCCGTTCCACCAGATGGTGACGGTGCGCCGCGACGAGGGCGCCGACCGGATCGAGCAGGTCAGCCGCGACAGCGGCCGGTCACGGCTGGCCGTGCTGGACGCCAACGGCGACGTCTGCGGCCTGGTCCACGTCCGGGAGGCGGTCCGGGCCACCACCACGGGTCGTGCGGTCACCGCCGGTGACCTGATGACCAGCGCCTTCACCCTGCCGGCGTCGGTCTCGGTGACCGAGGCGGTGGCGGAGATGCGGGCCCGGCAGTCCCAGCTCGCGCTGGTGCGCAACGGCGGCGGGCCGACCCGGCCGATCGGGTTCGTCGCGCTGGAGGACCTGTTGGAGGAGGTCATCGGCGAGTTCGACGACGAGACCGATCCGGTGCCGCGTGGGCGACGCATGAGGTGAGACGAGGCCGAGGGGTGGCCGCTCTTCGCCGAAGTCCGGGCGGCCACCCGCGAGCTGCGCGACCATTGACGTACCCGTCCGGGGCGGCCACCCGCGAGGTCCGCGACCATTGACGCATCCGTCGGGGGCGGTCACCCGGGAGGTGCGCGACCGTCGGGGTGGTCGGTCCCGCAGGGGCGAGATCCGTGGCCGCGGGGGCCGGAGACCAGCGTGGACCCGGCTCGGCGGCCAGGGCGGCGAGCATGGACGGCGCGGCGGTCGGCGGGCGGCTGAGGGGGCCTGACGCGGAAGCGGACGGGGGTGTGCCGTGCGGTTGACGGGGGTGTCACCCGAGTCCGGCTGGACCGGCCTGTCGGTGCGGACGGCCCTGGCCAACCCGAGCACCCGCCCGGGGCTGCGGCTGCCGGGGCGGGTCACCGTCATCGCCGGCTCCACCGACGTACCCGTCCTGCACGTCCGGCTCGGCCTGGTCACCACGGCCGAGCCGGACGACCCGGAGGCGCCTCGTCGCCTGGTGCAGTTCCACGAGGCGACGGTGGCCGACGGCTTCGTACTGCGGGCCGGGCGGGGCCGCTCGATCCCGTTCGAGTTCCCGCTGCCGTGGGAGACCCCGGTGACCGTGTTCGGCGGGGTGCCCCTGCTCAGCCTGCGGATGGGGCTGCGTACGGAGGTGGCGGTCGAGCCCCGGCTCGACCAGGGCGCGATGGTGCCGGTCTTCGTGCATCCGCTGCCCACCCAGGCGCACGTCCTGGCGGCCCTCGACACGCTCGGCTTCAGCATGCGTCAGGCCGGCCTGGTCGACGGGCGGCTGCCCGGCGTGGCGCAGACCCTGCCGCTGCACCAGCGGTTGGGCTACTGGGTGGCGCCGCTCTACGCCGGGCCGATCACCGAACTGGAGCTGATCTTCATCGTCGACCCGGCCGGCCTGGAGGTGATCCTCTGGATGGACCGGCGGCTGGCCCTGGCCGGGATCACCCACCAGAGCATCAGCCGGTTCCGGGTCTGGCACGTGGGCGCCGACCAGCGGGACTGGGTCGCGACCGTGGACGCCTGGCTGCGCGCGGCGATCAACCGGCACGCCGCGGCTGCCGCACACGCCGACTGGTCCGCGACCATCTCCGAGTCGGCCCACGTCAGCCGTCCACCCGACGAACCCGTTCCGCCGGGCTTCGGACTGGGCGGCACCGCCGGCGGAGCCGGCATCGGCGGCTCCGCCGGCGACGGCACCTGACCCCCACTCCCGCCCTCCTCGCCCTCCCGTCCCTGCCCGCTCTCCCCGCCCTCCCGTCCCTTCCTGGCAGCACGGCTCACCGCCAAGGACGAGCGCCGATCTTGCACTTCCTGCCCCGACAAATCTGACTTTCCTCCCACGTTGAGGGCGGAAAGTGCAAGATCGCGGGGGCGCGGGGCGCGGGGCGCGGGGCGCAGGGTGCGGGGCGCAGGGCGCAGGGCGCGGGGCGCAGGGTGCGGGGCGTGGGGCGTGGACCCCGGGCGTGGAGCGCGGGGTGCGGGGCGTCGGGCGTGGAGCGCCCGGCGGGGGAGGGGAGAGGGGTTAGGCGGTGGCTGTGGCCAGTTTGAGGCTGAAGCCTAGGAAGAGCGCGGCGACGCTGGTGGTGGCGCCGGCCGCCAGGCGGTGGCGTCGACGGAACTGGGCCGCCAGGAACGTTCCCGTGAAGATCAGCGCGGTCAGGTAGAGCGCGCTGGTGACCTGGGCGATCAGCCCGAGCAGCAGGAAGGACAGCGCCGGCCAGGCGTAGCCCGGGTCCACGAACTGGATGAAGAACGAGACGAAGAAGAGGATCGCCTTCGGGTTGAGCAGGCTGATCACCAGCGCCTTGCGGAACGGGCTGCGCATCGCCGCCGGCTCCGCGGCGTCGATGAGCCGCGGGGTGTCCGGGTCGTTGCGCGTCCGCCAGCGCCGCCACGCGCCGCGCAGCATCGTCAACCCCACATATCCGAGGTACGCGGCGCCGGCGTACTTGATCACGAGGAAGAGCGGCGGGTACGCCTGGACCAGTGACGCCACGCCGGCGGCGGAGAGGATCATCAGCACCCCGTCGCCGACGAAGACCCCGCCGGCCGCCCGGTAGCCGGCCGTCACGCCTCGCTGCGCGGCGGTGGAGAGCACGAAGAGGGAGTTGGGCCCGGGCAGCAGAACGATCGCCACGGTGCCCAGCACGTAGGTCCAGATGTCGGTGATGCCCAGCACGCCCGTCATCATGAGGCCACGGGTGCCGCCCGGCGAAGCCTTTCTCGGAGGGTGACCTGTGCGTTCGGCCACTCGTCGACGGTCATCGAATACTGCGCGGTGTCCCGCCACGAGCCGTCCGGGCGCTGCTTGTGCCTGCGCAGCACCCCCTCGCGGGACGCGCCGAGGCGCTCGATCGCCCGCTGGGAGCGCTCGTTGCGGATGTCGGTGTGCCAGACCACCCGCACCGCGTCCAGCTCCTCGAAGGCGCGGGTGAGCAGCAGCAGCTTCGCCTCCGTGTTGATCCCGGTACGCCACCAGGGCCGGCCGAGGAAGGTGTAGCCGATCGCCACCGCCCGGCGCTGAGGGTCCACCTCGTAGAAGGAGGTCGTGCCGACCACGGCGCCGGTCACCGCGCAGCGCTGCACCCACGGCACCCGTTCGCCCCGGTCGTACGCGGCCAGCGCCGCGCCGATCACGGCTCGCATCTCGGCCCGGTCGGTCGGTGCCGGGCTGCCCAGGTGCCGCCAGACCTCCGGATCCTCGGTGGCCGTGTGCAGCTCGTCGGCGTGCGCCAGGTCGAGCGGTTCCAGCACCACGTGCTCCCCGCGTAGCACCGCCGGGTCGAGCCACGGCGAGGTTTCCGGGCGCAGGTACGCCGGCACCGGCACGCTCACCCCGGCGTCGGGTTCGGGCAGCCCGGCGGTCAGCCGCAGCGGCACCACCCCGGCCCAGTGCGGCAGGGCGAGGTCGCTCTCCTCCTCGCGTACGCCGCCGGTGCGGGTGCGGACCGACACCTCGCGCAACGGCAGGGCCAGTACGGCGGTCTCGGCCATTTCCCGGCGTGACGGGGGGCGGCTGTCGGTGCTGCGACCCGGGGCGGCCTTCTCCACCAGGGCGGTCATCGCCCGGGCCTTCTCCCGTTCGTCGGTGACCAGTTGCGCGGTGCCGTGCACGACCACCGAGCGGTAGTTGGCGCTGTGGTGGAACTGTGAGCGGGCGTAGACGAGGCCGTCGAGGAGGGTGACGGCGACGCAGACGGGCAGCCCGTCGCCCCGGGCGGCGAGCAGTGGCCGGCTGCCGGTGGAGCCGTGCAGGTAGAGGGTGTCGTCGACGCGGACGTGCAGGGTCGGCAGCACCCGGGGTTCACCGTCGACGGTGAACGCGAGCGCACAGTCGTACGCTTCGTCGAGGACCGCGTGCGCGACGGTTTCGTCGTAGCTCATCCGGTCCCGGGAGCGGCTGGCGGTGGTCCGGTCGGTGGGTGCGTACATGGCTCGACCTTTGTTCTAGTACAATCCCTGATTTGTGTCAGCACGCTATCAGGTCGCCGGTGCGACGGCCGCCGAGATTTCGGCCAGCATCGAATCGGGCATCCGCTCCGCCGCCCTCGCCCCTGGCGACGCGCTGCCGCCGGTGCGCGAGCTCGCCGCCCGGCTCGCGGTGAGCCCGGCCACCGTGGCCCGGGCCTACCAGGAGTTGCGCCAGCGGGGCCTGGTGGTCACCGCCGGCCGGCACGGCACCCGGGTCCGGCCCCGGCCGCCGGTGGCGGCCCGCCGCTCCGCGCTGCGCCCGCCGACCTCCCCCGGCCTGCGCGATCTTTCCCGGGGCGAGCCGGACGTGCGGCTGTTGCCACCGCTCGGGGAGCACCTGGCCGGCCTCGCCATCGCCGCGGGGCCGCCGGCCGGCTACCCCACGGTCGGGGTGCTGCCCGAGTTGGCCGAGGCGGCTCGCGAGCGGCTGGCCGCCGACGGCGTGCCGGCGGCGGAGCTGACCGTCACCGGTGGCGCGCTGGACGGCATCGAGCGGCTCCTCGGCGCACACCTGCGTCCCGGGGACGCGGTCGCGGTCGAGGACCCGGGCTGGGCCAACCTGCTCGACCTGGTCGCCGCGCTCGGGCTGCGGCCGATCGGCGTGCCGGTCGACGACGACGGTCCGCTCGCAGGCGGGGTCGCCGCCGCGCTCGCCGCCGGTGCGCGGGCGCTGATCGTGACGAGTCGGGCCCAGAACCCCACCGGCGCGGCGGTCTCCGCCGAGCGGGCCGCCGCGCTGCGCACCCTGCTCGCCGGCCGGCCCGACCTGCTGCTGATCGAGGACGACCACGCCGCCGAACTGGCCCGCGTACCGCTGCATCCGCTCGCGGGGGCGACCCCGACGTGGGCCTTCGTCCGCTCGGTGAGCAAGCCGTTCGGCCCGGACCTGCGGCTGGCCGTGCTGGTGGGCGACGAGACCACGGTGGCCCGGGTGGCCGGCCGGGCCCGGGTCGGCGCCGGCTGGGTCTCCACCGTGCTGCAACGCCTGGTCCTGGCGCTCTGGCGCGACCCCGCCGTGACCGGGCTGGTGGACCGGGCCGCCGACAGCTACGAGCGGCGGCGCACGGCGCTGATCGGCGCGCTCGCCGGCCACGGCCTGGTCGCCCACGGGCGCAGCGGCATCAACGTTTGGCTGCCGGTCGACGACGAGACGAGCGTGCTCACCGCGCTGCGTGACGCCGGCTGGGCCGTCGCGCCCGGCGGGCTCTACCGGATCGCCGGCCCGCCGGGACTGCGGATCACCGTCAGCTCGTTGGACGACAGCGACGTCGCACCGTTCGCCGATGCCGTGGCCCGGGCCGTCCGACCCGCCGTGTCATCGGGTCTCACCGCCTGACCCGCACCACCGCCGCGGCCGGCCGTGGCGCCGGGTGAGGCCGGCGCGGGTCGGCGACTCCGCAACGTGCATGGACCCGGTGCTGCGGCGGAGCGGCCGGAGCGGGCGTGACCGGTTGCCGGACGGGTAAGCGCAGGCCCGGAGGTGAGCGGCCATGGCTTCGTCGGGCTCGAAGAAGGGCGTCTGGATCACCGTCGCAGTGGCGGTGGTCGTGCTCGTGATCGTGGTGATCGCGCTGGCATCCGGCGGCGGGGGCGGCGGTGGTGGCGGGTACTGACGGGACCCTCCGGAGTCGCGGCGGTACGGCGGTGACGCCGTATCCGTATCGCCCCCGAAGGGGTATATAACAGTCGCCATGGCCGAGCAGACCGAGAGCGCACCAGGCGCCCAGCGATTCATCCCGCCCGACGCGGACAGCCTCGACGAGCTGCGCGCCGCAGCCACCGGCTGCCGGGGCTGCGAGCTCTACCGGGACGCGTCGCAGACGGTCTTCGGCCGTGGCGACGCCGGCGCGCGGGTGGTCTTCGTCGGCGAGCAGCCCGGCGACATGGAGGACCAGAAGGGCCTGCCGTTCGTCGGCCCCGCCGGCCGCTTGCTGCGCAGGGCGGTGGACGACGCGAGGCTCGACCCCGGCCACATCTACCTCACCAACGCGGTCAAGCACTTCCGCTTCGAGCAGCGCGGCAGGCGGCGCATCCACCAGACCCCGGACCGGGTGCACATCACCGCCTGCCGGCCCTGGCTGGTGGCCGAGTTCGCCCAGCTGCGCCCGGAGGTCGTGGTGGTGCTCGGCGCCACCGCCGCCAAGGCCCTGCTCGGCCCGACGTTCCGGGTCACCCGGCAGCGGGGCGAGCTGCTGGCCTGGCCGGAGTCGGCCCAACACCCGGAGGACTTCCGGCGGGTGCCGGTGGACGCGGCGGGCGCCGTCACCGACGCGCCGCCGACGCGGCTGCTGGCCACCATCCATCCGTCCGCCGTGCTGCGCGCGGACGACCAGGACAAGGCGTACGAGGGGCTGGTCGCCGACCTCACCGTGGCAGCCCGCGCCCTCGCCCGCTGACGGTCGGCCCCGGCTCGTCGGCCCTGGGCGGGGCGGGTGAGCGATGCCACACTTGCCGCCATGGAGCAGCATCTCTACGAGCGCGACCACGAGGACTTCCGCGAGCTGTGCCGCGAGTTCCTGACCCGGGAGGCGGTGCCCCACCACGAGCGCTGGGAAGCCGACGGGATCGTCGACCGTGAGGTGTGGCGCCGGGCCGGTGCCGCCGGCCTGCTGGGCATGGACGTCGACACGCAGTACGGCGGCGGCGGGCAGCGGGACTTCCGGTTCAACGCCGTGCTGGACGAGGAGATCGTCGGCGCCGGCTGCACCGGGCTCGGCTTCGGCCTGCACAACGACGTGGTGGCGCCGTACCTGACCGAGCTGACCACGGACGAGCAGCGCAAGCGCTGGCTGCCCGGATTCTGCTCCGGCGACCTGGTCACCGCGATCGCGATGAGCGAGCCCGGCGCCGGCTCCGACCTGGCCGGAATCCGCACCGGCGCGGTCCGTGACGGCGACAGCTGGGTGCTCGACGGGCAGAAGACCTTCATCACCAACGGGGAGATGGCCGACCTGGTGGTCGTAGTGGTGCGTACCGCGCCGGAGCGGGGCGCGCACGGGGTGAGCCTGATCGCGGTGGAGAGCGGCACCCCCGGCTTCACCCGGGGGCGGCGGCTGGCCAAGGTGGGCCTCAGGGCCAACGACACCGCCGAGCTGTTCTTCGACGGCTGCCGGGTGCCGGCGGAGAACCTGATCGGCACCGAGAACCACGGCTTCTACCACCTGATGGCGAACCTGCCCCGGGAGCGGCTCAGCATCGCGGTCTCGGCGGTGGCCGCCGCCGAGCGGCTGCTCGCCGTCACCCTCGACTACGCCCGCTCCCGGGAGGCGTTCGGCCGGCCGATCGGCGCCTTCCAGCACAACCGCTTCCTGCTGGCCGAGCTGGACACCGAGGTCACCATCGCCCGCACCTTCGTCAACCACTGCGTCGCGGAGTACGGCGCCGGCCGGCTCTCGGTCACCGACGCGGCCAAGGCGAAGTGGTGGACCACCGAGCTGCAGAACAGGGTCGCCGACCGCTGCGTGCAGCTGCACGGCGGTTACGGCTACATGCTGGAGTACCCCGTGGCGAAGGCCTGGCTGGACGGGCGGGTGCAGACGATCTACGGCGGCACCACCGAGATCATGAAGGAGATCATCGGCCGCGGCCTCGGCCTGTAGCGAACCGGCCGCCGGGCGGCGGGGTGGGTGCGCAAGGATGGGACCGCACTTCGCCCCTTACCCAGAAGGAGCCGCCATGGCCACCGGCCTCGCCGCGCCGCTCGCCGCGCCCGACGTCGCGCCGATCCAGCGGCGTACCCTGCGGCTGCTCTTCGTCACCCAGATCATCGGCGGGATCGGGGTGACCATCGGCGTCGCCGTCGGGGCGCTGCTCGCCTCCGACATCGCCGGTACCGCCGTGGCGGGTCTGGTCAGTAGCGCCGCCGTGGTCGGCGGGGCGCTGCTCGCCGTGCCGGTCACCCGGATCATGACCGGCCACGGTCGGCGGCCCGGCCTGGTCGTGGCGTACCTGACCGGCGCGGCCGGCGGCGCGCTGGTGGTCCTCGCGGCGGTCACCCGGTGGGTTCCGCTGCTCTTCCTCGGCATGCTCCTGTTCGGTGGCGGCAGCGCGGCCAACCTCCAGGCCCGCTACGCCGCGGTGGACCTGGCGGCCCCGGCGCGCCGGGGCCGCCAGCTCTCGCTGATCGTCTGGGCCACCACCATCGGCGCGGTCGCCGCACCGAACTTCGCGTCGTTCGCCGACCGCGTCACCAGCGGCTGGGGGCTGCCGACGTTGGCCGGTCCGTTCGCGTTCAGCGCCGTCGCGCTCGTGCTGGCCGCCGGGGTGATCCTGGCGCTGCTGCGGCCGGACCCGCTGCTCACGGCGCGCCGGTTGGCGGCGGCTGCCAGCCCTGCCGGTGTCCCGGCGGCGGCCAGCCCGGCCGGTGTCCCGGGGGCCGCCGGCCCGGTCGGCACCCCGGCGATCCCCGTCGTCGCGCCGGTGTCGACCGCCCGGCGCGGTGCGGGCATGCGGGCCGCCTGGTCGGTGGTACGCGCGCGGCCGGCCGCGCGACTCGGCATGGTCGCGGTGGCGGTCGGCCACCTGGTCATGGTCGCGGTGATGGTGATGACCCCGGTGCGCCTGCACGAGTGGCACGACGACGCCGACGTGCTGCGGGTGGTCGGTCTCGTGCTGAGCCTGCACATCGCCGGCATGTACGCCCTCGCCCCGGTGGCGGGTTGGCTCACCGACCGGGTCGGCCGCCGGGCGGTGATCCTCGGCGGCGTCGGGCTGCTGCTCGCGGCGTGCGCGGTAGCCGGCACGGCCGGGCACCACACGGCCCGGCTCTCGGTCGGGTTGTTCCTGCTCGGCCTGGGCTGGTCGGGGACCATGGTCGCGGGCTCGACGTTGCTGTCGGAGTCGGTGCCGGTGGGGATCCGGCCGAGCGTCCAGGGTCTCTCCGACCTGACCATGGGGTTGGCCGGTGCCGCCGCCGGGGCGGTCAGCGGGTTTGTCGTGGAGGCGGCCGGCTATCCGGTGCTCACCCTGTTCGCGGCGGTCGCGGTGGTGCCCCTGGTGACGCTAGCGTTGCGGCCGGTGCCGATGGGCGCACCGGACGAGGAGGACTGATCACGTGCGGCTGACCGACTTCTGGTCCCGGCTGGAGGAGGCGTTCGGCCCCGGCTACGCGGGCAGCATCGCCCGCGACCAGGTGCTCTCGCAGCTCGGTGGGCGGACCATCGAGCAGGCCCTGGCGTCGGGTGAGCAGGCCCACGTCGTGTGGCGCGCGGTCTGCGCCGCATATCCCGACCGGGTGCCCGCGCGACTACGCTGAGCAGCCGTTTCGCGGCTCCCGCGTGTCGCTTGCCGCCTCGTACACCTGTTCGGCTATTGTCCACAGCGGGGTGCTTGTCCACAGCTCACGGCCGGTCGGCTGGTTTTCTGTCGGACCCAGCGCCTAGCGTGTCCGCGTGACGCGAAGCTCAGGAAAGACGCCGGCGAAGGCAGGGGTGGCAAACATGGCCGCAGGGCCCGACCGGGAGAAGGCACTCGACCTTGCTCTCGCTCAGATCGACAAGCAGTTCGGCAAGGGCTCGGTGATGCGGCTGGGGGAGCGGCCGGTCATCCAGACCTCGGTGATCCCGACGGGCTCGATCGCGCTCGACGTGGCGCTCGGCGTGGGCGGTCTGCCCCGGGGGCGGGTCGTCGAGATCTACGGTCCGGAGTCCAGCGGTAAGACGACGGTCGCCCTGCACGCGGTGGCCAACGCCCAGCGGGCCGGCGGCATCGCCGCCTTCGTCGACGCCGAGCACGCGCTCGACCCGGACTACGCCAAGGCTCTCGGCGTCGACACCGACGCCCTGCTGGTCTCCCAGCCGGACACCGGCGAGCAGGCGCTGGAGATCACGGACATGCTGGTCCGCTCCGGCGCGATCGACATCATCGTGATCGACTCGGTGGCGGCCCTGGTGCCGCGTGCCGAGATCGAGGGCGAGATGGGCGACAGCCACGTCGGCCTCCAGGCCCGGCTGATGAGCCAGGCGCTGCGGAAGATCACCGGTGTGCTCAACAACACCGGCACCACGGCGATCTTCATCAACCAGCTCCGCGAGAAGATCGGCGTGATGTTCGGCAGCCCCGAGACCACCACGGGTGGTCGGGCGCTGAAGTTCTACGCCTCGGTCCGGCTCGACGTGCGCCGCATCGAGAGCCTCAAGGACGGCACCGACGTGGTCGGTAACCGCACCCGGGTCAAGGTCGTGAAGAACAAGGTCGCCGCGCCGTTCAAGCAGGCCGAGTTCGACATCATGTACGGCAAGGGCATCTCCCGCGAGGGCTCGCTGATCGACGTCGGCGTCGAGCAGGCGATCATCCGCAAGTCCGGCGCCTGGTACACCTACGACGGTGACCAGCTGGGCCAGGGCAAGGAGAAGGCCCGCGAGTTCCTCCGGGAGAACCCGGACGTCGCCGCCGAGATCGAGAAGAAGATCCTGGAGAAGCTCGGCGTCGGGGTCGGCGCGGGCGATGCCGCCGGTGGCCCGGAGCTGCCGCCGGTCGACTTCTGACCGGCCCCTGACCCGTGGCAGGACGACGCGCCCGCACGGGGCGGGGCTGGGATGCCAGCCCCGCCCGCGCGGGTGACGACAGCACGCCCCGACCCCGCCGGGCCCGGCGCGGCCGGGCGGAGGAAACCGACCCCGAGGCACCCCCGGCCCCACCGCGCGACGAGGCGGAGGCAGCGCGGGAGATCTGCCTGCGTCAACTATCCGTGCGGCCCCGCACCCGGGCCGAGCTGGCCGGCGCGCTGGCGAAGCGGGGCATCTCCGACGAGGTCTCGGCACAGGTGCTCGACCGCTACGACGAGGTCGGCATCATCGACGACGCCGCGTTCGCCCGAGCCTGGGTGGCCAGCCGGCACTCGGGCCGGGGCCTGGCCCGTCGGGCCCTCGCCAACGAGCTGCGCCAGCGCGGGGTGGACGGCGAGGTCGCGAGCGAGGCGCTCGGCGAGCTGGACGAGGAGACCGAGGCCGATACCGCCCGCGCCCTGGTCGAGCGGAAGCTGCGTACCGCCCGGGGCGAGCCGGACGCGGTCTTCCGGCGGCTGGTGGCCATGCTGGCCCGCAAGGGCTACCCGCCGGGCGTGGCGATCCGGGCGGTGAAGGACGCGCTCGCCGCGCAGAGCGCCGAGGCGGCCGAGTTCGCCGAGCAGATCGACGCCGACGCGCTCGCCGACGCCGAGGGCGAGCTCGACCGGGACAGCCGCTCCCTCGGCTGACCCGGCCGGTGCGTGACGGGGCTCGCCGACTCTGGCGGCGCAGAGAGGATCAACAGGTGGGCGACGTCGTTCGCCTCGCCGACCTGGGCGAGGACCTTCCATGCTGAAGGCGTGTCTCAACGGGGCCCGCGGGCGCGACGAGCATCCGGCGTTGCCGGTCACCCCGGCCGAGTTGGCGGCCGACGCCGCCCACTGTGCGGGGCTCGGTGCCGGCGCGGTGCATGTGCACCCCCGGGACGCCGCCGGCCGGGAGTCCCTGCACCCGTCGGTGATCGCCGCCGCGCTGGACTCGATCCGGGCCGCCCAGCCGGGGCTGCCGGCCGGGGTGAGCACCGGGGCCTGGATCGAGCCGGAGCCGGCCGCCCGGGTGGCCGCCGTACGGGCCTGGACGGTGCTGCCCGACTTCGCCTCGGTCAACGCGCACGAGCCGGGCGCTGAGGCGGTGGCAGCGGCGCTGCACGAGCGGGGTGTCATGGTCGAGGCGGGGCTCTGGACGGTCGACGCGGTCGAGGCGTACGCACGCTGGCGGGTGCCGGTCGGGCGGATCCTGATCGAGTGCATGGCCGAGGATCCGGCGGTGGCGCTGGCCGACGCCGCCGCCATGCTCTCGGCACTGCCGCCCCCGGTGCCCGGTGGCCCTTCCGTGCTGCTGCATGCCGAGGGGCTGGCGACCTGGCCGGTGCTGACCGAGGCGGTGCGTCGGGGGCTGCACAGCCGTGTCGGGCTGGAGGACACTCTGTCGCTGCCCGACGGCTCGGCCGCGTCCGGCAACGCCGCACTGGTGACGGCGGCGCTGGCCGCAGGCGCCCGCTGAACTGGTGACAGCGGCGCTGGCTGTCGGCACCCGCTGAACCCACGCCCAACGCCACCCACGCCTCCACCACGCCCGACCCCATCTACGCCTCCACCACGCCCGACCCCATCTACGCCTCCACCACGCCCGACGCCACCACACCCGGTGCCGCCCGGTGCCGCGCCACCCCGGCGCCCTGCGTCCGGTCCTCATGATCCGTTGATGACGGCCCGGCTCCAGATCCCCTGAGCTTCCGGCTCAGTAGCAAACGATCATGGAGCGGTGTCGGGCGGCGTCGACGGTTGCGTCACAGCCAGCAGGGGCCGCCACCCGGGAGGGGGAGCACGCATGGCAAGGCTGAGCAGGGTCGCCGTGCCGCCGGACCAGATTTGCCGCCGTTTTGTCCGCCGGTGTCCAGGCGATTGTCAGCGTTGGGTAACGTGACAACTTCTCTCCGTTCGGGGGGTTTGATCATGAGTTCTTGACCAGACCGCCCCGGGAGACCTAGCCTCGCCATACAGGCTCACATTGCCCGACCAAGCGCAGGCTAAGCGCACAACATAGATGGCGTAACAGAACAGCATCACTTTGGCCGAGACGATCGGTCATCGGCGACAACTTCGGACTGGCCGGTCCGAGGCTGGCGCGACAACTGCACCCGGCCGCCGGCGATGCTCCCATGTGGGCACCGCCGACGGAAGCTACCCCACGGCCAGTCGCTCCGGTCGGGCGTCCACAGCCGCAGGGTGCGTGCCCATCGGCACGGTCGCTGCGGTCCCGACGTGCAGGGGAGGCGGCCATGGCGAGGCGGCGCAGTTCCACCGGGGTGCCGACATGAGCGGGCCGGGACTCGGGCTGTTCCCCGTGGTCGTCGGGCGGCACGGAGCCCCGGCATGAACGGGTTCGACGTCGTGATCCTCGCGGTGGTCCTGATCCTCACCGTGGTCGTGCTCGGGGCGGTGCTGCTCGGCGTACGGGCGCTGCGGCGGTTCGGCGCGGCGCCAGCGCCCGAGGATCCCGCCTTCATCGCCGAGAAGGATCGGCAGGAGCAGTCCCTCGCGGCCCTGCGCAACGCCGCCGACGAGGCCAACAGCACGATCGACGTGGCGAAGTCCGCTGCCGCGGCGGCCCGCGCCGAGGCTGCCGCCGCGAAGGCCGAGGCGAAGGCAGCCCGGGCGGAGGCCCGCCGGGTGCTCGACGATGCCCGGGCGGAGGCCGACACCGTCCTGGATCGGGCCCACAAGCAGGCCGAGGCCGACGCGGAGCAGTTGCGGGCCACCGCCCGGCGCAGCGGCGAGCGGGAGGTCGCGGTGCTCGCCGCCACCACCCGGGAGCAGGCCGCCGAGGTGGAGCGGCGGACGGCCCGGATGGACGAGCGCGAGCGGCTGCACACCGAGGAGGTGGAGCGGCTCGCCGAACGCGAGCGGCAGCTCACCGCCGCCAACGCCGCACTGTCGGCGCGCGAGGCCGCGCTCGCCCAGCGCGAGGTCGAGCTGGGCGAGGCGGAGGAGCGGCGGCGTCGCGAGCTGGAGCGGATCGCCGGCCTCACCGCCGACGCGGCGCGGGCGGAGCTGATCGAGGCGATCGAGGTCCAGGCCAAGCGGGAGGCCGCGCTGCTGGTCCGGGACATCGAGGCCGACGCCCGCGGCACCGCCGAGCAGCGGGCCCGGCACATCGTCGTCGACGCCATCCAGCGGGTCGCCAGCGAGCAGACCGCCGAGAGCGTGGTCAGCGTCCTGCACCTGCCCGGCGACGAGATGAAGGGGCGGATCATCGGCCGGGAAGGCCGCAACATCCGCGCCTTCGAGTCCGTCACCGGCGTCAACCTGATCATCGACGACACCCCCGAGGCGGTGCTGCTCTCCTGCTTCGACCCGGTGCGCCGGGAGGTCGGCCGGCTGACCCTGGAGAAACTGGTCCTGGACGGGCGGATCCACCCGCACCGCATCGAGGAGGTCTACGACCTGGCCCGGCACGAGGTGGAGGAGCTGTGCCACCGGGCCGCCGAGGACGCCCTGGTCGAGGTCGGCATCACCGAGATCCACCCGGAGCTGGTCACCCTGCTGGGCCGGCTGCGCTACCGGACGTCGTACGGGCAGAACGTCCTCAAGCACCTGGTGGAGACCGCGCACATCGCCGGCATCATGGCCGCCGAGCTGCGGCTCGACGTGCCGACCATCAAGCGCTCGGCGTTCCTGCACGACATCGGCAAGGCGCTCACCCACGAGGTGGAGGGCAGCCACGCCATCATCGGCGCCGACCTGGCCCGCAAGTACGGCGAGAGCGAAGACGTCGTGCACGCCATCGAGGCGCACCACAACGAGGTGCCGCCGCAGACCATCGAGGCCGTCCTCACCCAGGCATCCGACGCCTGTTCGGGCGGCCGGCCGGGGGCCCGGCGGGAGAGCCTGGAGGCGTACGTCAAGCGGCTGGAGCGGATCGAGGAGATCGCGGCCGGCAAGCTCGGCGTGGAGAAGGTCTTCGCCATGCAGGCGGGCCGGGAGATCCGGGTGATGGTCAAGCCGGACGACGTCGACGACATCGGTGCCGCCGTGCTGGCCCGGGACGTGGCCAAGCAGATCGAGGAGGAGCTGACCTACCCGGGCCAGATCCGGGTGACCGTGGTCCGCGAGTCCCGGGTCACTGAGATCGCCCGCTGACGGAGCTGCGCGTCGCATCTCGGTGAAGCTCACCGGGATCCGACGCCCGGCCCGGCCTTCCCGCTGGTCGCCGCGGAAGCCAGCGGCTCGGCGAGCAGTACCCGCTGGTGGCGCGCAGGTCGAGGAAATGACCCGCCACCCGTCCGCGCAGGTAGACGGCGATGGCGGCGCAGGGCACCACGCAACGCGAAGGGCCGGCCCGATGTCGGGCCGGCCCTTCGTCGTGCGTCAGGCTCAGACGCCCTGGCCGCTGCTTTCCGCCTGCGCGGTGAGCGCAGCCGGGGGCGGGTTCTGGGCCGGGGTGCCGGCGGTCTTGCGACCGCGGGAGAGCCGGTGCTGGACGTACTGGGCCAGCTTCGACAGCGAGTAGTTCACCAGGATGAACATCACCGCGATCACCACGTACACCTGGATCGGGTTGTCCAGCACGCCGATGATCTGCTTGCCGATGTTGAGGGTCTCCTCGTAGCTGATGATGAAGCCCAGTGAGGTGTCCTTGAGCACCACGACGAGCTGGCTGATCAGCGCCGGCAGCATGATCCGGAACGCCTGCGGCAGCAGGATCATCCGGGTGGTCTGCGACGGGGAGAGGCCGATCGCGGACGCCGCCTCGGCCTGGCCGCCGGGCAGTCCCTCCATGCCGGAGCGGAGGATCTCGGCGATCACCACCGAGTTGTAGATGGTGAGGCCGATGACCAGGTACCACAGCGTGTCGAACGAGACGCCGAACTCGGGGAAGCCGCGGGCCACGAAGAAGATCGTGATGACCACGGGCAGGCCCCGGAACACCTCCACGCAGACCCGGGTGACCGCCGAGAGCAGCACGCTCAGCCCGCGCAGCAGGTAGGCCACTGGCGTGGCGAGCCCGGTGAACCGGCGCCGGGTCAGGCTCTTGAGCTGGATCCGTAGCACCGCGAGCAGGGTGCCGATCACCAGCGAGGAGACGATCGCCAGAGCGGCGGCGGCCAGCGTGTTCTTGAGGCCGAGGCCGATCCGGTCCCACACCAGCGAGAAGTTCTCGTTGGAGGGGTCGATCAGCGGGCCCCAGAGCTCCATCGAGAACTGGCCCTTGGCGTCCAACGGGCGGTAGACCAGGAAGTACGCGCCGGCCAGCAGCACGACGGTGGCGACGAGGCTGCCGATCAGCGTGATCCGGCGCTGCCGGGGACCTGGGACGTCGTAGAGGACACTGGTCTGCTGGCTCATCGGGCCACCGCCTGCCGCTTCTCGATCCGGTCGAGGAGTGCGCCGAGGGGGACGGTCATGATCAGGTATCCGATCGAGATGCCGATGGCGACGGGTACGAAGGCGTAGCCCTCGGCCGAGGTGAGCTGGTCGGCGGTCTGCGACAGGTCGCCGACCACGCCGAAGAAGCCGACCAGGGCCGAGTTCTTGATCATCGCGATGATCACCGACCCGAGCGGCACCACCGAGGCCTTCCAGGACTGCGGCAGCACCACGTAGCGCAGGTTTTGGCCGAAGGTGAGGCCCAGCGACCGGGCGGCCTCCGCCTGACCGGCGGGGACGGCGTTCACCCCGGAGCGCAGCGCCTCGCAGACGAACGCCGCGGTGTAGAGCACCAGCGCGATGAGCGCGAAGCGGAAGTACGGCAGATCCGTGTCGAGCCGGCTGAACACCGCGTCCAGGCCGGGGATGCGCAGGAAGTCCGCGTTGGAGCCGAGCGCCGGCAGGCCGAACGCGGCGAAGAACATCACCACGGTCAGCGGCATGTTGCGGAAGATGTTGACGTAGCCGGTGCCGAGCGCCCGCAGCGGCGGCACCGGTGAGATCCGTAGCACCGCCACGACGGCACCCAGGATCAGGGCGCCGATCGCGGCGAGTACGCAGATCTGGAGGGTGAGCCAGAAACCACCCGCGAAGACGTCGAACTTGTCGATGAGCACACTCACGGGCCGGTCTTCCTCCCCACCCTCCAGATCAACGATTCAGCTCAGTAGCGGTTGACGGTCGGCGCGGCGCCCAGCTCGGCACCGAACTTGCCGGCGGTGTCGTCCCAGGCCTTCTTCCAGCTGCCGTCGGCGAACGCCTTCTCCAGCGTGTCGTTGACGAAGTTGCGGAAGTCGGTGTCCTCCTTCTTCACGCCGAGGCCGTACGGCTCCTTGGTGAAGTTGTCGCCGGCCAGCTTGAACGACGCCTCGTCCTTGGCGATGTAGCCGAGCAGGATCACGTTGTCCGTGGTGACGGCGTCGACCTGGCCACCCTTGAGGGCGTCACGGCACTTGTCGTAGGTGTCGAAGAGCACCAGCTGGGTCGCGACGTCCTTGACGTGCTTCTTGATCTCCTCGGCCGGGGTGGAGCCGGTGACCGAGCAGACCTTCTTGGCGCCGTCCTTGAACGAGTCCGGGCCGGTGATCGCGGCCTCGTCCTTCTTGACCATGATGTTCTGACCGGCCTCGTAGTACGGCCCGGCGAACGCGATGCGCTCCTTGCGCTTGTCATTGATCGTGTAGGTGGCGGCGACCAGGTCGACGGTGCCGTTCACGATCACGTCCTCGCGGACCTTCGAGGGGGCCTCGACCCACTCGATCTTGTCCTCGGGGATGCCGAGCTCCTTGACGATGATCTTCGCGACCTCGACGTCGAAGCCCTCCGGCTTGCCGGACAGGCCCTTCTGGCCGAAGCCGGGCTGGTCGAACTTCGTGCCGATCTTGATGGCCTGGGCCTTGTTGAGCCGCTCCATCGTGCTGCCGGCGGCGAAGGACTTGCTGCCGGCGCCGGTGCCCTCCTCGGCGTCGTCGCCACCGCAGGCCGTCAAGCCGAGCGCCAGGGTTGCGGCCGCCGCGAGCGCCGCTACGCGCGTGATACGCATGTTGATCTCCTTCTTGGACGGAACCGCCGGGGGACGGCGCGCTCCAGTACGGACGCCTAGTGCGTGAGGATCTTGGAGAGGAAGTCCTTGGCCCGCTCGCTGCGCGGGTTGGCGAAGAACTCGGCCGGCGGCGCGTCCTCGACCAACTGCCCGTCGGCCATGAAGATGACGCGGTTCGCCGCGTGCCGGGCGAAGCCCATCTCGTGGGTCACCACGACCATGGTCATGCCCTCGCTGGCCAGGGACGTCATCACGTCCAGCACCTCGCCGACCATCTCCGGGTCCAGCGCGCTGGTCGGCTCGTCGAAGAGCATCGCCTTGGGCTGCATGGCCAGCGCCCGGGCGATCGCGACCCGCTGCTGCTGACCGCCGGAGAGTTGGGCCGGGAACTTGTCGGCCTGGTTGGCGATGCCCACCCGGTCCAGCAGGGCCAGCCCGCGCTCCCGCGCCGCCGCCGGCTTCTCCTTGCGGACCTTGACCGGCCCGAGGGTGACGTTCTCGAGGATCGTCTTGTGCGCGAAGAGGTTGAACGACTGGAACACCATGCCGACCTCGCTGCGCAGTTTCGCCAGCGCCTTGCCCTCGGCCGGCAGCGGCTGCCCGTCGAAGGTGATCGTGCCGGAGCTGATCGGTTCGAGGCGGTTGATGGTGCGGCACAGCGTCGACTTGCCGGAGCCCGACGGGCCGATCACCACGACCACCTCGCCGCGCCCGACCGACAGTGAGACGTCGTCCAGTACGTGCAGCGGCCCGAACCACTTGTTGACCGAGTCCAGCACGATGAGCGGTTCGCCCGTCGTCACGTCGTTCACCGTCCCTGTCGTCGCGCGGGGTCGGTTGACCCCCGGTTGGGCAACTGTAGGCGGGGGGATGTGGCGAGACGCAACCCAGTTGGTCACGGAGCGATAACACCAGTTCCGATCAGGGCAAGAGTCCGTTTCTGACCGCGCCGCGGCCCGCCTCGATGGCGGGATCCGGGCGGCTCGGGAGATCATGTGGGGATGACCGAACCGGTACGGCTGACCCGGTACGCGCGGGGCGGCGGCTGCGCGTGCAAGATCCCCCCGGGAGAGCTGGAGACCATGGTCGCCGGGCTCGGCCCGGCCACCGGCGCCGCCGAACTGCTCGTCGGCCTCGACCACGGCGACGACGCCGCGGTGGTCCGGCTCGACGAGCGCACCGGCCTGGTCACCACCGCCGACTTCTTCACCCCCGTCGTCGACGACGCGTACGACTGGGGGCGCATCGCCGCGACCAACGCCCTCTCCGATGTGTACGCCATGGGCGGCACCCCCCTCGTCGCGCTCAACCTGCTCTGCTGGCCGCGCGACATGCTGCCGCTGGAACTGGCCCGGGAGGTGCTGCGTGGCGGGCAGGACGTGGCCCGCGACGCCGGCTGCCACCTCGCCGGCGGGCACAGCGTGGACGACGAAGGCCCCAAGTACGGGCTGGCCGTCACCGGGGTGGTCCGGCCGGAGGAGCTGATCACCCTGGACGCGGGCCGGGCCGGCCTGCCGCTGTCGCTGACCAAGCCGCTCGGCGTCGGGGTGCTCAACACCCGGCACAAGGCCACCGGGGAGAGCTTCCCCGAGGCGGTCGCCGCGATGACCACCCTCAACCGGGACGCGGCGCGGGCCGCGGTGGCGGCCGGCGTCCGCTGCGGCACCGACGTGACCGGCTTCGGCCTTCTCGGGCACGCGTCCAAGCTGGCCCGGGCGAGCCGGCTGACGGTGGCGATCGACGCGGCCCAAGTGCCCTACCTGACCGGCGCCCGGGAGGCGGTGCGCGACGGGCACGTCAGCGGCGGCAGTAGGCGCAACCTGGAGTGGGTCACCCCGTGGACCGACTTCGGCCGGCTCGCCGAGGCCGAGCAGCTGCTGCTGGCCGACGCGCAGACCTCGGGCGGTCTACTGGTCGCCGGCGAACTGCCGGGCGCCACGGTCATCGGCGAACTGCTTCCGCCCGGAGAACACCGGCTAATCGTGCGCTGAGCACCCCGAGACCACCCCAGCGGCGCCTCCGCGCCCGCGCCCTTCCGCGCCCACCCGCGCGCCTCCGCGCCCTTCGGCCCGCTTCCGCGCTCCCGAAACCCGCGATCTTGCACTTTCGGTCCGCGTAGTGGGGTTTTTGCGCGCTTTGTCGGGGCGCAAAGTGCAAGATCGCGAGGGCTGGGCGGGAGGGGTGGGCGGGAGGGGGCGGGAGGGGTGGCGGGAGTGGTGAGGGGGAGTGGTGAGGGGGAGGGGCGAGGGGGTGGGTAGGTCGGCGTGGGGTGTGTTGGGCGGGGCACCGTAGCCGATAAACTGTCATCTTTCCGCTACTCCGGGCGATGGTGCTCGAGGAAATTTTGCCCGGAATGGTCACAGACCGGTAACTTGCCCCCGGCTGAGGTCATATGCACCCCACCATCATCAGTAAGGCCCGATCCGGAGGCCGGTGGGACGAGCACAGCGAGGAGGCGGCATGACCGAGCTGTGGAACTGGAGAATCGACCAGGTGCGGCCGGTGGAGGTCTACCCTGCACTGGCCGAGGCGCTCGGCCGGGTGGTGATGCCCCTGGCGGCGGCGGACCCGGTCCGCCTGCCGACGTACGCGGTGATCTGCGACGTCTGGCAGGCGCCGGGGGAGTTCGCCACGATCGTGGACTGCTACGGGGTGCCCGACGGGCTCTCCGAGCACGGCAGCATCGCCGCGTTGGCGCGACTGCTGGACCGCAACTGTCTGCTGCGCGACGACACCCTCGACGCCGGGCGGCACCTGCTCGTCGCGCCGGACGGCACGATCCGGCCGGTGCACTTCGACGTCCGGGAGACCGACGACGGCGAACTGCTCGCGAACCAGCGCCTCTGCACCGAGGCGGATCCCCGCTGCCGCGGCTGGTCGCAGTGCCACCGCTCGCGCTGGGCGCCGGACTCGGTGCTCCCGGCGCTCGCCGCCGCCTGAGGCCGGCCCGCACCAGTACACCGACGACTGCCCGCCGCCGACGGGCGGCCCGGGCAACTCGAGGGCCCGGCCGTCCCGGCACCGGCGGTGGGGTCAGGTCGCCGGGCCGGCGGAGCGGCTGCCGCGTACCTCCAACTCGCTGAGCAGGGTCGCGGTGGCCGCGGCGACCGCAGCCACCGCCGCGTCGAAGGCCGCGGCGTTGTGGGCGGCGGGCTTGCGGAAACCCGAGATCTTGCGGACGTACTGCAACGCCGCGGCGTCGACGTCGCCTGGGGTCACCTCGGCGACGTACGGCTCACGTAGGGTCTTGATGCTCCGGCACACGGCTCCTCCTCGTTCGGTCCAGTCGGTGGGCCCGGATACGCTGTCCGGGTCATGACTACCGCAGCGGCGAGCAGCCCGCGCACCTATCAGGTGCGCACCTACGGCTGCCAGATGAACGTGCACGACTCCGAGCGCATTTCCGGCCTGCTTGAGCAGGCGGGCTACGTGCGCGCCGCCGAAGCCGACGACGACCCGGACGTGGTGGTCTTCAACACCTGCGCCGTCCGGGAGAACGCCGACAACCGGCTCTACGGCAACCTCGGTCACCTGCGCCCCGTCAAGGCCAGACACCCGGAGATGCAGATCGCCGTGGGCGGCTGCCTGGCCCAGAAGGACCGGGGCGAGATCGTCCGCAAGGCGCCCTGGGTCGACGTGGTGTTCGGTACGCACAACATCGGGTCGCTGCCGGTGCTGCTGGAGCGGGCCCGGCACAACGCGGCGGCCGAGGTGGAGATCCTCGAATCCCTCGACGTCTTCCCGTCGACGCTGCCCACCCGGCGCGAGTCCACGTACGCCGGCTGGGTGTCGATCTCCGTCGGCTGCAACAACACCTGCACGTTCTGCATCGTGCCCTCTCTGCGGGGCAAGGAGAAGGACCGCCGCCCCGGCGACATCCTCTCCGAGGTTCGCGCCCTGGTCGACGAGGGTGTGCTGGAGGTGACCCTGCTCGGGCAGAACGTCAACTCCTACGGCGTGGAGTTCGGCGACCGGCTCGCCTTCGGCAAACTGCTGCGGGCCTGCGGCGACATCGAGGGGCTGGAGCGGGTCCGGTTCACGAGCCCGCACCCGAAGGACTTCACCGACGACGTGATCGCCGCGATGGCCGAGACGCCCAACGTCTGCCACTCGCTGCACATGCCGCTCCAGTCCGGCTCCGACGAGGTGCTGCGGGCCATGCGTCGCTCGTACCGGGCCGACCGCTACCTCGGCATCATCGAAAAGGTCCGGGCGGCGATGCCGGACGCGGCGATCACCACGGACATCATCGTCGGCTTCCCCGGCGAGACCGACGCCGACTTCGAGCGCACTCTCGACGTGGTCCGTGAGGCCCGCTTCTCCTCCGCGTTCACCTTCCAGTACTCGAAGCGCCCCGGCACGCCGGCCGCCACGATGGACGGCCAACTGCCCAAGCAGGTCGTGCAGGAGCGCTACGAGCGGCTGATCGCCTGCGTGGAGGAGATCACCTGGGCGGAGAACAAGAAGCTCGTGGGGCAGCCCGTAGAGGTGCTGGTCGCCGTCGGTGAGGGACGTAAGGACGAGCGCACCGGCCGGATGTCCGGCCGCGCCCGCGACGGCCGCCTGGTCCACTTCGCGACCGGCGCAACCGGGGCGGACGGCCGGCACGGCGGCACGGGTGTCCTGGCCGGGCAGATCCGCCCCGGCGACATCGTGCACACCACCGTCACCTACGCCGCCCCGCACCACCTCAACGCCGACGGCGAGCTGCTGGCGCACCGGCGCACCCGGGCCGGCGACGCGGCCGAGGCGGGACGCGTCCCGCGTACGCCAGGGGTGCTGCTCGGGCTGCCCACGGTCGGCGCCCCAGCCGCGCAGCCCGCGCCGACGACCGGCTGCGCCGCGCACTGACCCACGACCGGCCGGGGCTCCCGCGTGGCGGGCCCCGGCCGGTGGGCTCAGCCGTGCCCGGCCCGCCGGAGCTGCCCCTCGCGATGCGTCCACCGCCCCCGAGCCGGGGCAGGTACGGAGAACATGCGGAAGCCCCCGGTCCGTGCTGGACCGGGGGCTTCCATGGTGGCTCAGTTCAACTCAGCCGGCCTGCTCGGCGAGCTGGAGGAACTGCCGCTTGGAGGCCAGCGCCTGCTCGGCCTCCTTGACCCGGCGGGCGTCCCCGGCCGCCTGGGCCCGGGCCAGCCGCTCCTCGGCCTCGGCGACCTGCGCCCGCATCTGGGCGAGCAGGGGGTTGTCCTCCTTGGTGGTCCGCCGCCACGCGGAGTCCATCACCTCGCGGACCTTCTCGTCGACGGCCCGCAGCCGGCGCTCCAGCCCGGCCGCCGCCTCACGCGGCACCCGGCCGGCCTCGTGCCACTGCGCCTGGATGTCCCGCAGCTTGGCCTGCGCGCCCTTCGGGTCGCCGTCGACGTCCAGCGCCTCGGCCTCGGCGAGCAGCGCCTGCTTGCGCTCCAGGTTGCCCCGCTGCTCGTTGTCGCGCGCGGAGAAGACCTCGCTGCGTCGGGTGAAGAACCCGTCCTGCGCGGCCCGGAACCGTTCCCAGAGCTTCTGCTCCGCCTCCTTGGAGGCCCGCGGGGCGGCCTTCCACTGGTTCATCAGGTCCTTGAGCTGGTTGGCCGTGGCCGCCCACTCGGTGGAGTCCTTGACCTTCTCGGCCTCGGCGACCAGCTCCTCCTTGACCGTCTGCGCCTGCTTGCGCTGCGAGTCGAGGGAGGCGAAGTGGGCGCCCCTGCGGCGGGTGAAGCCGTCCCGCGCAGCGGCGAACCGCTTCCACAGCTCACCGTCGGTCTTCTTGTCGACCCCGCGGATGGCCTTCCACTCGTCGAGGATCTCCTTGAGCCGGTCCCCGGCGGTCTTCCAGCCGGTCGACTCGGCGGCCAGCTTCTCCGCCTCCTCCACCAGGGCCTGCTTGCGGGCGAGGGCCTCGCCGCGAGCCGCGTCCCGGGCGGCCTTGGCCTCGCCGGCCTTCTCCTCGGCGACCGTGGCGAGCCGGTCCAGCCGCGCGGCCAGCGCGTCGATGTCGCCGACGACGTGCGCCTCGGCCAGCGAGGCGCGGATCCGCCGGATCGTGGTCAGTGAGTGGCCTGCGTCAGCGGCGCCCGAGTTGAGCCGCGCCTCCGTCAGGTTGACCTCCGTCACCAGGTCGTCGAAGCGGCGGGCGAAGTGGGCCAGTCCCTCCTCGGGCGCTCCCGCTTGCCAGGATCCGACCACCCGCTCGCCGTCGGCCGTCTTGACGTACACGGTGCCGTCCGCGTCCACCCGTCCGAAGGCAGTCCAGTCGCTCATGTGCCCATCCTCGTTCTCCCGGCGTCGCGAAGCAGTCCCGCGATCGCCGCCACGGCGCAGCAAAGTTTCCCCCGGCATTGTCACAGGTGCGACCCCGTTCCCGTCGAGCGCCTATCGCCGACCGTGACCATACGGTGTCCTACCGCCTGCGGACAGACTCCCTGGGAGGAGTGTCGGAATCCCGGCGTACGCCGTACGGGCGGATCGGCCAGGAGCCGGACCGGGGACGACGGCGAGCGGGCGGCCGGGTGCGGGGCACCGGGCACGGCCGTGCCGATACCGTTGCCTGGTGCCCCTGGTCGCCGCCGCCGTCTGCCCACACCCGCCGCTGATCGTCCCCGAGCTGGCCGGTGCCGCCGCGCCCGAGCTGGACGAGCTCCGTGCCGCCTGCGACGCCGCCGTCGCCGGGCTGCTCGCCGCCGAGCCCGAGGTGATCGTCCTGGTCGGCTGCGGGCCGGAGACCACGCGCTTCAACCCGGCCGACCACGGCTCCCTGCGGCAGTACGGCCTCGACCGGTACGTGCGGTTGTGGAAGGTGAACTGCGCCGGGGGCGAGCGGCTGCCGCTGAGCCTGACCGTCGGCGCGTGGCTGGTCGGCCGTTCCCGCACCGAGCTGCCCCGGCTGGCCCGGTCCGTCGCCGCCGACGCGTCCCCGGCGCAGTGCGTCGAGCTGGGTGCGGCGCTCGGCACGCAGGCGGAGCCGCGTACGGCGCTGCTGGTGGCGGGGGACGGGTCGGCCTGCCGCGGCCCGAAGTCGCCCGGCTACGACGACCCGCGCGCCGAGGCGTACGACGACGGGGTCGCCCGCGCCCTGGCCGACGCGGACGCCGAGGCCCTGCTCGACCTGGACCCGGCCCTGTCGGCGCAGCTGGGGGCCGCCGGCCGCGCGCCCTGGCAGGTGCTGGCCGGCGCGGTCCGCGCGACGGGCGGCGACTGGCGCGGCGAGCTGCGCCACTACTCGGCGCCCTACGGCGTCGCCTACTTCGTGTCGTCCTGGGTCCCGGCGGTCGCGGACGGCGGGCCGCGATGACGGTCGTCGCCGTGGTGGGGCCGACGGCGGCCGGCAAGTCCGCGCTGAGCATCGCCCTCGCGCACGCCCTCGACGCCGAGGTGGTCAACGCCGACTCGATGCAGCTCTACCGGGGCATGGACATCGGCACCGCCAAGCTCACGCCCGCCGAGCGCGAGGGGGTGCCGCACCACCTGCTGGACATCTGGGACGTCACCGAGCCGGCGAGCGTCGCCGAGTACCAGCGGCTGGCCCGCGCGGCGGTCGACGACATCCTGGCCCGGGGCCGGGTGCCGCTGCTGGTCGGCGGCTCCGGTCTCTACGTGCGGGCGGTGCTGGAACACTTCGAGTTCCCCGGCACCGACCCGGTGGTGCGCGAGCGGCTGGAACGGGAGCTGACCGAGGCCGGCCCCGCCCCCCTGTACGCCCGGCTGCGCGAGGCCGACCCGGCCGCGGCGGCGGGGATCCTGCCCGGCAACGGCCGTCGGATCGTCCGCGCCCTGGAGGTCATCGAACTGACCGGCGCGCCGTTCACCGCCTCGCTGCCCGACCCGACCCCGTACTACCCCTGCGTGCAGCTCGGGGTGGACCTGGACACCGCGCTGCTGGACGAGCGGATCGCCCTGCGGGTGGACCGGATGTGGGCCGACGGCCTGGTCGCCGAGACGCGGGACCTCATCGGGCGCGGCCTGCCCGAGGGCCGTACGGCCAGTCGCGCGCTCGGCTACCAGCAGGTGCTGCGCCTGTTCGCCGGAGAGCTGACCGAGGCCGGGGCGCGCGACGAGACCGTCCGGGCCACCCGGCGTTTCGTCCGGCGGCAGCGGTCCTGGTTCCGCCGCGACCCGCGGATCCACTGGCTGGACTCATCGGCGCCGGACCTGATCCCGGCCGCCCTGCGCCTGCTGCCGGCCGCTGCGCGATGATGGGGGCGTGCAGTTCACCAAGGGCCACGGCACCGGCAACGACTTCGTCATCCTGCCCGATCCGGACGACCGGCTCGACCTGACTCCCGGGCTGGTCGCGGCCCTCTGCGACCGGCGGCGTGGAATCGGCGGCGACGGCGTGCTGCGGGTGGTCCGGGCGGCGAAGCATCCGGAGGGCGCCGAACTGGCCGGCGAGGCCGAGTGGTTCATGGACTACTGGAACGCCGACGGGTCGTTCGCGGAGATGTGCGGCAACGGCGCCCGGGTCTTCGTCCGCTACCTCGTCGACACCGGGCTGGCCGAGCCGGAGGGCGAGGCGCTGGCGGTGGCCACCCGGGCCGGCGTCGTGCGCGCGCTGGTCGCGGCCGACGCCGTCGCCGTCGAGATGCGCCGCCCCCGGCTGTACGACACGTCGACCGCCACCCTCAGCGGGCTGACCCTGCCCGGCACGGCCGTGGACGTGGGCAACCCACACCTGGTCTGCGCGCTGCCGTCCGGGCTGGACCTGCCCGCGCTCGACCTCACCCGGGCCCCCGACGTCGACCCGGCGGTCTTCCCGGCCGGGGTGAACGTGGAGTTCACCGCGCCCGGCGAGCCGGTCGACGGCACCGACGGGCACGTGCACATGCGGGTGTACGAGCGAGGCTCCGCCGAGACGCTCTCCTGCGGCACGGGTGCCTGCGCGGTGGCCGCCGTGGCCCTGCGCGACGCCGGCCGGGACACCGGCGTGCTGGCGGTGGACGTCCCTGGCGGACGCCTGTCGGTCACGCTGACCGACGACTCCTGCTGGCTGGCCGGCCCCGCGGTCCTCCTGGCCACCGGAACCCTGACCCCCACCGCCCTCACCACCCCAGCCTGACCAGCCCCACCCTGGCCCCCGCCGCGCCCGCCGCACCCGCCCCACCCCCGCCACACGCGCGCGATCTTGCACTTTCGGCCCGCGAACTGTCCGCTTCGGGGCGGAACGTCGGGGCCGAAAGTGCAAGATCGGCGAGGTCGGGCGTGGGGTGGGCGGCGGGGGAGGGGCGGCGGGGGAGGGGCGGTCAGGTCAGGGGGTGGCGGAGGCCTCGGCGGCGATCTCGGGGAGGTCGGCCGGGCCGGGGTCGGCTGCCGGGGGCGGGGGCGGGTTCTGGGCGGCGGCGCGGACCGCCGCGGCGACCGCCGGGGCGACCCGGGAGTCGAAGACGCTCGGCACGATCACCGTCGGGTTGATCTTGTCCTCGCCGACCACGTCCGCGATGGCCTGGGCCGCCGCGATCGCCATCTCCTCGGTGAACTCCTCGGCGTGCGCGTCCAGCATGCCCCGGAAGACGCCCGGGAAGGCGAGCACGTTGTTGATCTGGTTCGGCTGGTCGGAGCGGCCGGTGGCGACCACGGCGGCGTACTTGCGCGCCTCCCGCGGGTCGACCTCCGGATCCGGGTTGGCGAGCGCGAAGACGATCGAGTCCTTCGCCATCGCGGCGACGTCGTCGCCGGTGAGCAGGTTCGGCGCGCTCACCCCGATGAAGACGTCCGCGCCGCATACCGCCCCGGCCAGGTCGCCGGAGTAGTTCTCCTTGTTCGTGTGCTCGGCCAGCCACTGCCAGGCCGCGTTGAGCCCGGTCATCCCGCGGTGCAGTGCGCCCCGGCGGTCGTACGCGATGATGTCGCCGACGCCCTGGCGCAGCAGCAGCTTCATGATCGCGGTGCCGGCCGCGCCCGCGCCGGAGACCACGACCCGGACGTCCGCGAGCTGCTTGCCCACGACGCGCAGCGCGTTGGTCAGCGCGGCCAGCACGCAGATGGCGGTGCCGTGCTGGTCGTCGTGGAAGACCGGAATGTCCAGCGCCTCGCGCAGCCGCGCCTCGATCTCGAAGCAGCGCGGCGCGGCGATGTCCTCCAGGTTGATCCCGCCGTACGCCGGGGCGATCGCCTTGACGATCTGCACGATCTCGTCGGTGTCCTGGGTGTCGAGCACCACCGGCCAGGCGTCCACCCCGCCGAAGCGCTTGAACAGCGCCGCCTTGCCCTCCATCACCGGCAGCGACGCCGCCGGACCGAGGTTGCCCAGGCCCAGCACGGCGGAGCCGTCGCTGACCACGGCGACGGTGTTGCGCTTTATGGTGAGGCGGCGGGCGTCCGCCGGGTTCTCGGCGATGGCCTGGCAGACCCGCGCCACCCCGGGGGTGTACGCCCGGGACAACTCGTCCCGGTTGCGCAGCGCCACCTTCGAGCTGACCTCGATCTTGCCGCCGAGGTGCAGGAGGAAGGTCCGGTCGGAGACCTTGCGCACGTCCACGCCGTCCAGCGCGGTCAACGCGTCGACCACCTGGTCGGCGTGGCTGGCGTCGGCCGTGTCGCAGGTCAGGTCGACCAGCACGTGGGTGGGGTCGGAGTCCACGACGTCGAGGGCGGTGACGATCGCGCCGGCCTCACCCACTGAGGTGGTCAGCCGGCCGATCGAGGATGCGTCCGCCGGTACGGCGATCCGGATCGTGATCGAGAATCCGGCACTTGGAAGTCGGGTGATGGCCACGGGGTCCCTCCGTCGACGCTGAACGGCTCGCCCCGCATTTCTACTCGCCCCGGCCGTCACGTCGGGCAGCCGCCCCCACTTTTGTGGCTTATCGCGGTGGGCATATAGCGGGTGCGTTCCGCGTTGGCACATGTCAGGATTGCTCGGTACGTGACAGAACGGACAGGAGACCGGCTTGCACAACCAGGAGACCCTTCTTCCCTACGAGGACGACGAGCTCGACGCCACCACCGGTGAGTTCGAGCTGTCGGAGCGGCAGGCGCTGCGGCGGGTCCCCGGCCTCTCCACCGAGCTCGCCGACATCACCGAGGTCGAGTACCGCCAACTGCGCCTGGAGCGCGTGGTCCTCGTCGGCGTCTGGACCGAGGGCACGCAGGTCGACGCCGAGAACTCCCTCACCGAGCTGGCCGCGCTGGCGGAGACCGCCGGCTCGCAGGTGCTCGAGGGGCTGATCCAGCGGCGCGGCCGCCCCGACCCGGCCACCTACATCGGCCGGGGCAAGGTCGACGACCTCGGCTCGGTCGTGCTCTCCAGCGGCGCCGACACGGTGATCTGCGACGGTGAGCTGTCGCCGTCCCAGCTGCGCAACCTGGAGCAGCGCATCAAGGTCAAGGTGGTCGACCGCACGGCGCTGATCCTCGACATCTTCGCCCAGCACGCCAAGAGCAAGGAGGGCAAGGCACAGGTCGAGCTGGCCCAGCTCGAATACCTGCTGCCGCGCCTGCGCGGCTGGGGTGAGACCCTGTCGCGGCAGACCGGTGGTAGCGGTCGCGGCGGCGGCGCCGGCGGCGGCGTGGGTCTGCGCGGTCCCGGTGAGACGAAGCTGGAGACCGACCGGCGTCGGATCCGCCACCGCATCTCCCGGCTGCGCCGGGAGATCAAGGCCATGCGGACGGTACGCCAGACCAAGCGCGCCCGGCGCTCCCGCAACGCCGTGCCGGCCGTGGCCATCGCCGGCTACACCAACGCCGGCAAGTCGAGCCTGCTCAACCGGCTGACCGGGGCGGGCGTGCTGGTCGAGAACGCGCTCTTCGCCACCCTCGACCCGACCACCCGCAAGGCCACCACGGCCGACGGGCGGCTCTACACCCTCTCCGACACGGTCGGGTTCGTCCGGCACCTGCCACACCAGATCGTCGAGGCGTTCCGCTCGACCCTGGAGGAGGTCGCCGAGGCCGACCTGGTGGTGCACGTCGTCGACGGCACCCATCCGGATCCGGAGGAGCAGGTCCGGGCGGTCCACGAGGTGCTCGCCGAGGTGGGCGCCGACCGGCTGCCCGAGCTGCTGGTGGTCAACAAGACCGACGCGGCCGACGAGGAGATGCTGCTGAGGCTCAAGCGGCTCTGGCCGGAGGCGGTCTTCGTCTCCGCGCACACGGGTCGCGGCATCGACGGGCTGCGCGAGGCCGTCGAGGCGCGGCTGCCCCGCCCGGCGGTGGAAATCCGGGCGGTGCTGCCGTACGACCGGGGTGACCTGGTGGCCCGGGTGCACCGCCAGGGCGAGGTGCTGAGCACCTCCCACCTGCCCGAGGGCACCCTGGTGCACGTCCGGGTCGGCGAGGCGCTCGCCGCCGAGCTGGCGCCGTTCCGGGCGGAGGAGGGCCAGCCGTTCGCGGGCGCGCGATGACGGCCTCCCTGCGTCACTCGGTGGAAACGTCCGGCATGCGACACTGATTCAATGCGCCGCGCTGTCTCTTCGGTCACGGTCGTCCTCGGTTTGCTGGGGGCGACCGTGGCGTGTACCGGAGTCGCCCTGGCGGCGGCGCCCGCCTCCGCCTCGTCCCCGCTCGCGGCAGCCCCGGGCAAGAAGCGGTGCACGATCACCGACGAGCGACTGCGGGAGCTGTCGGGCCTGGTGGCCACCAAGAGCGGCTACATCGTGATCAACGACGGCACCGACGTGGAGAGCCGCAAGCGGGTCTTCTTCCTCGACGCCAAGTGCGGGATCGCAAGGGAGCCGGTCCGCTACTCGGGGCAGGGGCCGTTCGACACGGAGGACCTGGCGCTCTCCCCCGACGGCACGACGCTCTGGATCGCCGACACCGGCGACAACGTCACCAGCCGCGAGCGCCGCGAGCGGGTGGCGCTGTGGAGCATGCCGGTCAGCGGGGCCAAGCGGCCGGTGCTGCACCGCCTCGCCTACCCGGAGGGCAAGCCGCACGACGCCGAGGCGCTGCTGATCGGCGACGACGGCAACCCGTTGATCATCACCAAGGTTATGTCCGGCAAGGCCCAGATCTTCGCCCCCGCCGAGAAGATGAAGAGCGGGGACACCCCGGCCGTGCCGATGAAGAAGGTCGGCGAGATCAGCCTGCCGGAGACCGACACGGACAACCGGCTCGGCGCCCCGGGTCGCGTGGCGATCACCGGGGCGGCACGGTCCCCCGACGGGTCCCGGGTCGTGGTGCGCACCTACGCCGACGCCTTCGAGTACGACGTGACCGGCGGCGACGTCGTGGCAGCCCTGACCACCGGCAAGCCCCGGGTGACGGCGCTCGCCGACCCGTTCGGGGAGGCGATCGCCTACACCCCCGACGGCAAGACCTTCCTCACCGTCTCCGACGGCGGCCAGCTCGACGAGGACACCCCCATCGACATCCTTGGCTACACACCCTCCACGGAGGGCGCGAAGCCGGTGGCCGGCGGGGGTGACGCGCCGAAGAAGGCCGACCAGTCCTGGGTCGACGGCCTGAGCCTGAGCGACATCACCTACCTGATCGCGGCCGTGGGGGTGGTCGGCGCGCTGATGGTGGCGGCCGGCGTCTTCGGCATCGTCCGGGCCCGACGCAAGCCGGCGCCTGACCACGTCGACGACGATCCTGACCGCGACGGCGTCCCCGCCGACGACCGGCATGGGCCGGCGGACGACGGCTTCCTGCCGCCCGGTGACCGGGGGCGGGGCGGTGTGTACGGCGGTGCGCCCGCAGGCGGGGTGTACGGCGGCCCGGCCGGTGGTGGGCGTGGCGGGCCCGCCGGTGGTGGCGGGGGCCGTGGCGGTGAGGGCTACGGCGGCGGGGGCCACGGCGGCGCCCGCCCGGCTGGCGGTGGCGTCTACGGTGGCGCCCGTCCGGCCGCCGGCGGTCACCCGCCGGCCGGTGGACGGCCCGGCTTCGGCGGGCCGCCGCCCGGTGGGGGTGGTGGCTATCAGGGTGGTGGCGGCGGTGGCCGTCATGGTGGTGGTGGTCGCCAGGGCGGCGGTGCCGGTGGTCGTCAGGGCGATGGTGGCGGTGGTGGTGGCCGTCAAGGTGGCGGGCACCCCGGTGGTGGTGTCTACGGCGGCGGGGGCCAGCCGGGTGGCGGTGTCTACGGCGGTGGTCGGGGGGAGCCGCCGCGTCGGGGTGGCGAGCCGGACCCCCGTGGCCAGCGGCCGGTCCGCCGCCGCGACGACGGCCCCGAGGACGGTCGCCGTTATGGCCCGGAGGGTGGTCGCGGCTACCGCCCCGAGGACGGTCGCGGCTATGGTCACGTGCCCGACGGCGGCCGGGGCTACCGGGGCGATCGCTACTGACTTCCGCCGGTTCGGCGGCTGGCGGCGTGTGCCGGGGCGCCCGCACGACCGGGCGAACGGCAGGCGCGAACGGGCGCCGTGGTGGCCGATGGCCGAGCGGAACCTTGTCGACGCGGTGGCAGGCACGCAGGAGCAGTGCCCGGGTGACCGCCGGCGGCGGCCACCCGGTGTGGTGGTGGATCAGATGCGGCGCAGCACCGCGACGACCCGGCCCATGATAGTGGCGTCGTCGCCGGGGATCGGGTCGAAGGCCGGGTTCTGCGGCATGAGCCAGACGTGCCCGTCGCGGCGGCGGTAGGTCTTCACGGTCGCCTCGCCGTCGAGCATGGCGGCGACGATGTCGCCGGCCTCGGCGGTCGGCTGCTGCCGGACGACGACCCAGTCGCCGTCGCAGATCGCCGCGTCGAGCATCGAGTCGCCCTTGACCTGGAGCATGAAGACCTCCCCCTCACCCACCAGCTCGCGGGGGAGAGGGAAGACGTCCTCCACGGCCTGCTCGGCCAGGATGGGGCCGCCGGCCGCGATCCGGCCCAGCATCGGCACGTAGGCCGGGGTGGGGCGCTGCGAGCGGGTCAGCTCGTCGTCGATGTCGGCGGGCGCCCGGACGTCCACGGCGCGCGGCCGGTTGGGGTCGCGCCGCAGGAAGCCCTTCTTCTCCAGCTCCTTGAGCTGGTAGGCGACGCTGGACGGCGAGACCAGACCGACGGCCTCACCGATCTCGCGCACGCTCGGCGGGTAGCCGTGCCGCTCCACCCAGCTGCGGATGAACTCGAGGATCCGTCGTTGCCGGGCGGTGAGATCCACCGTCGCGGGGTCGGGGAAGGCACTGACCACCGGGGTGACCGGGCGTACGGCGGGCTGCCCGGTCCGGCTGCGCGCGGCGCCCCGGCGTCGGGTGGCCGGCGGGCCCGCCTCGGTGATCTGCTGCGGGCTCTTCGGCCGGCTGGCCCGATCCTCGGTCACGTCCGTCCTCCCTGGTCGGCGCTGGGTGCCTTGGCGGCTCGTGGTGCGTGCGATGGTGCGAGGTGGCCGGTGAACGGAGGATTCCGCGCCCGGTTGTTCAAGACCGTATAGGTGAGATCGGTCATTTTCAAACATCTGTACGACCTTGCTCGGCGTGTCGGGGTGAAAATGGCGGCCCGGTCGTACTCGTGTTCTGTTGAATGGTACGTCGGGTCGAACGGGCGTTCGACTTCCGTCCGGTCGTCGGCCGAATCACCACGGCCTGACCGGTAACCCGCGGGGGCGTCGGACGGTTGGTTCTCCGGCGGGCGGTGTCGCCGATCGGCCCCGGATCCCGGTGACGCGCCGGACACGCCGGCCAACTTGACCTCCGATCCGCGGCGGCCTACGGTCAACCCCTAGATGTAGTAGTCACACGGGCGTAAGTCGCCTACAGGTTGGGTTCGACTACCGACCGCACTCCGGCACCGTCGACACGGCGAAGACCATCGACAGATGGCTCCGTCGCGCTGACGCGTGCCCGGGGAGCGGTTCGGCGGGCCCGTGATCGACGAAGGGGGTCGGCCCGATGCGGTGTCCGTACTGCCGGCACGCCGACTCCCGGGTCGTCGACTCGCGCGAGGCCGACGACGGCCAGTTGATCCGCCGGCGACGGTCCTGCCCGGAGTGCGGCAAACGGTTCACCACGGTGGAGGAGGCGGTCCTCGCGGTCGTCAAGCGCAGCGGGGTCACCGAGCCGTTCAGCCGCACGAAGATCATCGGCGGGGTGCGCAAGGCGTGCCAGGGACGGCCCGTGGACGACGACTCGATCGCGCTGCTCGCGCAGAAGGTCGAGGAGACCGTCCGGGCCAAGGGGGCCGCCGAGATCCCCAGCCACGAGGTGGGGCTGGCCATCCTGGGCCCGCTGCGGGACCTGGACGAGGTCGCCTACATGCGGTTCGCCAGCGTGTACCGATCGTTCGACTCGCTCGCCGACTTCGAGCGGGAGATCGAGACGCTGCGGGCCGCCGCGCGCGCCCGGGAGGGCGCCGGGGCCGACGCGGTCGAGGCCGCCGGCCGTACCAGTTGAAGATTCTTTGCAGTTGATGACAGTCGATCGGGCGGCGGGTGGCTGTCCGGACGAGGGGGCGGATGAGATGTCGGGGGACGGTGTGACAACCAGCAGGGCACGGAACAAGGCCGGCGCGGGGATCAAGGTCGAGCGGGTGTGGACGACCGAGGGGGTGCACCCCTATGACGAGGTCACCTGGGAGCGCCGCGACGTCGTCATGACGAACTGGCGGGACGGCTCGATCAACTTCGAGCAGCGCGGGGTCGAGTTCCCGGAGTCGTGGAGCGTCAACGCGGCCAACATCGTGACCACGAAGTACTTCCGGGGCGCCGTGGGCACCCCGGAGCGGGAGTGGTCGCTCCGGCAGTTGATCGACCGGGTGGTCACCACCTACCGCACCGCCGGTGAGGAGTACGGCTACTTCGCCGGCCCGGCCGACGCCGAGATCTTCGCCCACGAGCTGACCTGGATGCTGCTGCACCAGGTGTTCAGCTTCAACTCGCCGGTCTGGTTCAACGTCGGCACGCCCTCGCCGCAGCAGGTCAGCGCCTGCTTCATCCTGGCCGTCGACGACTCGATGGACTCGATCCTGGACTGGTACAAGGAGGAGGGGCTGATCTTCAAGGGTGGCTCCGGCTCCGGCGTCAACCTGTCCCGGATCCGCTCCTCCCGCGAACTGCTCTCCTCCGGCGGCAACGCCTCCGGCCCGGTCAGCTTCATGCGCGGCGCGGACGCCTCCGCCGGCACCATCAAGTCCGGCGGCGCCACCCGGCGCGCGGCGAAGATGGTCATCCTCGACGTGGACCACCCGGACATCCAGGAGTTCGTGGTCACCAAGGCGCGCGAGGAGGACAAGATCCGCGCGCTGCGCGACGCCGGGTTCGACATGGACCTCGGCGGCGCCGACATCGTCAGCGTGCAGTACCAGAACGCCAACAACTCCGTGCGGGTCTCCGACGAGTTCATGACCGCCGTGGAGAACGGCGGCGGCTTCGACCTGCGCGGCCGGCTCGACGGCGCGGTGATCGAGACCATCGACGCCAAGAACCTGTTCCGTACCATCTCCCACGCCGCCTGGGAGTGCGCCGACCCCGGCCTGCAGTACGACGACACCATCAACGACTGGCACACCTGCCCGGAGACCGGGCGGATCACCGCGTCGAACCCGTGCTCGGAGTACCTGCACCTGGACAACTCCTCGTGCAACCTGGCCTCGCTCAACCTGATGAAGTTCCTCCGCGCCGACGGCGGCTTCGAGGTGGAGAAGTTCGTCCGCTCCGTCGAGTTCGTCATCACCGCGATGGACATCTCGATCTGCTTCGCCGACTTCCCGACCGAGAAGATCGGCGAGACCACCCGCGCGTACCGGCAGCTCGGCATCGGCTACGCCAACCTGGGCGCCCTGCTGATGGCCTCCGGCCTGCCCTACGACTCGGAGCAGGGCCGCTCGGTCGCCGCGGCGATCACCTCGCTGATGACCGGCACGGCGTACCGCCGCTCGGCCGAGCTGGCCGGCGTCGTCGGCGCCTACGACGGCTACGCCCGCAACGCCGAGCCGCACAAGCGGGTCATGCGCAAGCACGCCGCCGCCAACGACGAGATCAAGCCGGCGGGCACCGTGGCCACCGCGATCGTCCGCGAGGCGACGAAGCAGTGGACCCAGGGCAACAAGATCGGTGACAAGTTCGGCTGGCGCAACTCGCAGGCCAGCGTCCTCGCCCCGACCGGCACCATCGGCCTGATGATGGACTGCGACACCACCGGCGTCGAGCCGGACCTGGCGCTGGTGAAGTTCAAGAAGCTGGTCGGCGGCGGCTCGATGCAGATCGTCAACCAGACCGTGCCGCGCGCCCTGCGCAGCCTCGGCTACCCCGAGGAGCAGGTCGAGGCGATCGTGGAGCACATCGCCGACCACGGCCACGTGGTCGACGCCCCGGGCCTCAAGCCGGAGCACTACCCGGTCTTCGACTGCGCGATGGGCGAGCGCTCCATCGCCCCGATGGGCCACGTGCGGATGATGGCGGCCGTCCAGCCGTTCATCTCCGGCGCCATCTCCAAGACGGTCAACATGCCGGAGCAGGCGAGCGTCGAGGACGTCGAGAAGATCTACTTCGAGGGCTGGAAGCTCGGCCTCAAGGCGCTGGCGATCTACCGCGACAACTGCAAGGTCGGCCAGCCGCTCTCGGTCGCCAAGCCGAGCAAGGCCGCCGCGAGCACCGAGGCCCCGGCCGAGGTGGAGAAGGTCGTCGAGAAGGTCGTCGAATACCGCCCGGTGCGCAAGCGGCTGCCGAAGAAGCGCCCGTCGCAGACGGTCAGCTTCTCCGTCGGCGGCGCCGAGGGCTACCTCACCGCGTCCTCCTACCCGGACGACGGACTCGGCGAGGTCTTCCTCAAGATGTCGAAGCAGGGCTCGACCCTGGCCGGCGTGATGGACGCCTTCTCGGTGGCCATCTCCATCGGTCTCCAGTACGGCGTCCCGCTGGAGACGTACGTCAGCAAGTTCACCAACATGCGCTTCGAGCCGGCCGGCATGACCGACGACCCGGACGTGCGGATGGCCGCCTCGGTGATGGACTACATCTTCCGTCGCCTGGCGCTGGACTTCCTGCCGTACGAGCGCCGCGCGGAGCTGGGCATCTTCACCGCCAGCGAGCGGGCCGCCCAGCTCCGGGCCGAGGCGGAGGCGGAGGCGAACGGTGCGGACCTCACCGCGATGGCCGCCTCCGCCCCGGTCGAGACGCCGACCGAACCGAAGACCGGGCCGGTCGCCCAGCCGGCGCAGGAGATGGCCGACGTCGTCGCCGCGAAGCCGGCGTCGTCCGTGGGTTCCAGCACCGAGCTGCTGGAGGCCGTGATCGGCAAGGCCGCCGACGCGCCGCTCTGCTTCACCTGCGGTACGAAGATGCGTCCGGCCGGTAGCTGCTACGTCTGCGAGGGCTGCGGCTCCACCAGCGGCTGCAGCTGAAACTGGGCGGAGTTGCATTTGATGCAACGTCGAATTGCTCGATGGTGACGTGGGCTCGGGCTGGCGTTCTGCGATGTTGGTCGTGGGACGCCGACCGGGTCTGAAAGACAGCGACCGCCCGAGCCGGTAGGAGGATCGGGCGGTCGCTGCGGCAGGGACGTGGTGTCCGCTGCGCCTAGGAACCAGCATGACACCACATCTCGGGCCGCAGGACAACTGCGGAGGAGGTGGTGAATATGTCTCGAAACACTCGGCAGACGAGTGCCAAGGCGGCTTCGGCTGCTGCCAGGGTGCTCGGGGACCCGAAGTCGTCGAAGGCGGACAAGACGGCTGCGGCCAGCGCGCTGTCGCAGACGCCGTCGAAGTCCCGCAAGCGCAAGTAGCTTGAGGTGCTGCCCAGGTCCTACCGCCTGGGCAGCACGGCCCAGCCGTAACGCCTTCATCAAGGTTGCATTGGATGCAACGTGACGCAACCGAAGGTGGATTTGCCTGGGGCCGATCTGCGCGTTGCTGAAGCCCTGGTCCTGCTGCTTGCGCTCCCGCTGACCCAGGTGCTCCGCCTACGCAAAGCCGACGTCATGTGCGATCTGGACCACACTCACCTCTTGATCGACGGTCGCCAACTCGCCTACCACCCCGCCTCGCCGACCTGTTCCACCGGCTCCAGACTCACGCCGGTGCCCGATCCACCCTGACTCGAATCGACACGTCTCCGGGCTGGCTGTTTCCCCGGGCAGATCGCGACCCGGCCAGCCCACGCCATCGCCACACGGCTCCAACGCGCCGGCATCAGCACCTTCGCCGGACGCAACGCAGCCCGGCTCGCACTTGCCGCCGAACTTCCCGCCTCGGTCCTGGCTGACCTGACAGGTCTGCACATCACCACCACCGTGCGATGGACGGTCTGGGCCAAACGAGATTGGGCCCAGTTCGTGGCACACGCGGCGACGACAAACTCCAACGAATCCCCACCGGCCCGACGGCCAGGACATCCGGGAAAGGGAGCATGAACTTCCAGCACTACGACCTCGGTCAGCTCAAGCGCGGCGCCACCGTCGTCGTCCAACTTCGTGGGAACGCCGCGAACGTCCGATTGATGGACTCAAGCAACTTCTCCAGCTACAAGAACGGCCGTGCGCATCGCTACGCCGGAGGCCTCGTCACCAAGTCGCCCGTCCGGCTTCCCATCCCTCGCGACGGCCGCTGGCACGTGACGATCGACATGGCGGGCCTGCGCGGATCGGTGCGGACCACCGTGAACGTCGAGCCGCCGCCGCTTCCGAGACTGCGCGGCAGCAGCACGACCGCCCCGCTAACCCAGATCCGCCACGAAGCACCACCTTCCCTCAGCACCGACGACTCCCGGGTCTGGGACGTCTTCATCTCGCATGCCAGCGAGGACAAACCGGCCGTCGTCACTCCACTCGCCGAGCACCTGCGAGAACTGGGCGTGTCCGTCTGGCTCGACGCGTTCGAACTGCGCATTGGCGACAGTCTCCGCCGCAAGATCGATGCCGGCTTGGCCCGCAGCCGATTCGGCATCGTGGTGCTGTCCCGGTCCTTCTTTCGGAAAGGCTGGCCCCAGTACGAACTCGACGGCCTCATCACCATGCAGGTCTCCGGCAAACAGAGCCTGCTTCCCATCTGGCACGAGATCACCAAGGACGAGGTTGTGAACCAGAGCCCATCCCTCGCAGACAAGATCGCCCGCAGCACTGCTCAGTACACGATCGAGGAGATCGCCACCGAGATCGCCGACGTCGTCCGCCCTGACCTCGACACGGGCGCAGCCTGAGGAATACCGGACGCTGCGAATAGGTGTCTTCCGCCAGTACGTACGGGTGGTACGGGGTGGGCCGGCAGGTAGCTGCCGGTCCACCTCGCTGTCTGACGGGCTTCTGTGCCCGGCGCCGCCACCCGAACCTGTGGCGTCCGCAGTGACGTCCACCCCTGCCGCCGGTGGCGCCGAACTGTCAGTCGGCGACAACGGGTGGGCTGCCGCGCCGGGTGGGGCGCGGCAGCCTGCGTACGTCAGTGCTGCTTCTGCTGGCAGGGCACGCAGAAGCGGGCGTGGGGCAGCACCTCCAGGCGCTCCCGGGGGATCGGCGCGGTGCACCGCTCGCAGACGCCGTAGCGGCCCTCGGCGAGACGCCGCAGCGCCCCGCTGATCTGGTCGATGCTCTGCCGGGTGGCGGCGATCAGCGCGCTCTGGGTGTGCGCCTCGCCCGGGTCGCCGGTGTCGGCCGTCAGCTGCGTGAGCCGGACGGTCTGCGTCTCGAAGTCGTTCGTCAGTGTCGTACGCAGGTCATCGAGCCACTTCTGCTCGTTCGACTGGGTGGGCGTGGTCATGTCGTAGCTCCTTGGAAAAAGAAAAAGGGCCGAAGCTGGATAGCTTCGCCCTGGTGGCCGTTTGCAAGAGTTGCAACCGGCTCACGGAGGGCTACGTCCGGCGGGGCTCGGCAGTCCAGAGGCGGCCGAACCGGCGTACGACGGTGCGACCGCGGATCGCACCACCCGGGTCGCCACGGTCACCCGCAGGGCACACCGGCAGGCAGCAGCGGGCGCCGCCGTCACCACGACGGCGGTGCTCTTCTGCTGACCGACCGAACACATGCAGCCACCATAGGCCGGGCGGAACGGAAAACCAACGTGCTTCTGCGCCATCGGGGGCGGGTCGGTGCCCGGGGTCACCCCGCCGCCGCGGGGGCGTACGGGAGCCGATGGCCGCCGCCGGTAGTCGGTGCGCTGGTGGCGGAGCATGACGACGCCGTTGCCGAGGACCCGGGTGCCGGCCAGCCGCAGCGCGTGCCGGTCTACGTCCCGCATTCTGGGAGACCCGTACCGCCGCCGCCGGTTATCCGACCCGGGCGGGCCGCCGGACGCGGCTCTAGACTGCGCCGGTGACCGGAGAGCGACGACCGCTGGCGGACCGGCCGCTGACCGAGCCGCACCGGTCCCGGCTGCCGCCGGAGCACCCGGACCGGGCGCCGATCCTGGCCGCGCACACCGCCGCCCTGGCCGCCGGTGAGGCCGGCTACCTCGACCCGGCCACCGGTCTCTTCGTGCTCAGCGCGGGTTTCCTGGCCCGGCGCGGCACCTGCTGCGGTCGCGGCTGCCGGCACTGCCCGTACGTCGACGACTGAGATTTCCTGGTCGATCATTTCGATATCGGGTGGTTGGGTATCGCCAACCCGGTATTCATCGGTGGATCGGGACTGCGGAGGCCTCGCCAACCTTCGCGGGTATCTGACACGCCTCGGCGATCGATCGGGCTGTGGCTTCCATGCCACTGCCCAGTGCGGCGCCGTTGATGTGCACGTGTTGCTGCCGGCCCGGTTCCGCTTCGAAGAAGCTGCCGGGGTGTACGACGATTCCGTTTCGGCTGAGTCGTGTGCAGACCGAGTGCTCGTCGGGAACGGGCAGCCAGATGTGCGGTCCGTCAGTCGTTTCAAGGTCGAACCCATGGCTGGCGAGGGCCTGGCAGAAGGCGGCGTGTCGCCGTCTGCACTCGATGACGAACTCGCTCGTGTGGCGTCTCGCTCTGTCGTCGGTCAATTGGAATGCCAGCGCGAGTTGGAGGATCCGACTGACCCATCGGGATGAGTAGGTGAGCCGCATCCACATCATTTCGATGTATTCCGGGCCGCCGCCGACCACGGCGACGCGTAGGTCGGCGCCGAAAAAGAAGTTGTAGCTCTGCATGTGGACGACCCGGCTCGGCAGATGGTTCGCCAGGGATCGCTGTCGGGACCGCATCAGCGGGGTCAGGGACAGCTCGAAGATCGGAAACGACTCGTCGCGGAGCAGCGCCGCGGCGGCCTCGACCCAGTTGTCGTCCACGGTCCGGCCCGAGGGGGCGCTCCCGTTCGGCTGGTAGATCATCGCGGCCGGCTTGCTGATCAGCGCCACCCGCAACTGGTCCAGGTCGGGGCCGTCCGGCCGGAACTGGACGGGGACGGCGGTGGCGCCGATGGACTCCAGGATGTCGAGCACCCGGGCCTGGCTGGGCGACTCGATGATCACCCGGTCACCGGGACGAGCCACCGAGGTGAGCGCCAGTTCGAGGGCGTCTACGAGGCCGTGGGTGGCAAGGAAGTGGTTGGTCTCGGACGGCCAGTGCGGCCGGACGGATGCCGCCAGTTCGGGCGTGATGGGATCGGCGAAGGTGTTGTGCAGGGTGCGGCTGCTGAGCGCGTACTCCAGAGCCGGGGCCAGATCCGGGGGCGTCAGGTTGTCGCTGCGCAGGTTTCCCAGATCGACCGGCATCGTCGACGAGGTGCGGACCATGCTGTCGAACCGTCGGGCCCGCGGGGGTTGCGGTGGCCCCAGGACGAAGGTGCCTCCCCGACGCCGGGTCTCGATCACGTACCGCAGGCTGAGGGTCTTCCATGCCTGCGCCACGGCCGATCGGCTCATCCCCAACTGGGTCGCCAGATCCCGCACTGTGGGCAGCTGGGACTGCGCCGGCAGTTCGCCCGAGGCGATCATGTCGATGATCGCGCGAGCCAGCGCGTTGGTCGTACGCAGCGTGAGCCGCGACTGGATGAGCCGCAGGCATTCCTCGCTGTCCAGCGGCGCCGGTGGTGTCACGGTTTGCGTCCTCTGATGGTGGTATGCGCCAAAAGCGATTCGGGCGAAAAGGCATGGCGGTGCTGACTGTAGCGCCTCAGCTGGGGGTCGAACCGGAGCGGACCGCTCGCCCGATGTGAGCCCTTCTGGCGGCAGCGGTGGGTCGGAGCCCGCCGATGAGGGCGTCGTCGCTGGTCAGGCGGCCACCCTACTAATATGTCCATGGACATATCCGTGTTGACCAGAACATAACCCGAACCTAGCTTCTTGTGCGTTGACCTCGCACTTCGAGGTCCCCAGCCTGCGGAGTCCAGCCACCCTGGCAGCCGCCGCCTGAGTCGCGCCGCATTCGGCGAAAGCCGCATACCACTCATTCAGCTCAGAGGACGTGTGCCAGTGAAAACCCCTCGACGCCTCGTGGCCGTTGTCGCGCTTGCCGCGCTCGCCGGGATGGCCGGCTGCACGAAGATCGCCGACGACAAGCCGAACGCCTCGACCTCGTCGACCGAGGTGACAGCCGGCGGGACGCTGACCATCGCCGCCGCCAGCGCTCCCGTGGACTGGAACCCGCTGTCCGCCGCCGGTGACACCACCGGCCAGCGCCAACAGCAGTGGCCGTTCTATCCCCACCCGTTCCTGACCAACCCGGACACCAGCGTGGTGCTCAACAAGGCACTCCTGGAATCGGCCGAGGTGGTCAGCACCGACCCGATGAAGGTCGAATACAAGATCCAGCCGAAGGCCGTCTGGTCCGATGACACGCCCATCACCGGCAAGGACTTCGAGTACACGCAGGCCGTGCAGGACCCGAAGAAGTGCGCCGAGTGCAAGGCCGCCTTCACCGAGGGCTACTCGCTGATCACGTCCGTCGACACCAGTGCGGACGGCAAGACGGTCACGATGACCTACTCGCAGCCGTTCGCCCAGTGGCAGGCGCTGTTCAACTACATCCTGCCGGCGCACGTGGCCGCTTCGTACGGGGACCTGGCGACCTCTTTCAACGACGGTTTCGGCAAGAACGTGCCGAAGTTCTCGGGCGGCCCGTACCTGGTGAAGGAATACCAGGACGGCGTCTCGATGACGATGGTCAAGAACCCCAAGTGGTACGGCGACCCGGCGCACCTGGACACCATCAACACCCGCTACATCGCCGGTCAGGGCGCACAGATCACCGCGCTGCAGAACGGTGAGGTCGACCTCGCGTACCAGAACCCCACGGTCGACACCGTCAACCAGGTGAAGGCCATGAACAACATGACCGTCCTGCTCGGTTCGACGCTCACCTACTTCCACCTCGGCATGAAGACCACCGGCGACGTGATGAGCGACCCGGCGCTACGCAAGGCCATCTCCACCGGGCTCAACCTCGAGGACATGCGCAAGCGCACCGTGGGCCAGTTCGCCCCGGACCAGCCGACCTCGAAGAGCAGTGTGTACGTGCCCGGACAGAAGGTGGGTGGCATCCCCGCCTACCGCGAGAACACCGATGAGCTCAACATCGGAAAGGGCGACACGAAGGCCGCCATCGAGATCCTCGAAAAGGCCGGATACAAGCTCACCGACGGCAAGCTGATCCTCCCGGACGGGAAGCCGCTGCGTGACCTGAAGATGCTGACCCTGTCCACCGACGTCCTTCGCATGGAACTCGCGCAGATCACCCAGTCGCAGCTCAAGCCGCTGGGCATCACCGTGACCATCGACGCGGCCGACGGCGCCCGCTACTCTCCCGCGCTGCGGACGGGCAGCTTCGACATCATGGCCACCGGCACCGCACTCGACCTGGGCTCGCTCTCCCTCCAGCAGTGGTACGGCACCAAGGCCGCCCGCTCGTTCGGTTACTCGTCGCCGGAGGCGGATCGACTCTTCGCGGCAGCCGCGACGGAGTTGGACCCGCAGAAGCAGATCGATCTGATGAACGAGATCGACCGGACGCTCCTTTCCGACGGTGTGGTGCTGCCGCTGTTCGCCAACCCGCAGATGGCCGCGTACCCCAACAAGTTCGGCAACATCTTCATCAATCCCAGCAAGTACGGAACCACGATGAATGTCGAGCAGTGGGGACTACGTAAGTAGTTCTCCGCTCCGCGAGAGAGGAACCGGATGACGATCGACTTTGTGGTGGCGACCCCACACGATGCGATTGAATTCAACGACGTCTACCGCAACACCACCGCAAGCGCCGGCTACATCGCCTGCAACAACATCTACAACCGGGTCGTGCTGAACGAGTGGTACGACATCAACCCGTTCCCCGATCTGGCGACGCACTGGGAGCAGTTGGACGGGTCGCGCCGGTGGCGCTTCCACCTCAACAAGGCGGCCCGGTGGCAGGACGGCACGCCGCTGACCGCGCACGACGTCGTCTACACCCACCTGCACGCCAAGAAGATGGGCTACACCGGCGGGCGGTTCATGAAGGACGTCGAGACGATCGTGGCGGTCAATGACCACACCGTCGACTACCACCTGCACACCGCCAACGCCGGATTCCTCGTCCTGCTGGGCAACTTCATCTTCACCCACATCCTGCCCCGGCACCTGTACGAGGGAACGGACTGGGCCACGAACCCGCACAACCTCAAGCCGGTGGGCTCCGGTCCGTTCCGGCTGGCGGAGTGGATTCCGGGCGAGCACGTCATCATGGAAGCGGTCAAGAACCACTGGGGCCCGCAGCCGGAGATCGACCGGCTGATCCTGAAGATCGTCCCGGACCGCGACGAGTGCGTCCGGATGGTCGCCCGGGGTGAGGCGCACTACTTCCCGCAGGACACCCTGACCAAGGACCGGCTGCACCTGCTCGACGGGGCCACGGCCAACATCGAGCTGCTGAAGGACCCGGGGCCGGGCATGGCGCTGCTGGACTTCAACCACGGCCGCGAGATCTGGCAGGACAAGCGGGTACGGGAAGCGGTCGCCCACGCGGTGAACCGGGCGGAGATCGCCGAACTGGGCGACCCCGGAGTGTCCCAGGCCTGGGACCACTACCTGCTCGGTTCGGTGGAGTGGTCGTTCAACCCGGACGCCAAGGCGCCGGCCCACGACGCGGAACGCGCGCGGGCACTGCTGGACGAGGCGGGCATGAAGGCCGACGCCTCCGGCGTACGGGCCCGGTTGTCGCTGTTCTACATGGACAGCTTCCACGGCCACAAGCCGTTGGCGGAGCTGATCACCCGGCAGTTGGGCGCGATCGGCTTCGAGGTCACCTTCGAGGGCCTGTCGTCGGTGGACTGGGCCCACCGGATCGGCCGCGAGCACGACTTCGACCTGATCATCGTCGGTGGCTCGATGGCGCCGGACCCGGAGATCACGGCCCCGAAGTACTCCACCGGTGGCGAGAACAACATGGCCCAGCACCGCAACCCCGACGTGGACGCCGCCTACCTGGCCGCGCGCACCGCGGGCACGCTCGCCGAGCGCGGTGAGCACTACCGGCGGCTTCAGGAGATCTGGGCCCGGGACACCGAGTGGGTGCCGCTGTTCTGGTACGGCACCTACTTCGCCCGGAGCCGGGACTTCTTCGGCTGGTCCGACCAGGTCGGCTACTCGGTGCCGTGGTGGCACTGGGGCAGAATCCGCGCCGTCTAGGGACACGGTACCCAACATGCAGATCTTCCCGAGGGAAGGAGGAGCGAAGCCATGCTTCGGCTGATCCTTAGACGGCTCGCCAGTGCCGTCCTGGTACTGCTGCTCGCCTCCGTCGTGATCTTCACTGTGATCTCGGTCTCGGGAGATCCGTTGGCTGAGCTCCGGGACCGGCAGCCGCCGGTCCCGGAGTCGGTGATCACCGCTGAGGAAGAGCGCCTGGGGCTGAACGACCCCCTCCCCGTGCGCTACCTGAACTGGCTCGGCGGGGTGGTCACCGGTGACTTCGGCCCGTCGACCATCGCGACCCGGGACATCGGGGCCGAGCTGGGCACCCGGGTCGGCGTCACGCTGCGGCTCGTGGTGCTGGCCATCGTGCTCGCGCTCGTCCTCTCCCTGATCGCCGGCACGGTCTCGGCACTGCACCAACGCCGTTGGCCGGACCTGGTCCTGACCCCCACCGCGTTCGTGCTTCTCGCGCTGCCCTCGTTCTGGCTGGCCGTGCTGTTCAAGCAGTGGGCGATCGGGCTGAACGAGATGACCGGCTATCAGCTCTTCTACACGGTGGGTGCGGTCTCCGTGCCGCAACCGGAGGCGATAGGCGCCCGGATCGCGGACATCGCCGGGCACCTGGTCCTACCGACGCTGGTGCTGGCCCTGGTCCACTTCGCGACCTGGAGCCGCTACCAGCGTGCGGCGGTCGCCGAGGGACTGGCCGGTGACCACGTCCGGTTCGCCGTGCTCAAGGGCCTCAGCCGGGGACGGATCGTCAGGTCGTACGTGGTCCGCCCCGCGCTCATCCCGATCGTGACCATCGTGGCGTTGGACCTTCCGGTCGTCTTCTCCGGAGCGGTGATCACCGAGACGGTCTTCCAGTGGCGTGGAATGGGCGGCTTCCTGCTGGAGTCGATCGCGATCCGCGACACCAACGCCGTACTCGCGTGGTTGCTCATCGCCGCCACCGCCGTGGTCGTATTCAACCTGATCGCCGACATCCTGTACGGCCTTGTGGATCCTCGGGTGCGCTATGCAAAGTCCTGAGCTGACCAACGATCTCGCGCCGACGGCCGGGACCTCGAAGATGGCCGTCACCTTCCGACGGTTCGTCCGGCACAAGGTGGGCATGGGGGCGCTCGCTGTCCTGCTCATCGTCATCCTGGTGGCGATCATCGTGCCGCCGCTGTGGCCCTACGACCACACCGACATCACCCCCGAACTGTCGCAGTCCCCGTCCCTGCGCCACCCGATGGGCACGGACACCCTGGGCCGTGACCTGTTCGCGCTGGTGTTGCGGGGCATGCAGCAGTCGCTGCTCATCGCGGGGTTGGTCACGATCATCGCCTGCGTCATCGGCGTCGTCATGGGTGTCGCGGCCGGCTACTTCGGTCGGTTCGTCGACGCCGCCGTGATGCGCACGGTCGACCTCGTGCTCACCCTGCCCACCATCGCGCTCGCCGCGTTCCTGGGCTCGCTCGTCGCGGGCAAGGGAGTCTCCTGGCTCGGCCTGGCCATGGTCCTCGGCGCGCTGATGTGGACGTCGGTGGCCCGCCTCGTCCGAGGTGTCGTGCTGGGGATGCGAGAGTTGGCCTTCGTCGACGCGGCCCGGGTGATGGGGGCGAGCCCGCTCCGCATCATGTTCCGACACCTGGTGCCCAACGCGTCGGACCACATCGTGGTGTCGGGCACGCTCATGTTCGGCGTGGCCATCCTCGCCGAGAGCAGCCTGTCCTTCCTCGGGTTCGGGGTGCAGCCCCCGGACACCTCCCTGGGTCTGCTCGTGGCCAACGCGCAGTCGGCGGTGCTGACCCGCCCGTGGCTGTTCTACTTCCCGGGTCTGCTGATCATCACGATCGTGCTGGCGGTCAACTACGTCGGGGAGGGGTTGCGGGACGCCTTCAACCCGAAGTCCTCGCCCACCAACCCGCTGGCGACACCTCGCCGGCTGCGCAGGCGCAGGCCACAGCCGGTGTCCGGCGATCCGGATCCGTCGCGGAAGCCGCTGCTCAGGGTCTCGGACCTCTCCGTACGGTTCGGCGAACACGTCGCGGTGGACGCCGTCAGCCTGGAGGTCGAGCCGGGTGAGGTGGTGGCCCTCGTCGGTGAGTCCGGGTCCGGAAAGTCGCTCACCGCGCTGTCCCTGGTGGGGCTGCTGCCCAGTAACGCGGTGGGCAGCGGGTCGATCAACTTCGACGGTGCCGAGCTCAGCGGCCTGAGCTTCGCGCAGTGGCGCGAGTACCGGGGCCGGCGGATCGCGATGATCCTCCAGGACCCGTCGACCACCCTCAACCCGGTGCTCACCATCGGCGCCCAGTTCGCGGACTCGATGGCACTGGCCGGCACGGTCAACCGGGCCGAGGCGCGACGGCGCGCGATCGAACTCATGGAGAGCGTGGCCATCAAGGACGCGGAGGCTCGGCTCGACCAGTATCCGCACCAGCTTTCCGGCGGCATGCGGCAGCGGATCGCGATCGCGTTGGCCATGGTGCACGATCCGGATCTCATCATCGCCGACGAGCCCACCACCGCCCTGGACGTCACCGTGCAGGCCCAGGTGATGGCGACGTTGGCGCTGGCCCGGGAACGCACCGGCGCGGCGATGCTCTTCATCACCCACGACCTGGCTCTCGTCGCCGGCATCGCGGACCGCGTCGCCGTGATGTACCAGGGCGAGATCGTCGAACAGCGGGACGTCTTCGCCATCTTCGACAACCCGGAGTCGGACTACACCAGGAAGCTGCTGTCGTTGGCACCCCGGATCACCAGTCAGGCGGTGGAGAGGCAATGAGCACGAAGACGCCCGCCGGCGAGTCCGCCGAACTGTTGCGGGTCACGGACCTGGTGAAGCACTTCCGAGCCCCCCGAGCGGCCCGGCGGCGCGGGCAGGCCATCGTGCACGCCCTCTGCTCCGCCTCGTTCTCGGTCGGTCCGGCGGAGACCCTCGGCATCGTCGGGGAATCGGGGTCGGGCAAGACCACGCTGCTGCGGACCATCCTCGGGTTGCAGCAGCCGACCTCGGGTCAGGTGCTGTTCCTGGGTCAGGACGTCTCCCAGCGCAAGGGTGCCACCGCCCGCGCGCTCCAGCAGGAGATCTCGGTGGTGTTCCAGGACCCGTACACCTCGTTGGATCCTCGGATGACGGTGGCGGACCTGCTCGCGGAGCCGATGCGGATCCACCGGCTGCCGGTGGACAGCCGACGGGCCCGGACGCTCCTCGACCAGGTACGCCTGCCCGTCGCCAGCCTGCGGAAGTTCCCGCACGAGTTCTCCGGCGGCCAGCGCCAGCGCATCGCCATCGCCCGCGCACTGGCCCTGAACCCGAAGCTGATCGTGCTGGACGAGCCGGTGTCGGCGCTGGACGTGTCGGTCCAGGCCGAGGTGTTGAGCCTGCTCAAGGAGTTGCAGCGGGAACGGCAGGTCTCCTACCTGTTCGTGGCCCACGACCTTGCGGTGGTCGCCGACATCTCCCACCGCGTGGGGGTGATGTACGGCGGTCAACTGGTCGAACTCGGCCCGACCGCACAGGTGATCGGCGAGCCGGCCCACCCGTACACCCGGGAACTCCTGGCCGCGGTGCCGGTCCCGGACCCGCGGATCGAACGGGCCAAGCCGCGGATGCTGCAACGCCGATGGCCGACGGAAACCGACGGCCTGCCGCCGTGCCCGCACGGCGATGCCCTGTAGCCGTCACCGAACAACAGAACAGAGAGGCACGCATGTCCGTAGATTTCGTGGTGGCTACTCCGCATGACGCGGTGGAGTTCAATGACGTGTACCGGAACGTGACAGGCAGCGCCGGCTATCTGGCTTGCAACAACATCTACAACCGCGTCGTACTGAACGAGTGGTACGAGGTGAACCCGTTCCCGGATCTGGCGACGCACTGGGAGCAGTTGGACGGGTCGCGCCGGTGGCGCTTCCACCTCAACAAGGCCGCCCGGTGGCAGGACGGCATGCCGCTGACCGCGCACGACGTCGTCTACACCCACCTGCACGCCAAGAAGATGGGCTACCAGGGTGGGATGTTCCTGCGGGACGTGGAAACGATCGTCGCGGTCAACGACCACACCGTCGACTACCACCTGCACACCCCGAACGCCGGATTCCTCGTACTCCTGGGGAACTTCATCTTCGCGCACATCCTGCCCCGGCACCTGTACGAGGGAACGGACTGGGCGACGAACCCGCACAACCTGAACCCGGTGGGTTCGGGCCCGTTCCGACTGGCCGAGTGGATTCCGGGCGAGCACATCATCCTGGAGGCGGTGAAGAACCACTGGGGTCCGCAGCCGGAGATCGACCGGATCATCCTGAAGATCGTCCCGGACCGCGACGAGTGCGCCCGGATGATCGCTCGCGGCGAGGCCCACTTCGCGCCCCAGGACACGGTCACCCGGGACCGGCTGGGCCTGGTGGAGGGCGTGCCGGGGATCGAGGTCCTCAAGCGGCGCGGTCCCGGCATGGCGTTGCTGGACTTCAACCACGGTCGCGAGCTGTGGCAGGACCAGCGGGTACGGGAGGCCATCGCGCACGCGGTGAACCGGGACGAGATCGCCGAACTGGGCGACCCCGGGGTGTCCCAGGCCTGGGACCACTACCTGATCGGCTCCTCGTGGGCGTTCAATCCCGACGCCAAGGCGCCCCATTTCGACCCGGAGCGGGCCCGCACGTTGCTGGACGAGGCGGGTGTCACCGCAGACTCGTCGGGTGTCCGGGGTCGGCTGTCCATGTTCTACATGGACACGTTCCACGGTCACAAGCCGATCGCTGAGATGATCAGCCGCCAGTTGGGTGCGGTCGGGTTCGAGACGACCTTCGCCGGTCTGTCCTCGGTGGACTGGTCGCGCCAGGTCCGTGACCAGCACGACTTCGACCTGATCATCGTCGGCGGCTCGATGGCGCCGGACCCGGAGATCACGGCGACGAAGTACTCCTCCGGCGGGCAGAACAACATGTGCATGCACCGCAACGCCGACGTGGACGCCGCCTACCTGGCCGCGCGCAACGCCGCGACCCGCGCCGAGCGCCGTGAGCACTACCGGGAGCTCCAGAAGGTGTGGGCGCGCGACACCGAATGGGTGCCGTTGTTCTGGTACGGCACGTACTACCCGCGCAGCGAGAAGTTCTTCGGCTGGGCCGACCAGCTCGGCTTCTCCATCCCCTGGTGGCACTGGGGCCGGATGCGTCCGGTCGCCTGATCCCTCACGCGGTCCCGGCTCCCGGCGGTCACGACTGCCGGGAGCCGGGACCGTGCTCAGTTCGTGGACACCAGCGGGTGTGCACGCAGGTGAGCCGGTTGGCGGCGAGCCGGCCGAGGCTGGTGGTCACGCGAACGACCTGGTTGCCGACCCGCTGGCTGTCCATGGCGTACACCTCACGGCGGAGCCGGAAGACCACGGCCGCGCCTCCGCGCCGGTCCTCGCCCTGTTCGGACTCCGGTCTTCACAAGTGGCTCCGGCGGGCCGTACGGTGTCCGGCGGGCAGGTCGGGGTGAGGCAGCGGAGGAATGATCGTGCGCGGGCGGATCGTGGGCGTCGGGGTGGCCGCACTGCTGGCGGCGGGCTGCGGCGCGGAGGCCGAGCCGGTGGCGGTGCCGCCACCGGCGCCGGTGGCGGCCGACGTGGTGGCGGCCTCGTCCGGCGGGGCGTGCCGGCTGCTGGACTTCGGCGTCATCGAGCAGCACGCGGGCGTCCGCTTCGACGTCGCCGCGGCCAGCGAGACGGGCGACAGCCACACCTGCGTGGTACGCGCCGGGCAGGCCGCCCTGCCGGAGCTGACGCTGACGGTCACCGAGACCTCGATCGACGCGGCCACGTTCACCGCCGAGGTGGTGCCGGGGAAGGCGGCCAAGGTCTCCGGGCTCGGCCAGAGGGCGTATCGGCGGACCGCCTCGGCCAAGGGTGCCCTCGGCCCGGTCGCAGAGGTGGGCTGGCTGGCAACCGAGGGCCGCCTGGCCACCCTGCGCTATGCCACCCCCCAGGACACCGACACCGCCGACGCCGAGAACCTGACGGAAGCCCTCATCACCCTGGCCAAGCAACTCGACACCCGCGCGATCTGACCCTGTCTCCCCGCCTTCACCCCTGGCTGCCCGCGATCTTGCACTTTCGGCCCCCGAGCTGCCCGTCATGTCGGACGTGCCCGGGCACAAAGTGCAAGATCGCCGAGCTGAGCCGCGGCGAGCGGGGCGAGGGGTGGGTGGGGTGGGCGTGGGGTGGGTCAGTGGGCGGCTACGAAGACGCGGGAGGCGATCTCGCGGGGCAGTCTGATCCGCTCGCCGGAGCGGTCGATGGAGACCCCGTCGCGTTCCTGCGCGACCGTCACCGTGGCGCCCGGGTCGACGCCGGCGGCGTGCAGCTGCCGGAGCACGTCGGCGTCGGTCTGCACGCTCTCGCAGATCCGCCGGACCACGACCGACCCCGACAGGCCGGGGAACGCCAGGTTGCGCTCACCCTCGGCTGGGGCGGCGGTCGGCTGCTCCGGCCTGCCCAACTCCTCCAGCCCCGGGATCGGGTTGCCGTAGGGCGAGCGGGTCGGCCGGTTGAGCAGGTCGTAGACCCGCTTCTCGACGGCGTCGCTCATCACGTGTTCCCACCGGCAGGCCTCCTCGTGGGCCTCCTCGTAGGGCATCCCGATGACGTTGACCAGCAGGAGCTCGGCGAGCCGGTGCTTGCGCATCACGGAGACCGCGTTGCTGCGGCCGTGCGGGGTGAGCGCCAGGTGCCGGTCGCCCTCGACGGTGAGCAGGCCGTCGCGTTCCATCCGCGCGACGGTCTGGCTGACGGTGGGGCCGCTCTGCCCCAACCGCTCGGCGATCCGGGCCCGCAGCGGCGGCACCCCCTCCTCCTCCAGCTCGAGGATGGTCTTGAGGTACATCTCGGTCGTATCGACCAAATCCGTCTTAGACACCTTCATCCCTTTCCTGCGGCGAAGGTAACTTCAGGCTGGGTCGTGTCGACCAAGTCGCGCTTCACGCCAGCGGCCCTCCGGCCAACGATGCTACCTTGGCGTTCGCCGAACGACCCACGGCGAACCGCCAGGTCCGTGCCCGGATGGTGTTGACTGGACGCCATGCCCGGAACCGAGGATCTTCTGGTGGAGGCCGACCGGCTCGCTGTCGAACTCGGCCACGCCGATTCGCCCACCCTGCTCGACGTCCGCTGGCGGCTCGTCGGCCCGCCCGGCCGGGACGACTACGCCGCCGGCCACCTCCCCGGCGCGGTCTTCGTCGACCTGGACACCGCGCTCTGCGGGCCGCCCGGCCCCGTGGGCCGCCACCCGCTGCCCGACCCCGCCGCGCTCCAGGCCGTGCTGCGGGCCGCCGGGGTCCGGGCCGGTCATCCCGTGGTGGTGTACGACGGCGGCGACGGCATGGCCGCCGCCCGCGCCTGGTGGACCCTGCGCTGGGCGGGCCACCGGCCGGTACGGCTGCTGCACGGCGGCTTCCCCGCGTGGCTGGCCGCCGGGCTGCCCACCAGCACGGCGGTGCCGGCCCCGGCACCGGGCGACGTCGAGGTGCGCCCCGGCGCGCTGCCGGTGCTCGACGCGGGGGAGGCAGCCCGGTCGGCCGCGGCCGGCGAGGGTGTCCTGCTCGACGTGCGCGCCGCACCGCGCTACCGGGGCGAGACCGAGCCGATCGATCCGGTCGCCGGCCACGTCCCCGGTGCCGTGAACCTGCCGGCGCCCGAGTACGTCGCCGAGGGCCGGTTCCCGGCCGCCGACGTCCTGCGCGAACGGTTCGCCGCGGCCGGGGTGGGCGACGGGCGGCCGGTCGGGGCGTACTGCGGGTCGGGGGTGACCGCCGCCCAGGCCGTGTTGGCGCTGCACCTCGCCGGCCGACCGGACGCGGCGCTCTACGTCGGATCGTGGAGCAACTGGGTCGCCGACCCGACCCGACCGGTGGCCACCGGACCGACACCGGGCTGAGCACGCCGTGCGCCGGCGACACCGGCCGGCTGAGCAGCGCGTGTGCGGGTGCGTCCGGGAGCGCGTGCGACGATGAGGCCATGTCCGAGGACACGGTGGTGGTGTGGGACGAGTCCCTGCTCGCCTACGACATGGGAGATCATCCTCTCGACCCGGTACGGGTGGAGTTGACCGTCGCGCTCGCCCGCGAGCTCGGCGTCCTGGAGCGTCCGGGGGTGCGGCTGGTGAAGCCGGAGCCGGCCGGCGACGCGCTGCTGACCCGGGTGCACGACCCGCGCTACCTCGACGCGGTGCGGGTGGCTCCCCGCGACCCGCTCTTCGCCGGCTTCGGGCTGGGCACCTCGGACAATCCGGTCTTCGACGGGATGCACGAGTCCAGCGCGCTGGTCGCCGGGGCCTCGGTGGCGGCGGCCGAGGCGGTCTGGCGGGGCGAGGCCCGGCGGGCGGTCAACGTGGCCGGTGGGCTGCACCACGCCATGCCGGCCCGGGCCGCCGGGTTCTGCGTCTACAACGACCCGGCGGTGGCCATCGCCCGCCTGCTCGACCTCGGCGCCGAGCGGGTCGCGTACGTGGACGTGGACGTGCACCACGGCGACGGGGTGCAGCAGATCTTCTGGAACGACCCCCGGGTGTTGACGGTCAGCGTGCACGAGACGCCGCTGGCGCTCTTCCCGGGCACCGGCTTCCCGGACGAGACGGGCGGCTCACAGGCGCCGGGCAGCGCCGTCAACGTTCCGTTGCCGCCGGGCGTGGACGACGCCGGCTGGCAGCGCGCCTTCCACGCGGTGGTGCCGTCGGTGCTGCGCGCGTTCCGGCCGCAGGTGTTGTTCACCCAGTGCGGCGCCGACGGGCACCGGCTCGACCCGCTCGCCGACCTGAACCTCTCCGTCGACGGTCAGCGGGCCACCTACCTGGCCCTGCGGGCCCTCGCCGACGAACTCTGCGAGGGCCGCTGGGTGGCCACCGGCGGTGGCGGGTACGCGCTGGTCGAGGTGGTGCCCCGGGCCTGGACACACCTGCTCGCGGTGGCGACGGGGGAGCCGATCGACCCGGCGACGTTGACCCCGCCCGCCTGGCGGGAGCTGGCCACCGCGCGCCGGCCGGGGCGGCAGATCCCGCTGCGGATGACCGACGACATCGACCCGTCGTACGAGCCGTGGCAGCCGACGGGCGAGCCGACGGCGGTGGACCGGGCGATCGCGGCGGCCCGCAAGACCGCCTTCCCACTGTTCGGGCTCGACCCGCACGATCCGCGCGACTGAGCCGGCCGGGGGAGGGCCGAACGGGTGACCACGGTGGAACAACCGGTGGACGTGCTGCTCAGCGACGGCACGACCGTGCAGTTGCGCCCGATCCGTCCGTCGGACGGGCCGGGCATCGTGGCGATGCACTCGCGGTTCTCCGAGCGCACCCGCTACCTGCGTTACTTCTCGCCGTATCCGCGCATCCCCCAGCGGGACCTGCAACGCTTCGTCAACGTCGACCACCGCGACCGGGAGGCGTTCGTGGTGCTGGTCGGCGACCGGATCGTCGCCGTCGGCCGCTACGAGCGGCTCGGCCCACAGGCGCCCGAGGCCGAGGTGGCGTTCGTGGTCGAGGACGCCTACCAGGGCCGGGGTATCGGTTCGGTGCTGCTGGAGCACCTGGCCGACGCGGCCAGCCGCAACGACATCGCCAACTTCGTGGCGGAGGTGCTGCCGGCCAACGGTGCGATGCTGCGGGTCTTCTCCGACTTCGGCTACCAGGTGCAGCGGCAGTTCGCCGACGGGGTGGTGCACCTGACCTTCCCGATCGCGCCCACCGACGCGACGCTGGAGGTGCAGCGCGGCCGGGAGCACCGCACCGAGGCCCGCTCCATCGCCCGGCTGCTCGCCCCGCGTGGCGTCGCCGTCTACGGCGCCAGCGCCAGTGGGCAGGGCGTCGGCGCGGCGGTGCTCGGGCACCTGCGCGACGGCGGTTACACCGGCCCGGTGATCCCGGTGCATCCGAGCGCGGCGACGGTCGCCGGGCTGCCCGCGTACCCCTCGGCGGCTGATGCCGGCGTGCCGGTCGACCTGGCCGTGGTGGCGGTCCCGCCGGAGGCGGCGCGGGAGGTGGTGGCCGATGCGGCCGCAGCCGGCGCGCACGGCCTGGTGGTCATCTCGGCGGGCTTCGCCGAGGCGGGCGGCGAGGGCGCCGCCACGCAGCGCGCGCTGGTCCGCGCGGCGCACGCGGCGGGCATGCGGGTGGTCGGCCCGAACTGCCTGGGGGTGGCCAACACCGACCCGGCGGTACGCCTCAACGCCACCCTCGCCCCGCGACTGCCGGTGCCGGGCCGGGCCGGCATCTTCAGTCAGTCCGGCGCGTTCGGGGTGGCGCTGCTGGCCGAGGCGGACCGGCGCGGGCTGGGCCTGTCCAGCTTCGTCTCGGCCGGTAACCGGGCCGACGTCTCCGGCAACGACCTGCTCCAGTACTGGCAGGACGACCCCGGCACCGACGTGATCATGTTGTACCTGGAGACCTTCGGCAACCCGCGCAAGTTCGCCCGGCTGGCCCGCCGGATCGGCCGGGACAAGCCCGTGGTGGCGCTCGCCTCACCGGCCCGGCCGCCGGGCGTGGGTGACTCCGCCGGCCCGGACGAGGTGGCCGTGGGCGCGCTGTTCGCCCACTCCGGCGTGATCCGGGTGGACACCGTCGCCGAGCTGCTCGACGTCGGGGTGCTGCTGGCCCACCAGCCGCTGCCGGCCGGGCCGAGGGTCGGCGTGGTCGGCAACTCCTCGGCGCTGACCGGGCTGGCGGCCACCGCCTGCGCCGCGCAGGGGCTCACCGTCGCCCCGGGCTACCCGCGTGACGTCGGCCCGCGCGCCGGCGCCGCGGAGTTCGCCGCCGCGCTCGCCGAGACGGGCGCCGACGACGAGGTGGACGCGTTGGTGGCGGTGTTCGCCCCGCCGCTGCCCGGCCAGCTCACCGACACCGAGGCGGATTTCACCACCGCACTGCCCAGCGCGTCCGCCGCCGGCAAGCCGACGGTGGCGACGTTCCTGGTCGGGCGGGTGCCCGCCGGGGTGCCGGCGTACCCGAGCGTGGAGGAGGCAGTCCGTGCCCTCGCCCGCGTCGCCGAGTACGCCGACTGGCTGCGCCGGCCCGCCGGGGTGCCGCCGGAGCTGCCCCGGGTCGACCGGGAGGCGGCGCACACCGCCCTGCGCCCCGAGGCCCTCGATCCGGTGGGGCTGCTGGCCGCGTACGGCATCGACGTGGTCGAGTCGGTGCCGGCGCGGTCCGCCGGGGAGGCCGCCGACGCGGCGGCCTGGCTGGGTTTCCCGGTGGCCCTCAAGGCTGCCGCCCCCGGCCTGCGGCACCGGCTCGACCTCGGCGCGGTCCGGCTCGACCTGCCCGACGCGGCCACGGTGCGCCGCACGTACGCGGAGATGGCGGCGGTCTTCGGCGCGGACGTCCTGGTGCAGCCGATGGTCCCGCCCGGCGTGGCCTGCGTGGTCGAGCTGGTGGAGGACCCGGCGTTCGGCCCGGTGGTCGGCTTCGGGCTCGGCGGTGTCGCCACCGAGCTGCTCGGCGACCGGGCCTGGCGGGCGGTGCCACTGACCGATCTGGACGCTGCCGAGCTGGTCGACGAGCCCCGGGCGGCGCCGCTGCTGCGCGGGCATCGGGGCGCGGCGCCGGTGGACCGGGCGGCCCTGGCGGACCTGCTGCTGCGGGTGGGCCGGCTCGCCGACGAGCAGCCCCGGGTCCGCGCGCTGACCCTCAACCCGGTGCTCGCCCGCCCGGACGGCATCTCGGTGCTGCACGCCACCGTGCGCATCGGTTCCGCCGTCCCCCGCCCGGACACCGGCCCCCGCCGGCTGTAAGGAAGGCCCCTTCCTGACGCTTTGTGAGCGGCGGCGGAGCAGTCAGGCCCGGTCGGAGATCTGCTGCACGGCCCAGGCGTTGCCGTCCGGGTCGGCGAAGTGGACGAAGCCGACATTGTCCAGCGGATCCGGCACGGGACGGGGATTCTCGCCGATCACCTGGATCTCGCTGACCTCGACACCCCGCCCGACCAGCTCGGCCCGCGCCCGGCGCAGGTCGGGCACGACCAGTTGGAGCCCCTTGAGGGAACCCGGCGGCATGTCCGGCAGCACCCCCTTGCCGATCACGATCGAGCAGCCGGAGCCCGGCGGGGTGAGCTGCACGACCCGCGCGTCGTCGCTGATCACCGTGTCGTGGTCCACGGCGAAGCCGAGCTGGTCGGCGTAGAACGATTTCGCCCGGTCCACGTCGGAGACCGGCACGATCACCACTTCCAGGGTCCAGTTCACACCTGTTGGTAGCCCAGGGAGCAGCCGGGGTCAAGGACCACGACCCGGACGGACGCGAGGCCCCGGCGAACCGCCGGGGCCTCACGTGGTCAGGAAAACCTCAGCAGGCGTACGCCTCCAGGCGCTGAGCCCGCTCCGGGGCGCGCAGCTTCAGCAGGGTCACCTTCTCGATCTGCCGGATCCGCTCCCGGGACAGGCCGAACTCCCGGCCGACCTCGTCGAGGGTGCGCTGCCGGCCGTCGTCGAGGCCGAACCGGAGCCGGATGACGGCCTGCTCCCGCTGCGAGAGGGTGGAGAGCACGATGCTCACCTCGTTGCGCAGCTCGCCGTTCGCGGCGGCGTCACCCGGCTCGGCGCTCGGGTCGACGGCGGCGACGAAGTCGCCGAGCGCGCTCTCGCCGTCCTCACCGACCGCCTGGTCGAGGCTCACCGGCTCCCGGTCGTACGAGATCAGCTCGATCACCTGGAACTCCGGGACGTCCATGGCCCGGGCGACCTCGGCGACGGTGGGCTCGCGTCCCAGCGAGACGGAAAGCTCGCGACGGGCCCGGACCATGCGGTTGACCTGCTCGACCATGTGCACGGGGATGCGGATGGTGCGGGCCTGGTCGGCCATGGCCCGGGTGATGGCCTGCCGGATCCACCAGGTGGCGTACGTGGAGAACTTGTAGCCCTTGGCGTAGTCGAACTTCTCGACGGCGCGGATCAGGCCGAGGTTGCCCTCCTGGATCAAATCGAGGAACGCCATGCCGCGGCCGGTGTAGCGCTTGGCGATGCTGACCACCAGCCGCAGGTTGGCCTCCAGCAGGTGGTTCTTCGCCGCCCGGCCCTGCACGACGATCAACTCCAGGTCGGCGCGGAACTCGGCGGAGACCGGCGTGCAGGTCGCCAGCTTCTCCTCGGCGAACAACCCGGCCTCGATCCGCTTGGCCAGGTCGACCTCCTGGGCGGCGGTCAGCAGCTTCGTCCGCCCGATTCCGTTCAGGTATGCCCGGACCAGGTCCGTCGAGACGCCGCGCTCGTCGGTGGCGTCGAGGTCGGTCAGGGTGTCGGTGGCGCTCGCGGCCTCGGTGGTGCCGGCCGAGCGCGTCCGGTGCTCCATCATCTGCAGGGCCATCTCAGTTTCTCCCCGTGTCCACGTCTGTGCCGTTGGAGCCGGCCCAGTGGTGCCGGTGTGACACACAGCTTGGCGGGCGGGGCGTGAAACGGGAGTGAGGCGATCGGGGACCCGACACGAATTCCGTCGATTGCCTGCTCAGCGTGGGCGGCTCGTCGCCGAGCGCTGCTTGCCGGAGGCGGTTACGGTGCCAGCGGTCGGCCAGCGAGGCCGGCTCCCGCCGGCGACGTCGGCGCACCGGAAAAGGTTATGGAGGGTGTCGTGGTCTTCAAGCGGCTCATGCAGGCTATGGGTGTGGGTGGCCCGTCGGTGGAAACCGTACTGGCGAATCCGAACTGCCGCCCCGGCGGCCAACTGGAGGGCGTCATCCACGTGGCCGGCGGCGACCACCCCGTCGACGTGTCGTACGTCGCCCTGGGGCTGGTCACCCGCGTCGAGGTGGAGAGCGGCGACAACGACTACGAGACCACGCAGGAGTTCCACCGGCAGGCCGCGACGGGCGCGTTCCGGCTCGACGCGGGGCAGCGCCACGACATCCCGTTCCGCTTCGCCGTGCCGTGGGAGACGCCGCTCACCGAGCTGTACGGGCAGCACCTGCACGGGATGACGATGGGGCTGCGTACGGAGCTGGAGGTGGCGCGCGCGGTCGACAAGGGCGACCTGGACGCGGTGGCGGTGCACCCGCTGCCGTCCCAGCAGAAGATCCTGGAGGCGTTCCTGCGGCTGGGCTTCCGGTTCGCCCGGGCCGACGTGGAGCGGGGCCACATCTACGGCGTGCGGCAGAGCCTCCCCTTCTACCAGGAGATCGAGTTCTACCCGGCACCGCAGTACGCCCGGGCGATCAACCAGCTGGAGGTCACGTTCGTCACCGACCCGCAGCAGATCCAGGTGGTGCTGGAGCTGGACAAGCGCGGCGGCCTGTTCACCGAGGGCCGGGACGCCTTCGGCCGTTTCGCCATCGACCACGCCACCGCCGAGCGCACCGACTGGACCGCCCAGCTCGACGCCTGGATCCGTCAGTCGCTCCAGCGCCGCGGCCTCTTCGGCTGACTGTCCTCTCCTCCTGGCCTCTCCGGCGACGGGCACGAGGTCGACGGCGACGGTGGTCTCCGGCGCCGCCGTCGACCCGTGACCGGCAGGGGAGGGCGGGGAGGGCGGGCCCGTCAGAGGTCGAGGAGCACCGTGCGGGGGCCGACGTTGACGCTCTCGACCAGCATGTGGGCGCGGAAGCGGCCGGTCTCCACCTTCGCGCCCCGGGCCCGCAGCTCCTCCACGACCGCCGTCACCAGGGGCTCCGCGACCTGCGCCGGGGCGGCCGCCGTCCAGCTCGGGCGCCGGCCCTTGCGGGCGTCGCCGTAGAGGGTGAACTGGCTGACCACCAGGATCGGCGCGCCGGTGTCCGCCGCGGAGCGTTCCTCGTCGAGGATCCGCAGCTCGTGCACCTTGCGGGCCATCGTGCGGGCGGTCTCGGCGGTGTCGGTGTGGGTCACCCCGAGCAGCACCAGCAGCCCGTCGTCGATCGCGCCGACCACCTCGCCGTCGACCGTCACACCGGCCCGGCCGACGGTCTGCACCACGGCCCGCATCAGTCGGCGACCGGCTCGATGAAGCCGCGCTCGACGAGGTGCGCGACGATCGGCCCGGCCGCCTCGGCCAGCTCCCCGGGGGCGACGTCGTGCGCGGCGGCGAGCAGGACGAGCTGGTCGCGCAGCGTCAGCCGCCCGTCCGCCCCGCCGACCAGGGCCAGGACGAGAGGGTCGATCTCCTCGGTCCAGCGCAGGCCGTGCGGCATGGCCAGCACCTGCCGGTCGACCGCCCAGCCCTCGTCGCCCATGGTGGCCTCCTGCCGCAGTTGGAGACCGTCGGCGGCCCGGTAGCGGGCGGCGAGCAGCCCGTCGGTGTCGCGGGAGCGGAGCCAGTCCTGACGGTCGAACCACGTGCCGACCCGGTCGCCGAGCGGCGTCTCGACCCGCTGGCGCAGGTCCTCCACCCGGACGACCGGGTCGTCGTGGCCGGAGCGGCGCAGCGAGACGATGCCGAAGCCGATCGCCTCCACCTTGTGCGCGTCGAACCAGTCCAGCCAGTCCGCCATCCGCCGAGGGTCGGCTGCCTCGCCGACGTCGGTGAGCCACAGGTTGACGTACGCCATCGGGTCGGCCACCTCGCGCTGGATGACCCAGGCGTCCAGCCCGTTTCCGGCGAACCAGCCGGCCACCCGCTCGGCCCAGTCCTCGCCGGCGACGTGCACCCAGTTGGCCAGGTACTGCATGGTGCCGCCCTCGGTGAGCAGGCCGGGCGCGGCGGCGGCCAGTTCCGCGCCGATCGCGTCGCCGACCCGCCCCGAGTCGCGGTAGACGTGCGTGGTGGTGCCCGGGCCGACCACGAACGGCGGGTTGCTGACCACCGTGTCGAAGCGCCGCCCGGCGACGGGCGCCACCATGTCGCCGCGAAGCAGTTCCCAGTCCTGGCCGTTGAGCGCGGCGGTGGTGGCGGCGAAGCGCAGCGCCCGCGCCGAGACGTCGGTGGCGGTGACCCGACGTGCGTGGGTGGCCAGGTGCAGAGCCTGCACGCCGGAGCCGGTGCCCAGGTCCAGCGCGGTCTCGACGGGCCGGCGGACGGTCGCCCCGATCAGCGTCTGCGTCGCTCCGCCGATGCCGAGGACGTGCTCGGTGTGCAACGGGCGGCCGGGCCGGGCGCTCGCGGGCACGTCGGCGAGCACCCACCAGTCGTCCCCGTACGGTTCCAGGTCCACGCCCATCCGCAGCCCGTCGCCGTGCCGCTCGACCAGGCCCCCGGCGAGCGCCTCGTCCAGCGCCAGCGGCGCCAGCGCGGCGGCCACGGCGGCCTCCGGCTCGGTCTGCTCGCAGATGAACACCCGGATCAGGGTGCCGAGCGGGTCGCGGTCCTCGGTGGCGCGCAGCGCGGCCCGGAAGTCGTTGCGGGCCACCCCACCGGTGGCCTGCGGGCCGAGCCGGTTGGCGATGCCGTTCGAGGTGAACCCGGCCCGGGTCAGCGCCGTCCGTAGCGCCTCGACCCCGGCGGGGGAGAGCAACATGTCGTGTCCGTCCACGTCGCCATCCTGCCTGGTGCCCGGCGCCGGCATGTGGCCACCCGGGCGATCCTCCGGCGCGGCCGTCGCCACTCCCGGAACCGATCCGCGGTACGTGACTCGCGTGTCCGGGTACCGGCCGGACCGGGTGGTGACAGCATTGTCGCCATGACGCTCGCACTACCCATCGATCCCGAGGCCAACCGGTTGCTGGAGCGCAGCCCGCTCGCGTTGCTCATCGGCATGGTCCTCGACCAGCAGGTGCCGATGGAGAAGGCATTCTCCTCGCCGTACGTGCTGGCGCAGCGCCTCGGACGGGATCTGGACGCCCGCGAGTTGGCCGACCACGACCCGGAGGCGCTGCTCGCCCTCTTCGCCCAGCCGCCGGCGCTGCACCGGTTCCCGAAGGCGATGGCGGCCCGGGTGCAGGAGGTGTGCCGGGTCCTCGTCGACCGGTACGACGGCGAGGCCAGCCGGCTCTGGTCGGACGCCGCCGACGGCCGGGAACTGCTGCGCCGCATCGAGGACCTGCCCGGCTTCGGCAAGCAGAAGTCGCAGATCTTCCTCGCGCTGCTCGGCAAACGGTTCGGGGTCACGCCGGAGGGCTGGCGGGAGGCGGCCGGCGGCTACGGCGACCCGGACGTCAACCGGTCGGTGGCCGACATCACCGGCGCGGACTCGCTGCGCCGGGTGCGCGAGTACAAGCAGCAGATGAAGGCGGCGGCGAAGGCGAAGACCGCCGGCGGCTGACGTGAGGATCAGGCGGCGGTCGGCCGGGACAGGGCGGCCAGCGCGCGCCGGACGTCGGCGAGGGAGACCGTGGCCGAGTCGTCCAGGTCGGCCAGGCCGGCCTCGATCCACTGCCGCATGAGCGTGGTGACCCCGATGCCACGCGCGTCGGCGGCGGCACGGACCTGCTCGTACGTCTCCAGCGGCAGGCGCACCGAGCGGCTGACCATGGGGGTGTCGGTGTCGGGGGTGGGCAGCTCCACCGGCTGGCTCCCGTCGATCAGCTCCGCGAGCCGGTCACCGCCGCTGTGGAACTGCTTGGTCGCGTCGTTACGGTTCATCGTCACCGCCTCCTCGTCGGCGAGGTCTCCGCACGGCGTCGTCGTAGCGCTTCGCCTCGACGTCGCTCAGCTCACGGGCGGAGAGAATGTCCCAGTCGTTGTCGGTGCCGTCGGCCTCGGCGAGCAGCACGGCCAGCCGACGCCCCCGCCCGGCGGCGGCGTAGACGACCATCACGTCGTCGCCGAGGTGCCGGATCACCCGACGGGCGCTGTGCAGCGCCTCCCAGACTTCCCCGGGCGTGACGTCGTAGACCCTCAGGTTGGCCAACGCCTCGTCGGTGAAGCTGAACCTGCTGCCCACGGCGCGAGCGTACCACGCAGGTAACACGATGCCGGGTGGAGCGAATTTCGCTGATCACGCGCGGCAGGTGACAGGATGAGGCGTAACCCCCTTGGAGGAGGTCCGTGGTGAAGCGTCAGGCGTACCAGCCGATTCTGATCACCGACGCCTCGCGCAGCCAGGACGACCAGCTCACCAGTCGCCAGAAGCGCTATGTGCTGATGATGGGCATCCGGGTGGCCTGTGTGATCGTCGGTGCCGTCCTGGTCGGCGTACAGGCCCCGCTGCTCTGGCTCTGGCTGCCGATGGTGGCCCTGGGCATGGTGGTCGTCCCGTGGCTGGCGGTCATGCTGGCGAACGACCGGCCGCCCAAGGAGCAGCACCGGCTGGCCAACCGGTTCAAGCCACGGCACCGGGACGAGACCTCGCCGATGAGCCTCACGGCCGAGGAGCGCCCCCACAAGGTCATCGACGCCGAACCCTGACCCTCACCTCACTACAACCTGTCCCACCGCAACCCCGTCCTGCCTCGGGATGTCCCCGCGATCTTGCAACTTCTGCCCGGACAAAAGCCGTGAAGAGGGCATGGGTGGGGCGCTAACTGCAAGATCGCGGGGGACGTGTCAGGAGGTGGGGCGGGCGCCTATCTGGGAGACCGCGAGGGCGCCCAGGTCGCCGGCCCGGCCCAGCGCCACTGCCGGCTCCGCGCCCTTGAGCCAGGCGGTCAGCAGTCCGGCCGCGAACGCGTCCCCGGCTCCGGTGACGTCGACCACCGCCACCCGGCGGGCCGGCGCCACGGTGGCCGAGGACTCCCGGTCCACCCAGACGGCCCCGGCCGCGCCCTGCTTGACGACGATCCGCCGGGCGGAGGCCGACAGTGCCCGCCCCTGTGCCGCCGGCTCCAGCCCGCCGGCCAGCACCGTGGCCTCGTCGGCGTTGACCAGGAGCAGGTCGACTCCGCGTACCCAGGACAGGAAGGCCGCCGCGCCGACCCGCCGCAGCGGGGCCGCGGAGGCCGCGTCGACGCTGGTGGTGAGCCCGTGCTCGCGCGCGGCGGCCAGGGCCCGCAGCCCCGCCGGGCGGGACTCGGCGTCCAGCAGGGTGTACCCGGACAGGTGCAGGTGCCGCGCGTCCGGTGCCGCGGCCAGCGCCGCGTCGACGTCCTGCGGGGCCAGCAGCAGGTTGGCCCCCCGCTCGGTGATCATCGTCCGCTCCCCGGCCGTGGCGAGCACGATGACCGTGCCGGTGGGGCGGTCGGGGTGGACGGTCGTCGCGCAGTCGACCCCGGCGCGCTCCAGCTCGGCCACCCGGTCCCGCCCGGCGGCGTCGTCGCCGACGGCGCCGACCAGCGTGACCGGTACGCCCTGGGCGGCGAGCCAGGCGGCGGTGTTGGCGGCCTGCCCGCCGCCGCTGAACCGGATCGCCGCCGGGGTGTCCGAGCCGGTGGCCATCGGCCCGGCCAGCACCGCCACCACGTCGGTGATCAGGTCACCGACGACGAGGACGCGGCCTGCGCTCATGCCCCGGCGCGGCGGGCGGCCGCGGCGACGGCGATCCGGGCGGCGAGGTCGGCGTTGCGCAGGATGATCCGGACGTTCACCGCCAGGCTCGCCCCCTCGGTCGCCGAGTGGAAGTGCGCGAGCAGGTAGGGCGTCACGGCCTTGCCGGTCACGCCGTCGCGCTCCAGCAGCGCCAGCCCTGCGGCGAGGGTCCGGTCGTGCAGTTCCGGGTCGAGCTGCTCGTCGGTCGGCAGCGGGTTGGCGACGATCAGGCCGCCGTGGTGCACGTGGTGCTGTTCCCGCGCTGCCAGCACGTCGGCGACCTGCTCCGGGGAGTCCAGCGACCAGTCCAGGTCGAAGCCGCCGTCGGTGATGAAGAAGCCGGGGAAGCGGCGGGTCCGGAAGCCGACCACGCCGACACCGAGGGTCTCCAGCCGCTCCAGGGTGGCGCCCACGTCGAGGATCGACTTGACGCCGGCGCAGACCACCGCGATCGGCGTCCGGGCCAGGGTGACCAGGTCGGCCGACTCGTCGAAGGTCTGCGCGGCCTCCCGGTGCACCCCGCCGAGGCCGCCGGTGGCGAACACCCCGATCCCGGCGGCGGCGGCGACCGCGCTGGTCGCGGCCACGGTCGTGGCACCGTCCGCGCCGCTCGCGGCAGCGAGGGCGAGATCGCGTACGGAGAGTTTGGCGACCCCGTCGACGGTGGCGAGCCGGGTCAGCTCGGCGTCGTCCAGTCCCACCACGAGCCGGCCACCGACCATGCCGATGGTCGCCGGGACCGCGCCCGCGTCGCGGACGGCCTGCTCGATCTGTCGGGCCACCCGGAGGTTGTCCGGCCGGGGAAGGCCGTGCGAGACGATGGTGCTCTCCAGGGCGACGACGGGACGCCCGTCGCGCAGGGCGTCGGCAACCTCGCTGCCGTAGCGGATGTGAAAGTCGGTCACGTCACCACCGTACGGCCCCCGCCAGGGCGACCTGAAGTGGACCGGACCGGGGGCGACCTGCCACACTTGAGGGTCGGAGGTGCAGAAGTGAGCACAGAGGTTCTCGAGCGTCCGGAGCTGAAGGACGCCGACACCGGTCCCGAAATGTTCCACTACGTGCGTAAGGAGAAGATCGCGGAGAGTGCCGTCATGGGCACCTTCGTCGTCGCACTGTGTGGGGAGACCTTCCCGGTCACCAAGGCCGCCAAGCCCGGCTCGCCGGTCTGCCCGAAGTGCAAGGAGATCTACGACTCCTGGGGCGAGTGAACCGGGGCGGCTCTCCCGGCCGCGCACGTAACCTTCGCCGGTGACCACCTCCACCGCACTGCTCCTCGCCGACCTCACCGGAGTGGCGGTCTTCGCCGCCTCCGGTGCCTCCGCGGCGGTGGCCAAACGGCTCGACCTCTTCGGTGTCGTCTTCGTCGGCTTCGTGGCCGCGCTGGGTGGCGGGATCTTCCGGGACCTGGCGATCGACGAGGCGCCGCCCCTGGCCTTCGGCGACTGGCGGTACGCCACCACGGCCGCCGTCACCGCCGCCGCCGTCTTCTGGCTGCATCCCCAGTTCGCCCGGCTGCGTACCACCGTGCTGGTGCTGGACGCGGCCGGGCTGGCGCTGTTCACCGTCACCGGCACGGTCAAGGCGCTCGACGCCCAGGTGCCGGCGGTGGGGGCCTGCGTGATCGGCATGCTCACCGCGATCGGCGGCGGTCTCGGGCGGGACCTGCTCACCGCCGAGATCCCGGTGGTGCTGCGGCGGGAGATCTACGCCGTCGCCGCGCTCGTCGGCTCGATCCTCGTGGCGTCGCTGGACGCCCTGGGGCACGCCAACGCCGTCTGGCTGACCGTGGCGGCCGTGGTGGTCTTCCTGCTCCGGCTGGTGGCGCTGCGGCGGCGCTGGTCGGCGCCGGTGGCCACCCTGCGTCCCCCGCGCACGGGAACTCCCGGCACCCATCCCTGATCCGGCTGTCGGATTGTGACCAGCGTGGCGTCGGCTGGGTCGGGCGGCCCGCGCTGGTTATGCTGAGTCGGCCTTCGCGGCACCATCTGCGCGGAGGCGTTTTCATGGGCGGCGGTACCCGTGGCCCTCGCCCGGGGTCCGCCGTCAGGCGGTCGGAGAGGAGCTTCCCGTGGCGGCCCGGTTGCCGGCGATCGAGACGTTTCCGGCACTACGCGCGTGGCAGCGCAAGGCACTCGTGGAGTATCTGCGCAGGCGGGACCCCGACTTCACGGCGGTCGCCACCCCCGGCGCCGGAAAGACCACCTTCGCCCTGCGGATCGCCGCCGAGCTGCTCGCCGACGGCACCGTCGACGTGGTCACCGTGGTGGCCCCGACCGAGCACCTGAAGACCCAGTGGGCGCAGGCGGCGGCCCGGGTCGGCATCCAGCTCGACGCCGCCTTCCGCAACGCCGACCTGCACTCCTCCGCCGACTTCCACGGCGCCGTCGTGACGTACGCGCAGGTGGGGATGGCGCCCCACGTGCACAAGCGGCGCACCCTCACCCGACGCACCCTGGTCGTCCTCGACGAGATCCACCACGCGGGGGACAGCCGCTCCTGGGGCGACGGGGTGAAGGCGGCCTTCGAGGGCGCCGAACGCCGGCTGATGCTCACCGGGACCCCGTTCCGCTCCGACGACAACCCGATCCCGTTCGTCAGCTACGAGCGGGGCGGGGACGGCCTGCTCCGCTCCCGCGCCGACTCGGTCTACGGCTACGCCGACGCGCTGCGCGACGGCGTCGTCCGGCCGGTGCTCTTCCTGGCGTACTCGGGGGAGACCCGGTGGCGCACCAACGCGGGGGAGGAACTGGCGGCGCGGCTCGGCGAGCCGATGACCCAGGACCTCGTCGCGCAGGCCTGGCGTACGGCGCTGGACCCGGCGGGCGACTGGATGCCGCAGGTACTGCGGGCCGCCGACGCCCGGCTGACCGTGCTGCGCAACGCGGGAATGCCCGACGCCGGCGGGTTGATCATCGCCAGCGACCAGCAGACCGCCCGCTCGTACGCGAAGCTCATCGAGCAGGTGACCGGCGAGCGGGCGGCGGTGGTGCTCTCCGACGACGTGGGCGCCTCCGCGCGGATCGCGACGTTCGCGGCCTCCGAACAGCGCTGGATGGTGGCGGTCCGGATGGTCTCCGAGGGCGTCGACATCCCCCGGCTGGCGGTCGGCGTGTACGCGACCAGCGCCAGCACCCCGCTCTACTTCGCGCAGGCGATCGGCCGGTTCGTCCGCGCCCGCTGTCCCGGCGAGACCGCCTCGGTCTTCGTGCCCAGCGTGCCGCACCTGCTCGGGCTGGCCAGCGAGATGGAGGCCGAGCGGGACCACGTGCTCGGCAAGCCCAAGGACCGCGAGGGCTTCGACGACGACCTGTTGGAACGCGCCCAGCGCGACGACCAGGCCAGCGGCGAGCTGGAGAAGCGGTTCGCCGCGCTCTCGGCGACGGCCGAGCTGGACCAGGTGATCTTCGACGGCGCCTCGTTCGGCACCGCCGCCCAGGCCGGCACCCCCGAGGAGGAGGAGTACCTGGGCCTGCCCGGGCTGCTCACCGCCGACCAGGTGGCCCTGCTGCTGACCAAGCGGCAACAGGAACAGCTCGCGGCCCAGCGGCGCCGGGCCGCCAGGCCGGCTGAGGCGGCCGCTGGGGCGTCCACGGCGCCGCCGGTGCAGATGAGCGCCGCCCAGCGTCGGGTCGCCCTACGCCGCCAGCTGAACGCCCTCGTGGCCGCCCGGCACCACCGCACGGGGCAGCCGCACGGGAAGATCCACGCGGAGCTGCGCCGCCTCTGCGGCGGCCCGCCGAGCGCCCAGGCGACCATCGAGCAGCTCGAGGAACGTATCGCCACCGTCCAGACCCTCTGACGGCCGAACCGGTCGACGAGGGTCGCCAGGCTGATCCGTCCGGATCTGCGGCCGCCCGCACCGGACCGCGCGATCCGTGCCGCACGGGACGACGTGGCGTCGGTGCGAGGGTTGGGCGGGGGACGCAGAAAGCCGGCCGGAGGCCCTCTCAGGGGCCTCCGGCCGGCTATGTCGTGGGTCTGCGGATCTCAGTTCGCCATCAGATCGGCGCCACGCCAGCTGAACTCCGGGTCCGTCGCGAACCGTACGGTGATCTTCACGAGATCCTCCGCGTACTTGTTCGCGTGGTGCCCACAGAACACCAGCTCGCTCCCACCCGCCAGAGTGATCCGGAGCTTGCCGGCAGCATTGCAGCGGTCGCACCGTTCATCGGCGGCTGGGGGAGCCACCGTCTCGGGCGGCGGCGTGAGGGTCGGGGTCATCGCCTTCCTCCTCTGGTCGTCACCGATGAACACTCTCTTCGGTCGTTGCTCACCTATCGTGCAACACCCTGTCCCGGCGCTGCCTTCCCTGTGTGCCCGCGGGGGACCGAGGTCACACATGGCAGGGACAGTGTGCCGTGCACCAAGGGTGCCACGTCAACGATCACAATCGTGCAACCGAACGATCACCTTCCGACGTTGCACGCCAGGTGGTCAAAACGACACGTTCAGTTGACGATCGCGATCAGTCCAGGTAATCCCGGAGCACCTGCGAACGCGACGGGTGACGCAGCTTGGACATCGTCTTGGACTCGATCTGCCGAATGCGCTCCCGGGTCACCCCGTAGACCTGGCCGATCTCGTCCAGCGTGCGCGGCTGGCCGTCGGTCAGGCCGAACCGCAGGCGTACCACACCTGCCTCACGCTCGGACAACGTCTGCAGCACCTGCTGGAGCTGGTCCTGCAGGAGCGAGAACGAGACCGCGTCGACCGCGACGACGGCCTCGGAGTCCTCGATGAAGTCACCGAGCTGGCTGTCGCCCTCGTCGCCGATGGTCTGGTCCAGCGAGATGGGTTCCCGGGCGTACTGCTGGATCTCCAGCACCTTCTCCGGTGTGATGTCCATCTCCTTGGCGAGCTCCTCCGGGGTGGGCTCACGGCCCAGATCCTGGAGCAGCTCGCGCTGGATGCGGCCGAGCTTGTTGATGACCTCGACCATGTGCACCGGGATGCGGATGGTGCGGGCCTGGTCGGCCATGGCCCGGGTAATGGCCTGCCGGATCCACCAGGTGGCGTACGTGGAGAACTTGTAGCCCTTGGTGTAGTCGAACTTCTCGACGGCGCGGATCAGGCCGAGGTTGCCCTCCTGGATCAGGTCGAGGAAGGCCATGCCGCGGCCGGTGTAGCGCTTGGCCAGCGAGACGACCAGCCGGAGGTTGGCCTCCAGCAGGTGGTTCTTGGCGCGCTCGCCGTCCCGCGAGATCCAGCCCAGATCCCGCTGCATCTCGCGGGTGAGCTTCTCCTCGCCCTCCTCGGCCGCGCGCAGGCGCTCCGCGGCGTAGAGCCCGGCCTCGATCCGCTTGGCCAGCTCCACCTCCTGCTCGGCGTTGAGCAGCGGGACCTTGCCGATCTGCTTCAGGTAGGCCCGGACCGAGTCGGCGGAGGCGGTGAGCTCCGCGTCGCGACGCGCCTGCTTGAGCGCCTCGGACTCCTCGTCGTCCCACTCGAAGTCGTTGTCGCTGGCCGAGTTGGCGGCGTCGGTCTCGGCGGCCCGGGTCAGCTCCGCGGGCTCCTCGACGACCACGTCCTCGATCTCGGCGGCGAGCTCCTCCGGGTCGATGTCGCCCTCGGCGCCCTCGCCCTTGGCCTTGCCGGCGGCCTTGCCCGGCTTGGCGCCGGCCGCCGCGACGGTGGCCTTGGTGGCCCGGGTCGCCTTGGCCGCCTTCGCAGGCGCGGCGGCCTTGGCGGCCACCTCGGCGGTGGTGCCGGCGGCCTTGCGGGGGGCGGCCTTGCGCGGGGCGGGCGCCGGGGCCTCGTCCGCGGCGGGCGCCTGCTTCGGGGCCGGGGCGACGGCCTTCTTGGTGGTCTTGGCGGTGGTGGCCCGGGACGCCGGGGTGGCCGATCGTGCGGCGGCGACGCGGCGGCGGGTGCTCGCCGAGCCGTCCACCACCACGGTCACTCCCGCCTCGGAGAGCGCCCGCAGGATCTTCTTGGCCTGGGCCGGAGTCACCTCGGCGGACTCGACGGTGCGCGCGAGCTGAGCCGACGTGAGCTGGCCGCCGGCGCTCTGCGCGTGGGCGATCAGAGTGTCGGTGAGCGAGCGAACGTCGGCGCCGGTCTGGCGGGGTTCTGTCACGAATGACCTTCCGGAGGCGAAGAGCGACACGGCCGGGTTGTCCGACGCAGAGCGGGCACCTTGCCGGGCGATGTGGTTGAGGCGCCCCCGTGTCCCGGGCCGGCCGGTCGTTGGCGGTCCGTCGCAGCGTGGGCAGGGGTGAATTGTAACGCCGTCTGCGGCGATCATCCGTCGCCGCACGGTGGACCGGCGGTGGGGACCGCCGATTCGGTGCAGATGTGGACTTTGTAAGGATGGTACCGCGCGTGACCCGGAACACCCCGGCCGTGCGGGAAGGGGACGAACGATGGATCGCTCGGTGCCGTCGGAGCTGCTGGAGATCGCGGTCGACGTGGCCCGGGCCGCAGCCGCGACCGCGTACCGGATGCGGGTCGAGGGTGTCTCGGTGGCCGCCACCAAGAGCACCGTCACCGACGTGGTGACCGCCGCCGACCGGGCGGTCGAGCGGCAGGTGGTCGACGCGCTGCGCCGGCTGCGGCCTGGCGACGCCGTCCTCGGCGAGGAGTACGGCGCGGGGGAGAGCGGGCCGGTCGTACCCGGCGGTGTCCGCTGGATCGTGGATCCGATCGACGGCACCGTCAACTACCTCTACGGGATCCCGCACTGCGCCGTGTCGCTGGCCGCCGAGATCGACGGCGAGGTGGTCGCCGGGGTGGTGCGCAACGTCAGCACCGGCGAGGAGTGGACGGCCACCGCCGGCGGGGGAGCCTGGCGCGACGGGGAGCGGCTGCGCTGCTCCACGGAAACCGACCTGGGTCAGGCGCTGGTCGGCACGGGATTCGGCTACGACCCGGGGCGCCGGGCGCACCAGGCCCGGGTGCTCGCCGGGCTGATCCCGCACATCCGGGACATCCGCCGCTTCGGCGCCGCCGCGCTGGACCTCTGCATGGCGGCCGAGGGGCGGGTGGACGCCTACTTCGAGAAGGGGCTCGCCGCCTGGGACCAGGCCGCCGGCGCCCTGGTGGCCACGGAGGCCGGGCTGCTGGTCGCCGGGCTGGGCGGGCTGCCGGCCGGTCCGGACCTGGTGATCGCCGCTCCGGCCGCGCTGTTCGGGCCGCTGCACGACCGCCTCGCCGACCTGGACGCCTCAGGCGGCCCCTGACCCGGCCCGCACCGGGTCCACCCGATCGGCCGGCACCACGCCCCGATCGGGTCGGCGCTGATCCCCGAACGGCCCGATTCTTGTTCCGATCGGCTCGGCGGCTGTGTCCCCGGCCGGCCCGCTTGGTGTCCTCCGGCGGGCCGGTGCGGTGTTCCTGGCCGGCCCGCCCGCGTCCTCCGACCGGGTCGGCTCCGCGCCCCGCGGCCGGTCGGCTCCGTTTGCCCCGAGAGGCCGGTGCCGCGCCCCCGGCGGGACCGGGGGCGCGGCGCGGTCAGTCGTCCTTGGGCTTCGGGCAGGAGCCGGCCGGCGCGACCGGCGAGCCGAGGTCGCCCAGGGACTGGTTGACCTCGGTGGTGGTGGCGAGCTGCTGGAAACTGCTGCCGAGCACCACGTCGACGACGTCGTCGGTGCGCTTGGCGTCGTACTCGTACTCGGCGTTGTCGAGGAAGTACGCCCGCAGCAGGTGTGCCGAGCCGACGCCATTCGGGCCGTAGCGCAGCACCGCGATGTCGTCGATCTGCTTTTTCTCGTTGCCGACCTTCTTGACCTGGAACTTGCGGTTGCGGAAGTCGTCCGCCACGGTGCTGGCCCGACCCGGTTCGTCGGTCGCGTTGTAGACGTTGATCTTGACGTCCTTGGTCTCCCGCAGGGTGACGTCGGCCAGTGGCCAGCCCTCGGGGCAGCTTCCGGCGAGGCCGGCGCTGCTCTGCGTGTCGCGGACCAGTGCGACGACCACGAAGACGAGGGCCAGCACCGCCAGCAGGCCGACGACAACGAGTGCTCGCACTCGTGCAAAGCTCATCAGGGTGCTCCCCGGACAGTGGTGGGTGGTGGCGGCCGCCGGTGGGTCGGGCCGCCCCGCCGGCCGTCGAGTACGCCGCTGAGGTTAACGGTTGTCCGGCCGTCGCGTGGAAACAGCCGGACATGCCGGCGCGCCACCCGGGAACCGGGTAGTACTACCCCTATCTTCGTGTCGCCTGAGTCACATTGGGAACAACTTCGCGTGCGGGGGCGTACATCTCAGCCACGAGGGCGGTATACATGCCTCGCCCAAAGGGGGGGTATGTTCCGCGCTCGTCAGGTGTTCCTTGGGGATGCCTCCGTCCGTGCTGTCTTCGGGTCGGGTGACCGACACAAGTGGTGGCCGGCCAGCGGAACCGAAACAGCGTCGTCCGGCGTTACAACCGGAAGCGACAACATCGATATGGGAGAGTGAAACCGATGGCCACCGACTACGACGCCCCGCGTCGCGACGAGGTCGACCTCGGCGAGGACAGCCTGGAAGAGCTCAAGGCCCGACGCGTCGACTCACAGTCGGGCGCCGTTGACGTCGACGAGGCCGAGGTGGCCGAGAGCTTCGAGCTGCCCGGCGCCGACCTGGCCGACGAGGAACTCACGGTCAAGGTGCTGCCGATGCAGCAGGACGAGTTCCGGTGCGCCCGCTGCTTCCTGGTGCACCACCGCAGCCAGTTGGCGGTCGAGCGCAACGGCGAGCTCATCTGCCGCGAGTGCGTCTGACACCGTGCGTCCGCACCAGCGGCGGCTCCCCCGGCGGGGCCGCCGCTGCTCGAGTCGTGCGGCACTCCGGGGGACCTGCTTGACTCGTTGACGGACGACCGTCATGTCGACGTCGGTCCATTCGGGAGGGCGGACCATGAGCGATCGGAGCGAGTCCGGCGGCACGCGTGGCGTCGACCCCGCCCGGGCCGACGGCGTGGGCGAAACCGGCCCGCCGGATGACCACGCCGACGGCGTGTCCACCCGCGGCGCGGACGACGAACTGGGCGTCACCGTCGCGGCGCTGACCGCCGACGACATCGAGCCGGCCCGCAGGCGGCAACTGCTCGGCCGGCTCGTCGGGCAGGCGCGGGCCCGCGGGCTGAGCGACCTGTTCAAGCCGAAGAGCGCGGTGCGCTGGATGGTCGACACCGTCGCCGAGATCGCCCCGCACGTGCCCGTACGCGATCTGGCCACCCTGCGCCGGCACTTCGACGGCCTGGACGGCGAGGCGCTGGCCGAGCGGCTGGTGCGCAACGCCGCGCGGACGACGGCCGGGATCGGCGCGGCGGGCGGGGGAGTGGCGGCGGTCGAGTGGACGGTCGCTCCGACCCTGCTCTCCGCGCCGGTGCTGCTGGCCGCCGAGACGGTCGCCGTGGTGGCCGTCGAGCTGAAGCTGATCGGCGAGCTGCACGAGGTCTACGGCGTTCCGGTGCCGACCGGCGGCACCGGCCGGGCGGTCGCGCTGGTGCAGTCCTGGGCCGGCCAGCGGGGGGTCAACCCGATGATGCCGGGTGTCGGGGTCGGCGCCGTGCTGGGCACCGCCGCGCGCAAGGAACTACGCGACATGCTGCTCAAGCGCTTCGGCCGCAACCTGACCACCCTCGGCCCCTTCCTCACCGGGGCGGCGGTGGCCAGCTACCTCAACCGCCGGGCCACCCGGACGATGGCGGACCAGCTCCGCAGTGACCTGCGCCGCCAGAGCGTGGCCCTGCCGGGCGCACCGCCGGCCCTGCCCGGCGCCAGCTGAGCCGGCCAGGGCCGAGCCCGGAACGCGGCGGTCGAGCCCGGCACGGCAAGAGGAGCCCGGGACGGCGGTGGCGCGTCGAGCGGCTCAGGAACGGGCGGCTCAGGAACGGGCGGCTCAGGAACGGGCGGCGTCGCGGGCGGCGAGGAGCGCCTCGGCCAGCTCCACCGGGCGACGGGTGCTGACCACCCAGAACGGGGTGGGGTCGGCCGAGTCGTCGAGGACCACCTGGACGGCGCCGGGGACCCACGGCCGCTGCACCACGAACGCCAGCGGGTCGGCGCCGACCCCGAGCACCTCACGCCGGCCGGCGGCGTCCAGCGGGACGACGTCGGCGACGAACCGGACCGGCAGCCGGGCGTCGTCCACCAGCAGTTCGCCGTCGCGTACGGCGATCCGGATCCGGCCGAGCCAGACCAGGCCGGCGACGGTCGCCGGCAGGAGCACCGCGAACGGCAGCCAGGCGCGGACGCCCGGCGCCCCCATCCAGACCTCCAGGGCGAGCAGCGCGGCCACGGCCAGCCCGCCCAGCCACAGCCACCAGGGCAGGCCGAGCCGCTCGGTGTGCTGCGGGGGCGCCGCGGCGGGCGACGCCGGGGACGGCGAGGATGGCGACAGGCTCACTCCTGTGAGGGTACGGCGCACGACGGTCGACGGAACCGGCAGGATGGCAGGGTCACCCCAGGAAACGGACGGAAGAGGGGAACCGTGACCGACGTCGTACCCGTGCCCGTACGGCAGCTCGACCCTGAGTTGCCGCTGCCGGCGTACGCCCATCCCGGTGATGCCGGGGCAGACCTGGTGGCGGCGGCGGACGTCGAGTTGCCACCCGGCGGCCGGGCCCTGGTCCCGACCGGCGTGGCGATCGCGTTGCCCGAGGGCTACGTGGGCCTCGTCCATCCCCGTTCGGGGCTCGCGGCCAGACTCGGCGTGACGGTGCTCAACGCGCCCGGTACGGTCGACGCCGGCTACCGGGGTGAGATCCTGGTCAACCTGATCAATCATGATCGGGACACACCGGCGAAGATCTCCCGTGGCGACCGGATCGCGCAGCTCGTCGTGCAGCGGGTGGCGTGGGCGGACTTCCGGCCTGTGCCCGAGCTGCCCGCGTCCCGGCGCGGGACCGGCGGGCACGGCTCCACGGGCGGCCACGCCGGCCTGGTGCCGTCCCCAGCGGCTGTCGGGGCGGGCGGTGGGCAGGGCGCGGCCCCGGCGGCACCGGACGGACGGCGGGTGCCGGACGCGCCGGAGCGACGGGAAGAGCGGGACCGGGCAGGCGGACGGACGGAAGAGGTGGCAGGGTGAGCACGAACAGCGGAGGGTTGGCGCAGTGATCTTCTCCCGTAAGCGGGACGATGCCGGACGGCACGCCCGTGACGAGCGGACGACCGAGGTCCTCGACTCCCACGAGGAGTCGGCCCCGGCCCGCGGCCCCTACGACATCTCGGAGGCGCCCGAGGGGGTGCAGCGGCTCGACCTGGGCAGCCTGCACATCCCGGCGGTGCGCGACGTCGAGGTGCGGGTGCAGGCCGACCCGGAGGGCGTGATCCAGCAGGTCGTGCTCGTGCACGGCCCGAACGCGCTCCAGCTCGGCGTCTTCGCCGCGCCGCGCTCCGAGGGCATCTGGGACGAGGTGCGCGAGGAGATCCGCCAGTCGCTGTTCAACGACGGCGCGGCGGCCCAGGAGGCCCAGGGCGAGTACGGCACCGAGCTGCACGCCCGGGTGCGCACCCAGGACGGCCTGACCGCACTGCGGTTCGTCGGCATCGACGGACCGCGCTGGATGGTGCGCGGTGTCTACCAGGGCGAGGCGGCCACCGACCCGCTCGCCGCCGGCCCGCTCGCCGAGTGCCTCGACGGCCTGGTGGTCGACCGGGGCCAGGAAGCCAAGCCGGTGCGTGAGCCGCTGCCGCTGCGGCTGCCCCGTGAGGTGGCCGACCAGGCAGGCGACGGGGCACCGGCGGACGGCAACGCCGCGCCCGCTCCCCGCGAGGCCTGACCGTCCGTCACGACGCGCCGGGACGGGCCCCGTCGGCGTACGCTGGCGGGACGGTTCCGGCGTCGCCGGGGCCGGCCCGGATGCCGGCGACGCGTCGGCCAGCGTGGAGAGGGTGACGCGGAGGTCATGTCGACCGACGAGGGCCAGGGGTCGCTGCGCCGCATGCTGCGCCGGCTCACCGCGAGCGAGGCGGAGATCGAGGCGCAGGAGCTGCGCCGGGAGAGCGCCGAGCACGGCGGCGTCCCGGCCGGGCAGTGCAGGCGGGGCCAGGTGGTCTCGGTGGCCGGTCGGCTCCGCACGGTGGTCTACACCCCGCGGACCAACCTGCCCACGCTGGAGGCGGACCTCTACGACGGCAGCGACGTGGTCACCCTGGTCTGGCTGGGCCGGCGGCACATCGTCGGGATCGAGCCCGGCCGGCACCTGACCGCGCGCGGGCGGGTCGCCGTGCGGGACGACCGCAAGGTGATCTACAACCCGTACTACGAGCTGGAACCGCCGAAGTGACCCGGTGGCCGCGGCGGACGGAAGGCATGCGATGACGACGGGACAACACCGGGCGGCACAGCCGGCGAGCGGTCCGCAGGGCGACCCGCAGGACGAGGAACGGCTGCCCAGCCTCGCCGAGCAGATGGCCGACCAGCTCGGCGGCTGGCGGGGCCTGGTCGAGTCCAGCATCCCGGTGGTCGTCTTCGTGCTGGCCAACATCCTCGGCGAGCTGCGGCCCGCCGTGATCGCCTCGGTGGCGGTGGCGCTCGTGATCGCCGGTCTCCGGCTGGCCCAGCGCCGCCCGATCCGGCACGCGGTCAACGGGCTCTTCGGCATCGCCGTCGGCGCCGCCATCGCCTGGCGTACCGGCGACGAACGTGACTTCTACCTGCCCGGCATCCTCTACGGCATCGGCTACGGGCTGGCCCTGCTGGTGTCGGCGGCGGTCCGGCAGCCCCTCGTGGGGTGGATCTGGTCGGTGCTGGTGGCCAAGGGCCGCTCGGAGTGGCGCGACGACCCGCGCCTGGTGCGGACCTTCACCGGGCTCACCGTGCTCTGGGGCGTGGTGTGGCTGGCCAAGGTCGGCGTGCAGGCCGGGCTCTACCTCGCCCACCAGGACACGGCCCTCGGCGTGGCGCGGCTGGCGCTGGGCTACCCGCCGTACGTGCTGCTGCTGCTGATCACCGTCTGGACGGTCCGGCGGGTGACCCGGGAGCCCCAGCCGGAGGCGCTGCCCGGCGCCTGAGCCGCCCGCCTCAGCGTTGCCCGCGGGTGCGTTCGACGCTGTCCGCGCCGAGCATCACCGTGCGGACGGCGTCCTCGACCTCCGCGGTGCACACGAAGATCAGCTCGTCGCCGGCCTCGATCGAGTCGTCCGGAGTGGGCACCAGCACCCGCTTGCCGCGCAGGATCGCCACCAGCGCGGAGTCGCGGGGCAGCGGGATCACGCGCAGCGGCTCGCCGACGTACGGCGCGGCCTCCGGCAGGGTGATCTCCACGAGGTTCGCCTCACCCTGGCGGAACGTCATCAGCCGGACCAGGTCGCCGACGGTGACCGCCTCCTCGACCAGGGCGGCCATCACCCGCGGCTTGCTCACCGCGACGTCGACGCCCCACTGCTCGGTGAAGAGCCACTCGTTCTCGGCCCGGTTGACCCGCGCCACCACCCGGGGCACCGCGAACTCGGTCTTGGCCAGCAGCGAGACCACCAGGTTGACCTTGTCGTCCCCGGTGGCCGCTACCACCACGTCGCAGCCGGCGAGGTCGGCCTCCTCCAGGCTGGTCAGCTCACAGGCGTCGGCCAGTACCCAGTCGGCGGCCGGCACCCGGTCGGGCCGGAGCATCCTGGGCTGGCGCTCGATGAGCATCACCTGGTGGCCGTTGTCGATCAGCTCCTGGGCGATCGAGCGGCCCACGTTGCCCGCCCCGGCGATGGCGATGCGCATCCTCACAGCCCTCCTTCCGGCGGCGCCGCCGCCACCGACGTGACCGTCGCCGCCATGTCGTCGGTGACCAGCATGAAGAGCTGGTCGCCCTCCTGGACGACGCTGGACGGGGTCGGCAGCGTGCCGATGCCGAAGCGGATCAGGTACGCCACCCGGGCCCCGGTCGCTGCCTCCAGGGCGCGTAGCGACCGGCCGACCCAGTCCTTGTGCACCGGCACCTCGATGATCGACACGGTGCTCGTCGCGTCCCGGAAGATCTCCACGTTCCCCTCGGGCACCAGGTGCCGCAGCATCCGGTCGGCGGTCCACCGGACGGTGGCCACGGTGGGGATGCCGAGCCGCTCGTAGACCTGCGCCCGGCGCTGGTCGTAGATCCGCGCCGCCACCCGGGACACGCCGAACGTCTCACGGGCGAGCCGGGCCGAGATGATGTTGGAGTTGTCGCCGCTGGAGACGGCCGCGAAGGCGTCCGCCCGCTCGATGCCGGCCTGCCGGAGCACGTCTCCGTCGAAGCCGGCGCCGGTGACGGTGATCCCGGCGAAGTCGGGGCCGAGCCGGCGGAAGGCGTCGGCGTCCTGGTCGATGACCGCGACCGAGTGCCCCCGGGACTCCAGGCTGTGGGCGAGGGTCGAGCCGACCCGGCCACAACCCATGATCACGACATGCACCACGTCCCTCCTCAAGGTGCGCAACGCCCCGCCGGTGAACGTGTCGTCTGCGAGCCTGCCACGTTCCCGGTGTGGACGCGGACCGACGGTACTCCGCCGCCGCACGCCGCCGTGATCGACCGCCCCGCGAGGCCAGCCCCGGGGGTCGTACGCTTGGCGGTTGTGGCCAGACCCACCTCGCTGCTGAAGCGGCTGCTTCTCGGTCGACCGTTCCGGTCCGACCGGCTGAAGCACACGCTTCTGCCCAAGCGCATCGCGCTGCCCGTGTTCGCGTCCGACGCGCTCTCCAGCGTCGCGTACGCGCCCGACGAGATCCTGCTGACCCTCTCCATCGCGGGCGCCTCGGCCTACTTCTTCTCGCCGTGGATCGCCCTGGCCGTCGTGGTGGTGATGCTCACCGTCGTGGCCAGCTACCGGCAGAACGTGCACGCCTACCCCTCCGGCGGCGGCGACTACGAGGTGGCCACGGTCAACCTCGGTCCCCGGGCGGGAGTCGCGGTGGCCAGCGCGCTGCTGGTCGACTACGTGCTCACGGTCGCGGTCTCGGTCTCCTCCGGGGTGGCCAACCTGGGCTCGGTGGTGCCGTTCGTGGCCACCCACAAGGTGCTGATCGCGGTCTGCGCGGTGGTGCTGCTGACGGCGGTGAACCTGCGCGGCCTGCGGGAGTCGGGGACGGCCTTCGCGATCCCCACCTACGGCTTCATCATCGTGATGGTCGGGATGCTGCTCACCGGGCTGGTGCGGGTCTTCGTGCTCGGCCACGACCTGCGGGCGCCCAGCGCCGGCCTGGAGATCCAGGCCGAGCACAGCGTCACCGGCTTCGCCCTGGTCTTCCTGCTGCTGCGCACCTTCTCCTCGGGGTGCGCGGCGCTGACCGGCGTGGAGGCGATCTCCAACGGGGTGCCGGCGTTCAAGGCGCCGAAGAGCCGCAACGCGGCCACCACGCTGCTGCTGCTCGGCACCATCTCGGTGGCCATGCTGGTCGGCATCATCTGGCTGTCCCGGCTCACCGGCCTTCAGTTCGTCGAGAACCCGAAGCTGCAGATCGTCTCCGGCCCCGAGGGGTACGTGCAGAAGACCGTCACCACCCAGCTCGGGGAGACGGTCTTCGGCTCCGGCTCGGTGCTGCTCTTCGTGGTCGCCGGCATCACCGCGCTGATCCTCTTCCTCGCCGCGAACACCGCGTTCAACGGCTTCCCGGTGCTCGGCTCGATCCTCGCCCAGGACCGCTACCTGCCCCGGCAACTGCACACCCGCGGCGACCGGCTGGCCTTCTCCAACGGCATCGTCTTCCTGGCCGTCGCCGCGATCGTGCTGATCGTCGGCTTCCAGGCCGAGGTGACCCGGCTCATCCAGCTCTACATCGTCGGGGTGTTCGTCTCGTTCACGCTCTCCCAGGCCGGGATGATCCGGCACTGGAACCGGCACCTGAAGACGGCACGGGATCCGCAGGCGCGCCGGCGGATGGTCCGCTCCCGCGCGATCAACGCCTTCGGCATGGCGATGACCGGCACCGTGCTGGTCATCGTGCTCGTCACGAAGTTCCTGCTCGGCGCGTGGATCGCCATCGCCGCGATGGCGATGATCTACATGCTGATGCTGGCCGTCCGCCGGCACTACGACCGGGTCGCCGCGGAGCTGACCCCGCCGGACGAGGGCCGCGCCGTGCTGCCCGCCCGCAACCACGCCGTCGTGCTGGTCAGCAAGCTGCACAAGCCGACGCTGCGGGCGATCGCGTACGCCCGGGCCACCCGGCCGGACACGCTGACCGCGGTGACCGTCAACGTCGACGAGAAGGACACCCGGGAGTTGCAGCAGGAGTGGGAGCTGCGGGACCTGCCCGTCCCGCTGACCGTGGTCGACTCGCCGTACCGGGAGATCACCCGCCCGATCCTGAACTACGTGGCCGGCGTACGCCGGGAGTCGCCGCGCGACGTCGTCACGGTCTTCATCCCGGAGTACGTGGTGGGGCGCTGGTGGGAGCACCTGCTGCACAACCAGAGCGCGCTGCGTCTGAAGGGCCGGCTGCTCTTCGAACCGGGTGTGATGGTGACCAGCGTGCCGTGGCAGCTCGCCTCGACCGCCGGCAAGGACCTGGACCGGCTGGACGCCACACTGACCCGGGGGCCTGCGCGCGGCCCCCGGGTCGCGCCGCGCGGCACCCTGCCGCCGAGCGTCCCGCCGGTCGTCTCCGCGCCGCCCGGCGAGCGCGGCCCGAGTGAGGAAGGTGGGCGATGACAGCGCACGGGGAGGGCCAAGGGCTGGAGGAGGCCGAGCGGGTCGAACTGACCGTCGGGGCGGTCGCGCCGGGCGGGCACTGCGTCGCGCGGGTGGACGGCCAGGTGGTCTTCGTCCGGCACGCGCTGCCCGGCGAGCGGGTGGTCGCCGAGGTGACCGAGGTGCACCGCGGGTTCGTCCGGGCCGACGCGGTGACGGTGCTCCAGGCCGCGCCGGACCGGGTCGAGCCGCCCTGCCCGTACGCGAAACCGGGCCGGTGCGGCGGATGCGACCTGCAACACGTCGCACCGGCCGCCCAGCTCGACTGGAAGGCGACGGTGGTGCGCGAGCAGCTCACCCGCCTCGGTGGGCTCACCGACGCCGACCTGGACGCCCTCGGCGTCCGGGTCGAGGCGCTGCCCGGCGGGCCGCTCGGCTGGCGCTCCCGGGTCCGCTACGCCGTCGACGGGGCGGGCCGGGCCGGCCTGCTCAAGCACCGCTCGCACGAGGTCGTCCCGATCGACCGCTGCCTGATCGCCCACCCGGCGATCCGGGAGCTGCCCGTGCTGGCCCCGACCGGGGCGCGCTGGCCGGACGCCGACACGGTCGAGACGGTCGCCTCCAGCGGCGGGGACGTGGCGGTGACCGCCGTCGCCGACGGGGTGCCCCACCCGGTGAGCGGCCCGGACCGGGTCCGCGAGATGGCGGCCGGCCGGAAGTGGACCCTGCCGACGTCGTCGTTCTGGCAGGTGCATCCGGCCGCCGCCGACACCCTGGTCGACGCCGTGCTGGAGTTGACCGACCCACGGCCGGGGGAGCGGGCCTGGGACCTCTACGGCGGGGCGGGACTCTTCGCCGCCGCGCTGGCCGGCCGGGTCGGCGACGCGGGTCGGGTCACCCTGGTCGAGTCGGCCGCGTCGGGCGTCGCCGCCGCCCGGGAGAACCTGCGCGACCTGCCCCGCGTCGAGATCGTGTCGGCCCGGGTGGAGACCGCGCTGGCCCGCCGCCGGATCACCGGCCCGGTCGACGTGGTGGTGCTCGATCCGCCGCGCTCCGGCGCGGGCGCCCGGGTGGTGCGGGACGTGGTGGCCGCCGGTCCGCGCGCGGTGGCGTACGTGGCCTGCGACCCGGCCGCCTTCGCCCGCGACGTGCGCACCTTCGCCGGGCTGGGCTGGCGGCTGGCCGCGCTGCGCGGCTACGACCTGTTCCCGATGACCCAGCACGTCGAGCTGGTCGGTCTGCTCCTCCCGGATGCGGACTCCTCTACCGGAGCCGACAGGAAGGGACACCTCCTCACATGAAGATCGTCGGGTTGATGTCGGGGACCTCGTACGACGGGGTGGACGTGGCCGCGGCCGAGTTCACCGTCGACGGGGAGACACTGCTGCTGCGCCCGCTGGGGCACCGCGGGCTCGACTACGACGACGAGCTGCGCGCCGGGATCGGCGCGCTGCTGCCGCCCGGGAGCACCACGATCGAGGCGGTCTGCCGGCTGGACAACCGGCTCGGCGAGGTCTTCGCCGAGGCGGCGGCGGTCGGCGTCGAGCTGGCCGGCGGGGCGGTCGACGCGGTGGTCTCGCCCGGGCAGACGGTCTTCCACTGGGTCGCCGACGGGCGCGCCCGGGGCACCCTGCAACTGGGTGCCGTCGCCCGGGTGGCCGCCCGGGTCGGCGTACCCGTGCTGAGTGACCTGCGCTCGGCCGACGTCGCCGCCGGCGGGCAGGGCGCGCCCCTGGTGCCGGCGTTCGACGCGCTGCTGCTCGACCCGGCGGACGGCGCGGCCCCGCGCGCGGCGCTCAACCTGGGCGGCATCGCCAACCTCACGGTGGTCGCGCCGGGCGCGCCGGTGCTCGGATACGACGTCGGGCCCGCCAACGCGCTGCTCGACGCCGCCGCCCGCCGCCTGCTGGGCCGGCCCTGCGATGTCGACGGCGCCCGCGCGGCGGCTGGTCGGGTGCATCCCGGCCTGCTCGCCGCGCTGCTCGCCGAGCCGTACTACGCGGCGCCACCGCCCAAGTCGACCGGCAAGGAGCTGTTCCACGCCGGCTACCTGGACGCGCGGCTGGCCGCCCTCGGCGAGCCGGTGCCGGCCGACGACGTGCTCGCCACCCTGACCGAGCTGACCGCCCGGGTGGTGGCCGCCGAGTGCGACCGGCACGGCGTGGTGGAGGTGGTCGCGGCCGGCGGCGGGGTGCGCAACCCCACACTGACCGCCCGGCTGGCCGCCCTCGGGGCGGGGCGCTGGCGGCTGCGCACCACCGACGAACTGGGCATCCCCGCGCAGGCCAAGGAGGCGTACGCCTTCGCGCTGCTGGGCTGGCTCTCCTGGCACGGGCTGCCCGGCGCGCTGCCCTCGGTGACCGGTGCCGCCCGGGCCGCCGTGCTGGGTTCCTGGACCCCGTCCGGGCCGGCGTACCGGGGCGCGGCCGCCGTCGCGGCGCCCCGTCGGCTGCGGGTCGCGGACTGATCCGGGTACGCGGTCGGCCGGCGCGCGTCGGCCGACCGTGGATCCCGGCCTGACCAGGCGCTCAGTGTCCCCGGCCGGTGGAGAGGCGTCCGGGCCAGGCTGCGGAGTACCGTGCGGCCGATAGACTCTTGCCCCATGAGCGTTGAAGAGGGCACGGTCCACCACACCGGGCTGCTGGCCACCGTCCGGAGCCCGCAGGACGTCAAGCGGATGTCCGCCGAGGAGTTGGACGTCCTCGCCGCCGAGATCCGTGACTTCCTGATCGCCAAGGTCTCGCGCACCGGCGGGCACGTCGGCCCCAACCTGGGCGTGGTGGAGCTGACGCTGGCCATGCACCGGGTCTTCGACTCCCCGCGCGACCGGTTCCTGTTCGACACCGGCCACCAGGCGTACGTGCACAAGATCGTCACCGGGCGGCAGGCCGGCTTCGACCGACTGCGCCAGCGCGGCGGACTCTCCGGCTACCCGAGCCAGGCCGAGAGCGAGCACGACCTGATCGAGAACTCGCACGCCTCGACCGCCCTGTCGTACGCCGACGGCCTGGCCAAGGCGTACAAGCTGCGGGGCGAGCCGCGCAGCGTGGTCGCCGTGGTCGGCGACGGCGCGCTCACCGGCGGCATGTGCTGGGAGGCGCTGAACAACATCGCCACCGCCGGCAACCCTCTCGTCATCGTGGTCAACGACAACGGCCGGTCCTACGCGCCGACCATCGGTGGGCTGGCCGACCACCTCTCCTCGCTGCGGCTCAACCCCGGCTACGAGCGGGTGCTCGACACCGTCAAGGAGGCACTCGGCTCGACGCCCCTGGTCGGCAAACCGATGTACGAGGTGCTGCACGCGGTCAAGCGGGGCATCAAGGACGCGGTCGCCCCGCAGGCGATGTTCGAGGACCTCGGCATCAAGTACGTCGGCCCGGTCGACGGCCACGACCGCGAGGCGGTCGAGTCGGCGCTGCGCGCGGCGAAGAACTTCGGCGGCCCCGTGATCGTGCACGCCGTCACCCGCAAGGGCTACGGCTACCGCCCGGCCGAGGAGGACGAGGCCGACTGCCTGCACGGCCCCGGTGGCGCGTTCGACGTGGAGACCGGCAAGCTGGTCGCCGCCCCCTCGGTGAAGTGGACCCACGTCTTCGCCGACGAGCTGGTCGCGATCGCCGACGAGCGGCCCGACGTGGTGGGCATCACCGCCGCCATGGCCGAGCCGACCGGCATCGCCAAGCTGGCCCGCAAGCATCCGAACCGCGTCTACGACGTGGGCATCGCCGAGCAGCACGCGGCCACCTCGGCCGCCGGCCTGGCCCTCGGCGGGCTGCACCCGGTCGTGGCGGTCTACGCGACCTTCCTCAACCGCGCCTTCGACCAGGTCCTGCTGGACGTGGCGATGCACCGGCTGCCGGTGACCTTCGTGCTGGACCGGGCCGGGATCACCGGCCCCGACGGGCCCAGCCACTACGGCATGTGGGACATGTCGGTCTTCGGGGTCGTACCGGGCCTGCGGATCGCCGCGCCCCGCGACGCCGCCACCCTGCGCGAGGAGCTGCGCGAGGCGGTGGCCGTCGACGACGGCCCCACCATCGTCCGCTTCCCGACCGGCACCGTCGCCGCCGACCTGCCGGCCGTACGCCGGGTCGGGACGGTCGACGTGCTGGCCGAGTCGGCGCGTAAGGACGTGCTGCTGGTCGCGGTCGGCTCCTTCGGCCAGCTGGGCATGGAGGTGGCCACCCGGGTCGCCGAGCAGGGCTACGGGGTCACCGTGGTCGACCCCCGCTGGGTCCGCCCGGTCCCGGCCGAGCTGGTCGAACTGGCCGCCGGCCACCGGCTCGTGGTCAGCGTCGAGGACGGCGTCCGGGTCGGCGGCGTCGGCGACGCCCTCGGCCAGGCGATGCGGGACGCCGACGTCCGGGTGCCGCTGCGCGACCTCGGCGTACCGGCCGACTGGCACCCGCACGGCACCCGCGCGCAGATCCTCGCCGACCTCGGCCTGACCGCGCAGGACGTGGCCCGCGACGTCACCGGCTGGATCTCCCGGCTGGAGGCCGAGCCGGTCATCGCCGTCGACGACGCGCCCGCCCAGAACTGAGCCCCTGACGCGCGCGGCGGGTGCCCCGGAACCCCCGGGACACCCGCCGCGCTCGCTCTCTACCCCGCGCTCGCTCTCTACGCCGCGCTCGCTCTACGCCGCGCTCGCTCTCTACGCCGCGATCTTGCAGTTTCGGCCCTCGGTTTGTCGTATCTGTCGCCTATGTCGGGGCGGAAACTGCAAGATCGACGCGGGCTTAGGGGTGGGGGCGCGGGGCGCGGGGCGAGGGGCGCGGGGGGAGGTCAGCGGTGGGGGGTCAGGGAGCGGTAGTGGGTCTTTTCCGCCTCGGCGAGGCTGAACGTCTCCGAGCGGGTCGGCATCGGCACCACGGCAAGGCCCGGACGGTCCACCAGTCGGGGCGTGTCCGGCGGCGTCGACAGTGCACTGTCGGCGGTCGACCGCCAGCTCAGTACGGCCAGCGGCTGCCCCGGCACCGGCAGTGTGTACGTCTGCAACGGGTTGGACCGGTCGGCCGGGGAGACCACCGGCGCGCCCCCGTCGGCGGGGCGGTACACCACGGCGGTCATCGTGCCGTCGGCCGTCTCCCAGCTCAGCTGCTCCAGTTCCGCCGGCTCGCCGCCGCCGAGGGCGACCTCGCCCAGGGTGCGTACGGTCAGCTTGGCCATCGGCCAGGACGACGGCACCGAGAGCGGCGCGTCCCGGTCGCCGATCCGTCGGGGGACGCTGCCGAACGGGCCCTCCTCGCCGGCGAGCACGCAGGTGTCCAGGCCGGTGAGGGCGCGCTTGCCGGAGCCGCTCTCGTCCCGCACGAGGGGGTAGCGCGGGTCGGTGGTGCCGGTGCCGAGATCCAGCAGCCGGTCGGCGGCCCGGCCCCGGGGCAGCGCCTTGGTGGCCCTGAGGGTGGCGGTCACCGGCACCGCCCGGCAGGCCGGCACGTTCACCGGCTCGGTGAGGCCGTCGGCGTTGCGCAGGGCGCGGCCGTCCGGCCCGAGCAGCCGCTGCACCCGGCTCGACGTGAGATAGCGTCGCCCGTCGGAGGTGTGCACCGGGAGCACGTCGGAGTAGACGAGGTAGCCGGGATCGGTGTACTCGGCGGCGCGGGTGACCGCGTACCGGCCGTCCTCGGCGGTGACCTGGAGCAGCCAGGAGGCGCTCTCGCCGGGCACGTCCGCGGCGACCAGGGTCAGCGGCGTGCCGCCGACCTCGCCCGACCAGAGGACCCCGGACGTGGGCAGGTGCACCCGGTCGTCGGCCGGTGACCGCCAGTCGCGTACCGCCCCGGTCACGGCGGACCTGACGGCGGCGTCGCCCGCCAGGGTGCCGCGAGGCGGCCAGACCGCGAGGTCACCGTCCAGGCTGTCGTACCCGACCCGCAGCTCGCCCGGCTGCCGGTCAGCGACCGGCCCGCAGGCGGTCGCGGTGAGCAGCAGGGTCAGCAGTGCGGTGGCCGTGATGCCGCGTCGGCGGACTGGAGCCACCTGTACGCCCCCTCGATCGCCTCAGCCGTCGTTTCAGCCTCAGCCGTCGTTCAACGGAAAGCGCCATAGTACGAGATGTCGGATCACCGGGACGCGGCACCTCGCCCACGGTCCGTGTGCAGGTCGCGGGCCGTGAGCGATGTCGACCACAAAGGACACTGCCGCGGTTTCAGGGTGATTGTCCCGCTCGGGTAGACTCCGCCGACTGTGACGCCTGCCGAGACCCGCGCCGAATCCTGGTCGGAATCCGACGCCGCCGCGGCCCCCGCGTCCGAACCCGTGGCGCCGCCCGTGGACGCAGGTGGCCGTACGCCGAACGGGGGCGCCTCCGCCGACGGCGCTGACGCCCCCGGCGCGACCGTCGCCACCGCGTCGGCCGGCGCCGCCCCCGCCGAAGCCGCCGCCCCCGCCGGGAAGGCCACCGCGTCGGCCGTCGCCGCTGATCCCGAAGCCGCCGCCCCCGCCGGGAAGGCCGACGCCGCTCCTCCCAGAGCCGCCGCCTCCACCGGGGCGGCCGGTGCCGCTGCTTCCGGGGAGGCCGGCGGGGCGGACGGCGCGGCCCGGCCGCGGCGGTGGGGCCGGCGGCGGCAGGACCTCACGGTCTTCGGCTTCTTCCTGCTCGCCGCGGTGTGGGTGACCAGCCAGATCTGGGTGGACCCGGCCGGCCGGGTGGCCTCGCTCTACAGCAGCGACCCGGCCCAGGTGCAGTTCTTCCTCGCCCACTCGGTACGTGTGGTGCTGCACGGCGAGTTCCCGTTCTTCACCGAGCAGTTCAACTATCCCGACGGGGTCAACCTGATGGCCAACACGGCCATCCTCGCCCTGGGCATCCCGATGGTGCCGGTGACGCTGCTCTTCGGCCCGGCCGTGACCTTCGTGGTGCTGGTCACGCTCGCGCTCGCCGGCACCGCCTCGGCCTGGTACTTCGTGCTCTCGCGGCACGTCGTGCGCAGCCCGCTGGCGGCGGCCGTCGGCGGCTGGTTCTGCGGGTTCTCGCCGGCGATGCTGTCGCACGCCAACTGGCACCCCAACATCATCTCGCAGTTCCTGCTGCCGTTCATCGTCTGGCGGGTGCTCGTCATCACCCGGTCCCGGCGACCGTGGCGCGACGGCGTGCTGCTCGCCCTGATGGTCACCGCCCAGGCGTTCATCAACGAGGAGATCCTGCTCTTCACCGCGCTCGCCTGCGGGGTGTTCCTGCTCGCCGTGCTCGCCCAGCGGCCCCAGCTCTGGTCGGCGGCCTGGCGACCGCTGGCCAAGGCCCTCGCGACCTGCGCCGTGCTCGCCGGTGCGCTGCTGGCGTACCCGCTCTACATCCAGTTCGCCGGGCCGATGGCGTACCACGGCCTCAGCGACGCGGTCCGCGACTACGGCAACGACATCGCGGCCTTCTTCGCGCCCGGCTCGCCGACGATCGGCGGCGCCGAACGCGCGAACGTCAACCTCGCCCCGAACTACTCGGAGGAGAACGCCTTCTTCGGCTGGAGCCTCTCCCTGATCGCCGTCGGCATCGTGGCCTGGCTGCGGCGGGAGGTGCTCGTGCGGGCGCTCGCCGCGACCGGGATGTTCTTCGCCGTGCTCTCCCTCGGCGAGCGGGTGTCCTGGTGGGACCGCGAGCTGATCACCGGGCCCTGGGAGTGGCTGGTCCGGCTGCCGCTGCTCGACGCGGTGGTGCCCACCCGGTTCGGCCTGATCACCAGCGTGGTGATCGGCATCCTGCTGGCACTCGCCGTCGAGCGTTCGCGGACGCTGCCGGTGCAGCCGCGGACGCTGCGTACGCTCACCGTGGCCGGACTCGTCCTCGCGTTGCTGCCGATCGCGCCGATGCCGCTGAAGGTGACCTCCCGCCCGGCGGTGCCGGAGTTCATCACCGCCGACCGGTGGCGCGGATACGTCGGGCCGGACCAGACCCTGGTGCCGATCCCGGTGCCGAACATGGGCCACACCCACGGGATGCGCTGGGCCGCGTCCACCAACCTCGACTTCAAGATCCCCGGCGGCTACTTCCTGGCGCCGCGCAACGGCAACACCGGCGACCCGGGCCGCTTCGGCGGCCGGCCCAGCGGCGTCGGGCAGCTGCTGGAGGAGGTCGCCTCGACCGGTCGCATCCCGAAGCTGGACGACCGGCAGCGCCGTCGCGCACTGGACGAGCTGCGACACTGGCGGGCGGCGATCCTGGTGCTCCCGGTCGGCCAGCACCACTCCGAGCAGCTGCGGCGTACCGTCGAGCAAGTGGTCGGTCCGGGCCGCCGGGAACTGGACGTCTGGGTCTGGGACGTCCGGGCGTTGACCCACCAGTCGACCTGATGGCCGCCCCGGCGGCGACCGACACCGCCGGGCCGGCGCCCGCCCGCCGGTCCCGCCGGCTGCCGGTACGCGCCCCCGACGCGCTGGTGGTCGCCGGCTACCTCGCCCTGGCGGTGCTGCTGACCGTCGGCCAGTGGGGACGCCCGGGGCGGCTGTTCCACCAGGCGGGGGACCAGATCCTCTTCGAGTGGATGCTGGCCCACGCGGCCAGGGCGGTGACAGGCCTGGAGAACCCGCTGTACAGCACCGGGCTGAACGCCCCGGACGGGGTGAACCTGATGGCCAACACCTCGGTGCTGGGCCTGGGCGTGCCGCTGACGCCGGTCACCCTGCTCTTCGGCTCGCAGGTCGCGTTCCTGGTGGCCGTGGTCTGCTGCCTCGCCGGCACCGCGACCGCCTGGTACGTGCTGCTGCGCCGCCGGCTGGTCGACTCCCGGGCGGCGGCGGCCGTCGGAGGGCTGTTCTGCGGCTTCGCCCCCGGCATGGTCGCGCAGGCCGGGGCGCACCTGCACATGGCGGCGCAGTTCCTGGTGCCGGTGATCCTGGCGCTGGTGTTCCACCCGGACCCGCGCCGGGTGCGGCGGCACGGGACGCTGCTCGGGCTGCTGGTGGCGTACCAGGTCTTCCTCGGCGAGGAGGTGCTGGTCTTCCTGGTCCTCGCCGCCGGGACGTTCGCCCTGGCGTACGCGGCGGCGGACCGGGGAGCGGCCCGCCGGCTGGCGCCCGCGCTGCTCGGCCGGCTCGGGGTCGGGGTGGCGGTCGCGCTGCCGCTGCTGGCGTACCCGCTGTGGTTCCAGTTCTTCGGCCCGGGCCACTACCGGGGGATGCCCTTCCACGCGTACGGCTACCAGCTCGACGCCGCGTCGTTCACCGCCTCGGCCCGGCAGACGGTGCTCGGCGACGACCACCTGCCCGGCCTGCTCGCGCCGAACCCCACCGAGGAGAACTCCTTCTTCGGGCCAGGGCTGCTGGTGCTCGCCGTGGTGATCGTGATCTGGCAGTGGCGCCGGCCGCTGGTCCGCGCGCTGGCCGTCTGCGGGCTGCTCTTCGCGCTGCTCTCGCTCGGCGGGCAGGTCCGCCTGGGCGGCACGCACACCGGCATTCCCGGGCCGTACCGGCTGGTCGCCGAACTGCCACTGCTCGACCACGCGGTGCCGGCGCGATTCCCGCTGGTCTGCGTCCCGGTGCTGGGCATCCTGCTCGCGCTCTCCCTGGACCGGCTCCGCCCCGACGCCGCAGCGGGAGCACGGGCGGGCGGCGTGCCGGTGCGGCTGCTCTGGGGCGGGGCGGTGGCCGCCGCGCTGCTACCGCTGATCCCCACCCCGATCCGCACCGTGCCGGCCTGGCCGGTGCCGGCGTTCGTGGCCGAGGGCGGCTGGCGGGCCCACGTGCCGCCCGGCCGGACCCTGGTCCCGGTGCCGCCGGTGACCGGCGCCGGGGTCAGCCCGGCGATGCTCTGGTCGGCCCGCACGGGGCTGGCCTTCCCCGCGCCGGGCGGCTACTTCATCGGCCCCCGCGCCGCCGACGACCCGGCCGCCCGCTGGGGAGCCCCGGACCGTCCCACCGCCGCACTGCTGCGCCGGGTGGCCGAGACCGGTGAGGTGCCGGTGGTCACCGACCGGCACCGCCGGCAGGCGGTCGAGGACCTGCGCCACTGGCGCGCCGCCGTGGTGGTCCAGGGTGGACTGCACCACGGCGACCCGGTGCGCCGTACGGTCGACGCGCTTCTCGGCCCCGGCCGCGAGGTGGCCGGGGGCCACGTCTGGGACGTCCGTCCCCTGGTGGGTTGACGGCTCAGCCGACGAGCGGCCGGACGTCCCACAGCCAGACGTCGTCGACGCGCTGGGGCGGGCCGATCAGCGCCGTCATCAGCTCGCGCAGGGCCGTCTCGCGCGGATGCGCGCCGAGCACGACCACGGACGCCCGCCAGAAGCGCAGGTCCTCGACCGCCTGCCGGCGGTTCTCTGCGGTGAGCGCGGGCACGGCGTTCTTGTCCATGGTGGAGTAGACCAGCGTGCTGGTGGGCCGGTTCGGTGCCCCGAAGACCCCCTCGCCCAGCTCGTTCGGCCCGATGAAGTAGCCGCCGGGAATGGGGAAGGCGTGCTGCGTCAGCGCGCTCCACCGCAGCGTGGGCAGGCCGTGCACGTTGCTCGGGATCGGCAGCGGCACCAGGGTCCGGCCTTCCGGCACGTACGGGCGCCAGCCGCCGGCGGTGATGAAGTGCGGCGGCGGGTCAACGGGCTGCGCGGGCAGCGGGCGTGGGAACAGCGGCAGCACGGCGAGCGCCACGGCCGCGTACCCGACCGGCCGTAGCCAGCGGCGACGCGGCCCGGCGGCGTCGGTGTCGTCGCCGGCACGGGGGGCGGGGACCGGCGGGCGACCGCCGCCGGCGACCGCGTCCCAGGCCAGGGCGAGCAGCACGCCGAGCGCCGCCGCCACCACCAGGGCCAGTCGGGTCGGCATCATCATCTCGACCAGCGGCAGGTCGTCGGAGATGTAGGCCCACGGGCCGTCGGTCTCCGTCTCCACCCCGTTGATCCGCACCTTCGGGCCGATCGAGGCCACCGTGAAGACCACCACCAGCACCGCGAGGATCCGGGCGGTGAGCGAGCGGCGGACCAGCAGCACCAGCGCCACCACCGACAGCAGCACCAGCGGCCAGCCGAACCAGGTGTTCTGCTCGGTCAGCCCGATGGTCTTCTCCACCGCCTCGTCGCCGGCCACGGTGTCCCGGGCGAAGGTGACGAACGCGGCCAGGTCCTCGCCCCAGCTGTGGAAGACCCCTCCCTGCAAACCCCGGTAGGACTGCGGGCCGTTGAACTGGAACCAGATCGGGTAGGCCGTCAGCACCAACGCCAACCCGCCGCCCACACCGAGCGCGGCGGCGAAGGTGCCGGCCACCGCCCGCGTCCGCGCCGGCCGCATGACCGCGTACGCGACCACGACGACCAGGCAGGCCAGCGCGGTGAGCAGCAGCATCTCCTCGTTGATGAAGATCTGGTACGCCACCAGCAGGCCCAGCACGATTCCGTTGCGCCGCCACCGGCCGGGCTCGCCGAGCCGGAGCACCCGCACCACGATCAGGGGCAGCAGGAAGTTCGACACGAAGTTGGGCTGGCCGTTGGCGTGGTGCACGATGCCCGGCGCGAAGCCGAGGAACGCGCCGCCGACGAAGGCCGCCGCGCGCGAACGCACCAGGTGCCGCGACAGCATCCAGTACGACGTGCCGGCGGTCGCGGCCAGCGCGCCGCCCAGGTAGAGCGCGTACATGACCTGGGGGCCGAGGAGCATGGTCAGCGGCGCCAGCGGCAGCGTCACCCCGAGCAGCGAGGTGTTCGCCATCATGTTCACCCCGTCCGGGGCGTTCTGCCGCTCGGTGAACAGCGGGTTCTCCAGGTGCCGCACCGAGTACGCGCCGTGCGAGAAGAGCCACTCGAACCAGCTGTGGTCGGTGGGCAGGTGCGACGACACCCGGTGCTGCACGTCCACCCAGTAGTTCAGGCACACGAAAACGCCGAGCAGGACATAGGCTCCGATGGCCAACATGTCGGCGCGGGACGGCCTCCGCCGGGGCCGGCGTGTCGGCTCGGCCGCGATGGGCTCGGAGACGGAGTTCAGCGAGGGGTCTACCACCGGCACAGCCACGACGGGCCATCGTACAGGCGTTCCCGCGTCGCTTTTGCCGGGCCGGTGCCCCCACGGTCGATTTGCCGGTCCGCCGGAGGCCACGGTGTGACGGGGAGGACGGCACGTGACGGTCATCGACCTCGGCGAGCGACGGGACACCCCGGCGCCAGCCGACCCCGGACCTCGCCGGTTCCTCCGCCGCTGGGCGCCGGCCCTGGTGGTCCTGCTCTGCCTGGTGGCGCCGACCGCCGCCGCACCATGGCCCACGCAGCCGCCGGTTGCCACGGTCCCGGCCGGCCCGGACGTGCAGGTCCTACCCTTCGGCGACGTGCTGCTGGTGGCCGACGGGCCGGAGTCCGCCGCAGGGCCGACGCCGCTACTGGCCGCTTATCAGCTGCCCACGGGCCGTCCGCTTTGGCGGGTGCCGCTGCCCGGCCCGGGGCGGGCCTATCAGGCTGTGCGCGTCGGCGACCTGGTGGTGCTCGGGGTGATGGTCGGGGCGCAGTCGCCGAGCGAGGTCGTCGGGCTCTCCGCCGCCGACGGCGGGGTGCGCTGGCGGGTCGAGGGGCGACTGCACGGGACCACCCCGGCGGGGCACCTGCTGGTGTGGGGCGTCGACGCGTCGGGCGTGTCCGTGCTGCGCTCGCTCGACCCCGCCGGGGGCGCTGCCCGGTGGTCACAGCGGCTGGCCGCGGAGGACGTGCACGCCGTGCGGCGGGACCTACGGGTGTCCCTGTTGGCGGTGCTGGCCGGGGGGCAGTTGGAGCTGCGCGACCCGGACACGGGCGCGGTGCTACGCGGGACGTCCGTGCCCGCCTCGGCCGGCCGGCCCAGGGTGCTGGACGCTACGGCGGAACTGGTGCTGCTCTCCGACGGGCTGGGCGCGCTGACCGCCTACGAGACCGCCACCCTGCGCCGGCGGTGGAGCCTGCCCCCCGGCCCGGCCGACCAGCCGGACGCCGCCGACTGTGGTCCCTTGATCTGTGTGGACGACGGGTCGCCCGCCACCCGACTGCTCGACCCCGTCACTGGCGAAACCCGGTGGCGGTCCGACATCGGGCCGCTGCTGGGTCCCGTCGGCAACCGGATGCTGGCCGTCCGGAGCGCCTCCGGCATCCTGCGGGAGCACGTGCTACTCGACGCGGCGACCGGCCAGCCGGTGCGGAACCTGGGCCGCTGGCAGGTCGCCAGCGACATATTGGTCTTGAGCGACGCGACGTTCGTGAGCCGTCGGCAGCGCGACGGGCGGGTCCTGGTCGGCCGGATCGACGAACGTGGGGACGGCGTGCAGGTGCTGGCGGCGCTGCACGGCGTGGTGGGGGTCTGCGGCGTCTTCCGCTCGTTCGTCCTCTGTCGCCGGGAGGGTGGCGCGCTCGGCGTCTGGGAGCTGCCGGATGCCCGGTGACCGGAAGGGACGCGCATGACGCTGATCGACCTCGGTGAGCTGCGCGACGAGCCGGACCGCGACCTGCCGCCGCCCCGCCCGCCCCGCGCCGTCGGCCGGCCGCTGCGGGTCGCGCTGGTGCTCGCGTTGCTGGTGGCGACGGTGGCCGGCGCGGCGCCGACGCCGGAACGGATCTCGGTCGTCGTGCCGGCCGGCGTGCGGGCGGAGGCGTTCCCTGACGGTGACCGGCTCTACGTGGTCGGCCCGGCGGAGGGAGAGACCGCGGGGACCGCCGAGGTGCGCGCCTACGCCATGCCCCTGCGGGAGTCGGCCGCCGGCCGGTCGCCGGTCCTGTCGTGGCGTGCCGTGGTTCCGGTGGGCGACCGGGTCTGGCAGGCCCGGACCTGGCCGGGCGTGGTGGTGTTCGCGGTCGCCGGTGAGCAGGACCTGGGTCAGACGCTCGCGCTCGACGCCGCTACCGGCCGCGAGCGCTGGCGGCAGCCCGGCTTCCCCTGGTGGGATCGGGCCGGGACCCTGCTGGTGCAGAGCGGCGGGGAGGACGGGGGCACGCTGCGGTCGGTGGACCCGGCCTCCGGACGGACGACCTGGTCGGTGCCGACGTCGCGGGAAGGTGCGATGTACAGCGTCCGCGACGGGCTGATCGACCGGATCGTGCTGGCCCCCGCGCGGGGGCGGGTCGAGGTGCGCGACGTCCGCTCGGGCGAGCTGGTGCACGCGGCGGACCTGCGCCTGGGCGAGCTGCCCGGGTACGGGCACGCGATGGTGGCCAATGGCCTTCTGCTGGTCCTGCGACCGGCGGCGGGAGTGCTGACCGCGTACGGGCTGGACGGGCTCCGGCAGCGGTGGGAGACGAGCCTGCCACTGATGGACCACATCGAGGACTGCGGCGAGGTGCTCTGCGCCAACGGGCGGACCGGCGGGTTCAGCGCTGTCGACCCGGCCACCGGTGCCATCCGCTGGACCGGGGGCCGGTGGGCGGGGGGGTTGCACGCGCAGGGTGACCGGCTGCTCGCGCTCGAGCCCGGGCCCCTCGGGGAGCGGTTCAGCGTGCTCGACGCGACGACCGGACGGGCGATCGCCGACCTCGGCATGTGGCAGCTGATGCCGGGGCACGGCGACGACCGGCTCCTCGCCGTTCGCCCGGCCGCCACCGGCGGTGGGCTGGTGGTCGCCGAGCTGGACCTCGCCGCCGGCCGGGTCCGGGTGCTCGACGTGCTGCGGGACGCCTCCGGGGACTGCCGTGGCAGCGTCGACACGGTGCTGTGCCGGCTGCACTCGGGCGGGTTCGGCGTCTGGCGGTTCCGGGGCTGAGCCCTGTGCGGCGCGGCCGCTGCCCAGGCCCCGCCCGGATCACCAGTTGGCCTGCTCCGGTGCCGGGGGAAGTGGCACGCCGGGCGGCCGGAGCACGTACGCCACCCCGCCGCTGCCGGTCTGCCAGGCGGCCTCGAACCGGTCCCGGTCGACGGTCCGGCGCACCGCGTCGTCGTCCGGGGCGTACGGGTCGTTGAGCACCGGTGCGCCGGCGTCGGTGAAGCCGACCAGCACCATCAGGTGTCCGGCGGTGTCGTAGTCCAGCCCGGGCACCTGGCCGGCGGTGAACGCGGCGGAGACGATCAGCGGGATGCCGGCGGCCACGAACGCCTCCGCCTCGGCCAGCGAGCGCAGCCGGGTGACGAAGGCGTCCACGCCGTGCAGGCCGGCGTACGCGGTGTTGAACGGCCAGTTCCCGGCCCCGGCGTAGGCGTGGTCGTAGCAGTGCCGCGCGGCGTGCACCACCACCGGGCGGGGGCCGGCCGGGGCCACCCAGGCGTACCGGGTCGGTGCCGGGGCGGCGCCCCAGAAGGCCAGCACCATGGAGGTGCAGGTGGGGCTGCACCAGGAGTCACCGCCACCGCCCCACTGCGGGTGGGCGCCGGCGTGCAGCCGCTGCGAGTAGCGCGGTACGTCCAGCACGGTGCCCCAGCCGGCCGGCGTCGCCCCGGTCGCTTCGCCCGTCCCGGTTGCCCTGCTCGCTTCGCTTGCCCCGGTCGTCGCGGTTGCCCTGGTCGCCCCGGTCGCCCCGGTCGCCCCGGTCGCCGTGGTCGCCGTGGGGCGGGGGCCGGCGGCGACCGCACCGATCGCGCGCAGCACCGGGGTCGCGTCGGTGCCCTCCGGCCTCAGCAGCGTCACCCGGACCTGCCAGCCGGTGACCGTCGCACCCGTCGTCACCAGGGTGTCCGTGTCCACCCGGGCGTCGGCGTCGCGTTGCCCGGGCACGGACGTCCGGCGGAACACGTGGTCGTCGGCCGCCCAGTCGGCGAGGACGTACCACCCGGTGGCCGGGGCGCCGTCGTGCCAGCCCCGCAGCTCCACCCGCAGCCAGCAGTCGCCGGGCGTGTCTCCGGTCCACGAGGGCACCACGTCGCGCACGGCGAAGCCGACCGGCACGGGCGGGGACGTCCAGCTGCCGGCCGCGTACCGGCGGGTGCGGCCGTCGGCGTCGGTGTGGGCGATCCGGTCGGCCGGGTCGGCCAGTTCGAGCCCACGCCCGCCCGCGCGCAGCCCGGACAGGCTCCCCAGCCCGGCGTCGGCGGGGAGGCGGAAGCCCCGGTAGGCGACGTCCCGGTAGCTGACGTCCCGCCGGATCATCGGCGCCGCGTCGGTCATGCGTCTCCCCGTCCGTCGCGAAGGTTTGCGCCGAAAGCATCGCGTACGACGAAGGTTTTCTGCAACGGGGCCGACCCGGGACGGCGGGTGCGGGCCGGTTTGGCTGCCGGCACTAGGTTGTGGGTGGTCAGGGGCGCGAGGAGGCCGGGATGCGGGTACTGGTGGTCGAGGACGAGCGCAACCTCGCCGACGCGATCGCGCGAGGGTTGCGCAAGCGGGGCATGGCGGTGGACGTCGCCTACGACGGCGACAGCGGCCACGAGATGGCGTTCGTCACCCGGTACGACGTGGTGGTCCTGGACCGGGACCTGCCCGGCATGCACGGCGACCAGATCTGCGCCGAGCTGGCCACCTCCGGCACCCTCACCCGGGTGCTGATGCTGACCGCCAGCGGCACCGTCGCCGACCGGGTGGAGGGGTTGCAGCTCGGCGCGGACGACTACCTGCCGAAGCCGTTCGCCTTCGACGAGCTGGTCGCCCGGGTGCAGGCGCTCGGGCGCCGGGCCACCCCGGCCGCGCCGCCGGTGCTCGAACTGGCCGACCTGGTCCTCGACCCGGCCCGTCGGGTGGCCACCCGGGCCGGTCAGCCGGTCGACCTGACCAACAAGGAGTTCGGCGTGCTCTGTGAGCTGCTCAAGGCGCGCGGCGCGGTGGTCTCCAGCGAGGAGCTGCTGGAACGGGTCTGGGACGCCAACACCGACCCGTTCACCACGATCGTCCGGGTCACCGTCATGACGCTGCGCAAGAAGCTCGGCGACCCGCCGCTGATCGAGACGGTGGTCGGTGCGGGCTACCGCACGGCGGAGCCGTCGGCATGAGCGCGAGGAGTGAGCCTGCTCTGAAGGCCGCGCGGTCGGGCGCGAAGGCCGACGCCGCGACCCGGCGGAGCCGGCTGCGGCCCACGCTGCGACTGCGGCTGACCCTGCTCAACGGGGTCCTGCTGGTCGGCGCGGGCGCGATCCTGGTGCTGCTGGCCTGGCTGCTGGTCCGCGACGCGCTGCGCCCGACCGACGAGCTGCTGCCCGGCACCACGGTGGTGCTGGCCGACGGCCGGTCGCTGGACGCCGCGCAGTGGCAGCGTCAACTGGTCGACGCCGCCAGTGGGGAGTTGCTGGTCAAGGGCCTGGTGGCGTTGCTGGCGATCAGCGTCGTCGGGGTGGCCGGCGCGTACGCGGTCGCCGGCCGGGCGCTGCGCCCGCTGCACCAGGTCACCGCCACCGCCCGCCGGCTCGGCGAGACCACCCTGGACCAGCGGATCGGCTACTCGGGCGCCGACGACGAGGTGGCCGAACTGGCGGCGACCTTCGACGAGATGCTGGACCGGATCGCCGCCGCGTTCGAGGCACAGAAGCGCTTCGTGGCCAACGCCTCGCACGAGCTGCGGACGCCCCTCGCGGTGATGCGTACCGAGATCGACGTGACGCTCAGCGACGACGAGGCGGACGCCGCCGAGTACCGCCGGATGGCCACCGTGGTCCGGGACGCCTCCGAGCGGGCCAACGGGCTGGTCGACGCCCTGCTGGTGCTCGCCCGCAGCGAGGCCCAGGCGGGCCGCCGGCTCGGCCGCCGCACCGAGTGCGACCTCGCCGCCGGCACCGCGAACGCCCTGTCGGCGGTACGCCGGGAGGTGGAGCGGATAAAGCTGCGGGTGCAGACCTCGCTGGAGTCCGCGCCCGTCGTCGGCGACCCGGGGCTGCTCGACCGGCTGGCCGGCAACCTGATCGAGAACGCGATCCGCTACAACCACCTGCACGGCCGGCTCTGGGTGCGTACCGGTTCGGACGGGTGCCGGTCCTGGCTGGTGGTGGGCAACACCGGCTTCGAAGTGGACCAGGCCGACGTGCCGGGCCTGTTCGAGCCGTTCCGGCGCGGCGGCCGGGAGCGTACCGGGGCGCGGGGCTCGGGCCTCGGGCTCTCCATCGTCCGGGCGGTCTGCGACGCGCACGGCGGCACCGTCAAGGTGATCGCCCAGCCCGGCGGCGGGCTGGAGGTCACCGTGACCCTGCCGGCGGCGGAGGCCGCCCCGGCCGTCACCGCCGGGGAACCGGCCGTCCGGCGCTGACGGGGTCGTCCCTGGGTTGCGGGGCAGGCTGGCCGGATGGAAGGATCATGACGTCAGCCCGATGACCGAAGGGGGGTGCGTCGATGTCCACGATCGTGATCTCCGCGCCCCGTCTCGCCGGCTGACCCTTTTCGCACGCGGGGCGCCTTCATCCCCAGCGGAGGAACCCGTGTATCCACGGATTCAGAACATCAGTTTCGACTGTCACGACACCCACGGCCTCTCCGGCTTCTGGTCGGCGGTGCCCGGCCTCGGCGCGGCCCTGGTGACCGACCGGCGACGCGCCGACGGCACGGGCTGGGTGACGCTCGCCGACCTGGAGGGCAACGAGTGCTGCGTCCTGCGCGGCGCGGCGGAGCGGACGGGCACGACCATCGAGGAGGAACACCCGTGAGCGCACGGATCCACAACATCGGCATCGACTGCCGCGACACGTACGCCCTGTCCGGCTTCTGGGCGCAGGTCTTCGAGTGCCCCCGCCAGCCGGACGACTTCCCCGGCGACCCGGAGGCCATGCTGCTGCCCCCGGGTGGCCCGGAGGTGCTCTTCCTGGCCGTGCCCGAAGGCAAGAAGGTGAAGAACCGCCTGCACCTCGACCTGGAGCCCACGGACCGGACGCGGGACGAGGAGGTCGCGAGGCTGTTGGGCATCGGGGCCACCCAGGTCGCCGACGAGCGTCGCCCCGACGGCTCGGGCTGGGTGGTGCTCGCCGACCCGGAGGGCAACGAGTTCTGCGTCCTGCGCAGTGCCGCCGAACGGGCCGCCACGGCGGGCTGACGTGCAAGGGGCCCGTCCACGGAGGTGGACGGGCCCCGCGCGCTGCCGTACGGGTCAGTACTTCTGCTCGATCTCACCGCGGATCGCGACGAACTCCGCCGCCGAGGCGGCCGCGGAGGAGAAGAACATCACGATGATCCCGAGGCTGCCGTGGTCGGCCCACGCGCAGACGCCCAGCGGCACGCTGGCGGACTCGCCGTCGCCACACTTGGCCAGGCCGCCCTGCGGTCCGGGGGCGATGGTGCTCATCTTCTTGACGGCGAGGTCCTTCGACATGCCCTTGATCGCGTCGTCGAGCTCCCGTTCGGGGTTGAGCACGAAGGTGGAGGCGGCGATCACCATGACCATGTTCCGCTCGTCGGCGCTGCCGTAGAAGGCGCCGGCGACACCGGTCTCGCCGCGTACCGAGGAACGCAGCTCCCGGACCATGTCGTCGGCGGCCTTCCGCAGCGTCGGCTCGGTGCTCTTGGCGCGACCCGCGAGGGTCTCCGGGGCGACGACCCGGATCTGAGGGGCGGTGCTGGGCTCGGGGGACGGGGCGGCCACGGACGACGCGCCGGCGCTCGGCGTGGCTTTCGACGCCGCCACGGTCGGGGTCGAGGTGACCTTCGGGTCGGAGCGCTGCCCGCCCTCGTAGGCGAGGTAGGCGACGCCGCCTCCGCCGAGGCAGAGCACCAGCAGCCCGACCAGGCCCAGGGCCAGGACCAGCTGGTGCGACCTCGCCGGACGTTCCCCGCCGGGAGCGGGCGGCGGGTAGCCGGCGTACGGACTGGTGGGGAACCCGCCCTGCGGCGTGACGGGATATCCGCCGTACGGCTGGGTGGGATAGGGCTGGGCCGGCGGGGGAGCGGGGCGTGGCGCGGCGGGCCAAGCGCCGTCGTACGGCGGCTGCCCGCCCGGCGGGGACGCCCAGCCGGCGGCGGGCGGTTCCGGGTAGCCCTCCGGTCGCGGCGGATGGAAGTCGTAGTGCGGCTCGTGCTCCGGCTGCCCGGACCAGGGATCGACCGGCGGTGAGGACATTGGTCAGCTCCAGGCGAGGGGTGCGAACGGGTGATCGTAGCCAGCCACCGCACGGTAGCGCTGCCCGATCCCGAACGGACCGGCCGCAACGACGTTCGCGGTGGCCACCACCATCCAAGCTGGACGGGGCAACCACCGCGAACGCGGGGCTGGTGTGGGTCAGGCGGGCAGGCTCGCCACCCCGTGCGGCAGGAACCGCTGGCCGGTGACCCGCTCGGAGGTGCCGGTCCGGTCCAGGTACGGCGTGATGCCGCCCAGGTGGAACGGCCAACCCGCGCCGAGGACCATGCACAGGTCGATGTCCTGCGCCTCGGCGACGACACCCTCGTCGAGCATCAGCCGGATCTCCTGCGCCAGCGCGTCGAGCGCGTTCTGGCGCACCTGCTCGGCGGTGAGTGGCTGGTCGCCGACCACGAGCAGCTTGGCCACCTCGTCGTTGACCTGGTCGTCGACGACGATCGGCTGACCGGAGTCGGCGATCCGCTTGAGGTTCTCGCTGACGTCGAACCGGTCCGGGAACGCGGCGTGCAGGGTGCCGCCCACGTGGTAGGCGACGGCCGGCCCGACGAGCTGGAGCAGGGCGAGCGGGCGCATCGGCAGGCCCAGCGGGTCCAGCGCGCTGTTCGCCACGTCCAGCGGGGTGCCCGCGTCCACGGCGGCGAAGACGGCGCCGAGGAAGCGGGTGAGCAGCCGGTTGACCACGAACGCCGGGGCGTCCTTCACCAGGACGCTCGACTTCTTCAGCTGCCTGCCGACCGCGAACGCGGTGGCGAGCGTCGCGTCGTCCGTCCGCTCACCCCGGACGATCTCCAGCAGCGGCAGCACGGCGACCGGGTTGAAGAAGTGGAAGCCGACCACCCGCTCGGGGTGCTCCAGCTCCTCGGCCATCTCCGTAATCGACAGGGAGGAGGTGTTGGTGGCCAGCACCGCCTCCGGCTTGACGATCTTCTCCAGCTCGGCCCAGACCTGCTTCTTGACGGCCAGGTCCTCGAAGACCGCCTCGATGACGAAGTCGGCGTCCGCGAAGACGCCCTTGTCGACGGAGCCGCTGACCAGGCCGTACAGCTTGGCGGCGGTGCCCTTGTCCATCCGGCCCTTGCTGACGGCCTTCTCGATCTGGGCGTGCACGTAGGCCACGCCCTTGTCCACCCGGGCCTGGTCCAGGTCGGTCAGCACGACCGGCACCTGGAGGCGGCGGGCGAAGAGCAGGGCGAGCTGGCTGGCCATCAGGCCCGCGCCGACGATGCCCACCTTGGTGACCGGGCGGGCCAGGCCCTTGTCCGGCGCGCCGGCCGGTCGCTTGGCCCGCCGCTGCACCAGGTCGAACGCGTAGAGGCCGCTGCGCAGCTCCTCGGAGAAGACCAGGTCGGCGAGGGCCTCGTCCTCGGCGGCGGTGCCGGTGGCGAAGTCGGCGTCCTTCGCCGTCTCCAGCAGGTCCAGCGCCCGGTACGCGGACGGGACCGCGCCGTGCAGGCGCTGGTCGAGGGTCTGCCGGGCGAAGTAGAGCACGCCCGCCCACATGTCCTTGTCGACCTCGGGCCGGGTCACGGTGACCTCGCCCCGGACGACGCCGGCGGCCCACTCCAGGGACCGCTCCAGGAAGTCCGCCGGCTCCAGCAGCACGTCCGCGATGCCCATCTCGGCGGCCTGCTTCGGCTTGAGCATCTTGTTCTGCATGAGCGGGTTCTGGATGATCACCTGGGTCGCAGCCGGGATGCCGATCAGGTTCGGCAGCAGCTGGGTGCCGCCCCAGCCGGGCACCAGGCCGAGGAAGACCTCGGGCAGGGCCAGCGCCCCCGCGCCACCGGAGAGCGTCCGGTAGTGGCAGTGCAACGCCAGCTCCAGGCCGCCGCCCATCGCCGCGCCGTTGACGAAGGCGAAGGTCGGGACCTCGCTGTCCTTGAGCCGGGCGAAGACCCGGTGGCCGAGCCGCCCGATCTCCAGGGCCTGCTCGGGGTCCGCGAGCTGCGGGAGGCTGGTGAGGTCCGCGCCCACGCAGAAGACGTACGGCTTGCCGGTGACCGCGACGAACGCCGGCTCCGCCGCCAGGGCCGCCGTGATCGCCTCGTCCAGGCTGGTCAGGCCGCCCGGGCCGAAGCTGTTCGGCTTGGTGTGGTCGAAGCCGTTGTCGAGGGTGATCAGGGCGGCCGGCCGGTCCAGCCCCGGTACGTTCACCTGGCGCAGCAGCGCCCTGGTGACGACCTCGTTCGGTGCGGCGAGCGCGCTCACTGCGTCTCCTCCGTTCGCGGCTGCGGGACTCGCAGGCCCGGCTCGTTCCTCGCGCTCACTTGTCTTCACCCTCCCAGTGCGGGTTCTCCCAGATCACGGTGCCGCCCATGCCGATGCCGATGCACATGGCGGTGAGGCCGTAGCGCACCTCGGGGTGCTCGGCGAACTGCCGGGCCAGCTGGGTCATCAGCCGGACGCCCGAGGAGGCGAGCGGGTGACCGATGGCGATCGCGCCGCCCCACGGGTTGACCCGCGGGTCGTCGTCGGCGATGCCGAAGTGGTCGAGGAAGGCGAGCACCTGCACGGCGAAGGCCTCGTTCAGCTCGAACAGGCCGATGTCGTCGATGGTCAGGCCGGCGAGGCGCAGCGCCTTCTCGGTCGACGGGATCGGGCCGACACCCATCACCTCGGGCTCCACGCCGACGAAGCCGAACGACACCAGCCGCATGGCGACCGGCAGGCCCAGCTCGCGGGCGACGTCCTCGGAGGCGAGCAGGCTGGCGGTGGCGCCGTCGTTCAGGCCGGCCGCGTTGCCCGCGGTGACCTTGCCGTGCGGGCGGAACGGGGTCTTCAGGGTGGCGAGCTTCTCCAGGGAGGTGTCCCGGGGAGCCTCGTCGACCGTGGCCATGCCCCAGGCGTTCTCCGCGTCGCGGACCGCCACCGACACCAGGTCGTCCTGGAGCTTGCCGTTGGCGTACGCCTTGGCGGTCTTCTGCTGCGAGGCGAGCGCGAACGCGTCGGTGCGCTCCTTGGTGATGTGCGGGACCCGGTCGTGCAGGTTCTCCGCGGTCGCGCCCATGACCAGTGCGGACGGGTCGACCAGCTTCTCGGCGACGATCCGCGGGTTCGGGTCGACGCCCTCGCCCATCGGGTGCCGACCCATGTGCTCGACCCCGCCGGCGATGGCGATGTCGTAGGCACCCATGGCGATGCCGCTGGCGACGGTGGTCACCGCGGTCATGGCGCCGGCGCACATCCGGTCGATCGCGAAGCCGGGGACGGTCTTGGGCAGGCCCGCCAGCAGGGCGGCGGTCCGGCCGATGGTCAGGCCCTGGTCGCCGATCTGGGTGGTGGCGGCGATGGCGACCTCCTCGACCCGCTCCGGCGGCAGCTGCGGGTTGCGGCGCAGCAGTTCGCGGATGCAGCGGATCACCAGGTCGTCGGCGCGGGTGTTGGCGTACATGCCACCCGCCTTGCCGAACGGGGTACGGACGCCGTCGACGAAGACGACATCCCGGACTTCACGGGGCACTTGAGCCTCCTTGCCGGCACGGGCGTGTTCTGCCGAATGCTACTCGCCAGTAACCAGCCCTGGCACCCACCCCACTGTGTCCAACCCCACACCCCTCCCGCCCGGCGCGGGGCGGGCTAGGGGTTCGGGGGCGGGTCCTGGAGGGACTCCGCCAGGGCGGGGAGAAGAAGGGCGATCTGCCACTCGCGGGCGTTGAAGCCCCGGAGGGTGTCCGCGACGGCCACCTCGGTGACCTCCTCCGGGGGCACCCAGGCCAGCCGGCGGATCGAGTCGGGGGTGATCAGGTTCTCCGGCGGCAGCTGGTGCGCGCCGGCGATCCGGACCACCACCTCCCGGCACCGGGCCAGCCGGGCCGCCGCCACCGGGTCCCGCTCCGCCCAGCGGTGCGGCGGGGGAGGGCCCTCGACCGTCGGGGCGACCGGCAGCGCGTCGTCGGGCAGCTGCCGCGCGTCGTCCAGGGCGGCCAGCCAGGTGCGGGCCAGCCGGCGTACCGAGCGACCACCGAAACCGGGCAGGGTGAGCAGTGTCTGCTCGTCCTTCGGATCCAACTCCGCCGCCGCGACGATGGCCGAGTCCGGCAGCACCCGCCCCGGGGCGGCGTCCCGCCGGGCCGCGATCTGGTCCCGGGCGTACCAGAGGGAACGCACCCGGGCCTGGGCCCGCGCCCCGCGCACCCGGTGGATGCCGGACGTGCGGCGCCACGGCTCGGCCCGGACCCGCGGCGGCCGGGCGCCGGTGCGCACCAGCGCGGCGAACTCCTCCGCCGCCCACGCGGACTTGCCCTGCCGGGTCAGCTCCTCGTCGAGCGCGTCGCGCAGGTCGATCAACATCTCCACGTCGAGCGCGGCGTAGGTCAGCCAGGCCTCCGGCAGCGGGCGGCTCGACCAGTCGGCCGCCGAGTGGTGCTTCTCCAGGCTGTAGCCGAGCAACTGCTCGGTCAGGGCGGCCAGGCCGACCCGTTCGAATCCGGCCAGCCGGGCGGCCAGTTCGGTGTCGAACAGCCGGCGCGGGCGCAGGCCCAGCTCGGCCAGGCAGGGCAGATCCTGGCTGGCCGCGTGGAGCACCCACTCGGCCTCGCCGATCACCGTGTCGAGGGCGCTCAGGTCGGGCAGCGGCAGCGGGTCGATCAGCGCCGTGCCGGAACCGGCCCGGCGCAGCTGCACCAGATAGGCGCGCTGGCTGTAGCGGTAACCCGAGGCGCGTTCGGCGTCCAGCGCGACGGGGCCGGTGCCTGCGGCGAAGCGGGCCACGACCTCGTCCAACTCGCCCGGCACGGCCGCCGGCTGGGGCGTGCCGTCGCGCGGGGCGGTCAGCGGAACGGGCCCGTCGGCGGTCGGTTCGGTCCCCGCGGCCTCCGGCTCCGGTCGGGCCGACGGCGGGCGGTGCGCATCGTTTCCCGTACGGCTTTCGGCGGGCCGACGGCGCAGGGGTGGTTCGTCGGTCACCTGACAACCCTAGTGCGCGACGCGACGCGGTGGGTGAAGCCGGTCCGGTGTGTGTCGGCCGGACGACCGCCGGACGCTCCCGGCCGAAGCCGGACATCGGGGAAGACAAAGCCCGTCGGCGCAGGTACGGTCCATCGGGCCGTTGCGCGGGTGCGGCATCATCAGGTCCCGGAACGAAGCGGGGCGTCTACGGGGAGGCAAGGCGATCATGACTGCTGGCTACGGGTCGGCGGGCACGGGCCCGGCAGGACCGGGCGACGGCGGGGTCCCGCGGGGTACGGCCCGTCCCGGGCCACTGCCGCCCCGGATCGAACCGACCGCTCCCGCCTACCTGCCGCCGGGCGCCCCCGGTCAGCCCTCGACCGCCCCGTCCCCCCGGCCCGCCTGGTCCCCGCCGGCGCAGCCGGGCCAGTGGGGCGCCCCGGCCACTCCGAGCGCCCCGCAGGCCCCGACCGCAGCTCCCACCGCCGGCGGCTGGGGACATGGCGGGGCGCCGTCCGCCACCCCGGGCACGTCGACGCCGCCCGGCGCCGCCCCGGGCCCCGGCTGGCCCGCCGCGTCCGGTCCGACGCCGCTGGGCGCCACCGGTCAGCCGCCCGCCCACAACCACCCCCAGGCCCCCGGGACGGGGCAGCCGTACCCGTCGGGGACCGCCCATCCGGGTACCGCGCCGGCGGCGAAGGGGCGGTGGCTCACCGTCACCGCGCTCGTGCTCGCCGGCCTGCTGACCGTGGTGACGGGCGTGCAGGCATTCCAGATCAACCGGCTCTCGGACCGGCTGGGCGACACCGACAGCAGGCTGGAGGCGGCGCAGGCGGCCGACGGCACCCGCCTCGAAGGCCTGGAGTCCAGGGCGGGGGCGCTGGAGAAGCAGGCCGGCGCCGCGTTCAACCCGGAGGCCGTCGCCAGCGCCGTGCTGCCCAGCGTGTTCCGCGTCCGGGCCGGCAACTCCACCGGCACCGCGTTCGCGATCGGCAAGCCGGCCGCCGGCGGGGGCACCAACCTGTTCACCAACTACCACGTGGTGGACGCGCTCTGGCAGACCGGGGAACGGGAGGTCTTCCTGGAGCGCACCGACCAGCGCTTCCCGGCGACCATCGTCCGGGTCGACGAGGCGAACGACGTCGCCCACCTGCGCACCAACGGCAAGTTCACCGGCCTGATCGCCGCGCCCGCCGCGGTGAAGTCCGGGCAGCAGATCGTGGTCGTGGGCGCGCCGCTCGGCCTGGAGGACAGTGTCACCACCGGCGTGGTGAGCGCCTTCCGCCAGGCCGGTGGCGGCGAGGGCCCGGTCATCCAGTTCGACGCCCCGATCAACCCCGGCAACTCGGGCGGCCCGGTGGTCAACGGCAGCAAGCAGGTCGTCGGCATCGCGACCGCCAAGGCACGTAACGCCGAGGGGATCGGTCTCGCCGTACCGATCAAGGTCGCCTGCGACGGTTTCAAGATCTGCTGACCCCGTCAGCGCCCAAACCCACCCCCCCTCGGCCCGGCGCTCATCCCGCCCGGACCAGCACACGTGGAGGAAGAACGAGATGTCCCAGCCACCGACCGGGCCGGAGGGCTATCCGCCGTACCCGCCGTCCGCGCCCGGTCAGCCGCCGTCGGGCGGCACCCCGTACGGCACCACCTACGGCAGCCCCCGCCAGTACTCGCCCGAACAGCCGGACGCCGGCCAGCAGTACGCCGCCCCGGCCCCGTCGGCGCCGCAGCAGTACAACCCGGCCCCGCCCGCCGGTTACCCGCAGTCCACCCCGCCTGCCGGACCCGCCGGTTACCCGCAGTCCGCCCCGCCCGCGTCGCCCGGCTACGCCCCCGGTGGCGCGTCGTCCGGTTACGCCCCGGGCAGCGCGTCGCCCGCCGCCGCGCCGCACGCCGGCCAGGCCTCCGGCGGGCCGGCCTTCGGGCAGCCGATGTCCGTGCCCCCGGCGTCAGGGTCGGCGTACGGGCAGCCGATGTCCGCCCCGCCCGGCTCCGCCCCGCCCTTCGGCGCCCCCGCGCCGGGCGGCGCCGGCAAGAGCCACAAGGCGCTGGTCCTGGCCCTGGTGGCCGGGCTGCTCTTCGTGCTCGGCGGGGTGATGACCGGCCTGTACGTGACGACCAACAACGAGCTGGGCCGGACCGAGAAGAAGATGGCCAGCGAGGTCAGCCAGCGCGACGGCACCATCGCGGCGAACGGCAAGGAGATCGAGAAGCTCAAGGCCGACCTCCAGGGTGTCCGGGACAAGCTCGGCGACACCGAGCAGGACCTCACCGGCACCCGCAACGACCGGGACGAGCAGGCCCGGCAGAAGAAGGTAATCGCCAACTGCCTCGACAAGCTCACCACCGCGCTCGCCGCGGCGGCGAACAACAACAAGGCGGCCTACGAAAAGGCCATCCAGGGCATGGACAAGGTCTGCAACGAGGCCGAGAAGTATCTGTGAGGTGACCCGTCGCGGGGTCAGGCCGCGCCGGCGGGGCGACGCTCCGGCAGCGCGGTCACCCCGGGCGGGGGAAGCCCGGCGGTCGAGGCCAGCAGCGCGCACCAGGCCAGCAGGTGCGGGCCCAGGTCGTCGTCCACCGGCGTCCAGGAGGCGCGGATCTCGATGTCACCGGCCGCCGGTGGCCCGGCCAGGTCACCGAAGCGGGTCGACATGGTCTGGGTGACCGTGCCGCCGATCGCCCGGTGGCCCGCCTCCTGCGCCTCCAGCGCGTCGGTCAGCCACGTCCAGCCCACCCCCGGCAGCAGCGGGTCGGCGGCCAGGTCGACCTCCAGCTCCGCCGTCACGTAGGTGACCAGCCGCAGGGTGCCCTGCCACGCCTCGTGGCCGGCCGGATCGTGCAGCAGGATCAGCCGCCCCCCGGCCACCTCGTCGCCGTCGCGCAGGACGGTGGCGGAGAGCGCGAAGGCGTACGGGGCGAGTCGCTGCGGGGCGCCGACCTCCTCCAGCACGATCTCCGACCGGGGTGCCGCGGACCGCAGCCCGGCGACCGCGCGGGCGAAGGTCTCCGGGAGCGCGATCGGGGGGGCCATGCCGGCAGCCTATGCCGCCGGCCGCCCGCCCGCCCGAGAGGCGCGCCGACACCGCCCACCCCACGGCGGCGCCGCCGCCCCGGACAGGTCCCCTCCCCGGGGGACTGACGGGGGTCACAAAAGGCGGCGCTGCCTGCTGCCGCCCGCGCCCCGCGTGGCACGATGGCCGCGATGACCACCACGACGACGGGCGCCGACGCCCGAGACGAAGACCCCCGCCCCGGCGGACCGGCCGGCTCGCCCTTCGTCCGGGCCTGCCGGCGTCAGCCCGGCCCGCACACCCCCGTCTGGTTCATGCGCCAGGCCGGCCGCTCGCTGCCGGAGTACCGCGCGATCAGGGCCAACGTGGCGATGCTGGAATCCTGCCGCCGTCCCGACCTGGTCACCGAGATCACCCTCCAGCCGGTACGCCGGCACGGGGTGGACGCCGCGATCCTGTTCAGCGACATCGTCGTGCCGGTCGCCGCCGCCGGGGTCGACCTGGACATCGTGCCCGGCACCGGCCCGGTGGTCGCCGAGCCCGTACGCACCCTGTCCGACGTGGAGCGGATCCGGCCGATCACCCTCGACGACGTCTCGTACGTGGACGAGGCGGTCCGGATGCTCGTGGCCGAGCTGGGCGACACCCCGCTGATCGGGTTCGCCGGCGCGCCGTTCACCCTGGCCAGCTACCTGGTCGAGGGCGGGCCGTCGCGTACCCACGCGAAGACCAAGGCGCTGATGTACGGCCAGCCGGAGCTGTGGCACGCGCTGTGCGCCCGGCTGGCCGAGGTGACGCTGGAATTCCTGCGCATCCAGGTGGCGGCCGGGGTCTCCGCCGTGCAGCTCTTCGACTCGTGGGCCGGCGCCCTGTCGGAGGCCGACTACCGCCGCTTCGTGCTGCCGCACTCGGCGGGCGTGCTGGCCGCGCTGGCCGACGCGGGTGTCCCCCGGATCCACTTCGGGGTGGGCACCGGCGAGCTGCTCGGCGCGATGGGCGAGGCCGGCGCCGACGTGGTCGGCGTCGACTGGCGTACGCCGCTGGACGCGGCGACCCGGCGGATCGGGCCGGACCGGGCGGTGCAGGGCAACCTCGACCCGTGTGTGCTGTTCGCGCCGTGGCCGGTGATCGAGGGCGAGGTGCGGCGGATCCTGGAGCAGGGCCGGGCCGCCCCCGGGCACGTGTTCAACCTCGGGCACGGTGTGCTGCCGGAGACCGACCCGGACATGCTGACCCGCGTGGTCGCCCTGGTGCACGAGCTGTCCGCCCAGCCGGCCGACCGGGGCTGAGCGGCATGCGGGCGCCGTGGCGGGTGGCGGTGGTCGGCGGCGGGATCGCCGGGCTGGCCGCCGCGGTCCGGTTGCGTGACCGTGCCCCCGCCGGCACCGAGATCACCGTGTACGAGCAGTCCGGCGCGCTCGGCGGCAAGCTGCGCACCGGCGAGCTGGCCGGCTCACCGGTGGAGTTCGGCGCCGAGTCGTTCCTGATGCGCGACCCGGCCGGGGGCGAGTCCGCCGCCGTGGCCCTGGTCCGCCGGCTCGGCCTGGGTGAGCGGATCGTGCACCCCACCGTCGGGCAGGCCGCGCTCGTGGTCGACGGCGGGCTGCGCCCGATCCCGGGCGGCACGCTGGTCGGCGTACCCGGGGATCTGGAGCGGGTGGCCACGGTCGCGCGTCCGGCGGCGGACGCCGACGTCGACGCCGGGCGCCCGCTGCTCGGCGCGGACGAGGACGTCTCCGTCGGCGCGCTGGTCCGGGCCCGGTTCGGCGACGAGGTGGTCGACCGGCTGGTCGACCCGATGCTCGGCGGCGTCTACGCCGGCCGGGCCGACGACCTCTCCCTGACGACCACCATGCCCGCGCTGGCCCGGGCCGCCCGGGTGGAGCACACCCTGGTGGGCGCGGTCCGCGCCGCGCAGGCCGCGGCTCCCCGCACGCCGGGGACGCCGGTCTTCGGCACTCTGGCCGGCGGGCTCAGCACCCTGGTCGAGGCCGCGGCGGCGGCCAGCGGGGCGACGCTGCGGCGGGGCGCGGCAGTGCGTGAACTGGCCCCGAACGGGGCGGGGTGGCGGCTGACCGTCGGTCCCACCCGCGACGCGGAGTCGGTCGACGTCGACGCCGTGGTGCTCGCCGTGCCGGCCCGACCGGCGGCCCGGCTGCTCGGCGGCGTGGCCCCGCAGGTGGCCGAGGGCGTCGGCGGGCTGGACTACGCCAGCGTCGCGCTGGTCACCCTGGCGCTGCCCGAGCCGGAGCTGCCGGAGCTGTCCGGCTTCCTGGTGCCGGGCACCGAGGGCCTGCTGATCAAGGCGTCGACCTTCTTCACCACCAAGTGGGGTCACCTGCGCCGCGGCGACGGGCTGGCACTGGTCCGCGCCTCCGTGGGCCGCTACGGCGACGAACGGCAGGTGCAGCGCACCGACGAGGACCTGGCCGCCACCGTGCACCGGGAGCTCTCGGCGGTGCTCGGCGTGCCGCTGCCCGCCCCGGTCGCCGGCCACGTGCAGCGCTGGGGCGGGTCACTGCCGCAGTACACCCCGGGGCACGCCGACCGGGTGGCCGCCGCGCGGGCGGCCCTGCGGGCGAGCCACCCGACGCTGGTCCTGGCCGGCGCCGGGTACGACGGGGTCGGCATCCCGGTCTGCGTCCGCTCCGGCGAGACGGCGGCCGAGGAGATCATCACAGCACTGGGAGGATCGGGGACATGACCGAGCAGACCAACGCGGCCCGGATTCGGGAACTCAACGACAGCATCCGCTACACGATGTGGTCGGTGTACCGGGCCACCAGCCCGCTCCCGTCGCTGCGCGAGAACGTCACCGGCGAGGTCGAGGCGCTCTTCGCGGAGCTGGCCGGCAAGGACGTGGTCGTCCGCGGCACGTACGACGTCTCGGGGCTGCGCGCCGACGCCGACCTGATGATCTGGTGGCACGCCGCCACCAGCGACGACCTCCAGGACGCGTACCTGCGGTTCCGTCGTACCACCCTGGGCCGGGCGCTCACGCCGGTCTGGTCGCAGATGGCCCTGCACCGGCCAGCGGAGTTCAACAAGAGCCACATCCCGGCGTTCCTCGCCGGCGAGGAGGCGCGTCCGTACATCTGCGTCTACCCGTTCGTCCGCTCGTACGAGTGGTACCTGCTGCCGGACGCCGAGCGGCGCGAGATGCTCGCCGAGCACGGCAAGATGGCCCGCGGCTACCCGGACGTGCGGGCCAACACGGTCGCCTCGTTCGCGCTCGGCGACTACGAGTGGATGCTCGCGTTCGAGGCCGACGAGCTGCACCGGATCGTCGACCTGATGCGCGACCTGCGGGGCTCCGGCGCCCGCCGGCACGTCCGGGAGGAGATCCCGTTCTACACCGGCCGCCGCCGCTCCGTCGCCGACATCGTCAACTGCCTGGTCTGACGCGGCCCCGCTCTGCCGGCTGCCTTGATCTGTCTGCCTGATCCGTCCGGGATACGGGCGGCGTTTCGGGGCTGGCGGGCACGACAACCTGGCCGTATGCGCCCTGTCGAGCTGCCCCTACGGATGGGGCAGTGACCCAACCTGGTTGGTGCCCGCGCAGGCAGACCCGACACTCCGACGCTGAGCCGAGGTCGGGGCTTTGACCCCGGTCGGTATGTGCGGGTGGTGGCCTGGCCGGTGTGGCGCGTGGGCGGGTGACTCCGCCCGGCGTCGGGATGGACAGGTGGCGGGCCAGCCGGAGACGGTGCTGCTTGGAGCCCCTTCGGGGATTCTGCCTGTTCTGGGGCCCGCTCTGTCGGCTCTGCCTGGAAGGTTGAGCCGGCGTTGACGCGCTCGGGGGTATGTCTGTGCATGGTGGCCCCGGGCCCGGGCGTTGCCCGCGCAAAACACTGTGCCCGTCGGTCGTGGGTTGCGACGGCGGTCTCATGGACGGGGCAGCTCGACAGGGCCCGAGCACCCTGGTAGCCCGGCAGTGGGTGATGACCGAACGCTTCGGCGTAGTCACCGTCGTGGCCTTCCGCCTGGAACTCGCGCCCGCCGGTGGTCGGTTGCCCCCGGCAACAGCCCTGGCGCACCACCACCACACCACCACCACTCGGCCCGGCGCCGGTCCCGACGCGCCGGAGCCGACGCCACCGGCCGCCACCCGTGGTCACCGACCGTCACCGTCGCCGTCATCGTCGGTGCCGGCCGGGGTCGCGTTCCGGAGGGAGTGGAACGCGACCCCGGCCGGGGTCCGGAGTGGTCAGACGACCGCGGTACAGGTGGGCACCGGGGTGGTGTTGCCGCCGTTGGACGAGCCGACGAAGCCGAACGTGGTGCTCGCCCCGGCACCCAGCGACCCGTTGTAGGCCGCGTTGCTCGCCGTGACCCGGGCGCCGCTGGCGGTGACTGTCGCGTTCCACGCCGAGGCGATCTGCTGACCGTCGGCGTAGGTCCAGGTCACGGACCAGCCCCGGATCGCCCCGCCACCGGCGGTCACCTGCACCTCGCCCTGGAACCCGCCGGTCCACTGCCCGGTCACGCGGTACGTCGCCGTGCAGGCCCCGGCGGGCGGGGGAGTCGTCGGTGGGGGAGTGGTGGGTGGCGGTGTGGTGGGTGGGGGAGTGGTGGGTGGCGGCGTGGTGGGCGGCGGAGTGGTCGGGGGCGGCGTCGTCGGCGGGCTGGTCGGCCCGCCGGAGAAGTCGACGTCGCTGCACAGGTAGTACGACTGGTCCAGGTGGCTGGCCTGCCAGATGGTGTAGACGACGTGCCGCCCGGTCCGTCCCGGCGCGTTCGCCGGGATCTCGATGGACACCCCGTTGGGCTCCGGATTCCACCCGGACGCCGGGGTGTTGCCGATCTGGCCGACCAGTTCCAGGTCGTCCCAGCCCAGCGGTTCGGTGAGGGCGTCGAAGCCCTGCTTCGTCGCGTACACCCGGATGTAGTCCGCGCCGTGGCTGGCCTGGTCGTACAGGCGGACCCGGAAGTTGCTGGAGACCGGGGTGGTCTTCCAGGCGCCGACCGTGTCGAGGGCGTCGTAGCGACCGCCCTCGGTCCGGCCGCCGGAGCAGAGTTGCCCGTTCGGGACGGCGGCCTGGTGGTTGCCGGCGACGCCCTCGCGGAACAGGCCGTTCCAGTTCCACATGGCGTTGGGGTTGGCCTGCCAGGCCTGCCAGCACATCGGGTCCTCGGTGGCCATCCGGGGATTCTGGAAGTCGCTGCCCCAGCGCTGCCAGCAGCCGTAGTTGCGTGACGCCGGGTCCACCACGGAGCCGTGCGCCGACACGGGGTTGGCCAGGGCCGTGGTCAACAGCAGCACGGCGGTCGCGGCGACGGCGAGCAGCCACGCCAGGCGGGATGATCGGAGACGAGTGGACATGGGAGCCCCCGGGGGAGAGGTCGGACGACGACGCCCGGACCGCCCGGGAGTTGCCCCTCCCGTGCGTGCTGCGTGGCTTCCGCGACGGCTCTGCCCGGAGGCTGCCATATTTATAGGGCTTGGTCAATGCCTTCCCGGCGCATCGGGGTGTGCGGGATGCCGTCCTCGACGTAGTCGGGGCCGCTGACGGCGAAGCCGTGCCGGGCGTAGAAGGCGGCCAGGTGGGACTGGGCCTCCAGCACGCACGGGCGGTCGCCGACCAACTCCAGCGCCGCGGCCATCAGCCGGCCCGCGTGTCCGCCGCCGCGCGCCCGCGGCGCCACCACCACCCGCCCGATCCGCGCGACGCCGCCCGGGTCGGCGAGGATCCGCAGGTACGCCAGCGGCGCGCCACCCTCGTCGAGCCACAGGTGCCGGGTGTCCGGCTCGACGTCGCGCCCGTCGAGTTCCGGGTACGGGCACGCCTGCTCCACCACGAACACGTCGATCCGGAGCCGGAGCAGGTCGTGGAAGGTGCGGGCGTCGAGGTCGGCGAACGAGGCGCTCCTCGTCACGGGGGTCTGCGGCACCCCGCGATGGTAGGCCGCGTCCACCGGCTCGTGGGCCGCCGCCCCGACCGTCGTCCGGGCCGGTCCGCCCAGTGTCAGGCCGGGCGGGCGCCGACCGTGTCGCGGATCTCGGCGCCCTCGGTGCCCTCCTCGGCGCGGGCGCAGTGCGCGCAGCAGAAGAACCGGCCGGACACCTCCACACCGTGCCCGACGATCTTGACCTGGCAGTGCTCGCAGATGGGCGCCAGCTTGTGTGCGGCGCACTCGAAGGAGTCGAAGGTGTGCACGTCACCGCTGACGGTCCGCACCTCGAACGCCATCCAGTAGTCGTTACCGCAGACCTCGCACGTTGCCACGACAGGACCCCCCGAAACAGGACACGTTTCCGTCAAGCCTGCGGCACCGGCTCCGCTCGTGCGGGCGGAACGGCCAGGTTGCCGCCGTTCGACGGCGTGTCGCCCGGCGTGCCGGGTCGTTGCGCTGCTGCTTCGCGCTGCGCCGGGGCGGTCTGCTGTGCTCCAGCCGTCACTCTATGTGCTCATGATGGTCGATGTTTTTATCGACAAGAGTCTTTACTGTTAACAAGGTTTAATTTATGTTGGAGGCCACCTCACCAGGACGAAGTTCGAAGGAGCAGCCACCATGCGCCGAAGAATCACGATCCCGCTCGTGGCGACGGGCGCCGTCGTCTCCGCACTGGCCGTCGCGGCGCCCGCCCAGGCCCACGGTTACGTGTCCGGCCCTCCGAGCCGGCAGGCGCTCTGCGCCCAGGGGCGGGTCCCCGACTGCGGGCAGATCAAGTACGAGCCGCAGAGCGTCGAGGGGCCGAAGGGGCTCCGCAGCTGCCACGCGGGAATCGCCCACTTCGCGGTCCTGAACGACGACAGCCGGGGCTGGCCCGCCACCTCGGTCGGCAGTTCGGTCACCTTCACCTGGACCAACACCGCCCGGCACGCCACCAGCAACTGGGAGTACTTCATCGGCGGCACCCGCGTGGCCGTCGTCGACGGGGGCGGCCGGCAGCCCGGTGCCACCGTCACGCACAACATCAACCTGGGCGGCTGGTCCGGACGGCAGAAGGTCCTCGCCGTGTGGAACATCGCGGACACGGCCAACGCGTTCTACTCCTGCGTCGACCTCCAGATCGGCGGGGGTGGCGGCCCGTCGCCCACCCCGACGCCCCCGCCACCCACCCCGACCCCCACCGCCTCGCCGTCCAACCCGCCCGCGCCCGGCGGCAGCTGGACGACGGGCCGCGCCTACCAGGCCGGTGACCAGGTCACCTACGGCGGGCTGACGTACCGCTGCCGGCAGGCGCACACCGCCATCCCCGGCTGGGAGCCGCCCAACGTCCCGGCGCTCTGGACCCAGGTCTGACCGTACGGGTGCGGCCCGCCACCCGGCGTCCGCCGCACCCGTAACCCCTCCCGGATCGGAGTACGCCATGCGACGGCTGCGCACGGTCGTCCTGCTCGCCGCCCTGCTGCTGGTCCCCGGCTGTGCCGTGGGAGCCGCCCCGGCGCAGCCCGCCCCCGTACCGGCGCAAACTGCCGCCGCCACGATGAGCGGGCTGGACGTGGTCTTCCTGACCACCATGGTGGCGCACACCGAGCAGACGCTGGAACTGGTGCGGCTCAGCCGCGACCGGGTGACCGACCGGAAGCTGCGCACCCTGGTCGCCGCCATCGAGGTCACCGAGACCGACGAGCTCGCCACGATGCGCGGCTGGCTGCGGGAGGCCGGGCCGGCCGCCACCGGGGCCGCCCACCAACACGACCACGGGCACGGGACCGCCGCCGAGGACCTGGCCCGCCTGCGGGACGCCCCGGCCGGCGAGGTCGACCGTGTCCTGCTCGACGTGCTCGGCGACCACCAGGACGCGGCGGCCGACCTGGCCCGGGCGCACCTGACGGTCGGCGCCGATCCGCGCGTACGCGACCTCGCCGGGCGCGTCGAGCGGTCGCGTACGGCCCAGGTCTCGCTGATGGCCGGGCTGACGTAGGCCAGCCGGTGAGCCGGCCTCCCGTCGGGGCGGCCGGCTCACCGTGACGGCGGGGCCCCGCCTCAGGCGTCGGCGCGCGGCTCCAGCCGGATGGAGACGGAGTTGACGCAGTGCCGGGTGTCCTTCGGGGTGAAGCCCTCGCCCCGGAAGACGTGACCGAGATGGCTGTCGCACCGGGCGCAGCGGATCTCGGTGCGGGTCATGCCGAGGCTGCGGTCCTCGATCTCCTTGACCGCACCCGGGATGGCGTCGTCGAAGCTGGGCCACCCGCAGTGCGAGTCGAACTTCGTGTCACTCGGGAAGAGTTCCGCGCCGCAGGCCCGGCAGCGGTACGTCCCCGGAGTCTTCGTGTCGACGTACTCGCCGGTCCACGGGCGTTCGGTGCCGGCCTCCCGCAGCACCCGGAACTCCTCCGGGCTGAGCCGGACCCGCCACTCTTCCTCGGTACGGGGCAGTTCACTCTCGTCAAGACTCACCCGCCAACGGTACGCCGGACGTCGGGGGTGTGGCATATGGTCGCGCAATGGGTGGCACGAAGGCCGCAGCCGAACAGATCGAGGTGGCCGGGCACGACGTCCGGCTGACCAGCCCCGATCGGGTGATCTTTCCGCAGCGCGGCTTCACCAAGGCCGACGTCTTCCACTACTACCTCGCGGTGGGCGACGGCATCATGCGTGCCCTGTGCGAGCGTCCCACCACGTTGCAGCGCTTCCCCGAGGGCATCGAGGGGGAGGCGTTCTTCCAGAAGCGGGTGCCCGCACGGGGCGTGCCACCGTGGGTGCAGACCGCCACCATCAGCTTCCCGAGCGGGCGCAGCGCGGCGGAGCTCTGCCCGGCCGACCTGGCCCACGTGGCGTGGGCCGCCCAGATGGGCACCATCGTGTTCCACCCCTGGCCGGTACGCGCCGCCGACGTCGACCGCCCCGACGAGCTGCGTATCGACCTCGACCCGCAGCCCGGCACCGACTTCGCCGACGCGGCCTCCGCCGCCGGGGAACTGCGCGGGCTCCTCGACGAGCTGGGCGTCACCGGCTGGCCGAAGACCTCCGGCGGTCGTGGCGTGCACGTCTACCTGCGGATCGCGCCGCGCTGGACGTTCACCGAGGTGCGCCGGGCCACCATCGCGCTGGCCCGCGAGCTGGAGCGGCGCCGGCCGGAGCTGGTGACCACCGCCTGGTGGAAGGAGCAGCGGGGCACCCGCGTCTTCGTCGACTACAACCAGATGGCCCGGGACCGCACGATCGCCTGCGCGTACTCGCTGCGCGCCAACGCCCGGGCCACCGTGTCCACCCCGGTCACCTGGGCCGAACTGCCCGACGTCGACCCGGACGACTTCGACCTGCGTACCGTCCCGGCCCGGCTGGCCGAGCGCGGCGACCCGCACGCCGGCATCGACGACACCGCGTGGGACATCACGCCGCTGCTGGAGTGGGCCGACCGGGACGACGCCGCCGGTCAGGGCGACATGCCCTACCCGCCGGACCACCCGAAGATGCCCGGCGAGCCGAAGCGCGTGCAGCCGTCGAAGGACCGTGACCGCCCCCGCTGACCGGCCTGGCCCGCCCACCGGGTGTCAGCCGCAGCTGGCCCACCGAGCGGTACCCGCCGCCGCCGGCACCTCGGCCGTACGGCACCTGTCGATAACGATCAAGTAACGGGCGCGAACCTTTCCCGGCCTGTCGCCGCTCTCCCTGATCGTCGGCCCGACCCCGGGCCAGGGGAGGGCGTCGGATGAAGCTGGTGTGGAGGCGGGCCCGCGAGGCGCGCGGGCTGCTGCTCGCCGCGGTGGTCGCGGCCCTGGTGGCGGTCGCGTTGGTCACCGGGCTCTCCGACTACAACCGTCGGGCCGTCGAGGCGGGCCAGCGTGCCCTGTTGACGGGGGCGTCGTTCGAGGAGCGCAGCCTCCTGGTGAGCGGCACGACCGGCCGGGACGCGGCCGAGTTCGCCACCCGGGACCGGGCGATCCGCGACGGGTTCGGCGCCGGACTCGGCGGCGTGCCGGTCACCGTCGACGCCGCCCGGTACGGCGGTGGCCGCGAGCTGACCGGCGACCTCGGGCCCGTGGTCCGCGACGGCGACGACCCGGTCTTCGCCAACCTTGCGGCCCTCGACGACCTGGCTCGTCACGCCGAGCTGACCAGTGGCGCCTGGCCCACACCGGGAGCCGCGTCGGCACAGGTCACGCTTCCCGAGAAGGTGGCCGGCGCGCTCGGGATGGCCGTCGGCGACCGGGTGCCGTTGCTGGACCGCCGGACCGACGAACCCAGCGCGGTCGTGCTCGTCGGGACGTGGCGGCCCCTCGACCCGAACGACCCGTACTGGCGGCTGGCCCCCGGCGTCGGGGCCGGCAGCGTCGCCGACTCCGGGACCTCGTACGGGCCGTTCGTGCTGGACCCGGCGGACTTCGTCGCCACCTACCCGGGCTCGGTGTCGGTGTCCTGGGTGGTCGAGCCGGACCTCGCGGCGGCGGCCGGCGCGGGGCGGCTGGCCGACGTGCGGCAGGCGCTCACCGCCGCCGTCGTCGAGGTGCCCGAGGCGGCCGGGCTGGGCTCCTCCGGCCAGACCGTCACCGCGATCGACCGGCTCCTCGACCGCGTCACCCGGGCCGACCTGGTGGGTCGCTCCTCGCTGGCCACCCCGCTGCTGCTGATCATGGTGCTCGGCGGGTACGCGCTGGTGCTGGTCGCCGCCCTGCTGCACGAGGACCGGCGGAGCCAGAACGCCCTGCTGCGGGCCCGGGGCGCCGCGCGCGGGCAGTTGGCCGGCCTGACGGCCCGGGAGGCGACCCTGGTCGTCCTGCCCGCCGCCGTGCTGGGGCCGCTGCTCGCCGGTGAGGCGCTGCGGCGCGTGGGCACCGGTGGCGCGGCCCCGTTGGCGCTCTCCTCCGGCAACACCGCGCTCCTCTGGGCGGTCGCCGCCGCCACCGCCGCCGGCTGCCTGGTCGCGATGATCGCCCCGACGCTGCGGGGTGCGGGCACGTACGTCGCGGACCTGGCGGCCCGGTCCCGTCCCACCCGTGCCGCGAGCGTGCAACGGGCCAGCATCGACCTGGTGCTGGTCGGCTTCGCGGTGCTGGCCTGGACCCAGCTGCGCCAGTACTCGTCGCCGGTCACCGGGGCGGCCGGCCGGCTCGGCGTCGACCCGCTGCTGGTCGCCGCGCCGACGCTGGGTGTGCTGGCCGGCGCGGTCGTGGCGCTGCGGCTGCTGCCGCCCGCCACCCGGTTCGCCGAGCGGTTCGTGGACCGGAAGCCGTGGACCGCGACCATGTTCGGCATGTGGCAGGCGGGGCGGCGCCCGCACGCCGGCCCGGTGCTGCTGCTCGCCCTCGCCGTCGGCGGCAGCACCCTGGCCTGGTCGCTGGTGACGACGGGGGAACGGTCGCAGGCCGACCAGTCCGACCACACCGTCGGCGCCGACCTGCGGGTCGTCGAGCTCGCCGGCGTGGCACCCGACGGCCGGGCCGGCCAGCTCGGCGCGCTGCCCGGCGTCGACGAGGCGCTACCGGCCTGGCGGGACGAGCTCCGCCTCGGCCGTGCCGACCTGCCGACCACGGTGGTGAGCCTCGACGCCGCCGGCGCGGCGGACGTGCTGCGGCTCAACGAGCGGCTGACCGACGAGTCGGTGCCGGCGCTGCTGGACCGGCTGACCCGGGCACGGGGCGCGCCGGTCGGCGTCGAGCTGCCCGCCGGCACCCGGTCGCTCACCGGCACGCTGCGTACGCCCGTGCGGGGTGCCGTAGCGCCGCACCAGATCTCCGTCTGGGTGTTGTTGGTCCGGGCGGACGGGCTGGCCCTGCGGCTACCGGCGGGCAGCGGCGGCAGTGACGGCCGGCCGGTGCCGTTCACCGTCGCCGTCCCCGAGGGGGCGGGCACCCTGCGGCTGTCCGGCTTCGAGGCCGACGCCGGCGCCGCACGCGGGCTGGCGTACCGCCTGGACGTGACCGACCTGCGGTTGGCCGGCGCCGACGGCGCGACCCGGCCGGCGTCGCTGGGCGGCGAGTGGATGGCCACCAACGGCCAGGGCCGGCCGATCGGCGCGATGGCGACGGCCACCGGCGTGAGCGGTGAGCGGGAGGTCGAATTCCGGCCGGGTGGCCGGTTCGCGTTCCAGCCGGCGAGCCGCTTCGCCCTGGTGCCGGCCGGCGAGAACCGGCCGGTACCGGTGCTGATGACCCCGGCGGTGCGGGACGCGTTGAGCCTGCGCGTCGGTGACACGGTCGACCTCGCGCTGTCCGGCGCGACCGTGCCGGTCACGCTCGTCGGCGAGCTGGACGCGGTGCCCTCCACGGCCGGCGCGGGCGTGCTGCTGGACCTGCCGGCAGCGACGGACTGGCTGATCCGGGACCGGGGCACCGTCCGGCCGGTCGCGGAGTGGTGGCTGAGCACCGTCGGGGGCGGCCACGCCGAGGCGGCCCGCGCGGCGGCCGAACTGACCGGCACCACCCTGCTCGACCGGCGGGAGGTGGCCGAGCGGGCCGCCGGCGACCCGTACTGGCAGGGGGCCCGCACCGGGCTGCTCGCCGCCGCGCTCGGCTCGGTGCTGCTGGCCCTCGTCGGCCTGATCGTCGACGTCTGGGCGACCGCCCGGCACCGGCTGGAAGAGTTCGCCGTGCTGCACACGCTCGGCGCCACCCCGCGGCTGCTGGCCCGGGCACTGCTGGCCGAGCAGACCTTCCTGGCCGGGATCGGGGTCGGCGTCGGCCTGCTGCTGGGCGCCGCGGTCGGCGCGACGATGGCCCCGCTGGTCATCCTCACGCCGTCCGCCGGCCGGCCGGTGCCGGAGGCCGCCTTCGTGCTGCCCTGGCTGCCCATCGGTCTGACCGCGCTCGGCCTGCTGCTGGCGGCACTCGCCTTCAGCGCGTTCATCGCCCTCGGCATCCGGCAGCGGGTGGCGGCGGCGCAGCTGCGGATCGGGGGAGACCGGTGACCGGGTGGAGCGTAGGGACGACCAGGAGCGGAGACCGGGCGTGCTGAACATCGGGGCGGTCGTCCGCCGGGTACGGGCGTACGGCGGGCAGTTCCTGCTCCTCGCGGCGCTGACGCTGGTCGCCACGCTGGTGATCAGCGGCGTGCCCAGGATCGTCAACGACCATGCCCAGCAGGGCCTGCGGGCCCACCTGGGCACCGTGCCGCCGCAACAGCGGGACGTGACGTACTCGACCAACCCGCTCACCGCGGCGGAGAGCGGCAGCTCGCTGGTGGCCTCGTACCGGGACGACCTGACGACGCTGGAGACCGGGATGCCGCCGGTCGTACGGCGGATGGTCGACCAGCGGTGGTTCGCCGCGGAGACCGAGGCCGGCCGGGTGAGAGGCCCGGACCTGGCGGCGAAGAACCTCCTGGTCGACCTCGGACTGCGGGCCGTGTCCGGGATCGAGGATGCCGGCACGCTGGTCGAGGGACGCTGGCCGGCCGCCGCGCCGAAGGACCAGCCGGTGCAGGTGGCGCTGGCCACCGAGGTCGCCGGCAGGCTGAACCTGCGGCTCGGCAGCCAGCTGGCCCTCTCCTCGCCGGGGCCGCTCACCCCCAACTCGCCGCCCCGCGTCGACGTCACCGTGGTCGGTCTCTTCCAGCCCCGCGACGGCGCCGACGGGTTCTGGGACGGGCTTCCGCCGCTGCTGCGGATCGGTGAGCCGGAGGGGGACGGCGAACCGTTCATCATCTTCGGGGTCGTCGACGGCGTCGCGCTGGACCGCATGTCCGCGGCAGGCTGGCCGCTGAGGTTCAGTTGGCGCTACCGGCTGGGCGCCGACGGCATCGACGTCCGCGAACTGGACCAGGTGATCGGCGGCGTCCAGCAGATGACCCGGGAGGCGGCCGGCCGCGAACTCGTCCAGGGGCTGGACATCCCCCTGCGGGAGTTCGCCGCCGAGGTGGACAGCGCGCGGACGGTGCTCGGGGTGATCGCGGCGGGCGTACTGGCCACGCTGGCCGGGCTCGTCGTGCTGGCCGCCGGGTTGCTGGCGCGCCGACGCCGGGCGGAGTTCACCCTGCTGCGGGCCCGGGGCGGGGCGGCCACCGCGAACGTGGGGCGCAGCCTGGCCGAGACGCTGCTGGTGGTGCCGCCCGCCGCCGTGCTCGGCTGGCTGCTCGGCACCCTCGCCCCCGGATCGCCGGGGAAGACCATGTGGCTGGCCGTCGCCGCGACCGTCCTGGTGGCGTCGGCGCTGCCGGTGGCCACCCTCGCCGCGTCCACCGGCGGCACCGGTCGACGCGACCTGGTCCAGGCGCGCCCCTCCGCGCGAAGGCTCACGGTGGAAGCGGGACTGCTGGTCCTCGCGGGCCTCGCGGTCGTGCTGCTGCGCCGCCGCGGCCTCACCCCCGGCGAGGTCGATCCGCTGCTGGTCTCGGTCCCGGTGCTGCTGGCCGTCGCCGCGGCGGTGGTGGCGATGCGGGTGTACCCGTGGCCGCTGCGGCTGGTCAGCCGGCTCGCGGCCAGGGCCCGGGGCAGCGTCGGCTTCCTGGGCACGGCCCGGGCCGGACGGTCGGTCGTCGCCGTACCGCTGGTGGTCGTCGTGCTGTCCATCGCGACGGCGGCGTTCTGCGCGGTGACGGCCGCCGGGATCGAGGCGAGCCGGGACCGGGCCGCCGGCCGGGCCGTACCCGCCGATGCCCTGATCATGGGGGAACGAATCGCCCCCGACACGGGCGCCGAGCTGGAACGGCTGCCGGGTGTGCGGGCCGCGAGCCCGGTGCTGTACGAGACGGGTCAGCGCCTGGCCAAGGACGCGCTCGGCACCGACACCCGGCTCGGCGGGGTGACCGTGCTCATGGTCGACGGCCCCGCCCTGGCCCGGATGGTCCGGCAGGCCGACATCGACGTGACGGTGCCCGCAGCGCTGCGCGCGCCGGCCGGGGAAGCCGGACCGCTGCCCGCCGTGGTCTCCCCGACGGTCGCCGCCGAGCTGGCCGACGCCGGCCTGGACGGCTCCGCCTTCGTCAGCGCCCAGGGCCAACGCTACGAGTTCCGGGTCGCCGAGCGGGTCGAGAGTTTCCCGCTGCTGCGCGCGGACAGCGACCGGTTCGTCATCCTGCCGTGGCAGTCGTTGCCGCGCCGCGACTACGCCGCCGTGCCGACCGGGTTCCTGGTGGCCGGCGACGGCCTGGACGCCGCGGCGCTGCGCCGGGCCGGCGACGCGGGACAGTCCCGCTTCCAGACCGGCGGGACGGTCGTCGGCCGGGAACGCCCGCGCGGCGTGGAGGTGCTGACCTTCGCGGACACCCGCCGGCAGGTGGGCGAGGGCGGAGCGAACGGGGTGCTCGCCTTCGGTTTCGTCGCCGGCACGGCGGGCGGGACGGCGCTCGGCCTGCTCGCGATCGCCTTCACCGTGCTCGCCGGTGCCCGGGAGCGCGGTCAGGTGCTGTCCCGGCTGCGCACCCTCGGCCTGTCCCGGAGGCAGTGGCGTGGGCTGCTGCTGGTGGAACTGGCCCCGCTGGTGGGCGTGTCGGTGGTGACCGGCGCCCTGGTGGGCACGGTGTTGCCGCTGCTGCTCACCCCGGTGCTCGGCCTGTCCGCCTTCACCGACGGCATGGAGGTCCGGGTGGCGTTCGAGCCCGGTCTGGCGGCTGCGGTCGTCGCGCTCGGGGCGGTCGCCCTCGGCTTCGCGGTCGCCGTCGAGGCCCTGAACAACCGCCGGATGCGCCTCGGTGAGGTGCTCCGGCTCGGAGAGGAGAGCTGACATGACCGCTACCGCGGAGTCCACCGCCGTGCCGGATCTGGCCGCCCTGCAACAGCGGGCCGCCCAGCGCGCGGCGGAGCGGGCCGGCGGCCGGGACCGGTTGCGCGGGCACATCGTCTGCGACGGGCTGGTCCGGATCTTCAAGACGGAGGGGGTGGAGGTCGTCGCGTTGCAGGGGCTCGACCTGGTCATCGACCGGGGCGAGCTGGTGGCGATCGTCGGTGCCTCCGGTTCCGGGAAGTCGACGCTGCTGAACATCCTCTCCGGGCTGGACACGCCCACCGCCGGCATCGCCCGGGTGGGGGAGTACGACCTGCTCAACCTCTCCGCGCGGCGGCGACTGAGCTACCGGCGGAAGATGGTCGGGTTCGTCTGGCAGCAGACCGGCCGCAACCTGCTGCCGTATCTGACCGCGCTGGAGAACGTCGAACTGCCGATGCGGCTCGCCGGGCGGCGGGGCGGTCGACGGGCCCACCGCGAGCGGGCCCGGGAACTGCTCGACATGGTCGGCGTGGGCTACTGCGCCGACCGCCGCCCCGGGCAGCTCAGCGGCGGCGAACAGCAGCGCTGCGCGGTCGCGGTGGCGGTCGCCAACGATCCCGAGATCCTCTTCGCCGACGAGCCGACCGGCGAGCTGGACGAGGCGACCGGAGCCGAGGTCTTCGGGGCGCTGCGCACCATCAACGCCGAACTCGGCGTCACCATCGTGGTGGTCACCCACGACCACGCCGTGGCCACCCAGGTCCGCCGGACCGTCGCGATCCGCGACGGCCGGACCGCCTCCGAGGTACGCCGGACCGCACGGATCGGCGCGGACGGCAGCACCGAGCTGGTCAGTGAGGAGTACGCCGTACTCGACCGCAGCGGCCGGATGCAGCTGCCGGCGCCCTTCGTGGACGCGCTGTCGCTGCGCGACCGGGTGCGACTGAACCTGGAGCCGGACCACGTGGAGGTGCGGCCGGGCGACCGGACGCAGGACGAGCGGGAGGCGACCCGGTGAGCGGGCGGCGCGCGGCGCGGACGACCCCGCCGACGGCGTCGAGCCGTCCAACGTCGCGGGCAACCAGTCGGTACCGCGCGGTCGAGCCGGTCGGCCGCGCCGAGCACAACGGGACGGGATCATGAGCGGGCTTGACGCGACACGGGACGGCCGGCCGGCCGGAGCACCGGCGGGCACCACGGCCACGGACGGTGCGGTGGCGGGCACCCCGGCCCCCGGCGGTGCGAGGGCGGGTGCCACGGTCGTCGACGAGGTGGTCCGGGTGGAGGCGGTCAACCGCACCTTCGGCCGAGGCGAGCACGCCGTGCACGCCGTACGGGACGTCTCGTTCTCGGCGGGGCGGGGCGAGCTGGTCGCCGTGCGCGGCCGCTCCGGGGCGGGCAAGACGACCCTGCTCAACCTGGTGGGCGGGCTGGACCGGCCCGACTCGGGTCGGGTGGTGGTCGCCGGGCGAGACGTCACCGGCGCCGGTGAGCGGGAACTCATGGAGCTTCGCCGCGGCACGGTCGGCTTCGTGTTCCAGACGTTCGGGCTGGTGCCGATCCTGTCCGCCGCCGAGAACGTCGGCGTACCGCTGCGGTTGGCGCGGGTCCCCGCAGCCGAGCGGGAGGAGCGGGTGGCGGTGCTGCTGGAGCTGGTCGGCCTCGGCGGGCACGCCGGCCAGCGGCCGTACGAGCTCTCGGGCGGGCAGCAGCAGCGGGTGGCGGTGGCGCGGGCCCTGGCCAACGAGCCGGACCTGCTGATCGCCGACGAGCCCACCGGCCAACTCGACTCCGAGACCGGCCGGTCCATCATGGACCTGATCCGGGCGGTCGTGCACGCCCGTGGCATGACCGCGCTGGTCGCCACCCACGACCCGGCCCTGATCGACCTCGCCGACCGCGTCCTGACCCTCCGCGACGGCCACCTGATCCCCTGACCTTTCTCCCCACCCCACCCCGCCCTCCCCCACCCCCCGCCCCACGCTCCCCCGCCCCCTCCTCGGGGGGGGGGGGGGGTGTTGCGCGGCGCCGCGGGGGGGGGGCCCCACAGGCCGGGGGAGGGGTGCGGGGGTGC
>NZ_JBEZMR010000005.1:0-175678 GCF_040652795.1 Micromonospora sp. NPDC048170
CCCCGGCCAGCTCCAGCGCCGCCCGGATCGCCGCGCCCGCCTCGGTCGCCGCCCCGGACCGGGTGGCCGCCGGCGCGCGGGCGGGGCCGGCGGAGACGCGCCCCTGCCGGTCGACCAGCAGCCCCGCCGCGTCCGCCCGGGCCACCGCGGCGGCGAGCCGGGCCTTGGCCGAGGCCAGCCGGCCGGCGAACTCGGCCAGCACCTGGTCGGTCTCGATGAGGGCGGGAGAGGCCGCCGTCAGCTCGGCGCGCAGCGCCGCGAGCCGGGCATCGGCGGCGTCGGCCGCCCCGCCCGACCAGCCGCCTCGCAGCACCGCCGCGCCGGCGACCAGCTCGTCGGCCCGCCGCGACACCGGCTCGGTCAGCCCGCGCCAGGCCACCCCGGCGGCCCGCCACGTGCCGGGATCGGCCGCCCACAGCTGTCGGTACCCGACTTCCGTGGCCCGATCGGCCGGATGCGCCGGACGCCCGGCCGGTGCGGCTCCACCCGCCGCAGGGGGAGCCGGCCTGGTCACCGGGGCACGGCGGTGAGCCGGCCGGCCGCCCGGTCGTCCACCGCCTCGTACGCCTCGGCGGCGGCCCGGACCGCCCCGGCCGTGCTGGCCACGCGGGCCCCGAGACGGCCGAACCAGGCGTGTACGGCCGACTCGAGCCCGGTCAACGCCGCTCCGGCCGACCACTCCGGGGCCGGCACCACCAGCCCGGACGCCCCGGCCAGCCCGTGCCCCAGCCGGTACGCGCCGTCGTCGAGCCCACTCGCGGCCCGGCTCAGCACGTCGGGTCGTACGGTCAACGGCTCCTCGGTCATTCTCGGCCCCCCGTCTCGCGGAAACATCGACGGCCGCGACGCTAGGCGGCATCCACACCCCCGCGCGTGTCCTGTGGACAACGGCCCTCCCGGCGTGCGGCCGGTCGTCCACAGGCGTTGCCCCGCACGGAAACGGCGGCTAACCTGCGGCCGCCCGCGCCGGTAGGGTGAGCGGGTGATCGTCGCTGTCGGCATCGATGTCGTTCTCGTCGAGCGGTTCGCCAAGGCCCTGGCACGGACACCGCTGCTCTCCGACCGGCTCTTCACGGAGGCCGAGCGCTACACCCGCTCCGGCAACCCGCGCTCGCCCGAGTCGCTGGCCGCCCGCTTCGCGGCCAAGGAGGCGGTCGCCAAGGCGCTCGGCGCCCCGGCCGGTCTGAGCTGGCACGACTGCGAGATCGTGCCGGACCCGGACGGCCGTCCCTGGCTGACCGTCTCCGGCACGGTCGCGGCGGCGGCCGTCGAGCGCGGGGTGAACCGCTGGCATCTCTCGTTGTCCCACGACGGCGGGATCGCCTCGGCGATGGTGGTCGCGGAGCGGTGATCGGGGGCGCGTCGCGTCGCGGGGCGCCGGGAACCGGACGGAACGGGGTGGCATGAGACAGGTGTGGCGGGTCGCGGACGTACGTGCGGCGGAGGCGGGACTGATGGCCACCCTCCCGCCCGGGACGCTGATGCAGCGGGCCGCCGCCGGGCTGGCCCGCCGCTGCGCGCTGCTGCTCGCCGACCGGGGCGGCGTCTACTCCGCGCGGGTGCTGATGCTGGTCGGCTCCGGCGACAACGGCGGTGACACGCTCCTTGCCGGTGCCCACCTGGCCCGGCGGGGCGCGGCCGTGTCGGCGCTGCTGCTGACCCCCGGCCGGGCACACGCGCAGGGCCTGGCCGCGCTGCGGGCGGCCGGCGGGCGGGTCGTCGACCGGCCGCCGGGGATCGTCGACCTGGTGCTGGACGGCATCGTCGGCATCGGCGGGCGCGGCGGGCTGCGGGACACCGCCGACCAGCTCGCCGCCAGCCTCGTGCGGCACCGCGGGCGCGACGGCGCTCCGGCCACCGTGGTCGCCGTGGACGTGCCCAGCGGGGTGGCGGTCGACACCGGGGGAGTGCCGTTGACCGCGTCCGGCCGCCCCAGCGCCGTGCGCGCCGACGTGACGGTGACGTTCGGCGGGCTGAAGCCCGCCCTGGTGGTGGGTCCGGCCGCCGTGCTCGCCGGTGAGGTGGAGTTGGTCGACATCGGGCTGGAGCCGTGGCTGCGGGGCAGCCCGGCGCTGGGCGTCACCGAGTGGTCGGACGTCGTCGGGTGGTGGCCCCGGCTCGGCGCGGCCTCGGAGAAGTACAGCCGGGGCGTGGTGGGCGTCGCGACCGGTTCGGCGACCTACCCCGGGGCGGCCGTGCTCTCCGTCGCCGGGGCGCTGGCCGGCCCGACCGGCCTGGTCCGCTACGCCGGCTCGGCCCGGGCCGACGTGCTGCGCCGGCACCCGTCGGTGATCGCCACCGACCGGGTCGCCGACGCCGGGCGGGTGCAGGCCTGGGTCTGCGGCTCCGGCCTGGGCACCGGCGAGGAGGCGGCCGGGGAACTGCGGGCGGTGCTCGCCGCCCCGGTGCCGGTGGTGCTCGACGCCGACGCGCTGACCCTGCTGGTCGACGGCTCGCTCGCCGACCGGCTGCGCAAGCGGGACGCCCCGATCGTGGTCACCCCGCACGACCGGGAGTTCGCCCGGCTCTGTGGGGAGGCGCCGGGCGCGGACCGGGTGGGCGCCACGCTGCGGCTGGCGGCCTGGATGAACGCGGTGGTGCTGCTCAAGGGCGACCGCACGGTGATCGGCACGCCGGCCGGGCGGGCGTACGTCAACCCGACCGGCACCCCCGCGCTGGCCACCGGGGGCACCGGCGACGTGCTGGCCGGCCTGCTCGGCTCGCTGCTCGCGGCCGGGCTGCCCCCGGAGCGGGCGGCGGCCGCCGCCGCGTACCTGCACGGGCTGGCCGGCCGGGAGGCGGCCCGGGGCGGGCCGGTGACCGCGCCCGACGTGGCCGACGCCCTCCGCCCGGTCCTCGCCCGCCTCGGCTGATCCGGCCGTGTCCGCCGGCCCGGCGACAGCGTCTGTGCCGGCCTCGGCCGGGGAGATCGGTGCGGAAAGTAGGCTGGGGGCATGTGGCAGGCCGAGGTACGCGTGGACCTGGACGCGATCCGCGAGAACGTGAGCCGGATGAGGTCCGGCACCAGCGCCGAGTTGATGGCGGTGGTGAAGGCCGACGGCTACGGCCACGGCATGGTCCCGGCCGCCCGCGCGGCCCTCGACGGCGGGGCGGACTGGCTGGGGGTCTGCACGCTGGACGAGGCGCTCGCGCTGCGCCGGGCCGGGATCACCGTGCCGGTGCTGGCCTGGCTCCTCGCGCCCGGGCTGCCGCTGCACGAGGGCGTCGCCGCCGGGGTCGACCTCGGCGCGGCCAGCCTGCCCCAGCTCGACGAGATGGTCGAGGCGGGCCGCGTCGCCGGCCGGCCGGCCCGGGTGCATCTCAAGATCGACACTGGGCTGGCCCGGGGCGGCGCGACCGTCGCCGACTGGCCGGCCCTGCTCGATGCCGCCGCCAAGGCACAGGCCGACGGCCTGGTCGAGGTGGTCGGGGTGTGGAGCCACTTCGTCTACGCGGACTCGCCCGGCCACCCGACCATCGACCGCCAGCTCGCCGTCTTCCACGAGGGGCTGGGCATGGCCGAGCAGGCCGGCCTGCGACCGCGCTACCGGCACCTGGCCAACTCGGCGGCCACCCTGAGCCGGCCGGACACCCACTTCGACCTGGTCCGGCCCGGGCTGGCCGTCTACGGCCTCTCCCCGCTGGCCGGCGAGCGCTACGGGCTGCGCCCGGCGATGACCGCCCGGGCCCGGGTGATGCTCACCAAGCGGGTCCCCGCCGGCTCCGGCGTCTCGTACGGGCACACCTACACCACCGAGCAGGAGGCGAACCTGGCGGTGGTGCCGCTCGGCTACGCCGACGGGGTGCCCCGGCACGCCTCGAACAGCGGCCCGGTGCAGCTCGGCGGCAAGCGCCGGAAGATCTCGGGCCGGGTCTGCATGGACCAGTTCGTGCTCGACTGCGGCGACGACCCGGTGGCCGCCGGCGACGTGGTCACCCTCTTCGGCAGCGGCGCTGACGGCGAGCCCACGGCCGACGACTGGGCCGAGGCGGTCGGCACCATCAACTACGAGATCGTCACCCGGTTCGGCGGCACGCGGGTGCCCCGCGTCTACGACGGCGAGCGCCCGTGACGTACCGCCCCCGCATCCCGCTGCCGCGCACCGGGCACGCGAGGGCCGCCGTCGGCGCGTTGGCCGCCGTCGGGGTGGCCGCCGCCGGGCTCGCGGCCGGCGTCGCCACCGAACGCGCCCTGGTCCGCAAGCTCAAGGCCGACCCCGCCGACCGGTACGCCGGGGAGGTCTTCGGCGAGCAGCGGTACGACGAGGCGTTCCGGCTGGAGATGCCCGACGGCACCGACATCCACGTCGAGGTGGTGGAGCCGACCCGGCCCAGGGCCGGCAACCCGACCGTGGTGCTGGTGCACGGCTTCTGCCTCGACATGGGCACGTTCCACTTCCAGCGCCAGTTGCTCGCCGAGCGGGGCGAGCACCGGATCGTCGCGTACGACCAGCCCGGGCACGGCAGGTCCGGGCGGCTGGAGACGGGCGAGTACGACCTGACCGCGCTCGGCCGGACCCTGCGCGAGGTGATCGACCGGGCCGCGCCGGAGGGGCCGCTGGTGCTCGTCGGCCACTCGATGGGCGGGATGACCATCATGGCCTTCGCCGAGCTGTTCCCGGAGCTGTTCGGCGACCGGGTCGTGGGCACCGTGCTGATGGCCACCTCGGGCGGCCTGCTCGCCGAGACGAAGCTGGTGGCGCCCGCCCTGCTCGGCCGGGTCGGCGCGCCGGTGCTGCACATGGTCGGCAACGTCACCCGCTACGGCGGCCCCGTGATCGACCGGGCGCGCAGGTCCACCACGAATGTGGCCTGGCTGCTCACCCGCAAGTACGGCTTCGGCACCCGCCACCCCAGCCCGGCCCTGGTGTCGTACGTCGAGACGATGAACTCCCGTACGTCCGCCGACACGGTGACGCGCTACCTGCGGACCCTCGCGACGCACTCCCGGTTCCCGGCGCTCGCCGCGCTGGCGGACACCCCCGTGCTGGTGGTCGTCGGCGACAAGGACATGATCACCCCCGTGACGCACTCCGAGGAGATCGTCCGGCGGCTGCCGCACGCCGAGTTCGTCAAGATCTCCGACAGCGGGCACGTGGTGATGCTGGAGCACGCCGACGAGGTCAACGAGGCGATGGTCCGGTTCCTGGAGGCACCGTGCGCCACGTCGTGAGGCTGTCGACGGTCGACGACACCCACGGGTTCGGGCGGCGGCTGGCCGGGCTGCTGCGTGCCGGCGACCTGCTGCTGCTGACCGGGCCGCTCGGCGCCGGCAAGACCGCGCTGACCCAGGGCATCGGGGCCGGGCTCGGGGTGCGCGGCGACATCACCTCGCCCACCTTCGTGATCGCTCGCGTGCACCAGCCCGACCCGACGCGGGGCGGCACGGTGGCGCTGGTGCACGCCGACGCGTACCGGCTGGGGGACGCGGCCGACCCGCGTGCCGAGATCGACGACCTGGACCTGGACGCCTCGGTGGACGAGTCGGTGACCGTGGTGGAGTGGGGCGAGGGCCTGGTCGAGCAGTTGGTCGACGCCCACCTGCGGGTACGCGTCGACCGGCGCGACGACGACACCCGGGTGGTCGAGCTGGAGCCGGTCGGCGGCGACTGGGAGCAACGCCTGGCGGCTCTGCGCTGACTGGTGCTGGCCTCGGTGCCGCATCCTGCGGGCGGAGCCACGTCGACCGGCCGCCGGAAGCAGGGCTCGAAGGCCGCTGTCGACCTTCAGGCCCTGTCCTTCCCGCACGTCGTCATGATCGACGAGTGCCGCCGAGCCGGTCGGCGGGAACGCGCCTAGGGCTGAAGGGGCATCGTCCAGCAGTTGGAGTGGGCCGTCCTGCCGGCGAGTCGGTCGGTGATCCAGGACACCGCGTCGCCCTGGTCGGTGATGAGTGGAACCAGGTGGTTGGTGAGGATCTTGTCCCCGAGGTTCGGCAGGCTGATGGCCTCGTAAGTGATGTTGCCGCCCTTGCGGCACCAGTCCACGGCCAGTTGGCGGGCCTGCCGGTGGGGAACGATGTCGTCGTGGATGCCGGTTGCCAGGCGCACCGGGCCGGCAGGTTTGACCGTGCCGATGCGCTGCCTGTCGAGTGCCGCCTGTGCCTGGGGCGAGGCCGCGATGACGTCGCCGAGGGATCTGCCGCTGGTGGTCCAGCTGGTGCTCTTCGTGAAGCCGTAACCGAAGAGCACGTCGCCGACGCACATGGTCGACATGTCCTTCAGTGCCGCCCTGCCGGTGGTGTTGATGTTCGCTTCGACGACGTCCCGTAGGGCCGGGTCGGACTGGGCGAAGCCGTTCATCGACCAGCCCAGCGCACCCGCCAGGGCGCTGCCGTCGATGCCCTTGAGGACCGAGGTCAGGTCGGCGGGCGGCGCACCGACGTAGGTGCCGGCCAGTGGCACCTCGGGTGCGTAGGTGGGCTGGAGTTCCGCGGCCGCGGCGCTGGCGCCGCCTCCCTGGCTGTAGCCGTACAGGCCGACGCGTGAGTCGCGGGTGACCGATGCTCCCGGCACGGCAGGCGCGGCGCGGGCCGCGTCCAGCAGGGCGTGGCCCTGGTCGAGGCGGTTGACGTAGGTGTGGAGCCGGTCGGTCGTACCCAGACCGACGTAGTCGGTGACGACGACCGCCGTGCCGGTGGAGAGAAGGCGGTAGATGGCCAGCGCCTCGTAGCCGACCGACACGGTCTCGCCGCGCAGGGTCAGCGGGTACTGCAACGCCATCGAGGGCGCGCACTGGTCGCCCTGCCCCATGGTGCCGGAGGCGACGGCCACCAGCGGGCGCGGGCCGCCGCCCCGCCATGCCGTCGACGGTTCGAGGTAGGCGCCGGTCACTCCGACGGCCCGGCCGTTGGAGTCGGTGGACCTGTACATCAGCCGGGTCGCCGTGCCCGGCATCGGACGACCGTCCAGCCCGGGAATGCTCAGGCCGAGAGGCAGGGGCTCGCTGCGGATCAGCGTGCCGTTGGCGGAGGGCAGCTCGGCGGGCGGGTTGTAGAAGACGGGGATGGTCACTCCACGGGAGACCACGGGCTCCGACCCGCCGGAGGCGGCGGCGGGTACGCCGGACACGCCCAGACAGGCTGCCGCCCCTACCACGACGGCCAGCACGCGCACGCCGGCCGGTGCCTGCCGGCGGCTGGGGGACAGCACCGAGTGCGTGCTGGTACGGGGACGGGGATTCTTGCTGCTCACAGGCCACTCCTCAGGAGCATGGATGGAGGTGAATGCAAGCTAGCAGCGCCGCGCGCCGTAAGTGACTCGCCGGTAAGTTACGCTACGGTAACTATTGGAGGGGCTCCATGGCGGACGCCGGCCCTGGCCCCGTCGGTGTCGGGGAGTGTCGGTTGCGACTGGTATGAAGGTGGCGATCGACTACGAAAGGTTGCCGATGCCCGACGACGCCCCCACCCTGGACCTGCTGGCGCTGCTGCCGGAGGACTGGCGTGCCGTGCTCACCCCGCACCTCGACCCGGCCCGCACCGCCGAGTTGGCCGCGTTCGTCGCGGGGGAATACGCGACCCGCACCGTCTACCCGCCGGTCGAGGACCTCTTCTCGGCCTACCGGCTCTGCGCACCGGCCGACTGCCGGGTGCTGATCCTCGGGCAGGACCCCTACCACAAGGCGGGCCAGGCGCACGGGCTCAGCTTCAGCGTGCGGGAGGGCGTGAGCGTGCCGCCGTCGCTGCGCAACGTCTTCAAGGAGCTGGGCGAGGACGTCGGCGTGCCGAAGCCGCGCGGCGGCAACCTGAGCGGCTGGGCGGCACAGGGCGTGCTGCTGCTCAACTCCGTCCTCACCGTCCGTGAGGCGACGCCCGGCTCGCATGCCAACCGTGGCTGGGAGGAGTTCACCGACGCCACCATCCGGGCGCTCGACGCGATGGGCTCCCGGGTGGTCTTCCTGCTCTGGGGCGGCTACGCGCGCAAGAAGGCGGCCCTGGTCACCAACCCGCAGCACGTGGTGCTGGAGGCCGGGCACCCCAGCCCGATGAACCCGCGTGGTTTCCTGGGCAGCCGCCCGTTCAGCGCGACCAACAAGGCGCTCGCCGACGCCGGTCTGCCCACCGTCGACTGGGAGCGTTCCGCCGGCTGACAGTTCCGCATTCTCGCGGTGACCGTGTGGTCGCTGCCCGTTGTAGCCTGTGCCTCGATCGGTCGGCGACCCGGGAGGCGGCGATGGCGGCGACGGTCAGCGAACAGCGGTGGCAGGTGGCGCGGACGGCGCTGGCGGACCAGACGGATCGCTTCCTCGACCTGGTCCGCGCCACCCCACCGCAGGCGATGGCGACGGCCCACTGGTCGGTGGTCGACACGCTGGCCCACGTGGGCTCGCTCGCGTGGTACTACGTCTGCCTGGTGGACCCGGAGCATCCACCCCTGCCGGTGCCGGGCCTGCACCGGCAGCTTCCCGACGTCACCGTCGAAACGGTGGCGGACTTCAACGACGTGCTGCTCCGGCACCTTACCGAGCGCGACCCGCAGGCCCTCGCCGACCGGTTGCGGGCCGACGTGGGGCAGCTTCTCCTCGCCTGCGGTGCCCGGCGCCCCGACGAGACGGTGCCCTGGCTCGGCGGGGCCCGGGTGCCCCTCGCCGGGCTCTGCGCGCACCTGGTCAACGAGCTGCTCATCCACGGTCACGACGTCGCCCACGTCACCGGGCGGCCGTGGTCGCTCCCCGGCCGGGACGCCGCGCTGTTCATGGAGCTGTTCCTGGCCGGGGTGGTCCGGCACGGCTACGGGCGGCTGATCGACGGCGGCGCGCCGCCGAGCGAGCGCCCGGTCGTGGTCGAGTTCCGCTCGGCGTACGCGGCCCCGGTCCGGCTGATGCTGCACCGGGGGCGGATGACGTTCGCCGACCCCGACGCCCGGCCCGACGCCCGGATCGACCACGACCCCGGCACGCTCAACCTGATGATGTTCGGCCGGGTCAGCCGGGCCCGGGCGGTGCTCACCGGCAAGGTCCGCATCAGCGGGCGGCGTCCCTGGCTGCTGCCGGGGTTCCTGCGAAAGTTCCGCACCCCGAGCTGACCGTGCCGGCCCGAGCCCGCCCCCGGTCGCCACGACCGCCGCCCGAGCTGACCCGTGTCGCCCTCCGGCCGTTCCGTCACCTGCCGGCCGGGCCGCACCGACCCGGGGCGTCACCGGGGGTGACGGCGGGGCCGACTAGGCTGGCTTACCGTGCTCGTACTGGTGGTGGACAGCTCGACCCCCGCGGTGACCGCGGCGCTGGCGGAGGTCGCGGCGGACGGCGTCGCGATCCGCGCGCACCGCTGCACGGTCGACGCCCGCGCCCACGGTGAACTGCTCGCCCCACAGGTCGACGCGGTGCTCGCCGAGGCCGGCGCCCGTCCGGCCGACCTGGGCGCGATCGTCGCCGGGCTCGGCCCCGGCCCGTTCACCGGGCTGCGGGTGGGGCTGGTCACCGCCGCCACCATCGGCCAGGTGCTGGGCGTCCCGACGTACGGCGTCTGCTCGCTGGACGCCATCGGCCACCCGGCGGCCGCCGGCGAGCCGGTGCTGGCGGCGAGCGACGCGCGCCGCCGGGAGATCTACTGGGCGGTCTACGACGGCGCGGGCCAGCGGATCGTCGGGCCGGAGGTCTCCGTGCCGGCCGTCGCCGCCGAGCGCGCCCGCGACCTGGCCGTCACGACTGCGGTCGGCGACGGCGCACACCGGTACGCGGACGCGCTCGGCCTGCCCGTGCGGGACGAGCCCCGCTACCCGGACGCCGGCGTGCTGGCGACCCTGGCCGCCGAGCGCATCCGGGCCGGGGCCCCCGCAGAGGTGCTCACCCCGCTCTACCTGCGTCGCCCGGACGCCGTGGCGGCGACCGCCCGCAAGCCGGTTCTCCCGTGAGCGCGAGGAGTGAGCCGGTTTTGCGAGCCTCGCAGTCGCGAACCGAGGGGACGCTGTGAGCGCGAGGAGTGAGCCGGTTTTGCGAGCCTCGCAGTCGCGAACCGAGGTGGTGCCGTGAGTGTGCGCCTGGAGCGGTTCCGGTGGTGGCACGTCGACGAGGTGCTGCCGATCGAGGTGGACCTGTTCGGCGCCGAGCAGTGGTCGGCGGCGATGTTCTGGAACGAGCTGGCCAACGGGCACTTCTACCTGGCCGCCACCGACGACGGCGGCGCCGTGCTCGGCTACGCCGGGCTCGCCGTGGCCCCGCCCGACGAGGCGTGGGTGCAGAACGTCGCGGTGCGTCGGGACGCCCAGCGGCGCGGCGTCGGCCGGCTCCTGCTGGAGGCGCTGCTCGCCGAGGCCGCCCGGCTCGGCGTCCGTAGCACCCTGCTGGAGGTCGCGGCGGACAACGCCCCCGCCCAGAAGCTCTACGCGGCGTACGGCTTCGAGCCGATCGGCGTGCGGCGCGGCTACTACCAACCGAGCAACACCGACGCGCTGGTCATGCAGCGCACCCGGGATGTGAGCGATGACTGACGAACCCCTGGTCCTCGGCATCGAGACCTCCTGCGACGAGACCGGCATCGGCATCGTGCGCGGGCACACGCTGCTGGCCGACGCGCTCGCCTCCAGCGTCGAGCAGCACGCCCGCTTCGGTGGCGTGGTGCCTGAGGTGGCCAGCCGGGCCCACCTGGAAGCCATCGTGCCGACCATGGACCGGGCGTTGAAGGAGGCGGGGGTGACGCTCGCCGACATCGACGCGATCGCGGTCACCTCCGGCCCGGGGCTGGCCGGCGCGCTGCTGGTCGGGGTGGCCGCCGCGAAGGGCTACGCGCTGGCCGCCGAGAAGCCGGTCTACGGCGTCAACCACCTGGCCGCGCACGTCGCCGTGGACACCCTGGAACACGGCCCGCTGCCCGAGCCGGCGATCGCCCTGCTGGTCTCCGGCGGGCACTCCTCCCTGTTGCTCGTCGACGACCTGGCCCGGGGCGTCACGCCGCTCGGCGCCACCATCGACGACGCGGCCGGCGAGGCGTTCGACAAGGTGGCCCGGCTGCTCGGACTGCCGTTCCCCGGTGGCCCGTACATCGACCGGGAGGCCCGGGCCGGCGATCCGGCCGCCATCGGTTTCCCGCGCGGCCTGACCGCCCCCAAGGATCTCGCCGCCCACCGCTACGACTTCTCCTTTTCGGGGCTGAAGACGGCGGTGGCCCGTTGGGTCGAGGCGCGGCAGCGGGCCGGCGAGGCGGTGCCGGTGGCCGACGTGGCCGCGTCCTTCCAGGAGGCGGTCTGCGACGTGCTGGTGCGCAAGGCGCTGGACGCCTGCCGGGCCAACGGCGTCGAGACGCTGGTGATCGGCGGTGGTGTGGCGGCCAACTCCCGGCTGCGGGCGATGGCCGAGGACCGCGCCGCCGCACACGGCATCCGGGTGCGGGTGCCCCGGCCCGGACTCTGCACGGACAACGGCGCGATGGTCGCCGCCCTCGGCTCGCACCTGGTCGCCTCGGGTGTCGCGCCGAGCCGGCTGGACCTGCCCGCCGATTCCGCCATGCCGCTGACCACGGTCAGCGTGTGAACCCCGAGGATGGCTGACGTGATCGTGCGGATGTGGGAGGCGCGGGCGGAGCCGTACGGCATCGCGGACCTGATCACCTGGGTCTGCGACACCGCGCTGCCCGAGTTCGAGCACGACCCGATGCACGTGTCCAGTGAGGTGTTCTCCTCCACCGACCACCGGGTCGTGGTCATCTCCAGGTGGCGCAGCAACCCGCGCCCGCTGCCGGAGCCGCCGGCGATGTTGCTGGCCCGCCCGCCGCACTCCTGGGACTTCACCCAGGTCGACCGCTGAGGCGGTCGTGCTGCTGGCCCGGGTCGGCGGGCAGTCGACCCGGACCAGCGCTGGCCCGGGGTCAGCGTTTCACGGTCTCCGGGGCGGGCAGCTTCCGACCGGTCAGGACCTGCGTCACCAGGTCGGCTGCCTCCTGGCTGGCGAGCAACTCGGCCCTGGGCACGTCGAGTTGCCGGGCGACGGGATACTCCCGCAGCTCAGCCGGGACCGGCTCGCGGGAGCGGAGCACGAGGGTCGGCGCGGGACCGGGTGCCGCCGGGGTGGCCGCCGAGATGGTCAGGTAGCGGAGGTACTCCGTCAGTCGGCTGATCAACTGCTCCGTGAACTCCGGCTCGATGCCGATTTCCTCGCAGCCCCGGCTCGCCAGCCCCGCGTACGAGGTGCTGAGCCAGCGGGCGAGTTCGTCGAGGTCGACGGTGCGGTCAGTCTCTGCCCTGGCCTGTTCGACGGCCCGTTCGACGACGTCCTGCCCGAGGCCGGGTGTGAGCGGCGTGACGGCCTTCACGAATTCGTGGCAGAGCGTCCACGGCACAACCGGCAGCGGGTCGAAGAAGATCGTCGCCGGTGGGGTCGGGACCACGATCCGGTCGACGAATGCGGCGGCGAGCCGGCATCCGGCGCAGTACCCGAGTACGGCCACGACCTCGGGCCCAAGACTGTCGGCCGTCGCGAGCCAGGCGGCGAGCCGGGCGTCGGACCCGGCCACGCTTTCCGGGTCACCGAGCCAGGCGGCACGGCTCGGCGCCCGGACGGTGTACCGGTCCGGTAGGAGTGGAACGAGATCGTCGAAGCCGGCCACCGCACGGGACGCCTCGGCGCTGAAGTCGACCACGAGTACGACCTCGTCACCGGTGCCGACCCTGAGCGTGTGCCATCCCGAAGTGTCCACCAGTTCCGCCCTTCCGATCTGAACGCGGTGCTGCCGCATCACAGATAAGCAGTGAGTAGCGCCGCACGCGACAGATCGTGCCGATAGTAGGAGAGCCTTCCCCGCATCCGAGGATACGTCTATATTGGCGTGGCGCCAGTGCTGCGGGTTCTCCATGTGTCGAGCGCTGCGGCGAAGGGATATGAGGCCAGCGGTTGTCGAAATTCACGAACTGGTGCGCGCCTGCCGGGCCCGACGCGAGGCCGATGAGACCGTCGCGCCCGACGGTGTCAGCCTAACCGTCGACGACTGCGAAATCCTTGGCATCCTTGGCCCGAATGGAGCGGGAAAGAACGCACTGGTCAAGATTCTCTCCACCATTCTCCTGCCCGCTTACCGGGATGGCGAAGGCGCTCGGAACCATTTGTTCCGCTGCCCTTGTGCTCCTTCGCCGGATAATCTGTCCGCGCAGTCGCGGCGCAGGCGGGAAATGATCCGCGAGAAGCGGCGGCGCTTCCGGGCGGTGGGCCTGCGGATCGTCGAGGCCGACCTGTCGGTGCGTAACCCGGATATTGCGCCGTTGCTGCGGAACGTGGAGCAGAAATGTCACGCCGCCGGCCCGGTCGAACAGTGCGCGGGCCACCTCGCGGGCATCGCAGGTTCGTCGGGTGGCCAGCCGACCTGCCCGGGGCGTTCGGCGACGACGACCCAGGGGCGGAGGAAGCGCTTGCCTCCTCGGTCATCTGACGGCAGGACGGGGTGTGGCGTCTGCCGGTGCTCCGCACTCTCAGGTGCGGCTGCTGCGCGTCGCTCTTCTTTCGGGATCGGCTGTCCTGAAGGATCATGCGATGGCCGTCACCGATCTACGCCAAAGGGTGACTGCTTGCGGCGGCCGGGAACTCGAACTTCCCTGCGGATCCGATCTGGCAGTCGTAGCGCGGCCGCCAATCCGCCGCCCCACCTTGTTCATTTGGCATTCGAGAAGTGTCGCAACGGCCGCCCGGGGTGCATTCCGCGACCATGCGGTGGCGGCACGGTTACCTGGAGCGAGCGGCACCTGCTCGGGATGGGCGCGGCAATCGTGCGACGAAATTGCCGCCCGCAAGAACGGCCGTCCCGCTGCTCTCTCGCACCGAACGCTCCATCGTCGTCCGGCCAGCGGGGGCGTCAGCCATGCCACCGCGCAGGTTTGCATCAAATCTGGACATCGCCGACAGGCCAGGATTGCAGTCTGAATGGCGTTGATGACCCTCAGTTCGATCGTTGACAGCCTTCGGGGCAGAATCTAGTCTCCATCGAACGAGGGCGCAGCTCACGGTCAGCCGCGAAGCTATTGCTGGCTGGTTAGGGGTTTGAGAATTGTCACGTGCAGTCCGGTCGGGCTTCGCCCGGCCGTCAACGTCACAGAAAAGAGACCCTCGGCATTCAGGCCCCGGACGGCCGGCGAGCCCGGTCGGGAAACGTGACGTGACCCGCCGCAGTTCCAGGAGCTGACATGTGCCACCCGATCGCGGTGACGCCGGCCCACGGACAGCGCCTCGTCGTCACCCTCGTGCCGACCATCCGGAACCGTCCCGCCGACCGGCCGACCCTGCGCCACGTCGACGTCGGCCCCACCTTCGGGAACGACCGAGGCCAGGCCGACCGCCCGTGCCCCGCGAACCGGGCCACGACACTCCTCCCCGGCAGCCCGGGCACCCGTTCCGGTGTTCGGAGTGGTCCGGACCGTCCGCCCCGCTCGCCTCTCACCAATGGAGCCGTACATGCACGACCACGTACCTGAGTACATCCTGCCGCTCGAGGGTGCCCCGGAAACCCACGAGCGCATCCCCTGCCCCATCTGTGGGTCGACGGAGCGGGCTCCGCTGTACGAAGGTGTCGCGCTGCGGGGCAACACCCTGATCCTGGACATCTGCCTCAGTTGTTCGCACCTCTACATCAACCCGCGTCCCTCGATGGCGGCGTTCAACGAGTTCTACCAGGACGACGCCTACTTCCACCTCTGCGCCGACTTCAGCAAGGTGACGCTGGAGGAGAAGCTGGCGCAGTTCGACGACCCGGAGTTCTGGGACGAGCGGTTCGGCCACGGCAAGCGGCTCTACGACACGTACCTCACCGGGAAGCTCACTGCGGACGACACGGTCTTCGACTTCGGCTGTGGCGACGGCGCGTGGCTCTGGGCGCTCCAGCAGCTCACCGGCTGCGCCGTCGACGGTGAGGAGATCTCCGACATCTACACGCAGATCGCGGCCAAGCGGCTCGGTACGTCGATCTTCGCCGGGGCCGTGGAGGAGGTCGCGGACCAGATCGTCGAGAAGCACCGCGACAACGTCAAGGTCGCCATCGTGTCCGGGTCGCTCCAGCACATGCTGGACCCGATGAAGTGCCTGCGCGCGGCCCGGGACATCCTCACCGACGACGGTCTGCTCTACATCTGCAACTGGAGCATCTTCGAGCACTACATGGCCGCCTACAAAGACCAGCGTCGGCGGCTGCTCGGAGAGATCCTCTCCTGGGAGCACCTGCACTACTTCCACGAGACGTCGTTCAAGTACATGGTCCGGGCCGCCGGCTTCGAGATCGTCGAGTTCGCGATCGAGTCGGACGTCCGCGAGCGGCACATGGAGATCGTCGCCCGCAAGACCGACAAGCCCGCCGAGCTGCCGAGCCGGCAGGAGGTCGAGGGCGTGGTGATGCGGGCCCGCGCCTTCGAGTCGGCCACCATCGCCCAGCGTCTGCGTCCCAACTGATCATCCGCTACGGCCCGACAGGCCGGCAGTGTCTGAACGCCTTCGGGGGCCGGCGGTCCCGACCGGGCCGAGGCCCCCGAAGGCGGTATCCGAGTGAAGGAGCTGCTAGTGGACACGACGACGAACGGTGTCGGACAGGGCATCGTCACGGTGAACGCCGGCTGGAACTTCAGCGGTCAGGTCGCTCAGTCATTCCCGGAGCACGTCCGCAGGTCGATCCCCTCGTACGAGGCGGGGCACCGGCTGGTCGCCGAGATCAGCGACTTCTTCGTCCGACCGGACTCGGTCGTGTACGAACTGGGCACCTCGCACGGGGAACTCCTCTGCGCGCTCGCCGAGCGGCACCGCCAGCGCCCGGAGACCCGGTGGATCGGCATCGACAACGAGCCGGACATGGTGGCGAAGGCCCGTACCGTGGCCGCGGGCCTGGACAACGTCGTCGTCGAGAACGCGGACATCGTCGAGTACGAGCTGGTCAAGACCGATCTCGTGGTGTCCTACTACTGCCTCCAGTTCATCGCCCCCAAGCACCGGCAGCGCGTCGTCGACCGGATCTACGACGCGCTCAACTGGGGCGGCGCGTTCATCTGGTTCGAGAAGGTACGCGGCAGCGACGCGCGGTTCCAGGACCTCTTCAGCCTGCTGTACACGGACTTCAAGCTCGACCAGGGCTTCACCGCCGACGAGGTGCTGGCCAAGAGCCGCAGCCTCAAGAGCACCCTCGAACCGTTCTCCAGCACCGGCAACCTGGACCTGCTCAAGCGGGCCGGTTTCGTCGACATCACGCCGGTTTTCCGGCACCTGTGCTTCGAGGGCGTCCTCGCCATCAAGTGACCGCCGCCCCCGGTGCCACGGGCCATCCGCACCCGTCATCGGTCGGTTTCGGGACGACCCGCACCCATCCACCCCACCTGCCAGCATGTGAGGAAGCGTCGTGACGACACCCGTCGGGCAGAAGGCACCGTTCCCCAAAGAGAAGTGGTGGAGCGAGACGGAGAGCCCCAAGGCGTGGATGAGTATTCGCGACGCCGACCTCTACGAGGCTCTGCTGCACCGGCTCGCCGAGTTGCGGGCCGGCGAGCCGCTCCGGGTGGTGGAGTGGGGGGCCGGCCGGAGCACCCTCTGGTACACGTCGTTCCTCGAGACGCTGCGCGTGCCGTACCGGTGGCTGGCCCTCGAACATCACGGTCAGTACTTCCGGGAGAGCCTCGCCCCGCAGCTCAACCAGCGGCCGGACGCGGTCGCGGTGGAGGACGACGACCCTGACGCACTCCGGGCGCTACTCGCCACGAACAACACGGTCGCCGTCGGCTTCGGGGCGCGCGACCTGCGGCCGTTCCTCCCCGGCCGGGAGGCCGACCGGCACGCCGATCTCGACGCCTACGTCTCCCTGCCCCGGCGGGTCGGCCTCGAGTGGGACGTGGTGGTCATCGACGGCCGCAAGCGTCGTCGGTGCGTGCTGGAGGCCCTGGAACTGCTCGGCCCGGGAGGCTTCGTCCTGCTCCACGACGCCTGGCGGGTCCACTACCAGTGCGCCTGGTCGGAGTGGACCAGTGGCCGGCGCTTCGGCGACGAGTGGTGGATCGGTTCCCGGGCCGACACGGACTTCACCGACGTGTTGCCGTGGCACGCCTTCGAGAGGCATGCGGAGCTGCCATGAGCACCGCGACACCGGACGCCCCCCGGCACACCGCTCAGGTCGACGCCTGGCTCGCGCGGCACCGCCCCGGTTACGTGGCGGACCTGATGCAGCTGGTCTCGATCGACACCCGATCACCCCGGGAAAGCGACGCGTACGACTGGCTGGGGTCTTACTTCACCGCGCTGGGCGCCGAGGTGACGGCCGAACCGCGCCATCCCGCCCTCGAAAGGCACCAGGCAGCCAACCAGAACGAGCACAGCGCGTTGTCCGCGGCCGAGCGGGCCAACCTGCACGTCCGGTTCCCGGCCGACGCCGGTCTTCCCCGCGTCCTGTTCAGCGCGCACGTCGACGTCGTCCCCCCGGCCGCCGACTTTCCCGATGGTTTCCGGCCACGGGTCAGCGGTGACGCGGTGGTGGGCCGGGGCACCGCGGACACCAAGGGCAACATCGTCATGCTCGCGGCTGCGCTGCGCTGCGTCGCCGACCTGGGCCTGCCGCTGACCCGCGCGGTCATGCTGGACCTGGTGGTCGAGGAGGAGATCGGCGGCAACGGGGCGCTCTCCACCATCCTGCACGGCCGGGAGGTCGACGAGGTGGTGGTGCTGGAACCCACCGACCTGGAGGTCCTGCACGGGCACCGGGGCTGTCTCGAGTTCACCGTGCGGGTCGGCGGCCGGGCGAGCCACATGGGCGGCGACGGGGTGAGCGCGATCGACGGCGCGATGGAGTACATCGCCGCCCTGCGGGAGTTGGAGGCCCGGCTCATGGCCGAGGCCATGGCAGAACCCGACTTTGCCGGATACTCCCGGCCGATGCAGATCAACGTGGGCCGGATCGCCGGTGGCGAGTGGCACGGTTCGATCGCGGCGCTGTGCTCTGTCGGCGGTGCCTTCGGCTTCCTGCCGAAGTACTCGCTGGACGACGTCCAGGGCATGCTCACCGAGCTGGTGGCGGGTCTCGGTGACCCCTGGCTCAGGGAGCACACCGACATCCGGTACGAGGGCATCCGCAACGGCGCGTACGTCGGCGATCCGCACTCGGCGGTCGCGACCGATCTGCGCCGGGCGGCCCAGGTGGTGACCGGTCGGCAGCGGGCCCCCCGGGCCTGGAGCGTGAGCTGCGATGCCCGGCTCTACCACGACCACCTCGCCGTTCCGACGGTGGTCTTCGGGGCCGGCCAGCTCGCCCACGCCCACTCCAGTGCCGAACGGCTGAGCATCGCCGAGTGGTCGCAGGGCGTGGCGGCCCTGGTCGCGTTCCTCACCGACGACCGGGAGCCAGCCCGGTGAGCCGGGGCATCGTGCTCGGCGCCTCGTCCGGGATCGGCGCCGAGCTGGCACGTCGGCTGCTCGAACGCGGTGACGAGATCACCCTGGTCTCCCGACGGGCCGTCACCTCGCCACCCGGGTCGGCGGCCGTGTCGGCGCCGGCCGACATCCGTGACTTCGCCCGCCTCGAGCAGATCTTCGTCGACGCGTGCGGACGAGGGCCGCTCGACTACGTCGTCAACTGCGTCGGGGTGGGCTTCTACGCCCCGTTGGGCGTGGACAACTCGGCGGTCTGGAACGACATCCTGACGGTCAACGTCACTGGTCTGCTCAACCTGCTGTCGGTCGTCGACCGGACCTGCCCGGAGCTGCCCCGGCTCGTACACGTCAGCTCGATGGCCGCGCACCGCGTGTCCCGTACGCCGGGCAACCTCGCCTACTCCGTCGCCAAGGCGGGTGCGAAGACCATCGTCGAGGAGTACCGCCGGGGGTTGCGGGCCGCCGGACGGCGCACCAGGGTGTCGATGGTCTCGCCGGGGTTCGTCGAGGCGACCGACTTCGGCCGTAACTACTTCTCGCGTACCGCCGACGCCGCGCCGCAGCCCGACATCTACGGCAGTCACCGGAACCTCTCCCCGGCGGACGTCGCGGACGTCGTGGCGTACGTCCTCGGGTCGCCGCCGCACCTCGAGTTCCTGGATCTCGTCTTCTGCTCGCCCGACCAGCCGGGGTGACCTCACGTGGAACAAGTCCTGATCGTCGGTCACGGGTACGCCGGACGCCGGTTCCGGGCCGCGCTGCGCCACCTCCGGCGCGAGGGCCTGCCGGTGGAGGTCGTGGGCGTCGTCGACCCTCGTCCCGACCAGTTCCCCGACGACCTGCCGGCCTACCAGGACCTCGCCACGGCGCTGCGGGAACTGCGCCCGACCGTGGTCTGCGTGACGGTGAACGAGGCCGATCACGCCACCGTGTTCCGGGCCCTCGGTCACCTCGACCGGATCCTGGTGCTCGCCGAGAAACCCCTGGTCGCCGACGCGCGTGACGAGCAGTCGGTCATCGCCGCGCTGGGTCACCACCAGTTCTCGATGAACCTGGTGGAACGGTTCAGCCCGATGGTCACCCGTTGCCGGGAGTGGATGCGGGCCGAGGGCCCCTGGACGGTCACCCGGGTCGAGGCGTTCTGGGGCAAGCACCGCATCGGTGACCCGCGCCCCACGATGGGTGTCCTCTCCGAACTGATCCACGCGCTGGATCTCACCGGTCACCTGTTCGGAGCAGACAACCCCGAGATCATCCGGTCGAACGGGGTGCTCAGCGACGTCAGCCCGCACGCGACGGACGTCCTGGACAGCCTCGACGTGATCGCCCGCCACGGCGACGCCCCGATGCTGCTGCACACCTCGTACGCCTGGCCCACCCGGATGCGGCTGGTCACGGCCCTGTTGTGGTCGGAGCAGCACGGGACCCACCGGGTCGAACTCGAATTCGACGACCCGCACTGGGACTGCGACCGTCTGGAAATCAAGTCGATCGCCCCGGACGGGCGGTGGACCACGGTGCTGCGGGACTCGACCGACGTGGCGTCCCTGCCGACCGAGATCCAGGGGGTGGGCAAGGTGGTCGAGTTCGTGCGGGCATCGCTGTACAGCTGGTGGGGCAAGTCCGACAGCGTCGACCTGGTCGACCTGGCCGCTGCGGAACGGTTGCAGGGCATCCTCACCCGGATCGGCGACTCCGCCGAGGGCGGTCTGGTGCCGGCCCGGTACGGAAAGGCGTGACCTGAGCATGCACGAGCTTCGTCGGCCGCGCCTGCTCGTGGAGGCGTTCGTCGCGTCCGCCACCGCGCACCCGGACGCCGTCGCGGTGGTGGTCGGCGACCGGCGTACCCGTTACCGGGAGCTGCTCGCCGACGTGCTCGACCTCGCCGGCCGCCTGCGCGAGCACGGCGTCGGGACGGAGACGCCGGTCGGCGTTTCGGCGTCCCGGGACAGCGGCTTCGTGGTCGGCGCGCTGGCCGCGATGGCCGCGGGCGGGTGTTACGTCCCGCTGGACCCCACGCACCCGGCCGACCGGCTGGCCGCACTGGCCCGGCGGGCCGATGTCCGGGTCGGGGTCGGTGCCACGTCGGCGCTGCCCTTCCTCGACGTCGTGCTGCCGCCCTCGACGCCGGACCGTCCCCGGCGTACCGACCCGCCCGGTCTCGTGGCGCCCGACGCACTGGCGTACCAGCTCTTCACCTCAGGATCCTCCGGGGAGCCGAAGATCGTGCCGATCGAGCAGCGTTCGGTGAGCGCCCTGCTCGACGGGTTCGACACGGTGGCCCCGCCGGTCGCCCGGACCGTCTCGCTCTCCGTCTGCCCGTTCTCCTTCGACGTCTCCGTCTGGGAGCTGTTCCTTCCCCTGACCCGTGGCGGCACGGTCGTCATCGCCGAGCCGGCCGCCGGGGCGGACCCGGAGGCCCTGGTCCGGCTGATCCGCGAGCACGGTGTCACCACCGTCTACCTGCCCCCGTTCACTCTGGAGCCGTTCGCCGACGAGCTGGCCGCCCACGGCGCACCACCACCGGTGGAACGGATCCTGACCGGGGTCGAGCCCATACCGCAGCGCACCCTGCAACGGCTCGCCGACCTGCTTCCCGCAGCGACGATCGTCAACGGCTACGGCCCGACCGAGACGACCGTCTGCGCCACGTTCCACGTCTTCGAGGGCGCGGACGACCCGGACCGGCGTACCCCGATCGGGCTGCCGGTGCCGGGGTGGGAAGTGAAGGTGGTGGACGGGGATCTCGCGCCGGTGCCGGTCGGTGTGGTTGGTGAGGTCGTCGTTAGTGGTGCCGGGCTGGCGCGTGGCTATCTCGACGATGACGAGCTCACTGCCCAACGCTTCTACCACGATGCGGCGGGCGTCCGTTGGTATCGCACGGGGGACCTCGGGCGTTGGCGGGCCACCGGGCACCTGGAGTATCTCGGCCGTCAGGACCAGCAGGTCAAGATTCGTGGGTTCCGCATCGAACTCGGCGAGGTCGAGGCCACTCTCACCCGCCATCCGCACGTCCGCGCCGCGGCCGTGACCGCCCCCACGACCTCCACGGGTCAACGGCTCGTCGCCTACGTCGAAGCGACCGTCCACACCGAGCCCACGACCATCCGTCACTGGTTGGGCACCCTGCTACCGGACTACATGATCCCCACCCGGATCATTGCCGTCCCCGGTCTTCCCACCACTGCCAATGGCAAGATCGACCGCGCCGCCCTGCACCACCTCGACCACACACCCACCACGGCTCCCGCCGCCGTCACCCCCGCCACGCCTCTGCAACGCCGCCTCACCGACCTCTGGCGCGACACCCTCGAACTCGACCACATCGACATCCACGACAACTTCTTCGACCTCGGCGGCGACTCCCGCCTGGCGATGGTTCTGGTGGGCCGGATCCGGCAGGCGTACGGACGGGCGGTGTCCGGGGGCGCCCTGCTGGCCCTGCGCACCATCGTCGAACAGGCGACGCTGATCGAGCGAACGCTGCCGGCCGAACAGGCGGTGCCGGCCGAGGAGGCGGCGCAGCCGGGGTCGGCGGCCCCGGGCGGCTTGGACGCCGGGTCGGGCGGGCCGCTCGTCGCTCCGCTCTCGTACGGCCAGGAGGGACTGTGGACCTGGCAGTTGCTGCACCCGGGCAACCGCGCCTTCGTCCTCCCGGTGACGCTGCGGATCAAGGACGGCCCCGAACCGGCGAGGCTGGCCGCGCACCTGTCCCGGGCCCTCGGTGCGCACGAGGCGTTCACGGTGGAGATCGGTGACGGCGCCGGGCGGACCGAACTACGCCGTACCGACCAGCCCTGCCGGGTCGACGTCCACGAACCAGTGCTCACCACGGACCGGGTCGAGGCGTACCTGCACCAGACCTTCCAGCTCCTGGCCGGTCGGGTCGTCAGCGAGGGGGGCCGGCTCTGGCGCGCGGTGGTGGCCCGCACCGACGACGGCAACCACCTCATCCTGATCGCGGTGCATCACCTGCTGGTCGACGGCGCGTCGGTCAGGATCATCGTGGACAGCCTGCGGAACGAACTGGCCGGCACCCCCACCACCGTCCGGCCCGGCATGCTGGCCTTCGCCACCGCACAGCGCCAGATCGCGCCTGCGACCCTGGACGCCGAACGCGCCTACTGGCAGCGGGAGTTCGCACCCCCACCGGAGGCCCTGGACCTGCCGCTGGACAGACCCCGTCCGGCGCGGCGCAGCGAGTCGGGGCGCAGTGTCGTCGTCACACTCGAACCCACCGTCACGGCGGCGGTCGTGGCCCTCGCCACCCGGCACCGCACCTCCCCGTTCGTCGTACTCCTCGCCGCTCTGGCTGCGGTCGCCCACCGGTACAGCGGGCAGAACGACTTCGCCGTCTCCGTGCCCACGGCGGTGGACCGCTCCGGTGCGGAGTTCGCCGACACCGTCGGCTACCTCGTGAACCTGCTGCCGATCCGGTTCGACGTCTCGTCCACGACCACCCTGGCGGAGTTGGTCGAGGCCACCACGAGTCGACTGTCGGCGGCCGTGGCGAACTCGGCCCTGCCGTTCGAGGAGATCCTCGCCATCGTGGCGGGAGGCCGGTCGGACAACGCCGACCGGCTCACCCGCATGGTGGTGGCCCAGGACATGTCGACCGGCCTGCCCGTCTCCGTCGACGGGTGCGTGATCGACGAGCTCTGGTTCGACCCGGGGGTGGCCAAGTACGAGCTGGGCGTCTTCGTGACCGAGGGGTCCGGGACGATCCGGTTGCGCTGGGAATTCGCGACCGACGTCCTGGACGCCGCGACCGTACACCGGCTCAACGCGTCGCTGGGGCTGCTGCTGACGTCCGCACTCCCGGCGCGGCCGACGCCGATCGGCCGGACCGATCTGCTGACCGGAGCCGACCGTGCCTTCCTGGAGGAGGTCAACCGGACCGCGTCGGACTACCCGGCGGACGCCGGACTGATCGAACTCTTCGACGAGCAGGTGGCGCTGTGCCCGGACGCACCGGCCGTGCGGGGCACACCGGCGCTCACCTACCGGGAGTTGCACGACTGGTCCGTGGAGATCGCCGCGCTGCTGGTCGCCGTCGGTGTCCAACCCGGCCAGCCGGTACTCGTCCTGGTCGACCGGTCTGCGGAGTTCCTGGCCGCGCTGCTCGGCGTGCTGCGTGCCGGAGGCGCCTACGTGCCCCTCGACTCCCGGAGCCCGGCGGAACGGGTGTCGGTGATCCGGGATTCGACCGGGGCGAGCCACGCGGTCGTCTCCGCCGGGATGGCACACCTGGCACCCGGGGACACCGTCCGGGTCGATCCCTCGCGCACGACTGCGGTGGCGACGCCGCCGGCCTTCCCGGCTCGCGGTCCGCAGTCCTCGGCGTACGTCATGTACACGTCCGGCTCCACCGGTCGCCCCAAGGGCGTGGAAATCGTCGACAGGTCGGTGGTACGGCTGGTCCGGGGGCAGAACTTCGCCACCTTCGGGCCCTCGGACGTCTTCGTGCTCTGCTCCAACCTGGCATTCGACGCAGCCACCCTGGAGGTCTGGGGTGCTCTGCTCAACGGTGGCAGCATCGCGGTGCCCACCGACGTGACCGTCGCCGACCAGCGGGAACTGGCCGGCTTCATCTCCCGTAACGGTGTCACCGCAGGCTTCTTCAACGTCGCGGTGTTCCGGATGATGCTGGAGGCCGACCCGTACGCGCTGCGCGGCATGCACACCATCCTGGTGGGCGGCGAGGCGGTGCCGGGGACGCTGATGGCCGAGGCCGCACGGTTCCTCGACCACCGGACCCTGCTCAACGGCTACGGGCCGACGGAGAACACCACCTTCTCCTGCTGCCACCGTCTGTTGGAGCCGCCGGCGCCGGACCGGCCGGTCCCGATCGGCCGGCCGCTGGCCAACTCCGCCGCGCTGGTGGTGGACGGGGATCTCGCGCCGGTGCCGGTCGGTGTGGTTGGTGAGGTCGTGGTCAGTGGTGCCGGGCTGGCGCGTGGCTATCTTGACGATGACGAGCTCACTGCCCAACGCTTCTACCACGATGCGGCGGGCGTCCGTTGGTATCGCACGGGGGACCTCGGGCGTTGGCGGGCCACCGGGCACCTGGAGTATCTCGGCCGTCAGGACCAGCAGGTCAAGATTCGTGGGTTCCGCATCGAACTCGGCGAGGTCGAGGCCACTCTCACCCGCCATCCGCACGTCCGCGCCGCGGCCGTGACCGCCCCCACGACCTCCACGGGTCAACGGCTCGTCGCCTACATCGAAGCCACTGTCCACACCGAGCCCACGACCATCCGTCACTGGCTGGGCACCCTGCTACCGGACTACATGATCCCCACCCGGATCATTGCCGTCCCCAGTCTTCCCACCACTGCCAATGGCAAGATCGACCGCGCCGCCCTGCACCACCTCGACCACACACCCACCACGGCTCCCGCCGCCGTCACCCCCGCCACGCCTCTGCAACGCCGCCTCACCGACCTCTGGCGCGACACCCTCGAACTCGACCACATCGACATCCACGACAACTTCTTCGACCTCGGCGGCGACTCCCGGGTCCTCTCCGTCCTGGCCGCTCGGATCAGAACCGAGTTCGACGCGGACCTGCGGGTCCTCGACCTGATGACGCACCCGACCATCGCATCGCTCAGCCGCCGGTTGAGTGGCGATCAACCGGACGACGACCGCCTGCGTGCGGTCGCGGAACAACGCGCCAAACGGCGAGAGCGGAGGCGGAACGCATGAGCTCCCGAGAGGCGGTCGCAGACGACGACCGGATCGCCATCGTCGGGATGGCGGGCCGCTTCCCGGGCGCCGACGACGTGGACGCACTGTGGGACCTCAGCGTGCGTGGCGGATCTGGCGTACGGGAGGTGTCCGCCAGGGACGGGCTCGTGCCGTACCGGGGTGTGGTCGACGGCACCGATCTGTTCGACGCCGCCTTCTTCGGCGTCCCCGCGCACGAGGCGCAGATGACCGATCCGCAGCAACGGGTACTGCTGGAGGTCGCCCAGCACGCCCTCGACGACGCGTCGATCGACCCGTCCAGGGCCCCCGGCGTGGTGGCGGTGTACGCCGCCTGCGCGCCCACTGCCACCGCCGCCCCGGTCGGATCGGTGTCGGCCGCCTACGAGTGGACGCTGGCCACCTCGGCGGACTTCGCCGCCACCCGGCTCTCCTACCGGCTGGGCCTGCGCGGCGAGAGCATGACGGTCCAGACCGGCTGCTCGTCGTCGCTGGTGGCCGTGCACCTGGGGGTACAGGCGCTGCTGTCCGGGCAGGCGGACGTCGTGCTCGCCGGCGGGGTCTCCTTCCCGCCCGACCAGGAGTCCGGATACCCGACCGAGGAGGGCATGATCGCCTCCCCGTCGGGGCGGTGCCGCCCGTTCGACGCGGACGCGGACGGCACCGTACCGGGTGGCGGCGCCGCGCTGGTCGTTCTCAAGCGACTCACCGACGCGGAGCGCGACGGCGACCGGGTGCACGGCGTGATCCTGGGTTCGGGGACCAACAACGACGGCTCCACCAAGGTCGGGTTCATGGCCCCGTCCCCCACCGGCCAGGCCGAGGCGATCGCCACCGCCCACGCGGTCGCCGGCGTGGACGCCGGTTCCATCGGCTACGTGGAGACGCACGGGACAGGTACCCAACTCGGCGACGAGGTGGAGATCGAAGGGCTACGACGGGCCTTCAAGCTCGATCCGTACCGGACCGGACCGTGCCGCCTCGGCTCGCTGAAGGCGAACTGCGGGCACCTCGACCGGGCGGCGGGCGTGGCGGGGCTGGTCCGCGCCGTGCTGGCCCTCACGTACCGCACCATCCCGCCGATGGCCGGCTTCGAACGGGCCAACCCGGCTCTCGACCTCGACGGTTCCGGCTTCGAGGTGCCGTCCGCGCCGGTCGCTTGGGAGACGGACGGGGCCCCCCGCCGGGCCGGGGTGAGCAGCTTCGGGGTGGGCGGGACGAACGTGCACGTCGTACTGGAGGAGGCGCCGCGACGGCAGCCGGCCCCGTCGACGCCCGCGGGCGACGTGCTCCTGCCGCTCAGCGGCCACGTGTCTCCGGTCGTCGCCTCCCAGGCAGCCGAGCTGGCCAACTGGCTGGCCGCGCGGCCCGGGACCGACCTGGGGCAGGTGGGACGGGCGCTCAGCCTGGACCGGCGGCCCCGGGAACACCGGTCCTGGATGGTGGCCGATTCGGCTGCGCAGGCCGCCACGGCCCTCACCGCGCCACCCGGGCCGGTGTTCGCCGCCGCCAGCCCCACGGTCGTGTTCGCCTTTCCCGGCCAGGGCGAGCCCGTCGTGGACGGCATGCCGGAGCTGTACCGCACCGAACCGGTCTTCCGCGCCGCCCTCGACGAGTGCGCCGAGGTGATCCGGGACCTGACCGGCGTCGACGTCCGGGCCGACCTGTACGGGCAGCACGACCACGCCGAGCTGGCCCGACGGTACGAGGACATGGCCCGGTTCCAGCCGACCCAGTTCGCCGTGGAGTGGGCGACGGCCGAGTTGTGGCGTTCGTGGGGAGTGTCCGCCGACGTCGTGATCGGTCACAGCCTCGGCGAGATCGTGGCTGCCGTCCATGCCGGCGTGCTGAGCCTCGCAGACGGTCTGGCCTTCGTGGTGGAACGCAGCCGCCGGATGGAGGAGGCGCCGCTCGGCGAGACGATCAGCGTGGCGCTGCCGGTACGGGAGATCGAGAAACGCCTCACCGGAGAACTGACCGTGGCGGCGGTCAACGGCCACGAGCTGACCGCGGTGACCGGACCGGTCGCCGACATGGCCGCGTTCAAGGCCGAGCTCAACAGGTCGGAGGTGTTCTTCCGGCCGCTGAACATCCGCCGGTCGCCGCACGGCCCGGCGATGCGGGAGCCGGCCCGGCTGCTGCGCACCTTCCTCTCCTCGTTCGCGCTGGCCCCGCCCGCCGTCCGGATCGTGAGCAACGTGACCGGCGACTGGATCGGCGACCGGATCGCCACGGCCGACTACTGGGCCACCCAGCTCTGTTCACCGGTCCGGTTCACCGACCAGCTCTCCCGGATCGCCGAGCAGGACGACGTCGTCGTGCTCGTGATCGGCCCCGGCACCAGCCTCAGTCGGATGATCTCGCACGAGCTGACGGGCCGGGTCCGTGCCGTCGTCGCCTCGGGCCGGAGTGCCGACGACCAGGGTGGGGACCGCCGGGCGATCCTCGCCGCCGCGGGCGAGCTGTGGTCGCACGGTGTCGCGGTGGACCTCGCCCGGCTGGCCCCACCGACCCGGTACGCGACCGCGCTCCCGCCGACCCGCTTCGACCACGGCCGACGGTGGCCGGTGGGGCAGCCGGCCCGCCGTGAGCGCAGTGCCCCGGCTGGCCGGCTGCCGGACCCGGGAGCCTGGTTGTACGAGCCGGACCACACCCGGCTGAGCCGGCCCGCGGTGCCGGCGACGCCGTCGATCGTGGCCTGGCACGGGGCGCCGGGCGCGCAGCACGACGCGTTCCTGCGGGCCGCCGTGTCCCGTGGGCACACGCTGGTACCGCTCGACCACGTCACGTCCGCCCCGCAGGGCCAGGGCCCACGGAACGTGCTGTGGTGGCTCGGGAACGACCCGTACGACCTGCTCCGCCGGGCCGCGGCCCTGGCCGACCTGCTCGGCCGGCAGGCGACCGGTACCCGGGTGTGGCTGGTGGCCGGCGACGACGGGAGCGGTCCCGGCCTCTCCGCGCGGAATGTCGCCCACGCGGTGGCGCGGGTGCTGCCACAGGAGAACGTCGGGTGTGCCTGGACCGTGGTGACGCTGGGCGCCCCCGCGGAGGGGGCCGGTCTCGACCTGGCGGCCGGGCACCTGATCGACACCCTGGTCGCCGGCACCGAGGGCACCGTGCTCACCGTGGACACCACGGGCGTGCGACGGCTCGGCTTCCGCCGGTCCTGGCCGCACTGGCGGGCCCGCCCACTGCGCGAGCAGGGCTGCTATGTGATCACCGGCGGGCTGGGACCGGTGGGCCGCGCCCTGGCCCAGGCCCTGGCCAAGGAGGTGCCGGCCACGGTCGTGGTGCTGGGCCGCCGGGCGGTGGAGACGGTCGATGACGAGGTGACCGACCTTGCGGCGCGGCTACGGGAGGCGGGTTCGCGCCTGGAGTACCGGTCGGTCGACGTGTCGGACGCCGCCGGGGTGGCCGCCTGCTTCGCCGACCTGCGGTCCCGGTTCGGGCGGATCGACGGCGTGGTGCATGCCGCCGGGTTCACCGACCGGGCGTCGTTCCCGCTGGCGGCGGAGGCGGCACCGCAACTGGTCGAGGCCGTCGCAGCCGCCAAGGTCGACGGCGCCCGGGCCATCGCCGAATCGCTCGCGCCGGACGACGCGGATTTCGTCCTGCTCTGCTCCAGCCTCTCCGTGGTGCTCGGCGGCGTGCGGTTCGGTCCGTACGTCGCGGCCAACGACGCGCTGGACGAGTTCGCGGCGCGGCGGCACGCGGCAGGTGACGAACGCTGGGTCAGCGTCGGCTGGGACGCGTGGACCGACGGCGATCACGCCGTGCCGGACCCGGTCGGTCCGGCCCGGTACGCGCTCACCGCCGGGGACGGCCACGAGGTGTTCCGGCGGCTGCTGTCCGTACGCGGTCCCGTGGTCTGGGTGTCCACCGGTGACCTGGACGCCCGGTTGGTCGAGGTCGCCGACCAGATCGGCACGGGTTCGGAGGCCGTGCTGCCGGGCGCTGCCGCCCACCCGCCGGCCGACCCGGGCGACCTGGTCCGGACGGTCCTGACCGAACTGCTCGGCGCGGTACCGCCCGACCCCGACCGCGACCTGCGGCTGGACGGGTTGGAGTCGTTGGCCATCCTGCAGATCGTCACACGGCTCCGCGACCGTACCGGCGTCCGGCTCACCCTCGCCGACGCGCTCCGCTCGCTGAGCGTGACCGGGCTGGAGGCGCTCGTCAGCCGCGTCGTATCCGCTCCGAACCGGGCGCCCGGCTTCCTGATCACGCCCACGCCGGCGGCTGCCGACCACCCCACGTCGAGCACCCAGCGACGCTGGCTGGAACTGTTACCCCAGGGGTACGGCGGCCTCGACCTCGCCGTCGAGGTCGAGACCGGGTACCCGGCCGAGCAGCTCGTCAGGGCGGTGGAGCGGACGATCGACCGGCACAGCGGCGTCCGTACCGTCTTCCACCGCCGGGGCGACACCTGGCGCCAGTCGGTGACCCGGGGTCAGCCGGTGAAGGTCGTGGACCTGTCGGCCCTTTCCGAGGCCGAGCAGCGGGCCGAGATCGGCCGGCTCGTCCAGGCCGCCGGGGAGAGCTGGTTCGATCTCGGCAGGACGCCACCGTTCGAGATCACCGTCGCCCGCCTCGCCGAGGGCCGACGCCACGCGCTGCTGATCCACGCCCACCACGTCCTCTTCGACGGCTGGTCGTCGAGCATCTTCCTCCAGGAGGTGGCGGAGGCTCTGGAGACGGAGCCGGGCAAGCCACCCCTTCAGTACGTCGACTACGCCGCCGCGCAGTGGGACTACCTGCGCAGTCCCGCGCTGCTGGCCGCCCGGGAGTACTGGCGGGAGCACTTCGCCGGCGCGCCAGCACCGACCCGGGTCCCGGGCGACGTCGGTGACGGCACGACCGACGACCGGGGCGACCTGCTCACCTTCACCGTCGACAGGGCCACGGCGACGGCACTGCGGGACCGGGCCGCGGCCCTGGGCACCACACCCTTCGGTCTCATGATGACCGCGTACGCGCTGCTGGTGCACCGGTTGTCCGGCGACCACGACCTGGTGCTCGGCACCACCGCGGCGGGCCGCCCGAGCGCCGAGGCCGAAGAGATCGTCGGGGTGTTCGTCAACCCGCTACCGCTGCGGGTACGGGTCGACCCCCGGGGCGCGGTGGGTGACCTGGTGAGCCGGGTGCACCGCAGCCTGGTCGGGTTCCACGACCACGGCAACTATCCCCTGGAGGATCTGGTCGCGGCGGTTCCACCCTTCATCGGGCTCGGATTGAACGACACGTTCCAGTGCTACCTTCTGTACCAGAACTACTGGCGGCCCCAGGGGGGCGTAGTACGGTACCGGCCGATGCAGCTCGACTCGCCTTATCATCACAAGTTGATGCGTGACTGGGAGATCGTCCTTGCGGAGGGAGAGGATGGTCTGACCGGTGAGTTGTGGTACCGGACCAGCAGGTTCTCCGCGTCGTGGGCCGAGGGGTGTGCCAAGTCCTTCCAGGAGCTGCTCGGCCGGTTCGCGACTGACGCAGAATTCTTCGGCACCCCCGTGGGGGCGTTGCCCGAGCATTAGAGATAGATGAGGAGTAACTCCGTGTCCGGTCCGATGACCGCGGATCAACTACGATCAGCGTTCCTGCAGTACTTCGTCGAACGTGACCACACCCGGGTGGCATCCTCGGGGCTGATCCCGGCCCACCCGGCTGCGCCGCTGTTCACGAACGCCGGCATGGTGCAGTTCCTTCCGTACTTCTTCGGCGAGGAGACCGCTCCGTACCGGCGGGCCACGTCGTCGCAGAAGTGCGTCCGGGTGCGCGGGAAGCACGACGACATCGAGGCCATCGGCCGGACCACCCGTCACCTGACCTTCTTCGAGATGCTCGGCAACTTCAGCTTCGGCGACTACTTCAAGGAAGGCGCGATCTCCCACGCCTGGCACTTCCTGACCGAGGTGCTGGGCCTGCCCGCCGACCGGCTGTGGGCCACGGTGCATCACAGCGACGACGACGCGGCGCAGCTCTGGCAGGATGTCGTGGGCCTGCCGGCCGGCCGGATCCAACGGCTGGGGGACGACAACTTCTGGGAGATGGGTGGCACGGGTCCGTGCGGGCCGTCCTCCGAGATCTTCTACGACAAGGGCCCGGAGTGGGGCCACGAGGGCGGCCCGGAGCACGGCGGCGAGGAACGCTACGTCGAGATCTGGAACCTCGTCTTCATGCAGTTCAACCGGTTGTCGAGCGGCAAGCTCGAGCCGCTGCCCAAGCGGAACATCGACACCGGGGCCGGTATGGAGCGCATCCTGCCGATCGTCCAGGGCACGAGTTCGGTCTTCGACACCGATGTGCTGCGGCGGCTGATCGGCGACGCCGAGCGGCTCTGCGGTGCGACGTACGGGTCGGACCCGGAGCGTGACGTCAGCCTCCGCATCGTGGCGGACCACTCCCGTGCCATCTCGTTCCTGGTCGCCGACGGCGTCGTGCCGTCGAACGAGGAACGCGGGTACGTGCTGCGCAGGATCATCCGGCGTGCCGCTCTGCACGCTCAGCGGGCCGGTGCCCGTCGGGGCGTGCTGGCGGAGATGGCCGGCAACGTCGCCGCGGTCATGCACTCGGGATATCCGGAGCTGACCGAGGTGATCGACCAGGTGCAGAGCACGCTGGAGCGGGAGGAGCACCGGTTCCGGGAGACCCTCTCGCTGGGCCTCGGCATGCTGGACAGGGCGGTCACGGACGGCTCGTCGGCCATCCCCGGCGAGATCGCCTTCAAGCTGCACGACACCTACGGCTTCCCGATCGACCTGACCCGGGAGATCGCCAAGGAGCGGGGCCTGGGCGTCGACGACGCCGGGTTCGAGGCCGCGATGGCGCAGCAGCGCGCACAGGCCCGGGCCGCCGACGCGAAGAGCGGTGCGGTCGACAACGGTACGGCCAACGCCAGGGCGGTCCGGGACGAGTACGGCGTGACCGACTTCCTCGGTTACGAGACGCTCACCACCGAGGCGAAGGTGACCGGGGTCTTCCCCCACCAAGAGCAGGGCCGGGTGGAGGTGTACGTCGAGGCGTCCCCTTTCTACCCGCAGGGCGGTGGCCAGATCGGCGACACCGGTACGATCACCGGCCCGCACGGGCGTGGCCGGGTGCTCGACACCGACGCGCCGATGCCGAACGTCATCCGACACCACGTGGAGGTGGATGAGGGCACCTTCGGTGTCGGCGAGGCCGTCGCCCTCGCGGTCGACGCCGCTCGACGTGCCTCGCTGCGGCGTAGCCACACGGGCACCCACCTCCTGCACTGGGCGCTGCGCGAGGTGCTCGGTGCGCAGGTCCGCCAGCAGGGCTCGCTGGTGGCTCCCGACTACCTCCGGTTCGACTTCAACCACCATTCGCCCCTCACCGACGAGGAGATCCACGCGGTGGAGGACCTGGTCGCGGAGCAGATCCGCAGCAACGGCGCGGTCGAGATCAGGCACTCCACCCAGGCGGAGGCGAAGGCGGCCGGGGCGATCTCGTTCTTCGGTGAGAAGTACGGCGAGGTGGTGCGGGTGATCCGCGCCGGGGAACACTCGATGGAACTCTGCGGCGGCACCCACGTGTCCGCTTTGGGCGAGATCAGCGAACTGCTGGTGACGTCGGAGTCGTCCGTCGGCGCCAACCTGCGCCGCATCGAGGCGTTCACCGGGGCCCGGGCGTTCGAGGAGAACCGCCGCCAGCGGCAACTGCTGAAGGCGGTGGCTGGCGCGGTCCACACCACGCCCGACCAACTGCCCGCGGCCATCGGACGGTTGCAGGAGGCCCAGAAGGCCGGTGAGCGGGAGCGCCGTCAGTTGACCGCGCAGGTCGACCGGTATCTGGCCAGGGACCTTGCCAGCGAGGCGGACGGCGGACTGGTCGTCGCCCGCTGCGACGGCCGCGACCAGGGCCAGCTCAAGAGCCTCGCGCTGGCGGTACTGAGCGAGCCGGGCATCTCGGCGGTGGGTCTCATCGGATCAGCGGACGGCAGTTCGGTCGCGCTCGCGGTCGCGGTCGACGACCGGGTCGGCGACGCGCCCTCGTTCGTGCGGCAGGCGGCGAAGCTGGTCGGCGGGGGCGGTGGCGGGCGGGACCGCCGGATCGCCGTCGCCGGGGGGCGCGACACGAGCCGCATCGACGAGGCGCTCAAGGCGCTGCGTGAGGCGTTCGTGGAGGCATCGGCCCCGGCCTGACCGGCTGTGTGGAGGGGGCGGGCCGCCCGACGGCCCGCCCCCTCCACGCGCAGGAGCGGGCCCGTACGGTCACAGTCGTTCGACGTTGGGTGCCGCCGGCACCCGGTGCACCGTGTCGAGCACGAGCCGGCACTGCTGCCAGTCGACGGTGCCGTCGATCGCCTCGTGGGGCGTCACCAGCACCACACAGTCGTACTCGTCGAGCAGGAGTTTCCGCACGTCGAGCGAGTTCAGGACGGTGCCGTCGACGTTGATCTCGGCGACCCACGGGTCGCAGTAGTCGACCGTGGCGCCGCTGGCGAGCAGCCGGGAGATGACGGTCAGGGCCGGCGCGTTACGCAGGTCGGGCACATTCGGCTTGTATGTCACGCCGAGAACCAGCACCCTGCTGGTCCCGATCGGGGTACCTGCCCGCGCCAGCATCTCCGCCACGCGGGCGGCGACCTTGAGCGGACGGGCACCGGCCTGGCGGTGCGCGGCCTCGATGATCGGCATCGGCACGTCCTGCAGTCCCGCCTCGGTGATGAGGAACAGGGGGTCGACCGGGATGCACTCGCCCCCGATGCCGGGTCCCGGCCAGTGCGGCAGGTACCCGAAGGGCTTGGTGGCGGCGGCGCGGATCACCTCGTCCATCGGGACACCGAGCTTGTGACAGAGGTCGGAGATCTCGTTCGAGAAGCTGATGTTGACCAGCCTGGCGCTGTTCTCCAGGAGCTTGCTCATCTCCGCGACCGTCGCGTCGGACAACTGGGTGACCTCCATGGAGATCGACGCCAGGACGGTCGCGGCCCGACGGGTGCAGGCCGCGCTGACGCCGCCGACCACCCGGGGGGTGTTGGTGATCGTCCAGCCGTCCTGGTTGGCCGGGTTCACCCGCTCCGGCGCGCACGCCACGAAGAGGTCCCGGCCCAGCGTGAGCCCGGTCTCGGCGGCCAGCCGCTGCGCCCAGCGCCGGGTGGTTCCCGGCGGCACCGTCGACTGGAGCACGACCACCGTGCCCGGTCCGATCATCGGCGCCAGTGAGGCGAAGGCGCTGTCCACGAAGGTGAGGTCGGGTCGCTCGTCGGTGGTGACCGGAGTGGGGACGGAGACCATCACCACGTCCGCCGAGCCCACGTCCCGGGCGTCGAGGGCCAGGTGGAGGCGGTCGGCGACGGCATGGAGCTGCTCGTCGCTGATGTCCGGCAGGTACGACCTGCCTCGACGGAGCTGCTGCATCTTGCCGTCGTCGATGTCCACGCCGTGCACCGTGAAGCCGGTCGCAGCGAAGGCGTGCGCAAGCGGTAGACCGGTGTAGCCGAGGCCGACCACCGCGATGGTCAGGTCGCGGTCAAGGGCCCGCTGGGAAAAGGCTGCTTCGTCGCTGCAACTGGTCGAATTCGTCGGTTCCGTGACAACGTTCATATCTTCTCGCCCTCATGCACCCTGTGCACGCCTCCGGCGCCCACCGGGTCTGCTGTCGCCCAGGTTCTCCGTTCCGGCAGATGCCTAGCGGCTGGCGGTCATCTCGTCCCGGTTCTGCTCCGTCTGCGGGCGGCGTTCGACCATGGTGCAGGCTCCGGCGATGGCGGCGGGTGTGCCCTGGTCGACGAACTGCCGGGCGGGCACCCTGAGGCCGTGGGTGTGGCGCAGCAGCGCGATCGCCTGGACGACGAGCAGCGAGTGCCCGCCCAGTTTGAAGAAGTCGTCATCCGGGCCGACCCTCTTCCCGAGGACCACTTCGAAGACGTCGGTCACGGCCGCCAGTCTGCTGTCGTCAGCGGACATCTTTCCTCCCGCGGTCGTGGTCGCCGTTGCCGGTCTCTTCCCTGTCCCGGTAGATGACGCCCCGCTCCGAGTCGAGGACCAGCCGGTCACCGTAGGGAAGTACCCACGCGGGGTCGTAGTGCCCGCAGTCTCCGCCGACGAAGATCGGGAAGTCCGTACCGCCGAGGTGCCGGTCGGCGAACTCCCCGATCAGGTCCAGCCACTGCGCGTAGTCGACCCAGGGGTTGTCCCCGATCAGCATCCCGTTCAGCGTGCGGAAGTCGATCAACTTCGCCATCAGTTCGAGCCGCTCGTAGGTGTAGGACAGTTCCGGCTTGAGAGGGTCCCACCACAGCACACAACCGGTGGGGTCCAGTAGCTCCGCCTCGACCAGCCGCGGAATGACGTTCAACTCCGCGCCGAGCAGGGGACCGCTGCCCACCCCCGGACGGAACCAGCCGTGATGGCCGGGGCGGGGGCGTTCCTGCGGGGTCTCGTCCTGGGCCAGCCGCCGCCAGTCCCGGCCGCCCATCGTGCGGGAGGCCGACACCTGGTAGGTGACCGGGTCGTCGGCCATCAGGACCTGCCGGAACGAGGCGAGGGTCTCCTCCGGGACGACCAGCTCCCCGAACTGGAAGACGTAGGTCACGCCGACGAACGAGGAGACTCCGGCCCGGTTCTCCAGGAAGGCGCTGAGCACGACGTTGTCCGAGCGCCCGATCAGCGGCTTGGGGTTGTCGGCGAACACCGACGGCGAGAGGTGGGGCAACAGCTCAGCCGAGGTGGAACCGCCGGCGGCACAGAGCACGGCGGCGACCTCCGGATCGGCGAACGCGCCGTGCAGGTCGTCCGCGCGCATCTGCGCGCTGCCGGCTGACCAGCCGTCGTCCGAGATCTCGAAGCAGTTCGGGGAGAAGTCGACCCGCAGGCCCAAGCTCTCGAGAGTGGCCTTGGCCCGCTCGGCCCGGGTGGTGGCGAAGGCCATGGAAGGCAACGCCGGACTGACGATCCGCACCAGCGAGCCGGGGGCCAGGGAGGCCGGTCGCCGGATGTCCCGTGTCCGCTCCGTCATCGGTTTCCGTTCCGGCCGGCCGTTCTCTTCGGTCACGACATCACCTCCGTCGCCGCAGGCTCGGGCGACCCGGCCGGCGCGATCCCGAGGACCGCGTCGTAGAAGGCGAGCTCGGTGCGGGCGACCGTACGGATGGTCTCGGCCAGCCGAAACCCGTGCTGCTCACCGGGAAACTCGACGTACTGGTACGGGACGCCCCGGTCGCGCAGCGCCTCGGCCAGTCGGGCCGTCTGGTCCGGCGGCACCACCCGGTCCTCGGCGCCTTGGAAGAGCAGCAACGGCACCCTGAGCCGGTCCAGGTTGAACAACGGCGAGCGCTTTCGGAACAGATCGATGTCCTGGGGCATGCGGCCGATGAGGAACTCCAGGTACGACGACTCGAACTTGTGGGTGTCCGTGGCGATCGACGTGGCGTCGGCCACGCCGTAGTAGGAGACCCCGACGGCGAAGAGGCTGCCGAACGTGGCCGCGCAGAGGGCGGTGAAGCCACCCGAACTCGCTCCCTTGACGATCAGCCGGTGCGGGTCGGCCAGGCCCAGCTGCACCAGTCGGCGGGCCGCGTACTCGCAGTCGGCGACGTCGACAACTCCCCAGCGACCCCGCAGCGCCTCCCGGTACCGACGCCCGTGGCCGGAACTGCCCCGGTAGTCGACGTCCGCCACGGCGAAGCCGCGGCTGGTCCAGAACTGTACGGCGTAGTTCAGCGCCGGGCTCGCCGAGAACGTCGGTCCGCCGTGGCAGAGGACGATCAGCGGCGGTAGTTCCCCGGGTGGTGGGCTGAAGTCGGCGTTGTGCGGCGGGTAGTACAACATCCGTGCCGTGGCGCCGTCCGTCGACTCGAATTCGAGGTAGCGCGGCGTCGTCAGGTATTCCGGCCCGACCAGCTCACGGCGGCTGCTGCGCAGGACACGGTGCCGCCGGTCGCCGCTGAGGTCGAGCTCCACGACCGCATGGACCCGGTCCGCCGCACCGCACACCGCGACCACACGCCTCCCGGCGATACAGAGATCGGTGAAGGAGGTGAAACCGGTGTCTGTCGGAACGAACTGCTCCCCGTCCGGCTTCAAGTAGCCCAATTGACCGCTGTTGTCCCTGGTCCAGAACGCGACCAGGGTGCCGTCGGCGAGAAAGCCGTAGGGTCGCTCCCCGACGTACCACGCCGGTTCCGCGAACTCCGCGTCCATACCGCCGATCCGGCAACCCCGCTGACCGTCGTCGCGGTAGACGTTCCAGAAACCCGACCGGTCGGATACGTAGTGCAGCGTGCCGTCGGGGGCGTAACCGGGATGGACGACCGACTCCGTCCGGCCGCCGGCCACGAGTCGTGTCCCGGTCAGCTCGCCGGTCGGGCCGAGGGTGCTCTCCCACAGTTCGGTGCCGTTCCACGGCATGTTCGGATGGTCCCAGGTGAGCCAGGTCAGCCGGGATCCGTCGGGCGAGAAGCGGGGTCCCGCCACGAAGTCGTGCCCACCGCAGAGGGGCACCGGGTCGCTCGGGCCCGAGGCCGACACCGCGACGATGTCGTGTCGTACGCCCTCGTCGGTGTGCCGTTCCCGGATGCAGACCACCCGGCTGCCGTCCGGGCTGAGGGCGAGGTCACCGAAGCGCACCCGGCGGCCGGCGACCGCGGGAGTCAGCGGCCGGACGGACCCGCCGTCCCGGTCCATCCGGTAGATCCGCTGGTCGTCGCCGTTGACGAAGAAGACGTACCGCGACGACACGGCGTAGGCGAGCCCGCCGTACTCGTAGACCAGGCTGCGGACACTGAACCCGTCGGTGGTCACGTCCGTGGGTGGCCCGTCCCCCACCTGCTGAACCAGTACGTAACGGCCACCCTCCGCCGGTCGCAGTTCGACCCAGAAGACAGCCGGCCCGACGATCACTGGAGAGCTCGGCACCACCCGGCCCTCGGCGAGCAGCCCCTCACTGATGGGGGACTTCCAGGATCCGTACGGCGCCGTGGTGGTGACCGAGGTCACCAGTGGAACCCGTCGAGAAGCTCCACGATCTCCGGGTCACCGCTCGCGCGGAGCCCGTCGGTGAGCGCCGAGGATGCCGGCACGCCACGGGCGACCTCGGTCTTGAGCCAGGACGGCGAGTAGCCGAACAGGATGAGTCGGCGTCGCCCGGCGGTCTCGGCGGTCGGCTCGGTGCGGTGCCACAGATTGCCGTGCATCAGGATGCAGTCGCCCGGCTCGAAGTGGAGCGACTGCTGACCGGGCTGCTCCGAGGAATCGTTGGGCAGTGCCAGGGTCGACTCCTGGTGGCTGCCGGGGACCACGCAGAGCGCGCCCTCGTCGACGCCGACCCGGTCGAGGTAGATGAGGCCGTGCACCTGGTGGGGGTAGACGAAGTACGGCGGCATCGGATCGGGGACCACCCGCAGGTGGATGTGCCAGTTGACCCCGGCGTTGGCGACGCCCTCCAGGGCCATCCGGGCCTCCACGCCGAAGGCGACCTGGGGGCCGAGCATGTAACGCGCCACGGAGAGGGTCGGCTGGTAGCGGATCAGGCGGTGGAAGACCTCGTCCTTGTCCAGCAGGGAACGGATGTAGAGCCCGTTGTTCGGGAGCCGTTCCGCGGACGGGTGGTCGATCTCCTCGGCCGCGATCCGGTCCAGGGCTGCCCCGAACTCCGTGATCCACTCCTGCGGGATCAGGCCCCGGCGCAGCAGATAGCCGTCCTTCTGGAATCCGGCCAGCTCGTCCGGAGTGGCTTCGACACGCACAGGACGAACGGGGTAACCATTGTTCCGATCATTGATGCGGTACTCGACTTCAAAGCTTCCACCGGCAGGCGTCTTTCCGTTTGCCACCATGTGGTAAACCCCTAATCTAATTCGAGATCACGCAACGCATAAATCGGAGTCACGTTACGCAACGGCAGGTGAGCCGCCAGCGGTGAGGTCGGAAAACCGGTGTGAGTCGAAGATTCATCGAGGCAGCGTGGACCATCAAAGCACACGCGGCGAGTTTGCGGAACCCCGTCCAGGTGAACCCGCTACAGCGCCGACTGGTCGCAGGTCAAGCCCGAGTGACGGTTACAGAAGAATCACAAACGGTGCGCCCTGTGATCGTGTTATTGCGCCGATACGGATTGTGGGTGCGATCCGCAAGAAGGGCCCACGCCCATTTATCCACAGGCCCTGACGCGGGCTGAGCAGGCGCTGGTGTCGGTGGTGGCGACGTCGTATCTGCACCTGGTCATCTCCGGAGCCCGCTCCTCGCCACAGATGGCAGGGCCCGGGGGCGTCTTGCTGCGCCTCGCATCGCGGCCCGGCCCGACACCTGTTTCCGGGTTTCACCGGTACCGCGTTCGTGCGTCGTACCACCATGGTGGGGCGGCAGGCGACCGGCGCGCACCCGGCGGAGTGCAGGCCGGTGACGGGGGTGCGACGTGGGCGGTCTCGAACTGATCGTGGTGCTGGTCGTCACGGTGCTGGTCGGCACCACCCTCGGCGGGCGGTACAGCGTGGCGCCCCCGGTCCTGCTCATCACGATGGGCGCGCTGCTCGCGCTTCTGCCCCCGCTGTCCCACGTGGTGCTGGAGCCCGACGTGGTGCTGCTGCTGTTCCTGCCGGCGATCCTCTACAAGGAGAGCATCACCACCAGCCTCCGCGAGATCCGCACCAACCTCCTCGCGATCGTGCTGCTCGCGGTGGGTCTGGTGGTGGCGACGATGGCCGCGGTGTCGCTCGTCGCGCAGCGGTTCGGCGTCGATCCGGCCGCTGCCTGGGTGCTCGGCGCGGTGCTCGCGCCGACCGACGCCGCGGCGGTCGCCGGCCTGGCCAAGCGGATGCCGCGCCGGATCCTGACCACCCTGCACGCGGAGAGCCTGATCAACGACGGCACCGCGCTGGTGCTCTTCTCCGTCGGGGTGGGCCTGATCGTGGGCGGCACCGAGCCGGGGCTGCTCGGGCTGACCGAGCGGTTCGTCGTCGCGTCGGTCGGTGGCGTCGTCGCCGGGCTGCTGGTCGGCGGCGTGGTGATCCTGGTCCGGCGACGTCTCGACGACCCGCTGCGCGAGGGCGCGCTGAGTGTCGTCACGCCCTTCGTCGCCTTCCTCCTCGCCGAGCTCGTGCACGCCAGCGGCGTCCTGGCGGTGGTGGTCGTGGGCCTCCTGCTGTCGTACGCCGCGCCCCGGGTCATCCGGGCCCGCTCCCGCGTGCTGGCGTTCGGCTTCTGGGACCTCGCCACCTTCCTGATCAACGGGAGCCTGTTCGTGCTCCTCGGGTTGCAGATCCCGCGCGCCCTGCGCAGCGTGACCAGCCTGTCGGGGACGCGGGCGCTGCTCATCGCGGTGGTGGTGACCGGCGTGGTCGTGCTGGTCCGGATGCTGTGGATCCACCTGGCGGCGTTCGCCTTCCTGGTCGTCGACCGCCGGACGGCACAGCAGGACGAGCGGGTCAACTGGCGGGTGCGTACGGCGGCCGGATGGGCGGGGTTCCGGGGTGCCGTCTCCCTCGCGGCCGCCCTCGCGGTGCCGGTGACCACGCCCACCGGCACGCCCGTGCGCGAGCGTGACCTGATCATCTTCGCCACCGCCGTGGTCATCCTGCTGACGATGCTGATCCAGGGCACCACGCTTCCCGCCGTCGTCGGGTGGGCGGGCCTGGTCGGCGACACCCGGCGACTCGGCGAGCTGCGGCTGGCCCGGAGGCGTGCCGCCGAGGCGGCGCTGGCGGCGTTGCCGGATGTCGCCGACCGGCTCGGCGCCGCGCCGGACGCGGTGAACCGGATCCGGGCGGACTACGAGCAGCACCTCGACGACGTCCGCTCCGACGACGAGGGCCGGTCGGCGGAGCAGGAGCGGGAACTCGACCGTCGGCTGCGGCTCGCCGTGCTCGAACACAAGCGCCGCGAGATCACCAGGTTGCGGGACACGAACGAGATCGACGACATCGTCCTGCGGGAGTTGCAGGCCGTCCTCGACATCGAGGAGATCCGGCTGCTGGGCCCGGAGACCAACGAGTAGCGCGGCGGGCCGTCCTGCCCGGGGGGCCGGGGCCCGGACCGGCCACCCGGCGGATGCCCGCCGCCGATACCCACCGTGACGGTTCTGGCACGAGCGCCTCGACATCACGGACGGTAGTCACTTCTGTCCGGCTTCTGAGCGTGAGAGGCGCCTGTTCCGCTGCGGATGCTTCTGACCAGGGTTACTTCGTCGCGCCGGCCGGGCCAGCCGTTCATCCCTGCGCCCCTTTGCTCTGCATGCACCGACGCACCAGCCACCCTCGGTAGCTGGTGCGGCAATGGGTGCAGAGCAAAGGGGGCGAGGTGGGTGGCCGGTGGCGGCCGGGAAACTCCCATGCCGACTACCGAGGGTCACGCACGTGTTCGGCGGTCAGGAGCCAGCGCGACGGCGCCCGGGGCCGCCGGGTCATCCGGCATCTAGGGGGTCGGCGAGCAGGCGTTCGAAGGCCAGCTCGGCGGCGCCGATGAGGGCCGCGTCGTCGCCGAGTTTCGGGGTACGCAGCCGGACGTGCTCCAGGCAGGCCGGCAGGGCGACCGAGTTGAGCCGGCTGCGCACCTGGGCCGCCGCCGCGAGGTAGAGGTCCCGCATGTTGCCGCCGAAGATGACCATCTCAGGGTTGAAGATGTTCACCAGGTTGGCCACCCCGAAGCCGAGCCAGTCGCCGGCCTGGCGTACCGCCGTCTGGGCCCGCAGGTCGCCCCGGTCGGCGGCGTCGAAGACGGCCAGCAGCGCGTCGCGGCCCCGCGCGTCGGAGCGGCCGGCCGCGCGTAGCAGCGCGTGCTCGCCGATCTCGGTCTCCCAGCAGCCCCGGGAGCCGCACTCGCAGGGGGCGCCGTCCCGGACGACCACCATGTGCCCGACCTCGCCGCCGTAGCCGCCGTGCCCGGTCAGTCGCCGCCCGCCGGCGATGATGCCGGCGCCGACGCCCACGTCCCCGTACAGGTAGATGACGTTGTCGCAGCCGGCCGCCGCGCCCCGGGCGTGTTCGGCGAAGGCCGCCACGTCGGCCACGTTGCCGACCGTGACGGGCACCTCGCAGCCCAGTTCGGCGCCGAGCGCCGCGCCGATCGGCTCGTCCACCCACCCGGTGGTCGGGCCCAGCCGGACCAGCCCGTCGTCGCGGCGCACCATGCCGCAGACCGCGACGCCCGCGCCGACGCAGACGGCGTCCGCCGGCACGCTCTGCTGCATCTCCTTGACCGCCCCGGCCAGCATCGGGGCGGCCTCCGCAGCCGTCAGGCCCCGGGGCCGGTCCAGCTCCCGGCGGTCGAGCACCGCGCCGCCGAGACCGATCCGCGCGGCCCGCAGCCGGTCCACCTCGATGCTGTACGCGTACGCGTGCACCCGGTCCGACTCGGGCCGGACGACCAGCGACGGTCGCCCGGCCCTGCCGGTCTCCTTCGGTGCCCCCTCGCTGACCAGCCCTGCGCCGGCCAGGTCGGCGGTGAGCGCGCCGATGGTGCTGCGGTTGAGCCCCAGCGCGGTGGTGAGTTCGGCACGGGTCGTGGCCCCGTGCACGTGCACGTACCGCAGCAACGCGCCCAGGTTCTGCCGACGGATGTCGTCCTGGCTCGGTCCCGCGCGCATCGCTGTCGTCACTTCCAGTGCCGGTGCTCAGCGGTTGCCGGTGGCGGTGGAACGCCGGCGGGAGAACGCGTCGACGCTCGCGGCGAGCAGCAGCACCACGCCGGTGACCACGTACTTCACCCCCGAGCTGTATCCCATCAGGCCCATCCCGTTGTCGATCACCGCGACCACCGCGCCACCGAGGACGGCGTCGAGCACCCGGCCCTTGCCGCCGAAGAGGCTGGTGCCTCCGATGACCGCCGCGCCGACCGCGTAGAGCAGTACGTTACTGCCACCCGTGTTCGGGTCCACCGAGTTGGCCCTGCTGGCGGCGACGATGCCGCCGACGGCCGCCATCGAGGAGCAGATCACGAAGACCGAGATGCGGATCCGGTCCACGTTGATGCCCGCCCGGCGGGCCGCCTCCTTGTTGCCGCCCACCGCGTAGACGTGCCGGCCGTAGCTGGTGCGCTGGAGCACGAAGGTCCAGAAGACCAGCAGCACCGCGATGATCGGCACCACGATCGGCACGCCCTTGAGCGAGCTGATCACCACGTTGCGGCTGCGCTCCAGGTTGAGGATGAAGACCGCCGCACCGAGGATGAGTGCCAGCCCGCCGATCCGGGCGAACACCACCGCGACCGGGTCGGTGACCAGCCCCCGGGCGGCCCGCGTACGGTGCCGCAGCAACTGCACGGCCGCGTAGCCGGCGACCGCCACGGCGGCCAGCAGCCAGCCGAGGACGGGGGAGAGGTTGCGGTTGGCGATGGCCACCAGCACCTCGTCGCGGACCGAGATGTTGGTGCCCTCCTCCATCAGCATCAGCACGATGCCCTGGAAGGCGAGGAACCCGGCGAGGGTCACCACGAAGGAGGGGATGCCGATCTTCGCGACCAGGAAGCCGAGGGTGGTGCCGATCGCCACGCCGGTGACGATCGCGGCGAGCACGGCCACGTACCACGGGTGGCCGAGCACGGTGACGACGTTGGCGAGGATGGCGGCGCAGACCCCGCTGGCGAAGCCGGCGGAGAGGTCGATCTCGCCGAGCAGCAGGACGAAGACCAGCCCCATCGCGATCAGGGTGACCGCGGCGCCCTGGGTGAACAGGTTGGCGAAGTTGCCGGCGGTGAGGAACGACGGCCGCATGATCGAGAAGACCGTGCAGAGCACGACCAGGCCGAGCACGGCGGGCAGCGCGCCGATGTCGCCGCCGCGTACCCGGCTGACGTAGTTGCGGACGTGGCCACCGAGGGTGGGCGGCGGTGTGCCGGCCACCGGGCCGTCCTTGTGCACGACGGTGGTGCTCATCGGGCGCCTCCTGGGTTGCGGTCGGCCGGCTCCGCGCCGTGCCCGTTGCCGCCGTTGGCCGGCTCGGCGGCGAGCCCGAGCCCGCCGGAACGGCCGGCGGTGATCAGCTCGACCACCTGCGAGTGGGTGATTTCGGTGGTCTTCACCTGGGCGACCATCTGGCCGAGGTAGAGCGCGGCGATCCGGTCGGAGACGGCGAAGACGTCGTTCATGTTGTGCGAGATGAGCACGACGGCCAGGCCGTTGTCGGCGAGCCGGCGGACCAGTTCGAGCACCTGGGCGGTCTGCGCGACGCCGAGCGCGGCGGTCGGCTCGTCGAGGATGACGAGTCTGCTGTTCCAGAGCACCGCCTTGGCGATCGCCACGGTCTGGCGCTGGCCGCCGGAGAGGCTGGAGACGTGCTGCCGCAGCGACTTCACGGTCCGTACGCTCAGCCCGGCGAGGGTGTCGGCGGCCATCTGCTCCATGGTCGGCTCGTCGAGCACGATGCCGCTGCGCTTCTCCCGGCCGAGGAACATGTTCTGCACGATGTCGAGGTTGTCGCAGAGCGCGAGGTCCTGGTAGACGACCTCGATGCCGAGCGTGGCGGCGTCGCGGGGGCTGTTGATGTTCACCGGGCGGCCGTCGAAGTGGAACTCGCCGGCGTCGGTGGGGTGGATGCCGCTGATGCACTTGACGAGGGTGGACTTGCCGGCGCCGTTGTCGCCGACCAGCGCGGTCACCTCACCGGAGTGGGCGGAGAAGGCGACGTCGCGCAGGACCTGGACGGGACCGAAGCTCTTGTCGATCCCGCGTAGTTCCAGCAGGGGGGTTGCGGACACGGGGGTCTCCTTCAGGTGGAGGGGAGGTCTCGGGTCCCGTCCGGCGCGAGCCGCCGCCCGGCACAGGGTCCGTGCCGGGCGGCGTGCGCGTGGATCGGGTACGGGTCAGCTGATGCCGGCGTCGGCGCAGAGCTTGGCGTACGCCCCGCCGCACACCTCGTCCCTGGTGACGAAGCCGTCGGCGATGACGTCCTTGACGTTCTCCTTGTAGATCGGCTTCGGGGTCAGCAGCACCGCCGGGACGTCCCGGCCACCCTCCGGGTCCTTGACGGTCTGGCCGGTCTCCTTCCTGTCGCCCTTGGCCACCGCGATGGCCAGCTCGGAGGCGGCCTTCGCCTCCTCCCTGATCGCCTTGTAGACGGTCATGCACTGGTCGCCGGCGAGGATGTTCTGCAGCCCCTGCGGAGTGGCGTCCTGGCCGGTCACCGGGACCTTGCCGTTGAGCTTGTTCTTCTTCAGCACCGAGATGGCCGCGTTGCCGAGACCGTCGTTGGCGGAGAGCACGCCGTCGATCTTGCCGCCGGTCTGGGTCAGCATCTGCTCGAAGATGGTGGCGGCCTGGGCGTTGTCCCACTCCGGCACGTTCTGGTCCGGGCCCTTCGTGTACTCCTTCGAGTCGAACTTCGGCTTGAGCACCGAGTCGTACCCGTTCTTGAAGAGGGTGGCGTTGTTGTCGGTCGGCGAGCCGTTGAGGTAGGCCACGACCGGGTTCTTGGCGCCCTTGTCGGTCAGGCACTTGCTCAGGCCCTCGCCCTGGAGCTTGCCGACGGCCTCGTTGTCGAAGCTGACGTAGTAGGTGGCCGAGCCGCCCAGCGTGAGCCGGTCGTAGTCGATGGTCGCCACGCCCTGGGACTTGGCCTTGTCGAGCACGGCCTTGCCGGTGCCGGAGTCGAGGTTGACGATCATCAGGGCGGTCACGCCGTTGGTGATCATCTGGTCGGCGATGGTCTGGAACGCCGTCTTGTCGCCCTGGGCGTTCTGGATGTCGTAGTCGACGCCGGCGGCCTTGAACGCCTCCTCCAGGAACTTGCGGTCCGCGCCCTCCCAGCGGGCGGAGGACTTGCTGTCCGGCAGGATCACGCCGATCTTCGGGGCCTTGTCGCTGCCGCCGGCCTGGTCACCACTGCCGGACTCGTCGCCACAGGCGGCCATGCTGCCGGCGGCCAGCAGGCCCACGGCGGCGAAGGTGAGGAAGCCCTTGCGCATGTGCAGGGTCCTTTCGGGGGTGGGGGGAGACGTTTGGTTTGTTGTGTCCGGCAACGTATTCCGCGTCACACTGCGGGCACAAGAGTGCCGAGGTGGCGAGTTTGTTGTCGGCAGTAACAATTCAGCAACGTCCCTGTCGCCTGTCTGGTCACCTGCCCGGCCGCCCGCGCGGGAGCGCTCTCCCGTCGACGGTGCGGGCGGCGCAGCTCAGCGGGCGGACAGCGGGGCGGTGGTCGCCCCGGTGAGAGCGAGCAGGTCCTGCGGGGCGAGCTGCAACTGAAGCCCGCGCCGGCCCGCCGAGACGTAGACGGTCGGATGGTGGAGCGCCGACGAGTCGAGCACCGTGGGCAGCCGGCGGCGCTGACCGAGTGGGCTGATCCCGCCGCGTACGTAGCCGGTGGCCCGTTCGGCCACCGCCCGGTCGGCCATGGCGGCCCGCTTGCCGCCGACGGCCGAGGCGAGCGCCTTGAGGTCCAACTCGCCGGTGACCGGCACGACCGCCACGGTCAGCGCGCCGTCGACCTCGGCGACCAGCGACTTGAACACCCGCTCCGGCGGCACCCCCAGCGCCGCCGCGACCAGCGCGCCGTAGTTCGGCGCGTCCGGGGACACGTCGTACGGATGGGTGCTGTGGGCGATCTTCCGCTTCGTCAGCAACGCGGTCGCCGGAGTGCCCTGTCCCGCCATGACCGTCAAGCTAACCCGGGGCGGTGCGGCCCGCGAGCCGAAAAGGGCTGCTACCCGACCGGCCGGCAGACCAGCACCGTCGGTGCCCCGGCGACCCGGGTCAGCACCAGGCTGGCCCCCTCGTCGCCGGCCAGCCTCAAATCCCGCCGGAGCTTCTCCGGCTCCAGCGCGGACCCGCGCTTGAGGATCTCCACCCGTCCGACCCGGCGCTCCCGCAGCAGCGCCCGCAGCCGCTTGAGCGAGAACGGAAGCACGTCGGTGACCTCCAGGCAGCGGGCGAACGGGGTCGGCGCCGGGGCGTCCGCGTAGAGGTAGGCGATGCTCGGGTCGGCCAGCGTGGCGCCCAGCGTGTCGGCCAGCTCCGCGACCAGGTGCGCGCGGACCACCGCCGGGTCCGGGTCGTACAGGAAGCGGCGCGTCGGTCCGACGGCCGCCTCGGCGTCCCCGGAGCCCGTCAACTCATAGGAAGCGCCCCCTCCTCTACCAGAGGCGTCAGGAAGGTGCCCTTCCTTACCGCGCAGCAGGGTGGCTCGGCGGGGGGTCTCGGCGAGTCGGCCACACCACAGGGCCGCCTCGACCAGGTCGCCGTCGACGCTCACCCACTCCGCCTCGGCGCCCGCCGGGATCAGCGCGTGGTCGATGCCGGGCGCCACCTTCACCACGGTGTACGGCACCCGCCCGGCCAGCCCGACGACGAAGTCCCAGGGCGGGGAGTAGGCGTTCGGGTCGAAGATCCGCCGCCCGGTGCCCGCCTTCCGGCGTGCCGGGTCGCAGAACACCCCGTCGACCCGGCTCACGTCGAACGCCGTGGCGTCGCCGCACTCCACCGTGAACTCCTCGGCCAGCCCGGCCGCCTCGGCGTTCGCGGCGGCCATCGCGGCGGTCACCGGGTCGGCCTCCACGCCGTACACCCGGATGCCGGCGCGGGCGGCGGCGAGCGCGTCCGCGCCGAGGCCGCAGCCGAGGTCGGCGAGGGTGCGCACCCCGGCGGCCCGCAACCGCTCGGCCCGGCGTGCCGCGACGACGCCCCGGGTCGCCTGCTCCAGCCCGGCGCGGGTGAGGAACATCCCCGCCGCCGCCGGCCCGAACTTGCCGACCGCCCGGCGCCGCAGTTCGGCCTGGGTGAGCGCCGCCGCCGCCAGGCCGGCCGGCAGCCCGGCCGAGCGGAGCGCGGCCGCCGCGGTCAGCGGATCGCCGCCGGCCACCCGCGTGGCCGCGTCGAGCGCGGCCGACCCCTCGGGCGTACGCAGGGCGGCGAACTGGTCGGGATCCACCCGGTCATTGTGGTCGGCGGGCCCGACGCGCCGGCCGGCGGGTTGGCACTCTCCTTGACGGAGTGCTAGCCGAGGAATAACCTGCGATTAGCACTCTCACCCCGAGGGTGCCAGCTTCCGGGCCCCGTGGTCCGGTTGCTGAACGCCAGGCGGACCGGCACCCGCGACGACGGCCCCGCCCGGTGGCATGTGGCAGATTGACGCTGGTCGGCTTGCCGGCCAGTAACGAAACCAGTACCCCAGGAGGGTATGCCCGTGACTACCGCGACCAAGGTTGCGATCAAGCCGCTCGAGGACCGGATCCTGGTCCAGGCGAACGAGGCTGAGACCACCACGGCGTCGGGCATCGTGATCCCCGACACCGCCAAGGAGAAGCCGCAGGAGGGCACCGTCCTCGCTGTCGGCCCGGGCCGGATCGACGACAAGGGCAACCGGATCCCGGTTGACGTCTCCGTCGGCGACACCGTCATCTACTCGAAGTACGGCGGCACCGAGGTCAAGTACGCCGGCGAGGAGTACCTGGTGCTCTCCGCCCGCGACGTCCTCGCGGTCATCGAGAAGTAAGCAACCGATCAGTGTCGTCGCCCCGGTCCGGCTCGCCGGGCCGGGGCGACGACGCTTCGAAGGGACATTCATGGCGAAGATCCTGAGCTTCTCGGATGACGCCCGGCACCTGCTCGAGCACGGTGTCAACGCCCTCGCGGACGCGGTCAAGGTCACCCTCGGCCCGCGCGGGCGCAACGTCGTCCTGGACAAGAAATTCGGTGCGCCCACGATCACCAACGACGGCGTGACCATCGCCAAGGAGATCGAGCTCACCAACCCCTACGAGAACCTCGGTGCGCAGCTGGTCAAGGAGGTGGCGACCAAGACCAACGACGTCGCCGGCGACGGGACCACCACCGCCACCGTGCTGGCCCAGGCGATGGTCCGCGAGGGCCTGCGCAACGTCACGGCCGGCGCCAACCCGGCCGGCCTCAAGCGGGGCATCGACGCGGCGGCCACCAAGGTCTCCGAGGCGCTGCTCGGCCGCGCGGTCGAGGTCGCCGACAAGGAGTCGATCGCGCACGTCGCGACGATCTCCGCGCAGGACGCCACGATCGGCGAGCTGATCGCCGAGGCGATGGAGCGGGTCGGCCGCGACGGTGTCATCACCGTCGAGGAGGGCTCCGCCCTGCACACCGAGCTGGACGTGACCGAGGGTCTCCAGTTCGACAAGGGCTTCATCTCGCCGAACTTCGTCACCGACGCGGAGTCGCAGGAGTCGGTCCTGGAGGACCCGTACATCCTGATCACGACGCAGAAGATCTCGGCGATCGAGGAGCTGCTGCCGCTGCTGGAGAAGGTCCTCCAGAACAGCAAGCCGCTGCTGATCATCGCCGAGGACGTCGAGGGCCAGGCGCTGTCGACGCTGGTGGTCAACTCGATCCGCAAGACCCTCAAGGTCTGCGCGGTCAAGGCCCCCGGCTTCGGCGACCGCCGCAAGGCGATGCTCCAGGACATGGCGATCCTCACCGGCGCCGAGCTGGTCGCCCCTGAGCTGGGCTACAAGCTCGACCAGGTGGGCCTGGAGGTGCTCGGCACCGCCCGGCGCGTGGTGGTCGACAAGGAGAACACCACGGTCGTCGACGGCGGCGGCCAGGCGAGCGAGGTCGCCGACCGGGTCGCGCAGATCCGCAAGGAGATCGAGGCCTCGGACTCCGACTGGGACCGGGAGAAGCTCGCCGAGCGGCTGGCCAAGCTGTCCGGCGGCATCGCGGTCATCAAGGTCGGTGCCGCGACCGAGGTCGAGATGAAGGAGCGCAAGCACCGCATCGAGGACGCCATCGCGGCGACCAAGGCCGCGGTCGAGGAGGGCACCGTTCCCGGCGGTGGCGCCGCCCTGGCGCAGATCCTCCCGGTGCTCGACGACGACCTCGGCTTCACCGGTGACGAGAAGGTGGGCGTCTCGATCGTGCGCAAGGCGCTGGTCGAGCCGCTGCGCTGGATCGCGCAGAACGCCGGCCACGACGGCTACGTCGTGGTGCAGAAGGTCGCCGGCAAGGAGTGGGGCCACGGCCTCGACGCCGCCGCCGGCCAGTACGTCGACCTGGCGAAGTCCGGCATCGTCGACCCGGTGAAGGTGACCCGCAACGCGGTCACCAACGCCGCGTCGATCGCCGGGCTGCTGCTCACCACGGAGAGCCTCGTGGTGGAGAAGCCGGAGAAGGCCGAGCCGGCCGCCGGTGGGCACGGCCACGGCCACGGTCACGGCCACCAGCACGGCCCGGGCTTCTGACCCTCGCCGTACGCCTCGTCGGGGTGCACCGTCCGCGTGACGGTGCGCCCCGACGCCTTTAAGCTGGACCACCGGCCGGTCGGGCCGTCGGAGGCACCCGGTGGGGAACCCGCCGCACCGGACCAGCCGGCGGTAGAAACGCCGCGACGCCGCGTCCCCGGGCGGGGACGCGGCGTCGGTGTGGTCTCGTGGACCGCCGAGTCAGGCGATCTTGCGTTGGGCGGGGACGGTCGACCGGTGCGACTGGCCCAGGCGGGCCTCCAGCCGGGAGACGTCGACCCGGCTCTGGCGGCGGTCGGCCAGATCCTCCCAGCCGACGGCGAGCAGCCGCAGCCGCTCCGACTCGCTGAACCCGCCCCACACGCCGTACGGCTCGCGGACGGCGAGGGCGTGCGCGGCGCACTCGGCCCGGACCGGGCAGGCGCGGCAGACAGCCTTGGCGCCGGACTCCCGGCGTAGGCGGGACGAGCCGCGCTCGCCGTCCGGGTGGAAGAACTGCGCACTGTCCCGGCCCCGGCAGGCACCGAGCCGCTGCCAGTCCCAGAGGTCGACGATGGGTCCGGGCAGTCTGCGTACGTTCGACATCAGCACCCCTCCTCCCGCGCGGCACCGCGCAGATCCTGGTGAATCGGCGTCCGGGCGACGGTCCGCGCAGGCGCGCCGTTTCCGGCCTGGGACCTCCGTACCCGGGCTGTCGTCGGCTCACACACCTGTTGATCGAAAACTTCCGGCAAGTGGCGGCATATGTCCTAGTTGTCGGAAAAGTTCGGAGGATTGCCCGAACCCCCTCGCGACCCGACCCGCTCATGGTCTGCTCTTGTGCGGAGAGGAGACCACTGTGCGTACGGTTCTCGTGTGCGTTCGGACACCGCTCGCGGCGCAGCATCTGGCGTCCGCGGCGGCACGGCTCGGATTGTCCGCCGTGGTGCGGACGGCCGTCTCCGATCCCGAGGTGATGTTGCGGCTGGCCGAGCGCCCGGCGGACGTGGTGCTCGCGGACACCGCCCTCACCCGGCCGGACAGCGCGGGCTTCGTCCGTCGGGTGCTCGCCCGCGCGCCGCAGGCCTCGGTGCTGCTGCTCGGCACGGAGGAGTCGGAGGCCGCCGCCGCCACCATCAGCGCGGGTGCCCGGGGCCTCATCCAGGGCGTCGACCACGACCTGACCAGCGCGGTGGCCAAGGCGCTGCTGCTGCTCTCCGCACCCGGCCGGGCGACGCGGCGCCGGATCACCGACCCCGCCCGGGACACGGCGGCGGTCGGCGGCCCCGTCCGCACCACGCCGGCCGGCAGGCCGCCGGCCGAGCCGGGTGCCACCTGGTCGGCGACGGCTCCCGACGGCCCGGGCGGCGCCCCGACGGTCGTACCGTCGCAGCGCGGCGACGACCCGGCCGAGGCCGGCGACGAGCCGGTGGAGGCCGCCCCCACGGGACGGCGGGGCGGATCCGGCGGGCGCGGCGGCCGGTCCCAGATCGGGCTGACCGAACGCGAACTCCAGGTGCTGCTGGGCATGGCGGAGGGCAAGAGCAACGCCGAGATCGGCCGGGAGTTGTTCGTCTCGGAGGACACGGTGAAGACCCACGCCCGGCGGCTGTTCCGCAAGCTCGGTGCCCGGGACCGCGCGCACGCCGTGGCGGCCGGTTTCCGCGCCGGCCTGGTGGCCTGAGCGCGCAACCGACGTGAGGCACTCCGTGCCCGCCTCGGTGGCCGCAGCGGCCGGTGGCCCCCGACCCGGGCGGCGACAGGCCTCAGCCCTCGGAGCCGGGCTCCTCGTCGCCGCCCTCGGTCAGGGTGTCGTGCACCCCGTCGGCGTAGCCACGGGCGTAGTCCCAGGTGACGTAGTGGTCCGGGTCGGGGTCGTAGGCCGGCTCGTGCACCCGGGGGCGCCCCGAGCTGAGCAGATGGCGCAGGTTGCCCCGCAGCAGGTCCCAGTCGAAGTAGTGCGGCTCCCGGCAGTCCTCACACTCGATGACCAGCCCGCGCACCCCGATCGGCGCCAGCAGCGCCTGGTAGATCTCCAGGTCGGCGAGATCCTCCAGCACGTCCTGTCGCTCGACGTCCGTCAGCGGGTCGAGCGGGGCGTCGTCGCCCGGATCGTGCAGGCCGGCGGCCGGATCAGCCGGGTCGCCGTTGAAGGGGTCGATGGGCTCGTCGTGCACCCCCTCACCGTAGACCCAACGCCAGGGCCGCGTCCGCCCCCGGCCACCGGTGACCTGCGCCGCCACCGGCCGGAGTCGGCCCAGGTCGGTGGGTACGATGGGACGACGCGCCCGTCACCCGGCGTGTGCCGGTGCCCGCCCGCGCCACCTCGCTGAAGCCCGTCCGAGCAGCTCAGGGGAGCAATCGTGGAATTTTCGCCCAGCACCGATCTACCGGCTGGCGCTGACAGCGGCGAACTGGGCGGCCACCTGCCCGAGCTGCCCGCCGGCTCCGCCCGGGTGGTCCCGCTCGGGTTGACCTTCGACGACGTCCTGCTCCAGCCGGGCGAGTCGGACGTGGTGCCCAGCCGGGTCAACACGGTGACGAAGCTGACCCGCAACGTCAGCCTGTCCATCCCGCTGCTCTCCAGCGCGATGGACACGGTGACCGAGGCCCGGATGGCGATCGCCATGGCCCGCCAGGGCGGCATCGGCGTGCTGCACCGCAACCTCTCCCTGGAGGACCAGGCCCTCCAGGTCGACCTGGTGAAGCGTTCCGAGTCCGGCATGATCACCAACCCGGTGACCGCCAGCCCCAGAGACACCCTGCGCGACGTCGACGCCCTCTGCGGGCGTTACCGCATCTCCGGCGTGCCGGTCGTGGACGGCGACGGCCAGTTGGTCGGCATCGTCACCAACCGCGACATGCGCTTCGTCTCCGACCCGGCCACCCCGGTCCACGAGATCATGACCCGCACCCCGCTGATCACCGCCCCGGTCGGGGTGAGCAAGGACGACGCGCTCGACCTGCTGCGCCAGCACAAGGTCGAGAAGCTGCCGATCGTCGACGACTCGGGCCGGCTGCGCGGGCTGATCACGGTCAAGGACTTCACCAAGAGCGAGCAGTACCCGAACGCCACCAAGGACGACGCCGGCCGGCTGCGGGTCGCCGCCGCCGTCGGGGTGGGCGACGACGCGTACAAGCGGGCCCGGGCACTGGTCGACGCGGGCGTCGACGTGCTGATCGTGGACACCGCGCACGGCCACCAGCGGGCGGTGCTGGACATGGTCCGCCAGCTCAAGAAGGACGTGACGATCGACATCGTCGGCGGCAACGTCGCCACCTACGCCGGCGCCAGGGCGCTCGTCGAGGCGGGCGCCGACGGCGTGAAGGTCGGCGTCGGCCCGGGCGCGATCTGCACCACCCGGATCGTCGCCGGGGTCGGCGTACCGCAGATCACCGCGATCATGGAGGCCTCGCGCGCCGCGCGGCCGGCCGGTGTCCCGGTGATCGGCGACGGCGGCATCCAGTACTCGGGCGACATCGCCAAGGCGCTGGTCGCGGGCGCCGACACGGTGATGCTCGGCAGCCTGCTGGCCGGCTGCGAGGAGAGCCCCGGCGAGCTGATCTTCATCAACGGCAAGCAGTACAAGGCCTACCGGGGCATGGGCTCGCTCGGCGCGATGCAGTCCCGGGGCCAGGGCAGGTCCTACTCCAAGGACCGCTACTTCCAGCAGGACGTGCTCGCCGAGGACAAGCTGGTCCCCGAGGGCGTGGAGGGACAGGTGCCCTACCGGGGCCCGCTGTCCGCGGTCGCCCACCAGCTCACCGGCGGGCTGCGCGCGGCGATGGGGTACGTCGGCGCGGAGAGCATCCCCGAGCTGCACCGCCGCGGTCAGCTCATCCGGATCACGGCGGCCGGGCTCAAGGAGAGCCACCCGCACGACATTCAGATGACGGTCGAGGCACCCAACTACCACTCCCGCTGATCATCCCCTGCGACAACTGGAGTCCCCCATGCGTGACGTGGTCGAGATCGGGCTGGGCAAGACCGCGCAGCGCGGCTACCACCTGGACGACATCGCGATCGTGCCGAGCCGCCGGACCAGGGACGTCGACGACGTCTCCACCGCCTGGCAGCTCGACGCGTACCCGTTCGGCATCCCCTGCGTCGGGCACCCCTCCGACGCGACGATGAGCCCGGCCTCCGCCGTCCGGCTCGGCCAGCTCGGCGGTCTCGGCGTGCTCAACGTCGAGGGCCTGTGGACCCGCTACGAGAACCCGGCCAAGGTCCTGGAGGAGCTGTCCGGGCTCGACGAGGACGCCCGCACCACCAAGCGCCTCCAGGAGGTGTACGCGGAGCCGATCCGCCCCGACCTGATCGCCGAGCGGGTCCGCGAGCTGCGTGCCGGCGGCGGCACGGTGGCGGTGCGGGTCTCCCCGCAGCACACCCTGGCGCTGGCCCCGGTGATCCTCGACGCCGGCGTGGACATCCTGGTCATCCAGGGCACCATCGTCTCCGCCGAGCACGTGTCGACCACCGACGAGCCGCTCAACCTCAAGGAGTTCATCGCCGACCTGGATCTCCCGGTCGTGGTCGGCGGCTGCACCGACTACAAGACGGCGCTGCACCTGATGCGTACCGGCGCGGCCGGCGTGATCGTCGGCATCGGCGGCGACGAGTGGTCCACCACCGAGTCGGTGCTGGGCATCCGGGTGCCGATGGCGACCGCGATCGCCGACGCGGCGGCGGCCCGCCGGGACTACCTCGACGAGACCGGTGGCCGGTACGTGCACCTGATCGCCGACGGCGACATCCAGACCTCGGGCGACATCGCCAAGGCCCTCGGCTGCGGCGCGGACGCGGTGATGCTCGGCGAGCCGCTGTCGCTCTGCGCGGAGGCACCGGCCGGTGGCGCCTGGTGGCACTCGGCCGCCAGCCACCCGTCGCTGCCCCGGGGCGCGTTCGAGGCCGCCGGCGAGCCGCTCGGCTCGATGGACCAGTTGCTCTTCGGCCCGGCTGACGAGCCGGACGGCCAGCTGAACCTCTTCGGCGGGCTGCGCCGCGCGATGGCCAAGTGCGGCTACCGCGACCTCAAGGAGTTCCAGAAGGTCGGCCTGGTCCTCGACCGCTGACCTGCGCAAGCAGCGCCACCCGCACCGGCCGCGCCGATAGGCTCGGCCGGTGCGTCGTACCCACCGCCGGTTCCGCCCCGCGCTCGCCGTCGCCGTCGTGGCGGCCCTGGGGTTCACGGCCTGCACCGACGGGGACGAGCGGCCCGGCCTCCGGCCGGGAGCGGCCGACCTCGCCGACCCGTACGTCCCGGGGGCCGGCAACGGCGGGTACGACGTCGCGGGCTACCGGCTCGCCGTCCGCTACGACCCGGCGACCGACCGGCTCTCCGGGCGGGCCGCGCTCACGGCCACCGCGACCATCGGCCTGTCCCGGTTCAACCTGGACCTCGCCGGGCTGGACGTGTCGCGGGTGACCGTCGACGGCCGGCCGGCCGGGGCCGCCCGCGACGGCGACGAACTGGTGGTCACCCCACGCGACGGCCTGCCCCGGGGCGCCCGGTTCACCGTCGAGGTGGACTACTCCGGCGTGCCGGCGGCGAAGACCGACGGGCAACTCGGCAGCGGCGGCTTCCTGCACACCGACGACGGCGCGATCGCGCTCGGGCAGCCCTGGTCGGCGGCCACCTGGTTCCCGGTGAACGACCACCCGTCCGACAAGGCCACGTACGACGTCGAGGTGACCGTCCCGGACGGGCTGGCCGCGCTGAGCAACGGGGTGCCGGGGGAGAGGACCAGCGCCGACGGCTGGACCACCTGGCGGTGGGCCGAGCGGGCGCCGATGGCCAGTTACCTGACCACCCTCGTGATCGGCGACTACCGGGTGGAGAGCGGCACGCACGCCGGCAGGCCGATGGTCACGGCGGTGCCGGCGAGCCTGCCGGCGACCGGGCCGGAGGCCGCCTCGCTGGCCCGTACCGGCGAGATCGCCGACTTCCTGGCCAGCCGGTTCGGGCCGTACCCGTTCGACTCCTACGGGGGCGTCGTGGTGACCGACGCGCGGATCGGCTACGCGCTGGAGACCCAGTCCCGGCCGGTGTACGGGCCGGACTTCTTCCGGGGCGGGCGACCCAACCCGGGCGTGGTCGCGCACGAGCTGGCCCACCAGTGGTTCGGCAACAGCGTGACGCTGAGCCGGTGGAGCGACATCTGGCTCAACGAGGGCTTCGCCAGCTACGCGGAGTGGCTGTGGGAGGAGCACGACGGCGGTCGCACCGCGCAGCGCAACTTCGAGATCGGGTACGCCGCCGTCGACTGGTCCCGGCCGTCCGTCGACCCCGGACGGTCCGGGTTGTTCGGTACGGCCGTCTACAAGCGCGGCGCGCTCGCCGTGCACGCGCTGCGCCGCACGGTCGGCGACGACACGTTCTTCCGTATCCTGCGGACCTGGACCGCCGAGCGGCGCGACGGCAACGCCACCACGGAGGACCTGGTCGTGCTGGCCGAACGGGTCGCCGGGAAGCCCCTGCGCCCGCTCTTCGACGCCTGGCTCGTCGGCGGGACGGCCCCCGCCCTGCCCTGACGCGGGCTTCCCGCGGCGCTCGGTAGGCTGCCGCCGGACCCCGGCGCCGCACCACCGGCCCGGTCCGGCCGCGCCACACCCGGCCGGTCGGGAGCGAGGGCACCGACCGGGTGCGGATCCGCTACGGGCCGACGGTGCGGCGACCTGGGGCGCAGGGGAGGGACGAGGCGATGACGCTGTCGCGGCGGACGCTGTGCGCGGGCACCGGCCTGCTGCTGGCCGGGACGCTCGGGCTGGCCGGATGCGGGTCCGCCGAGGAAGCAACCCCGGCCACGACTCCGGCCACCGCCTCGCCGGACGCGCCGCGCCAGTTCCTCCTCGGGGCGGCCGGTGCCGGCGACGCGTACTTCCCGACCTACGGCAACGGCGGGTACGACGTCATCGGCTACGCCGTCAAGGTGCGGTACGACCCGGCGAAGGACCGGCTCACCGGCACCACGACCGTGCGGGCGGCGGCCACCACCGACCTGTCCGCGTTCAACCTGGACCTGGCCGGGCTGACCGTGCGGTCGGTGACGGTCGACGGCACCCCGGCGAAGCACCGCCGCAAGGGCGACGAGCTGACGATCACGCCGGCCAGCGGCCTGATCGCGGGCAACGGCTTCGCCGCCGAGATCACGTACGAGGGGAAGCCCGAGGCGCTGCGCAACGAGAGCCTCGGTTCCGGGGGCTTCCTGCACACCGACGACGGGGCGATCGCGCTCGGCCAGCCCGAGTCGGCGAGCACCTGGTTCCCGGTCAACGACCACCCCTCGGACAAGGCCACCTACGACTTCGAGATCACCGTGCCGGAGGGGCTGACGGCGGTCAGCAACGGCGTGCCCGAGGGGAAGAGCACGGCCGGCGGCTGGACCACCTGGAAGTGGGCCGAGCGCAGCCCGATGGCGAGCTACCTGAGCACCGTGGTCATCGGGAGGTTCCGGATCACCGAGGGCGCGCACAAGGGGCGGCCGGTGTTCCACGCGGTCACCACCGACCTGCCGGAGGGCGCGGCGGACCGGTCGATCGCCGGCACGGTGGAGGTGGCCGACTACCTGGAGAGCGTGTTCGGGCCGTACCCGTTCGGGGCGTACGGCGGCGTGGTGATCTCCGACCCCCGGATCCGGTACGCCCTGGAGACGCAGAGCCGCCCGGTCTACTCCGCGAGCTTCTTCTTCGACGGCGAGAACACCGGTGTGGTCGCCCACGAGCTGGCGCACCAGTGGTTCGGCAACAGCGTGTCGCTGGCGAGGTGGCAGGACATCTGGCTCAACGAGGGCCTGGCCACGTACGCCGAGTGGCTCTGGGCCGAGCACGACGGCGGGCGCAGCGCCCAGCAGGCGTTCGACGCGCGCTACACCGGCTCGTCCGGCCAGGTGTGGCGGACGCCGCCGGGCGAGCCGGGGGCGGCGAACCTGTTCAGCGAGTCGGTATACCAGCGCGGCGCGATGACCGTGCACGCGCTGCGGGTCGCCGTCGGCGACAAGGCGTTCTTCGAGATCCTGAAGACCTGGGCGGCGCAGAAGCGCGACGCCAACGCGACCACGGCCGAGTTCGTCGCGCTGGCCGAGCGGGTCTCTGGCGAGCAACTCGACGACCTCTTCGAGGCGTGGCTGTACGGCACGGAGCGCCCCGACCGTCCCGAGCGCCGGTGACGGCGCTCAGCGCGTGATGCGCAGCTCCGGGTGGGCGGCGAGGTAGGCGTCCGTCCGGCCGGCGCGCAGCTCGGTGAGGAACTTCCGGCCGGTCTCCGTGAGCTGCTCGCCCCGGTAGGCGCTGCCCTTGCCGACGCCCGCGCCGGGCAGGTCGACCAGCACGAACCGGTCCGGCGTGAGCCCGCCGAGGGCGTACGCGACGTCCACGACGCGCGGCCCGCCCGCGTAGACCAGGGTGTCGCCGAGCGCGTCGACCACCTGCTGCACGCGCTCCGGCTGCCGGGCCAGGTCCTCGTCGAGGATCTTGGTGGCCAGCGCCTTGATCAGCTGCTGCTGGTGGCGCTGCCGGGCGTATCCGCCGCCGGTGACGTAACGCTGCCGGGCGTAGTCCAGCGCCTGCCAGCCGTTGAGGTGCCGCTCGCCCTTCTCGTACACCATCTGCGGCCCGACGTAGCCCCCGCCGCCCGGCGCGGGCTCGCGGTGCCGGCCGTCGGGACGGCGGTGCAGCGAGACCACCCGCTGGTCGATGTAGAGGTCCACCCCGCCGAGGGAGTCCACCAGCTTGTCGAAGCCGTTGAAGGTGAGCACCGCGCCGGCGTCGAAGCGCAGCCCGGTGTAGCCGCTGACCGTGCTGCGCAGCAGCTCGTACCCCTGGGCGGTGCTCGGCTGTTCGGGCTTGCCGGGCACCCGGCTGCCGTAGCTCATCGCGTGGGTGAGCTTGGTCTTCCCGCCCCGGTAGTCGGCCTTCGGGAAGGCCGGGATGTCGACCAGCAGGTCGCGGGGGAGGGAGAAGAGGTACGCCCGGTCGAGCCCCTTCGGCACGTGCAGCACCAGCACGGCGTCGCCGTGCGGCTCCCAGCCCGGCACGCTGACCCGGGTGTCCACCCCGACGAGCAGGAGGTTGAGCGGGCCGGTGATGCCGGCGCCCGGCGGTGCGGTCGGGCTCGGGCTCGGGGCCTCCGGCGTCCGGGTCGCGCCCATGGGCCCGACGGCGCGCTGCGGCCCGTCGTCGCGGGCGAGCCGGGTGACCACCAGGGCGCCCACGGCCACCAGGACCACGACCGCGAGAGCGGCGAGCCCCAGCACCCATCGTGGGCGTGGCGCCCCTGTCCGCTGAATCATGCGACACCGTTACCCTTCAGTGCGCTCTAGTGAGCGCATGGTTGGTAGTCCTACCTTGCGGTGGGACGGTCCCGGTCTGACCGACTGGTGTCGTGCCGGGTTCACGCTTCACGGCCACCTGCCCGTGTACGCGGGTCTTCTGGTCGGCTCCACGTGCTGCCACCGGGCCACTCCCGGCGGTGTCGAACTCAGCCGCGAGACCGGCCAGATTCGCGGCGGCGTTGCGGTCACGGTCCATGATCAGGCCGCACGCCTCGCAGTGGTATTCGCGCTCGGAAAGGGCGAGCTTGGCTTTCGTCGCACCACAGCCCGAGCAGGTTTTCGAGGATGGATACCAGCGGTCGGCCACGATCAGTCGGCTGCCGTTCCAGGTGGCCTTGTAGTCGAGTTGGCGGCGGATCTCCGCGAATCCGGCGTCGGCGATGTGCCGGGCCAGCCTGCGGTTGGCGAGCATGCCGGTCACGTTGAGGTCTTCGACCACGATCGTGCCGTGCTCGCGGGCCAGCCGGGTGGTGAGCTTGTGCAGGCCGTCGCGGCGTAGGTTCGTCACCCGGGCGTGCGCGCGGCCGAGTCGGGCCGCCGCGCGTCCCCAGCGCTTCGACGCGCGGCGGTCGGTCCGTCGGTCCGGGCCGGTCCTACGTGACAGCGCCCGACCCAGCGCCCGCAGCCGGGCCTGCGCGGCGACCAGGTGGCGCGGGTTGTCGACCAGTTCGCCCGTGGACAGGACCGCGAGGTGTTTGATGCCGACGTCGACGCCTACCACGGAATCAGGCCGGGCCGGGGTGCGCTCGGCTCGTTCGACCTCGACCGTGAAGGACACATGCCACCGGCCGCCGTCGCGGCGGACGGTCGCGGACATGATCCGGGCGGTGTCGTTGTCGAGGCGGCGGGCCAACTTGCGGGCGGACTCGTGCAGCTTCAACCGGCCCAGCCGGGGCAGCACGACGTGCTTGCGGTCCGGCTCGACTCGGATCGTGCCGGTGGTGAACCGTACCGACGGGGTGGTGCGACGGCGGGACTTGAATCGCGGGAAGCCGACCGGACGGCCCTTACGCTTACCGGTGCGGGAATCGGCCCAATTCTTCAGGCCGCGCGCGAGCGCATCCAGGCCGGTGTTGAACGCTTCCTTCGACACCTCGGCCCACCACGGCGCGACATCGGGCTTGATGGCGTTCCACGCCTTCCGCAGCCCGGCCAGCGTCCAGGAGATCGACTCGGTGAGCAGAGCGTCCGGCACACCGTAGGTACGTTCGGCCGCGCGCTGGTCCATCACCGCTTTCACGCGGGCCAGCGCCCAGTTGTGCGCGACCCGCGCCGCCCCGGCGTGCGCGAGCACGGCACGCTCCTGACCCGGGTTCAGGTCCAGCGCGAAGCGGTACGCCTGGATCGTCTTCACCCCGGGCCACCCTCGGTCGCTGCCTCGACCGCGCGGCGGGCACGGTCCGCGGCCGCGCGGCGGCCGCACAGGCGGACGGACAGCGACGTCAGGATCTCGGTCGCCGAAGGCAAGAAGCACAACGCCCCGATCATCTGCCTGGCCCGACGCCGCGTCGACGTCCTACACGCCATGCCCGCAACCACACCCCCACCAGGACCGGTCCCCGCACTCGCCGCTTGACGAAACCCATAGGGACACCCCGTGATGACAACGCCCCGACGGGGGCCCCGAGTTGCGGGCGGGCGCCACCGGATCGTGGACCGCGAGCATGATCGCGCGGAAACGGGCGCTGGCGCGATGGCTACCGAGCGGTAATGATGCGGTGATGCGGTACGACGTGCTCGTCATCGGGTCCGGCTTCGGCGGCAGCGTCACCGCGCTCCGGCTGGCCGAGAAGGGCTATTCGGTGGGGGTGCTGGAGGCCGGGCGGCGTTTCGCCGACGACGAGTTCCCCCAGACCTCCTGGCGGCTGCGGCGGTTCCTGTGGGCGCCCCGCCTCGGCTGCTACGGCCTCCAGCGGCTCACCCTGCTGCGCGCGGCCGACCGGAAGGCCGGCGGTGGCGTGCTGGTGCTCTCCGGCGCCGGGGTCGGCGGTGGGTCCCTGGTCTACGCCAACACCCTCTACGAGCCGCTGGACGCCTTCTACACCGACCCGCAGTGGCGGGACGTCACCGACTGGCGCGACGAGCTGGCCCCGCACTACGACCAGGCGAAGCGGATGCTCGGCGTCACCACGTACCCGGTCGTCACCCACGCGGACCGGGCGATGCGGGCGGTGGCCGACCGGATGGGGGTGGGGCACACCCACCAGGCCACCCCGGTCGGTGTGTTCATCGGCCGGCCGGGCCAGCGCGCCGCCGACCCGTACTTTGGCGGAGCGGGGCCGGAACGCACCGGCTGCACGCACTGCGGCGGGTGCATGACGGGCTGCCGGCACGGGGCGAAGAACACGCTGGTCAAGAACTACCTCTGGTTGGCCGAGCGGCTCGGTGCGCGGGTGCACCCGCTGACCACGGTCACCGCCGTGCGCCCGGCCGACGGCGGCGGGTACGCGGTGCACACCGTGCGTACCGGGGCGTGGCTGCGTGCGCGGCGGCAGGTGATCCACGCCGACCAGGTGGTCTTCGCGGCCGGCGCGCTCGGCACCCAGCGGCTGCTGCACGCGATGAAGGCCGAGGGGGCGCTGCCCGACCTCTCGCCCCGCCTGGGCGAGCTGACCCGGACCAACTCGGAGGCGATCCTCGGCGCCTCGGTGCCCCGTCGCCGGGCCCGCGCCGACGGGCTCGACTTCACCGAGGGGGTGGCGATCACCAGCTCGTTCCACCCCGACCCGCAGACCCACGTCGAGCCGGTCCGCTACGGCCGGGGCTCGAACGCGATGGGGCTGCTCCAGTCGCTGCTGGTCGACGGCGGGCCGCGCCGGGTCCGCCGCTGGCTGGCGGCCCTGCTGCGGCAGCCCGGTGCGGCAGCCCGGCTGCTGTCGGTCCGCGGCTGGTCGGAGCGGACGGTGATCGCCCTGGTCATGCAGTCGGCGGACAACTCGCTGACCACCCGGCTGCGGCGCGGTCCGTTCGGCCGGCACCTGGTCTCCGGGCCGGGGCACGGCGCGCCCAACCCGACCTGGATCCCGGCCGGCAACCAGGCGGTCCGGTTGCTGGCCGAGGAGATCGGCGGTACGCCTGGCGGCGCGCTGACGGAGCCGTTCGACATCCCGGTGACCGCGCACATCCTCGGCGGGGCGGTGATCGGGGCCACCCCGGCCGACGGCGTGGTCGACCCGTGGCACCGGGTCCACGGCCATCCGGGGCTGCACGTGGTCGACGGCGCGGCGGTCTCGGCGAACCTCGGGGTGAACCCGTCGCTGACCATCGCCGCCCAGGCGGAACGCGCGATGTCCTTCTGGCCCAACAGGGGCGAGCAGGACCCCCGCCCGCCCCTTGGCACCCTGTACCGCCGCCTGACCCCCGTCCCGCCCCACCACCCCGCCGTCCCTGGGCACGCCCCGGGCGCCCTCCGCCCCTGACCCCCGCGATCTTGCACTTTCGGCCCCCGACATACGGCTTTCGCGCTGTTTGTCGGGGCGGCAGGTGCAAGATCGCGAGCGGCGGGGTGAAGTGTGGCGGGGCGGGGTGGGGCGGGGCAGCAGGGTCGGTAGGGTTTATGCACATGAGCACGCCTCGCCCCGTCCTCGTGGTGGACTTCGGAGCCCAGTACGCCCAGCTCATCGCGCGTCGGGTGCGTGAGGCCAACGTCTACTCGGAGATCGTGCCGCACTCGATGCCGGTCGCCGAGATGCTGGCGAAGGACCCGGCCGCGATCATCCTCTCCGGCGGCCCGTCCAGCGTCTACGCGCCTGGCGCCCCGCAGATCGACGCCGGCATGTTTTCCGCCGGGGTGCCGGTCTTCGGCATCTGCTACGGCTTCCAGGCGATGGCCCAGGCGCTCGGCGGCACGGTGGCCCACACCGGCAACCGCGAGTACGGCGGCACCCCGCTGCGCGCCCGGCCGGAGGCCGGGGTGCTGCTCCGCGACCTGCCGGACGACCTGCCGGTCTGGATGAGTCACGGTGACTGCGTGACCGAGGCCCCAACGGGCTTCACGGTGACCGCCGAGTCGGCGGGCGCGCCGGTCGCCGCGTTCGAGGACGTGGCCGGCCGCCGGGCCGGCGTGCAGTTCCACCCGGAGGTCGGGCACACCGCGCACGGCCAGGAGATGCTGCGCCGCTTCCTGCACGACATCGCCGGCATCGAGCCGACCTGGACGCCCGAGAACATCATCGACGAGCAGGTCGCCCGGATCCGCGAGCAGGTCGGCGACAAGGAGGTCATCTGCGGCCTGAGCGGCGGGGTCGACTCGGCCGTCGCCGCCGCGCTGGTGCACGAGGCCGTCGGCGACCAGCTGACCTGCGTCTTCGTCGACCACGGCCTGCTGCGCGCCGGTGAGGCCGAGCAGGTGGAGAAGGACTACGTCGCCGCCACCGGCATCAAGCTCAAGGTGGTCGACGCGCAGGAGCGGTTCCTCGGCGCCCTGGCCGGGGTGACCGACCCGGAGCAGAAGCGCAAGATCATCGGCCGCGAGTTCATCCGGGTCTTCGAGGCTGCCGCGCGGGAGATCGCCGCCCACGGCGACGTCGAGTTCCTCGTCCAGGGCACCCTCTACCCGGACGTGGTGGAGTCCGGCGGCGGCACCGGCACCGCCAACATCAAGAGCCACCACAACGTCGGCGGCCTGCCGGAGGATCTGAAGTTCGCGCTGGTCGAGCCGCTGCGCACGCTGTTCAAGGACGAGGTCCGGGCGCTCGGCCTCCAGTTGGGCCTGCCCGAGGCGATGGTCTGGCGGCACCCGTTCCCGGGCCCCGGCCTGGCTATCCGGATCATCGGCGCGGTCGACCGGGAGCGGCTCGACCTGCTGCGCAAGGCCGACCTGATCGCCCGCGAGGAGCTGTCCGCCGCCGGCCTGGACCGGGGCGTCTGGCAGTTCCCGGTGGTGCTCCTGGCCGACGTGCGCAGCGTCGGGGTGCAGGGTGACGGCCGCAGCTACGGGCATCCCGTGGTGCTGCGGCCCGTCTCCAGCGAGGACGCGATGACCGCCGACTGGTCCCGGCTGCCCTACGAGGTGGTCGCCCGGATCTCCACCCGGATCACCAACGAGGTCGCCGAGGTGAACCGCGTGGTGCTGGACGTGACGAGCAAGCCGCCGGGCACGATCGAGTGGGAGTGATCCCGACTCACTCCGCGGGCGGGTAGGTCGGCGGTGCCGGCTGCGCGCCGGCCGCCGGCGGCACGGTGGGCGACGCGGCCTGCGCGGGATGCGGCCAGGCGGGCGCGTCGGCCGGCTCCTCGGGCATCAGGAACCACATGATCGGGTACGCGAGCAGCGCGAGCCCGCCGGTGAGCAGGCCGGCGACCGCGAAGACCACCCGGACCAGGGTGGGGTCGACGGCGAAGTAGCGGCCGAGGCCGCTGGCCACGCCGGCGACCATCCGGTCCGTGACGGGACGACGAAGCTGCTTGTACGGGGGCCGGGGAGGGGCGGTGTAGGTCATGCCTCCACGGTCCGTGCCGGCGACTCGGCCGGCCTCGGTGACTGCCCGGATCCCTACCCTGACCTGCCCCTGAGGCGCGAGTATTCAGTCAGGAATCTGACTCTTTTCGATGGAGTCAACCTGGGCCGGGGAGAATTTGGCCCCGTGACCACCATGCTGGAGCCGCTCCGCAGGATCGCGGCATACGCAGTTTGTGCTGATTCAGTCGGTCGGGTGTTGCTGGTCCGCGCATCGGAGCGCTCCGGTACACCCGACACGTGGTCGCTGCCCGGCGGGGCGGTCGACCACGGTGAGGACCCGCACCACACCGTCGTACGGGAAACCGCCGCCGAGACCGGTCTCTCCGTCACCGTCGCCGGCCTGCACGACGTGCTCGCCGACATGCGGGCGTTGCCGGAGCGGGGCATCACCATCCACACCGACCGCCTGATCTACCAGGTCTCCGTCCGGGGCGGGACGCTCGCCGACCGGGTCGACCGGCCGACCGACCTGGCACGCTGGTTCACCCCGGCGGAGGCCCGTGAGCTGCCACTGCGGTCGTTCACCGCGCGGGCCCTGGGCCTGCCCGCGTCGTCCGCCGACATCGTTCCGGACGAGGCGCCGGAATTCCCCTCGTTCTACGCCGTGCCCGGCCCCGACGGGCTGCACCGGGCCCAGCGCTTCGCCGCGTACGCGGTGGTGACCGACCCGGACGACCGGGTCCTGCTGACCCGGGTCTCCGACGGCTACCCGGGTGCGGGCTGCTGGCACCTGCCCGGCGGCGGCACGGACTACGGCGAGCAGCCCGGCGCCGCCCTGATCCGGGAGTTGGTCGAGGAAACCGGGCAGGCCGGCCGCCTCGTCGAGCTGCTCGGCGTGGCCAGCCACCGCGACGCCGCCTCCCTCGGCCCGGAGGGCTATCCGATCGACTGGCACGGCGTACGCGCCTTCTACCGGGTCGTGGTCGACAAACCGGCCCCGCCCACCGTCGCCGACGTCGGCGGTTCCACCTGCGAGGCCCGCTGGTTCGCCCGCGAGGAGTTGGGCGCCCTCCCCACCGACCGCCTGACCGAGGTGACGGCGGAAGCCGTCCAGGCCGCCCGCCTCGCCTGACCACCGTCACCCCGCCTCACCTGGCCCGATTCGTTGATCATGAGGTTGGCCGGGCGGCACGCCGGATCCGCTGCGGCTAGCCTCATGATCGACGGAACGGGGTCGGCGCAGGCGGGGAGTGTGGGCGGTGAGGAAACAGCGGCGGGTCGGGGCGTACGGGGTGTGCCGGGGCTCGGACGGGCGGGTCCTGTTGGCCCGGGGGTCGGATTCGTGCCCGTACCCGGGGGTGTGGCAGCTGCCGGGAGGTGGGCTGGAGCACGCCGAGCATCCGGCGCACGCGGTGGTCCGCGAGTTCGCCGAGGAGACCGGCCTCACCGTGGAGGTGGCCGGGCTGCGGGCCGTACTCGCCGACGTGGCGACCTTCCGTGACGCCGGCGTGGCGGTCCACACCGACCGCCTGGTGTTCGACATCACCATGCGGGACGGGGTGCCGCGACCGGAGCCGGCCGGCGGCAGCGACAGGCTGGACTGGTTCACGACCGCCGAGGCGGCGGCGGTGCCGCTGATGCCGTTCACCGCCGAGCTGCTCGGCCTGCCCGCGTTGCCCCTGCCGCCCGAGCTGCCCCGGTCCCCGGCGGAGGGGCCGGCCACCGCGCCACCGGCCGGCCGGCGGCAGCGCTTCGGGGTGTACGGGCTGGTCACCGACCCCGCGGGCCGGGTGCTGCTCACCCTGATGGCGGACGGTTACCCGGGCGCCGGCCGGTGGCACCTGCCCGGCGGCGGGATCGACCACGGGGAGCAGCCGGTCGCCGCGTTGCTGCGCGAGCTGGTCGAGGAGTCCGGCCAGCTCGGCCGGATGGTCGAGCTGATCGGCGTCGAGAACCTGCACAACCCGGCTGCGCTGGGCCCGGAGGGGCACCCGATCGACTGGCACGGCATCCAGGTGGTCTACCAGGTGGCGGTCGACGTACCGACCGAGGCGCGGGTGACAGAGCTGGCCGGTGGCTCGACCGCCAGGGCGGGCTGGTTCACGCCCGGGCAGCTCGTCGGGCTTCCGCTCACCGACTTCGCCGCATTCGCGCTGGCCGCCGGCCGTACAGGCGGCCGTCCGTAACCGGACACCGGCGTGCCCCGGCCCACGCTCGCCGAGCCGGCCGAGACGGGTTCCGGTACATTCGATGTGGGGTTGGTGGAGGAAACGGGCGATGGAGCCCGGGATAGGAATAAGAGAGCGGTTTGCGCGGTTAGGCCAGATATAAGTACCGCCGGCAGCTATCGCCAACCCCCGTTCCCTTATGCGATGGTGTACTCCGCAAAACGGCTGCCGGACCAGAAAGGTCCGGCACGAGACAGCCGGACGCCCGCCCTCGCGGCGGTCAGCCGATCCGGTGATGGAGGAAACGTGCCGAGAGCCCCATGGCGCCGGCGTCGTACCACTGACAGTCCGCGTCCCGCAGGGCGTCGCTGGGCAGGCCCGTTGCGTCGCAGCAGCACACTCGCCCGGCAGGTGCTGCTGGTCCGGGTGGGTCGCCGCGACGGTGACCTGCACGAATCCGGCGACCTCGCACTGCCTGAGCACCGCTTCGCCGACCGGCCGCGCCGCCGCTACGGCCTGACCCGGGTCGAGCGCACAGAGGTCGCCCCGGTCGTCCCGGTCAGCCCCGCCCTCGGCCCCACGACACCGGTCGACGACGAGGCGGCGATGTCGATCCCGCTGCTTCCCGGCGAGCGGACCGTCGCCCGCCAGATGAAGTTCGCGGTGGTCAACGCCTGCACGCTCAGCAGCGTGATGCTCGGCATGCTGGCGATCTTCCTGGCCATGCAGGGCGAGGTGCGGATCGCCGCGCTCTTCCTGATCGCCTGCGTGGTCTTCGACGGCCTCGACGGCGCGCTCGCCCGCAGGTTCGGCGTGGCCAGCCCGTTCGGCGCGCAGATGGACTCGCTGGCCGACATGTGCTCGTTCGGGCTCGCCGCCCCCGTGGTGGTCTACGCCTCGCTGGCCGGCTCGGTCTCCACACCGGCCGCCGCGGTGGCCTGTGCCCTCGTCGCGGCGTGCGCGGCGATCCGGCTCGCCCGGTTCAACGTCTCGCCGAAGGACGGCAGGTTCTTCTGCGGCGTGCCCACCACGATGGCGGCTGCCGTGCTCGCCCTGACCGTCGCCATCGGGCTGCCCGTGCCGGGCATCGTCCAGGTCGCCGGCGTGGCGCTGCTCGCCTTCGCCATGGTCTCCAGCTTCCCCTACGCGAAGCTCGCCCGGCTGGTGAAGCTGCCGCCGTGGCTGTGGCTGGCCCCGGTGATCGGCGCGTTGATCGACATCCGGCTCACCTTCGCCCTGATCGTGGTCGGCTACCTGGTCAGCGGCCCCGTGCTCTGGCTGCGTCAGCGCCGCACCGCCTGACCCACGTACGCGAGAAGGGGCGCCGCGATCGCGGCGCCCCTTCTTCGTGTCGTGCCTCCGGTCCGTCAGCGCCAGCGGGCGATGACGGTCGAGCCCCCGACGACCTTGTCCCCGGGGCCGACCAGCGGCTCCGCCGCGTCGGCCGGCAGGTAGACGTCGGTGCGTGAGCCGAACCGGATCAGGCCGAAGCGCTCACCCCGGGCCAGCAGCGCGCCGATCGGCGCCCGCTGCACGATCCGGCGGGCGATCAGGCCGGTGCGCTGCGCCACGACCACCGTCCCGTGCGCGGTGTCCAGCACCGTGTACGCGGCCACGTTGTGCTCCGCCGCCGGCTTCATGGCGTTGGCGAAGCCACCGTCGGCGACGAAGTAGTCGACCACCTTGCCGGCCACCGGAGCGCGGTTGACGTGCACGTCCAGCACCGACAGGAAGACCGCGACCCGCAGCCACTCGCCCGCACCGAAGCGCTCGTCGTGCAGCCGCTGCACGGAGAGCACCCGCCCGTCGGCCGAGGCGACAACCGCCGACGGGTCCTCCGGCACGTCGCGCTCCGGGTCCCGGAAGAAGGCGGCCACCGGGGCCGCGGCCAGGGCCGGGAGCAGCCAGAGCTTCGACTTCGGCCGGCTGGCCCGGGCCACCGCGGCCAGGCCCAGCGCGATGCCGGCCGCGGCCACCCCGTTGGAGTCGATGTGCATGCCGCGGGTCAGCGGGACGCTGGACGGGCGGTACGCCGGGGCGAGCCGGGCAGCCGAGGCGGCGTCGGCCGGGGTGTAGCGGAGCCGGTACACCCGCAGCGGCGGCGTGTTGCGCAGCACCAGGTCGACGCCGACGCCGTACAGTGCGCCCTGACGGTCCAGTTCGGCGGCCGCACCCTCGGTACGCCCCGGCGTGGCGGTCGTGGCCACGCTCAGCACCGCGCCCTCGGCGAGGTACTTCGTCAGGCCCTCGACGGCGGCGCGGGTCTCGTCGGCCGTGCCGGTGAACGGCTCCCCGGCGACGACCACGGCGGCGGGCTCGGCCTCGGCGAGGGTGTCGACCACACGGACCCGGTCGGCCACCCAGCGGCCCTGGGCGGTGACGTGCTCCCGCAGGGCCGCCGAGGAGGTCGACCCGGCGGGCACCAGGGTGAGGGTGTCGCCGGGTAGCAGCGCCTCGATCGCCGCGGCCAGCACCGCGGACTCGGGCATCGCGCCGACCAGCAGCGCGGCCTTCGGGTCGTTGATCCGGGCAAGCTCGGAGACGAGGGTACGGGCGGCTCGCTCGCCGATGCGGACCGGACCGGACCGGCCGGAGGTGCGCACGGCGGGGGACTGCGTCATGTCGGACGGACTCCTGACGGGGTAGAGACGGGAATCGCGGCGGGACCGCCACGGCGGCGCGGTCCGGCCGGCGCGGCGGCCAGGTCGGCGTGGGTCGGCCGGCGGAGGCGAGCTCTCCATCGGCCAGCATAGGCCGCCGCCGAGGCCGGCCGCACCGCTGTGGTCAGCCGCGCGGGCGCTCCTCGCCGGGCGGCGGCCCGTCGGCTCGCCGGGGCAGGGCGTCCTCGTCGGCTGCGCGGTCCTCGACCGCCTCGGGCCGATCGTCGGTGACGGCCCGCGTCGGCCACTCGTCGGCCGGCGCGAGCCGGTCGAGGTCCCACCGCGTCGCGTCGACCTCGGTGCCCGGTCGATCCGACGCCCGTTCCGTTGGGGCCGGCGGGGTGGACACGGACTCGACCGCGTCGGGGGCGACGCCGGTGGTGGCGGTGTCGGCGGACCGCCCGGAGCGCAGCGCGCCCAGCAGGCCCAGCAGGCCGATCAGGATCAGCGCACCGGCCAGGAACCAGCCGACCGGCGGGAGGGAGAGCCCGAGCAGTTGGGCGAGCAACCACCAGGCGGAGAGGCCGAGGAAGATCAGCCCGAAGGCGAAGGACACGATGTCGGTGCGGTGGGCCTTCACCGGGTCACCTCCAGGTTGCCGGCGTTGACGTGGATGTAGAGGCGCAGCGTGCCGCCGCCGGGGCCGTCCGGGCCCAGGTCTGCCGCCTCCCGCAGCTCACCGGCGAGCCCGCCGGTGCGCTTGCCGAAGACGACCGCGTCGCCGGCGTTGACGTCGGTCACCGTGGTGACGTCGACGTTCGGCGGTACGACCACCGTGCACTCGCCGAAGTTGACGGAGACGGTGATCTCGGTGTTCTTCTTGTCGAAGTCGACCGCCCGCAGGTCCAGGACCGCGTCGCCGAAGCTGTTCTCGTACCGCAGGGCGAGGTCGCGGTGGTTGGCGGGCGCCCAGGTGACGTTGCCGTCGACGCCCCGGATCCGGTCGTACGACTCGGCCACGGTGGCCACCCCGAGCGCGGCGGCGGCCACCAGCCCGAGCGCGATCAGCCATCGGGCCCGCCCGAACCAGGTGCCGACCACCAGGCCGAGCCCGATGGTGGCCAGCGTGGCCGCGAAGTACGCCGACGCCCCGACGTCGAAGACGTCCAGCAGGTCGACGACGGCGACCACGCCCAGGGCGAGAAAGATCAGCGAGAACGTCACCGGGCCGAGCGGGGAGCGCTCGCGCGGTCGCTTCGGCGGCTTGACCGGTGGCCTCGGCGGCGCGGGCGGCACGACGGTCTGCCCGGCGTACGGGCCGTGCGGGGCGAACGGGGGCCGGTAGCTCGGGGGCAGGGGCGGCGGCATCGGGTGACCCGGTCCCGGTGCCCCCGAGGTCGCGGCGGGCCAGCCCGAGGTGGGCGCGGCCTGCGGCCAGCCTGGGGTCGGCGCACCCGTCGAGGGGTGGTCGGGTGGAGTCGGAGCGGCCGGCGGCCAGGCGGGCAGCTCGGCGGTCGGCTCGGCCTGCCGGCCGGGGACCGGGGCGCTCCAGGTGGGCTGGACGGCGGCCACCGGCGGGGCCGGGACCGGACCCGCCCCGGCGGGCACGGCCACGGTCGGCGGGGCCACGTACGCGCTCGGGGCGGGATAGCCGACCGGCGGCACGGGACCGGGCGGGGCGCTGGGCGCAGCGGGCGGCGGGACGGGACCGACCGGCGCGCCCTGGGTGCCCCTGTTGTCACGGTTCAGCAGCAGCGCGCCGCCGATCAGGATCGTGGCGCCGAGCAGCACCGCCCGGAACGCGTCCGTGACGATGTAGGCGAAACTGATCGCGACCAGGATGCTCAGCACGATCACGGTGACCGGGGACATGCTGGACCGGCCCCGGCCCAGCATCGACTCGACGGGGGAGGCGCTGTCCCCCTCGCCGGGGATGATCAGCCAGGCGGTGACGTAGACCAGGATGCCGATGCCGCCGAAGAAGCCGAGCACCGCCAGCAGCACCCGCCAGAGGACCGGGTCGGTGTTGGTGGCCCGGCCGATCGCCGCGCAGACGCCGGCCAGGTAGCGGCCGTCGCGGGGGCGCACCAGCCCGTACCGCGAGGTGAAGCCGGCGCCGCCGAACAACGGGTGCGGCCCGGCGCCGGGCGGCGGTGTCCCACCGGCGGCTCCGGCGGTAGGCGGCGGCCCCCATGAGCCGGCGGGCGTGGGCCCGCCCGGTGGCGTCGCGGTGGGCGGCGGCCCACCCGGCTGGGCCGCCCCGGGGTTGGCGGACTGGGCAGCTTCCTCGGTCATGCCTCGATCCTGCTGCCCCGACCCGCCGGGCGGCCTCAGGACCCGACCCTGACCCCACCCTGAGATCCCGGCGGCCCGAATGTCGGGGGCGTCCCCGTGGCCGGGCGGCGGCGCGGCGTGTGACGATCGATTCCGGCGACGGAGCGTCGCCTGCTCAAGTGCCCGCCGAGACCAGGGAGTCTCCGATCAGCGCCGTGATCCAGCCACCCCGCCTCTACCGCGCCCCCGAGCACCGGATGGCCGCGGGGGTCGCCGCCGGCATCGCCGACCACCTCGGCATCTCCGTGCTGCGGGTACGGGTGGCCTTCATGGTGCTGCTCGGGTTGAGCGGGCTCGGCCTGCTCCTCTACGCGGCCTTCTGGGCGGTCGTGCCGCTGCGTCCGGGCGACACCGCCGTACCGCCCCGCCGGGACGTCGCCCAGTTGCTGCCGTTCGTGGCGATCGGCCTCGGCGTGCTGCTGGTGCAGGTGATGGTCTTCGACTCGGTCGGCGCGGCCGGCACCGCCGGTTGGCTGGTCGCGATCATCGCGGTGGGTGCCGGCGTGATATGGCACCAGTCGGCTCCGGAGCGGCGGCAGCAGTGGGGCGACTCCATGCCGGTGCCCTGGCTGGGCGCGGTGGTGGAGGAGAGCGACCGGCGGGCCTTCGTGCTCCGGTTCATCGGCGGCGGGGTGCTGGTCGCGGTGGGCATCATCGGCGTCGTCGCGGTCTACTCACCGGCGCAGAACTTCGACGCCGTGCTCAACGGCGTGATCTTCGCCCTGGTCGGGCTCGCCGGGGTCGGCGTGGTGGCCGCGCCGGTGCTGTGGCGGACGTACAACCAGCTCCGGTCGGAGCGCGAGGGGCGCATCCGCGAGCAGGAGCGGGCCGAGCTGGCCGCCATGGTGCACGACCAGGTGCTGCACACCCTGGCCCTGATCCAGCGCAACGCGACCGACGTGAAGACCGTCCAGCGGCTCGCCCGGGGGCAGGAACGTTCGCTGCGCAACTGGCTCTACAAGCCCACCGGCTCGCCCACCGAGCGGTTCGCCGCCGCCCTGGAACAGGCCGCCGCCGAGGTCGAGGACACGTTCGCGATCACGGTGGAGGCCGTGGTGGTCGGCGACCAGGAGACCGACGAGCGGGTCGGCGCGCTGGTGGCGGCAGCCCGCGAGGCGCTGGTGAACGCCGCGCGGCACGCCGGGGTGCAGACCGTCTCGCTCTACGCCGAGGTCGAGCCCGACCAGCTCAGCGTCTTCGTCCGGGACCGGGGGAAGGGCTTCGACCCGGATACGGTGGAGGATCACCGGCACGGGGTCCGGGGCTCGATCATCGGGCGGATGAAGCGGCACGGCGGCCGGGCGGAGATCCGCTCCGAGCCGGGGGAAGGGACCGAGGTCCGGTTGATCCTGCCGATCACCCGGGACCCGGCAACGGCGGAGAGGGACAAGTGATGACTGAGCAGTCGATGGAACCGGTCGAGGGGGCGGCTGCCCGCGCCGAGCGGCTGCGGGTCTTCCTCGTCGACGACCACGCCATGTTCCGCGCGGGGGTCCGTGCCGAGCTGGGCGCGCATGTCGAGGTGGTGGGCGAGGCGAGCACCGTCGGCGAGGCGGTCACCCGGATCGCCGTCACGCTGCCCGACGTGGTGCTGCTCGACGTGCACATGCCCGACGGCGGTGGCCGGGCGGTGCTGGAGGCGATGCGGCGTACCCACCCGCAGGTCAAGTTCCTGGCCCTGAGCGTCTCGGACGCGGCGGAGGACGTGATCGGGCTGATCAGGGCCGGCGCGCGGGGCTACGTCACGAAGACGATCTCTCCGGAGGAGTTGGCCGCGGCGGTCCGCCGGGTGGCCGACGGCGACGCGGTGTTCAGTCCCCGGTTGGCGGGGTTCGTGCTGGACGCGTTCGCGGCCCGTCCCGACGCCCCGGTGGCCGACCCGGAGCTGGACCAGCTCACCAACCGTGAGCGCGAGGTGCTGCGGCTGCTCGCCCGCGGGTACGCCTACAAGGAGATCGCCAAGGAGCTCTACATCTCCATCAAGACGGTGGAGACGCACGTGTCGAACGTGCTTCGCAAGCTCCAGATGTCCAACAGGTACGAGTTGTCCCGCTGGGCGGCCGACCGTCGGCTCGTGTGATCCATTTCTTTTCTCGTCATTTCGGGCAGAAGTGATGAATGTGGCTCACAGGGGCTGACAAGCGATCAACTTTCGTCTCATAATTCCCCGTCGCGTTCTCGCGTGCGGGTGGTGCACATCCCGCGGGAACGGCGGCTTCACGCAACCCGCCGTGCGCGGGTCACCCCTGGGGAGAGGTACACGAATCTTGATGTTCGGACAACGAGGACGGCGCTGGGCGCAGATCGCCCTGGCGACCGTCGCGGGTGGCGCGCTGGCACTCGGCTCCGCCGCGCCCGCCGCCGCCGCTCCGGCCACCGGCGTGGCCAAGTCGACGGGCGCCAGCGCCAAGCTGATGCTCAACGGCAAGGCGGCCAAGCAGAGCGAACTCGCGCTCGAGATCGACGGCAAGCTCGTCCCGGCCTTCTGCATCGACTACCACACCAACGTGGCGATCGACGGCAAGTACAAGGAGGGCACCTGGGACGAGTCCCAGGTGAAGAACCTGGGCAAGGTGCAGTGGGTGCTCACCCACGGCTACCCGAACGCCGACTCCGCCAAGCTGCTGGCCGCCGCCGGCGCCACCGTGACGGAGCCGGCCGACACCAACAAGCTGCTCTACTTCGGCACCCAGACCGCCGTCTGGCACTTCAGCGACGGCATCGAGCTCGGCAACTGGGTCGACGGCAAGGACCTGCTCGCCGAGGAGAAGTACGAGGTGGTCAAGAAGGTCCGCGACTACCTGGTCGCCAACGCCACGGACCAGCCCGAGCCGAAGGCCGACCTGAGCGTCGACCCGGCCAAGGCCAAGGCCACCGTCGGCGAGAAGGCCGGCCCGTTCACCGTCAAGGGCCCGGCGGGCGAGATCACCGTCGCGGCCAGCGGCGGCTCGGCGGTCGACGCCGAGGGCAAGCCGGTCACCACGACCACCAACGGCGGGCAGTTCTGGCTGACCGCGGACGGTGCCGGCGAGGTGAAGGTGACCGTCTCCGCCGAGGGTTCGGTCTCCTTCGGCCGGGTCTTCCTCTTCACGGGCGAGCGCGCCGCGCAGAAGCTGATCCTCGGCGGTAGCGCGGGCGAGACCGTGACCGCCAAGGCCGAGGCCGCGTTCGCCGCCGCCCCGACCGAGTCGCCGTCGCCGAGCGCCCCGGCGGAGTCGCCGTCGCCGAGCGCGCCCGCGGAGTCGCCGTCGCCGACCGCCCCGGTCGACAGCCCGGCCCCGTCGACCTCCCCCGCGAGCAGCGGTGGGGACCTGCCGCTGACCGGCTCCCCGATCGCCGCCGCGATCGCGGGCGGCGTGGCCCTGCTGGCCGCCGGCGCGGTCGCCGTGCTGATGTTCCGCCGTCGCAAGCTGCGCTTCACGGCCTGATCGACGCCTGTTCCGCGGCTCCGGCCCCGGCACCGCCTTCGCGCGGTGTCGGGGCCGGAGCCGTTCGCCGTCGACAGCGTGGTCCGGCGCGGGACCGCCGGCGTACCAGATCTCCCGGACCACCCACGGCGCCAGCCCTTCCGCGCCGGCCGCCGCCCGCTGCTCCTCCTCCCGTAGCCGGCCCACCTCGGCGCGTGGGGTGTCGTCGTACCCTCCGGAGTCACCCCGGGTGACAAGCAGGTACGACACGTCGACACCCTCGTCCACCCAGGTGGCGATGGTGCCCGCACAGCCGAAGTCGACATCGTCCGGATGGGCAGAAACGGCCAACGCCCGGACGACATCGGCGAGCGCCGGAGCGGAAGCGGGGAAGCTCACAGCCGCCGAGCCCACGCCGGGACCAGGACCCCTGCCGAACCATGTCTTTCCTGCTCAGAGCGGTACGACCAGCCTAGATCATGATCTTTTTTCAAGTATCGGCAACGTGGCGACCAACTAACGGCTTGATAACGGCACCTTCACGAAACAGGCCGGTTGGTGTCACAGTGGCAGCACCTCACCCCCGGTGTGAGGCACCCCGTACGGCCTGACAACCATGGACCCTGCCTGTCGACGGCGCTCCGTGGTGGTCGCGTGTGCGCGGTGCCGAGCGCGGCGGCGAGGTGGCCCGGCGGATCGGTACATCATTCTTGTCCCGAATTCACTGCGGTGAAACCGGTTCCCGTCCTGCGGGCGCCGGACGTGTCACCCCACTTACGTGCGTGAAACCCACGACGGATCCAGGTTCAGAAAGAGGAGGCCCCTCGGAATGAGAGTCTCGAAGCGGGCAGGCAGCGCGGTCGCGCTGGGCGCGGCGTTCGCGCTCGTCGCGTCCGGTTGCTCGAGCAGTGACAACGATGGCGGCGACGCCGGCGCGAGCGCCGACGGCGCGATCACCATCGACGGCAGCCAGCCGGAGGTCGGCCTGGTTCCGGCGAACACCACCGAGACCGGTGGCGGGGCGGTCATCGACTGGATCTGGACCGGTCTGGTCGAGTACCCGAACGACGGCAGCGCACCGCGGAACGCGGTCGCCGAGTCGATCGAGACGACCGACTCCAAGGTCTACACGATCAAGATCAAGAAGGACACGAAGTTCCACGACGGCACCGTCGTCAAGGCCAAGAACTTCGTGGACGCCTGGAACTGGGGCGCGTACTCGCCGAACGGTGCGCAGAACGGCAGCTTCTTCGCTGACATCCAGGGCTTCGAGGACGTCCACACCGAGGACCCGGACGGCGCCGACGGCCCGCAGAAGGCCCCGGAGCCCAAGGCCAAGGAGATGTCCGGCCTGAAGGTCGTCGACGAGTACACCTTCGAGGTCACCCTCGCCGCGCCGACCGCCGTGTTCCCGACCAAGCTCGGCTACAGCACCTTCATGCCGCTGCCGGACGCGTTCTTCACCCAGGGCGCCGAGGCCTTCGGCAAGAAGCCGATCGGCAACGGCCCGATCAAGTTCGTGTCGTGGGAAGACGACGTCGAGATCAAGCTGACGCGCTTCGACGACTACACCCTGAACGACAAGATGAAGATCAAGGACGTCAACGTCAAGCTCTACCAGGACGACACGGCGGCCTACAACGACCTGCTCGCCGGCAACCTGGACTTCCAGCAGCAGGTTCCGGTCTCCGCGCTCGCGGGCGACAAGTGGAAGACCGACCTGGCCGAGCGGGCCATCTCGTCGACCACCCCGTCGACCGGCATCATCGCCTTCCCGATCTACGACAAGCGCTTCCAGAACGCCAAGCTGCGCAAGGCGATCTCGCTGTCGATCAACCGCCAGGAGATCAGCGACAAGATCTTCTTCGGCAACCGCAAGCCGGCCGACAGCTGGGCCAACCCGCTGACCCCGGGCGCCAAGGCCGGTAACTGCACCTCCTGCCAGTTCAACGTCGAAGAGGCCAAGAAGCTCTACGCCGAGTCCGGCGGCTTCACCGGCGAGCTGGTCATGTTCTACAACGCCGACGCCAGCCACAAGGAGTGGATGGAGGCCGTCGCGCAGCAGGTCAAGACGAACCTCGGCATCAACGCCCGCGCCGAGGGCGTGCCGACCTTCGCGGTGTTCCGCCAGGGCATCAACGCCGGCAAGATGACCGGCATGTACCGCGCCGGCTGGCAGCAGGACTACCCGGACGTGGAGAACTGGGTCAACCCGCTCTACGTGACCGGCGGTTCCTCGAACGACGGCAAGTACAGCAACCCGCAGGTGGACGCCCTGGCCAAGGAGGCCATGGCCGCGCCGACCCTGGAGGCCGCGCACGCCAAGTACGCCGAGGCCGTCGCCCTCATCGACCAGGACGTCCCGTCGATCCCGGTCTACTTCGGTGGTCAGCAGTCCGGCCACTCGCAGAAGATCAAGAAGATGGAGCTCTCCAACGTCGGTGAGCTGGACCTCACCTCGGTCGAGCTCTGATCCGAACGGTCTGACCCCGGGTCGGGCTCACCTACCGGTGGGCCCGACCCGGGCCGTTCCGTGAGGGGGCGGTCACCCCACTCCCTCGCCACGTCTGTCACCCCCGTGTCGGCCGTCCGACGCGCGCCCCCCGTCTGGAGGACCACCCCATGGGCCGTTATCTGTTGAGACGGCTACTCCAACTCGTCCCGGTCTTCATCGGGACCACCTTCCTGCTCTACTGGCTCGTGTGGAAGGTGCCAGGCGACCCGTTCGCCGGCAAGTGCGGTGAGCGTCCCTGCCCCGACAGCTTCGTCAACATGATGAAGGACAAGTTCAAGCTCGACGAGCCGCTTCCGGTGCAGTACGCCAACTACATGCGCAACCTCTTCCAGGGCGACTTCGGGCAGACATGGAGTGGCCGGGAGATCAGCGACATCATCGCCACCGCCTACCCGAACACCCTGAAGCTGGCCCTGGTGGCGCTGGCCATCGAGGCGATCATCGGCCTCACCGCGGGCGTGCTGACCGGTCTGCGCCGCAACGGCTTCCTGGACAACCTGGTCCTGGTCTCCAGCCTCTTCCTGATCGCGCTGCCGATCTTCGTCATCGGCTTCATGGCCCAGTGGCTGCTGGGCGTGCAGTGGGGCATCGTCAAGCCGACGGTCTCCAGCGAGATGCGGCTCTCCGAGCTGATCGTCCCCGGCTTCGTGCTGGGCAGCGCCTCGATGGCGTACATCGCCCGGTTGGCCCGGACGAGCATCGCGGAGAACCGCCGCGCCGACTACGTGCGCACGGCCATCGCCAAGGGCCTGCCGATGCGCCGGGTGGTCGGGGTCCACCTGCTGCGCAACTCCCTCATCCCGGTGGTGACCCTGCTCGGCACCGACCTCGGTGCCCTGATGGGCGGCGCGATCGTCACCGAGGGCATCTTCCGGATCAACGGGATCGGCCAACGGGTCTACCAAGCGATCGTCACCAAGGAGAGCGCTACCGTTGTCTCCATCGTGGTGGTCCTGGTGCTCGTCTACCTGCTGATGAACCTGCTGGTAGACCTGCTCTACGCCGCCCTGGACCCGAGGATCCGCTATGAGTGAGCGCAGCGAACGAACCATCATTGCAGCGTGCGCGGGCGCTCGTGTCCGTGCCGAGCGGAACGGGGTACGGGCATGAGTGACCCGAGTGCCGCCTCGATCGTCAGCACGCCGCCCGCCACGGGGCCGACCGAGCTCGGCGCGCCGACCAACGCGGGGCTGCCGGAGAACGCCCGCAAGGAGAAGCCGCGCGGCCTGCTCGGCGACGCCTGGCGCGACCTGCGTCGCAAGCCGCTGTTCTGGATCTCCGCGACGTTGATCGTCATCTTCCTGCTGATGACCGCCTTCCCCTCGCTGTTCAGCTCCGGCGACGCGGAGAACGGCAACCTGCAGAACAGCCTCGTCGGCCCGTCGTCGGACGCCTGGTTCGGCTACGACCTCCAGGGCCGTGACGTCTTCGCCCGGGTGATCTACGGTGCCCGTGCGTCCATCGTGGTCTCCCTGCTCTCCGTGGCCGGTGTGCTGCTCCTCGGCGGCACGATGGGCATCATCGCGGGCTACCGGGGCGGCTGGGTGGACGCGCTGCTCTCCCGCATCGCCGACATCTTCTTCGGCCTGCCGTTCGTGCTGGGTGCCATCGTCATCCTGACCACCTTCAACGGGTCGGGCACCAGCAACAGCAAGGCGGAGATCATGGCTCTGGTGAGCATGTCGCTGATCGTGCTGGGCTGGCCGGTCGTGATGCGGCTGATGCGCTCCTCGGTGCTGGCCACCAAGGAGGCGGACTACATCGTCGCCGCCCGCGCGCTCGGCGCCGGCACCGGTCGGATCATCCTCAAGCACCTGCTGCCGAACTGCCTGGCACCGCTGCTGGTCTACGGGACGATCCTGGTCGGCTCCTACATCGGCGCCGAGGCGACGCTGTCCTTCCTGGGCGTCGGCCTGAAGAGCCCGGTGGTGTCCTGGGGCATCATGATCAACGAGGCACAGAGCCTCCTCCGCGTTTCGCCGTACCTGCTCTTCTTCCCCGCCGCGTTCCTCGTCACCGCCGTGCTGAGCTTCGTGATGCTCGGTGAGGCGGTCCGCGAGGCCCTCGATCCGAAACTCCGCTAGGGGAGATTCAGTTGTCCGACATTCTGGTGTCCGAGCAGTCCGCGGCCGGTGCGTCCGGCCGCCCCTCGGGCAGGTTGCTCGAGGTCGACGACCTCCGGGTGGAGTTCCGCACCCGGGACGGCGTCGCCAAGGTCATCAACGGGGTCACGTACCACGTCGACGCGGGGGAGACCCTCGCCGTGCTCGGCGAGTCCGGCTCCGGCAAGAGCGTCACCGCGCAGACCGTCATGGGCATCCTCGACACGCCGCCCGGCTTCGTCACCGGGGGTCAGGTCCGCTTCCACGGCAAGGACATGCTCGGCATGTCCTTCGAGGAGCGGCGCCGCATCCGCGGCGAGGGCATCGCGATGATCTTCCAGGACGCGCTCTCGGCGCTGAACCCGGTCTTCACCGTCGGGTTCCAGATCGCCGAGCAGTTCCGGGTGCGGCGCGGCATGAGCCGATCCGACGCCAAGAAGCGCGCGATCGAGATGCTCGACCAGGTCAAGATCCCCAACGCCAAGGGCCGGTTCAGCAGCTACCCGCACCAGTTCTCGGGCGGTATGCGGCAGCGCGCGATGATCGCGATGTCGCTCGCCCTGGACCCGGAGGTGCTGATCGCGGACGAGCCGACCACCGCGCTCGACGTGACGGTGCAGGCGCAGATCATGGACCTGCTCGCCGAGCTCCAGCGCGAGCGGCAGATGGGCCTGATCCTGATCACCCACGACCTCGGCGTGGTCGCCGACGTCGCGGACCGGATCGCGGTCATGTACGCGGGCCGGATCGTGGAGGAAGCCAACGTCTACGACCTGTACGCCAAGCCGGCGCACCCGTACACGATCGGCCTCATCAACTCGATCCCGCGACTCGACGAGAAGGGGCAGCAGCTCCGGACCATCAAGGGCCTCCCGCCGAACCTGATGAACATCCCGTCGGGCTGCCCGTTCAACCCGCGCTGCCCGATGGTGCAGTCGGTCTGCCGGGAGAAGGTCCCGCCGCTGCTGGAGGTCGGCTCCGGCCGGGCCAGCGCCTGCCACTTCGCCGAGGAGCTGGTGAACCGTGACTGAGAACATCCTCGAGGTCCGTGACCTGGTCAAGCACTACCCCGTGACCCGGGGTGTGGTGTTCAAGAAGACCATCGGTCACGTCAAGGCGGTCGACGGGGTCTCCTTCGAGCTCAAGGCCGGCGAGACGCTGGGTGTGGTCGGCGAGTCGGGCTGCGGCAAGTCGACGCTGGCCCGGGTCCTGATGAACCTGGAGAAGCCGACCGCCGGCAGCGTCCACTACAAGGGCCAGGACATCTCCAAGCTCTCCGGCCCGGCGCTGCGTCGGCTGCGCCGGCAGATCCAGCTGGTGATGCAGGATCCGTACACCTCGCTGAACCCGCGGATGACGGTCGGTGACCTGATCGGCGAGCCGTTCGAGATCCACCCGGAGGTGGCGCCGAAGAACAGCCGCCGGGACAAGGTCAAGGAACTGCTCGACCTGGTGGGCCTCAACCCGGAGCACATCAACCGGTACCCGCACCAGTTCTCCGGCGGTCAGCGGCAGCGCATCGGCATCGCCCGCGCGCTCGCCCTGCGACCCGAGATCATCGTCTGCGACGAGCCGGTCTCCGCCCTGGACGTGTCGATCCAGGCGCAGGTGATGAACCTGTTGGAGAAGCTCCAGGGCGAGTTCGGCCTGTCGTACGTGTTCATCGCGCACGACCTGTCGGTGGTCCGCCACCTGTCGGACCGGGTCGCGGTCATGTACCTCGGCAAGATCGCCGAGATCGGCACCGAGGACGAGATCTACGAGCGGCCGACCCACCCGTACACCCAGGCGCTGCTCTCGGCCGTGCCGGTGCCGGACCCGACCGTCCGGGACAGCAAGGCGATCATCCGCCTCACCGGTGACGTGCCGTCGCCGATCAGCCCGCCCTCGGGCTGCCGGTTCCGGACCCGCTGCTGGAAGGCGCAGGACATCTGCGCCGAGCAGGTCCCGCTGCTGGAGATCCGTTCCGGCTCGGACCACCCGAGCGCCTGCCACTTCGCGGAGAAGCGCGAGATCGTGGCAACGCACGAGGCGTGACACCCACGGAACCGCCTGCCGGCGTCATCGCGACGCCGGCAGGCGGTTCCGCCGTTTCGGGGCCACGTCCCCGCCGTACCGCCCCGGCAGCGGGGACCGCGGCGGGCTGCCGGCCGCTGCCGCCGTACGCCTCACAGGGGGCCGCGACCGGCGCGGAGCAGCAGCAGCGCGAGCTGCGTGCCGTCGGCGCCGAGGGCGAGCCGGAAGCGCTCCAGGATCTCCCGTTCCCGGGACAGCACCAGCCGGGTGCCGCCGGAGGCCATCCGGGTCACCCCGACCTCCTTGGAGAGCCCGGCCCGCTCCTGCCACAGCTCGATCAGCGCCTGGTCGATCTCGTCGATCCGCTCCCGGATCTCGACGATCCGGGCCGCCGCGGTCGGCTCCGGGGTGCCGGTGCGCACCTCCGGCTTCGTGTCGCCGGCACCGCCCGGCGCGTCGACGGAGTCGGGCCGGCCCGCCTCGGGTCGCCGCACGCCGCCGTTGGACTCCACCACGTCTGTCATCATCGGGTACCCCTCGCCTTCAGGTGCCCGGTGCCGGGATCCCGGGACGGAGAAAGCCCCGGGCTCCAGGAGCCCGGGGCTTTTCGTAGGTCTGGTTGATCAGGCGCGACCTACGGCTGCCGGACTCCCGGTGCCGTAGTAAAAGTAGAAGCGCTGACCGAACACGCCGTCGAGTATGCCGACCTCCGGCCTGCCCGCGCAAGGACTCGGCGGAACCCCTGCCCGTTCGGGTGGTCCCGGCGCCGTCGCCGACGCCGGGACCACCCGCCTCCCGACCGGGACCGCCCCTGCCTCAGCCGAGGCGGGTGATGCGGTCGGCGGGCCCGGGAGCGACCGGGGCGCCGGCGCCCAGGTACGCCACGAGCGCGTCGACGTCGAAGCCGGGGGCGGTGCTCCGGTCGGTGCCGGCCTGCAACTCGGTGAAGCCGTCCCCGCCGTTTGCCAGGAAGTCGTTCGTGGTGACCCGGTAGCTGGCGGCCGGGTCGACCGGCGCGCCGTCGAACGCCAGGGCGCTCACCCGGGAGCCAGCCGGGGCGGTGCTGTCGTAGGAGTAGGTCAGCCCGGCGGAGACCTGGAGGATGCGCTGGGTGGTCTGCCCGTTGAAGCCGACGAACTGCTGTTCCAGCACGTTGCGCAGCTGGGCGCCGGTGAGGGTCTGGGTGACCACCAGGTTGTTGAACGGCTGGACGGTGAACGCCTCGCCGTAGGTGACCTCGCCCGGCGCCTCGCCCCCGGCCGAGGCCGCGTACGGCAGGGACGCCCGGATGCCACCCGGGTTCATCAGCGCGATCTGCGCCCCGTTCGATCGGGTGTACGCGAGCTGCGCGTCGGCGATCACGTCACCCAGCGGGCTCTCCCCGTTGGGGCGGACGTCGCGGACGATGTCGGACGAGATCCGGCCCACGACCCGGTTGGCGATGGGCGCCACGGCCGCCCGGTACTTGTCGGCCAGAGCCTTGGCGCCCGGGTCCACCAGGTCCGGGTTGCGCACGTACGAGCCCGGCGCGCTCTGCTGCCAGGTGCCGTCCGGGTTGCGGACGCCGTTCTCGACTACCACGTTGCGGGCGGTGATCCCGGTGAACCGGCCCGTGCGCCGGTCCAGCGAGTAGTCCACGTCCGTGACCAGTTGGCCGTTGTTGCCGGCGCTGGTGACCACGCTGCGGGCCCCCGAGGAGTTCGGCAGGGAGCAGGAGTAGAAGCGGTGGGTGTGGCCGGAGACGACCAGCCCGAACTCCGGCCGCAGGCCGCGGACGATGTCCACGACCGGGCCGGAGAAGTTGGCGCAGTCCGAGACGCCCGGGGTGGCCGGCGGCGGGGACTGTGCGCCGCCCTCGTGCACCAGCAGCACCATCGCCTTGACACCGAAGAGCTTGAGCAGGCCGCCCCACTTGTTGGCGGTCGCCACCTCGTCGGTGAACTTCACGGAGGCGATGCCGGCCGGGTTGACGATGCTCGGGGTGCCCTCCAGGGTCACGCCGACGAAGCCGACCGGCACGCCGCCGACGAACCGCACGTCGACCGGGGGCAGGATCGGCAGGCCGGTCTTCCTGCTGACGGTGTTGGCGGCCAGGTACGTGAACTTCGCGCCGGCGAAGCCGTCCCCGTCCTGGCAGCCGTCGACCGGGTGGCAGCCGCCCTTGTTGATCCGGATCAGCTCGTCGACGCCCTCGTCGAACTCGTGGTTGCCGACGGAGCTGATGTCCAGGCCGATCTCGTCCATCAGCTCGATGGTCGGCTCGTCGTGGAAGGCGGCGCTGACGAGCGGGGTGGCGCCGATCAGGTCACCGGCCCCGACGGTGGTCGTGACGCGCCCCTCGGCCCTGGCCTCGGCGCGCAGTTTCTTCAGCCAGGTGGCGAGGTACTCCACGCCGCCGGCGGGCGTGCCGTTGACCGTCGCGCCGCTGCCGCCGGGCGGGTCGATGGCGCCGTGGAAGTCGTTGTAGCTCAGGAAGTTGCCCTTGACCTCCCCGCCGGTGGGGGCGGCGTAGGAGACCGAGACGGGGGCCAGGGCGGGCCACTGGTCGTCGGCGGGGGTCGGTGCGGGCCGGGAAGTGGTGGTCAGCGTGGCGACGACGGCCAACGCGAGGGTGGGCGCGGCGAGGTGACGCAGCGCTGCCCGACCGCGCGAACGCGGCTGAGTCATGGTCGTTCTCCCAGTCGTGTACGGGGGAGGAGCCGGATTTTCACCGTCATCGTTCTGCATGGGGGACGCCGGCACCAGACGCGACAGGGTGACATTCTCGTCTCGACCGGTCAGGAAGGGATTCCTTCCTACCTCCGGTCGGGCATGCGGGGGGCGACGCGGGGGCGGTCCGGGCGTACCGGACGGTCGGATCGGCCGGCCCGGACGGCGGCTCGATCGTGCCAGGGGTGCGCGGGCGGGGAAGTGTCCGCCCGGCGGCATAGACTCGCCGTGCGATGCATCCTCTCTTCGACATCCCCGTGTCCCCGCCCGCGCCGGATCCCGCCCCGACCTCGCCGCACCGGCCGAGGTCGGCTCCCGTCCGCCTCGACCCGCAGGCCCTGGTCGAGGGGCTGAACGGGCCGCAGCGCGACGCCGTCACCCATGCCGGCTCGCCGCTGCTGATCGTGGCCGGCGCGGGTTCGGGCAAGACCCGGGTGCTCACCCACCGGATCGCCTACCTGCTGGCCGCCCGGGACGTGCACCCCGGCGAGATCATCGCGATCACCTTCACCAACAAGGCCGCCGGCGAGATGAAGGAGCGGGTCGCCCACCTGGTCGGTCCCCGGGCCCGGCTGATGTGGGTGTCGACGTTCCACTCCGCGTGCGTGCGCATCCTGCGTGCCGAGCACGAGCACGCCGGGCTGAAGTCGACCTTCTCGATCTACGACGCGGACGACTCCCGCCGGCTGATGCAGATGGTCGCCAGGGAGCTCGACCTCGACCCGAAGCGCTACCCGGCGCGTGGGCTGGCCGCCCAGGTCTCCAACCTGAAGAACGAGCTGGTCGACCCGGAGGAGTTCGCGGGTCGCGCCAAGGGCCCCAACGAGCGGGCGCTGGCCGAGGCCTACACGCTCTACCAGCGGCGGCTGCGCGAGGCGCACGCGCTGGACTTCGACGACCTGATCATGACGACGGTGCACCTGCTCCAGTCCCACCCGCACGTCGCGGAGAGCTACCGCCGGCGGTTCCGGCACGTGCTGGTGGACGAATACCAGGACACCAACCACGCCCAGTACACGCTGATCAAGGAGTTGGTCTCCGGCACGGAGGGGATCGAGCCGGCGGAGCTCTGCGTGGTCGGTGACGCCGACCAGTCGATCTACGCGTTCCGGGGCGCCACGATCCGCAACATTCTGGAGTTCGAGCGCGACTTCAGCGACGCCCGGACGATCCTGCTGGAGCAGAACTACCGCTCGACCCAGACCATCCTCAACGCGGCCAACGCGGTGATCGACCGGAACACCTCGCGCAAGCCGAAGCGGCTGTGGAGCGAGGCGGGTGCCGGCGAGCCGATCGTCGGCTACGTGGCCGACACCGAGCACGCCGAGGCCGACTGGGTGGCCCGCGAGATCGACCGGCTGGTGGACGCCGACGAGGCCCGCCCCGGCGACGTGGCCGTCTTCTACCGCACCAACGCCCAGTCCCGGGTCTTCGAGGAGGTGTTCATCCGGGTCGGCCTTCCCTACAAGGTGGTCGGCGGGGTGCGCTTCTACGAGCGCAAGGAGGTCCGCGACGCGCTGGCCTACCTGCGCGCGGTGGTCAACGACGACGACACGGTCAGCCTGCGCCGGATCCTCAACACCCCGCGCCGGGGCATCGGCGACCGGGCCGAGGCGTGCGTGGAGGCGCTCTCCAGCCGGGACCGGGTCTCCTTCGGGGCGGCGCTGCGGCGGGCGAAGGACGCCCCGGGCATCTCCACCCGGGCGGCCAACGGCATCGCCGACTTCGTCGCCCTGCTCGACGGCGCCCGTGAGCTGGCCGAGACGGGCACCCCGGAGGAGGTGCTGGAGGCGCTGCTGACCCGCTCGGGTTACCTCACCGAGCTGGAGGAGAGCCTCGACCCGCAGGACGCGGGGCGGGTCGACAACCTCCAGGAACTGGTCAGCGTCGCCCGGGAGTACACGGAGCGGATCGAGGCGGTCGGCGAGGAGGGGGAGCGGGCGACCCTGGCCGGCTTCCTGGAGCAGGTCGCGCTGGTCGCCGACGCAGACCAGGTGCCGACCGACGATCCGGACCATCAGGGCGTCGTCACCCTGATGACGTTGCACACCGCGAAGGGCCTGGAGTTCCCGGTGGTCTTCCTGACCGGCCTGGAGGACGGCGTCTTCCCGCACCTGCGCTCGCTGGGCGACACCCGGGAGTTGGAGGAGGAGCGCCGGCTGGCGTACGTCGGCATCACCCGGGCACGCCAGCGTCTCCACCTCTCCCGGGCGGTCACCCGCTCGGCGTGGGGGCAGCCGGCCTACAACCCGCCGTCGCGGTTCCTGGAGGAGCTGCCGCCGGAACTGGTCCGCTGGGAGCGCACCGAGGGGTCGTACACCTCGTGGGCCGGCGGGGGCGGCGGCGTGGGTGGCCGCGCGGACCGCGTGTCCGGCGGGCGTGGGGGCTTCAACGGCGGTACGCCCAAGGCGGCGCAGCTGGCGAAGCGGCTGGGGGTCGACGCCAGCCGGCTGACCACGGCGAGCGAGCTGCCGCAGGGGCCGAAGGTGTCCGCCGGCGACCGGGTCAACCACCAGCGCTACGGGCTGGGTCGGGTGCTGGCCGTGGAGGGGCACGGCCCGGGCGCCCGGGCGCAGATCGACTTCGGCGACCAGACGATGTGGCTGGTGCTCCGGCACGCCCCGATCGACAAGCTCTGAGAACCGGCACGGCCCGGTCCGGCAGCGCGCCGGACCGGGCCGTTTCCGGTGGTACGGGTCAGCAGGCCACGTCGATGCCCCGGGCGCGCAGGAACGGCGCGGGGTCGATCTGGTTCCACATCTGGCCCTGGTGCACCTCGAAGTGCAGGTGCGGGCCGGTGGAGTCGCCGGTGGATCCCTCCAGGCCGATGGTCTGCCCGGCGCCGACCTTCGCGCCCACGCTCACCTTTGCGGTGCTCAGGTGGGCGTAGTGGGTCAGGTAGCCGTTGCCGTGGTCGACGAAGACGGAGATGCCGTACCCGTCGCCGACGTCGCCGGCCTTGGTGACGGTGCCGCCGAAGGCCGCGCGGACGGGGGTACCGGCGGGCAGCGCGAAGTCGATGCCGGCGTGCTGGGTGCCCCAGCGCGGGCCGTAGCAGGAGGTGATCGCCGCGCCCTTCATCGGGATGACCCAGGCGGGCTTCGGCTTGCTGGTCTGCTTCGGCTTCGGCTTGGCGGTGGTCGCCTTCGGGCTGGGCTTCGCCGACGGGCTGGCCTTCGTCGGGCTGGGGGTCGAGCTCGCCGAGGGGGTGGCCGGGACGGCGGTCTCGCGGGTGGAGCGGTCGGCGCGGTCGGCGGCCTCGGCGCGGGCCTGCGTGTCGACGGCGGCGGCCGGGACGGAAGGCTCGTCGTTCCCGGTGGCCGCGAAGGCTGCTCCGCCGAGGCCGAGCCCGGCCAGGGCCGCCGCGGCGACGATCACGCGGGTGCGGCCGCCGATCCGCCTCGGCTTCCGAACGGGGGCGTCGGGGGTGTTCTCGTTCCGAATGTCTTCCTGCACGGCGGACCTTCACTGATCGAGGGGGCACTTGACCTCGAAATACTGGTGTCGGCGCGTGGCATGACGGGTAGGGGGAGGGGGCCTCGGCGAGCCGTTGGCTGCCATGGCTGTCCGTTCCATCCCCTTGCAGGGCTTTCGCTCGTAAAAGTGATCATGCATGACCATGACGTCGGTCACAGTCGTGCACGTGACCCGCCTCACTTTGGCACCTGGCGGGCAAACAAAAACCGCCCGGATCGACAGATCCGGGCGGTCGGCGGGCGATACGCAGCGTCAGGGTGCGGCTACCTCGCTGTAGTACAGCTCGACTTGTAGCTGGATGTCCACTCCGCGCTCCTTGAGCCACGGCACCGGGTCGAGCGGCTCACCCTTGACATGCACCTCAAGGTGCAGGTGGGGGCCGTAGGAGTGGCCGGTGTTGCCGACGAGGCCGAGCTGGTCGCCCGCCTTCACCTGCTGTCCCTCCTTGACGTTCAGCGCGGAGGAGTGGCCGTAGATCGCCTCGGTGCCGTCGGCGTGCTGGACGATCACCGTGTAGCCGTAGCCGCCGAACCAGCCGGCCTTGGTGACGGTGCCGCCGTGGATGGCGACGTAGGGCGTGCCCTCGGGGGCGACCAGGTCGACGCCGGTGTGCAGCTTGCCCCAGCGCATGCCGTAGGGCGAGTTGAACTCGTAGCCCTGGAGGGGGAGCAGCCAGACCTCGGGCTCGGCGGACTTGTCGGCTCCGGCCCGGTCGCTGTCGCGGGAGGCGCGGTTGTCGGCGTCGGCGCGGGCCGCGGCGTCCTGGTTGATGGTCGAGGCGGCCTTGAGCTCGTCGAGGACCGACGGGCTGACGCTCTTGGCGTCCGGCAGGGCTCCCGCGCCGATCGCGACGATGCCGGCACCGACGAACGCGGTGGTGACGACGGCTGCGTAGCGGCTACGCGGGGGGGTGGGTACGCGGCGGCGGCCGCGATATCGATCGGGCTCAGACGACAGGCGCTGGCGCACGCACACCCTCCGTTGTCGGGGATCCGATGCGGCTTCCTCGACGCCCGTGAAGCACTGGTGAACGTCGGTTGGCCGCGTCGTCACCCGTCCGTGGACCTGATGACAACCGTGGACACGTTAGCCAAGGAGCAGTCCCGTCACAAGCCGAAGCGCCGAATTGCCTCCGCGTTCTGTCCCTTTGCGTCCGTGATTGTCATGGCTCGTACCCGTCGAACGGCGCCCCCTTAACTGCCCGTTCGTCGCGCAGCGTGACCGAACGGCGGAGTCGTCCGGCTTGACGCCGAGGGTCGCGGCGGTAAGGGCGCGCTGTCCGGGCAGGGTTCCGGTCGGGGCCGCGCGCCGTGCGGTTCGCCGCCCGGATTTCCAGGGCCGGGCGGGGCGGGTTACCGTTCGTTCAGTGAAGCCGCGGAGCCGGTGAAGGGATGCGCTGATGAGCTCTCGTGTTCGGGTCGTCGTCGCCAAGCCGGGCCTGGACGGCCACGACCGTGGTGCAAAGGTCGTCGCGCGTGCCCTTCGGGACGCCGGTATGGAGGTCATCTACACCGGCCTGCACCAGACCCCGGAACAGATCGTGGAGACCGCGATCCAGGAGGACGCCGACGCGGTCGGGCTCTCCGTGCTGTCGGGAGCGCACATGACGCTGTTCCGGCGGGTGGTGGAGCTGCTCGGTGAGCGCGACGCCCGCGACATCGTGGTGTTCGGCGGCGGCATCATCCCCGAGGCCGACATCCCGGAGCTGAAGCGGCTCGGGGTCGCCAAGGTCTTCACGCCGGGTGCGACCACCCAGTCGATCGTCGAGTGGGTCCGGGAGAACGTCGCCCAGCCGGTCGCCTGACGGCGGTCCTGGGCTGGGGAGCGGGCCGGCCGCAGGAGGGCTGTCGCGGGATTCCGGACCGGTGACCGGCTGACCCCGGACAGGGGGAGGGGCCGGACGCACCCCTCACACGTCCGGCCCCTCTATGCACGATGCCCCGCCGCCACCCCTCGACCGACAGGGCATCGGCCGTCTCCCGTCGCCGCGCTGAATCAGCGCTCCGACACCTGACTCAACGACGCCTTTCCGGTGGGGTTACGCACGCCGGGCAACATCGTCCGGACGGCTGACATCGGACCGAAGTCGCGGAAAGGCCGCGCGCCGCCGCCGATTGTGCATTACCACACAACGCGCACCCGCTCGGTTGCCGGCGGTGTCCACCTCGCTAGGCTGCGCCCAATGGCCTGTTTCATCTGATGACAGGCGTCAAACTGTTTTCCATACGCTGGTGGCGGCGCGACGGCGCGCCGCGGAGACGGGACGGGACGCGCAAACGTGGACCTGTACGAGTACCAGGGGCGGGACCTGTTCGAGCGGCACGGCTTGCCCGTGCTCGCCGGCGGCGTCGCCACGACCCCGGAGGAGGCCCGCGCGATCGCCGAACGCCTCGGCGGTCGGGTGGTCGTCAAGGCGCAGGTGAAGGTCGGTGGCCGTGGCAAGGCCGGCGGCGTGAAGCTGGCCGAGGGCGCCGAGGAGACGGTGGCCCGCGCCACCGACATCCTCGGCATGGACATCAAGGGCCACACCGTCCACAAGGTCATGATCACCGTGACCGCGGACGTGGCCGAGGAGTACTACTTCTCCTACCTGCTCGACCGGGCGAACCGCACCTTCCTCTGCATCGCCAGCGTCGCGGGCGGCATGGACATCGAGCAGGTCGCCGCCGACACCCCGGAGAAGGTCGTCAAGGCCCCGATCGACGCCAACACCGGAGTCGACGAGGCAAAGGCGCGCGAGATCGTCACCGCCGCCAATTTCCCGGCCGAGGTCGCCGACCAGGTCGTCGCGGTCGCCGTGGGCCTGTGGAAGGCCTTCGTCGCCGAGGACGCCACGCTGGTCGAGGTGAACCCGCTGGCGAAGACCGGCGAGGGCAAGCTGCTACTGCTCGACGCCAAGATCACCCTGGACGAGAACGCCGCGTTCCGGCACCCGGACCACGAGGCGCTGGTCGACCAGGCCGCGGTGGACCCGCTGGAGCAGGCCGCCAAGGAGAAGGACCTCAACTACGTCAAGCTCGACGGCGAGGTCGGCATCATCGGCAACGGCGCCGGCCTGGTCATGTCGACCCTCGACGTGGTCGCGTACGCCGGTGAGCGGCACGGCGGTGTCAAGCCGGCCAACTTCCTCGACATCGGTGGTGGCGCGAGCGCCGCGGTGATGGCGAACGGGCTGGAGATCGTCCTCTCCGACCCGTCGGTGAAGAGCGTCTTCGTCAACGTCTTCGGTGGCATCACCGCCTGCGACGAGGTCGCCAACGGCATCGTGCAGGCGCTGGCCCTGCTCGAGCAGCGCGGCGAGCAGGTCACCAAGCCGCTGGTCGTCCGCCTCGACGGCAACAACGCCGAGGCCGGCCGGGCGATCCTCGACGGCGCGAACAACCCGCTGGTCCAGCGGGTCGACACGATGGATGGCGCGGCCGAGCGGGCCGCCGAGCTGGCGGCTGCGGGGGTCTGACAATGGCTATCTGGCTGACCAAGGACTCGAAGGTCATCGTCCAGGGGATGACCGGTTCCGAGGGTTCCAAGCACACCCGGCGGATGCTCGCCGCGGGCACCAACGTCGTCGGCGGCGTCAACCCGCGCAAGGCGGGCCAGTCGGTCGACTTCGACGGCACCGAGCTGCCGGTCTTCGCCAGCGTCGCGGACGCGATGGCGCAGACCGGTGCGGACGTGACCGTGATCTTCGTACCGCCGCAGTTCACCAAGGGCGCGGTCGTCGAGGCGATCGACGCCGGGATCGACCTGGCCGTGGTGATCACCGAGGGCGTGCCGGTGCACGACACCGCCGCGTTCTGGGCGTACAACGTCGCCAAGGGGGAGCGGACCCGGATCGTCGGCCCGAACTGCCCGGGCATCGCCTCGCCGGGCGCCTCCAACGCCGGCATCATCCCGGCCGACATCACCGGCACCGGCCGCATCGGCCTGGTCAGCAAGAGCGGCACGCTGACCTACCAGATGATGTACGAGCTGCGCGACATCGGCTTCTCCACCTGCGTCGGCATCGGCGGCGACCCGATCATCGGCACCACCCACATCGACGCGCTCGCCGCGTTCGAGGCCGACCCGGACACCGACGCGATCGTCATGATCGGTGAGATCGGCGGCGACGCCGAGGAGCGGGCCGCCGAGTTCATCAAGGCGAACGTGACCAAGCCGGTGGTCGGCTACATCGCCGGCTTCACCGCGCCGCCCGGCAAGACCATGGGCCACGCCGGTGCGATCATCTCCGGCTCGGCGGGCACGGCCGACGCCAAGAAGAGCGCGCTGGAGGCCGTCGGCGTCAAGGTCGGCAAGACCCCGACCGAGACCGCCAAGCTCATGCGGGAGATCATGTCCGCGGGCTGAGCCCGACTGACGTACGACGGAGGGCCGACCGTTCGCGGTCGGCCCTCCGCCGTCGTGGGTGCGCGACTTCAGTCGTTGTAGAGCGGGTAGTTGCCCCCGGCCCAGAGGATGCCGCTGCCGATGATGTTGAGCACGCCGAACGCGATCGCCAGGTAGCCGAGCACGGGCGACTGGCCGAAGCGCTTGGCGTCCCGGATCGACAGGTAGCCGAAGACGATCCCCAGGATGCCGCAGCAGAGCAGGCCGAGGATGATGCCGAGGACGCCCCACAGGGTCGTGCGGTCCTGGCCGGTCGCGGCCGGTGGTGGCGGGGGCGGCGGATACGGAGTGTTCACGGCTCTCCTCCGGGCGTCGGTGCCGCGACCCACAGTCGCGTCCCTGCGCCCGAGGCTAGACCGGATCGGGGGCGGGAGATGGTGGATCACGGAACTCGTCGCCGCCGTGGGGCGGTATCGGACTGCCGCCGCCGGCCCGACGTGCCAGAGTAGACGCGATGTCCTCCGTCACCCCTGATCAGCCCAGCCGTCCCGGCGCGAGGGTCGGCCCCGGCGCCCGGCCGGCCGCGCCCGCCGCGCGGGGCCGGCGGGTGCCCGCGCCGCGCGACGGCGAGCCGCGCCGCAGCCGCGCCCCGCTCGCCGTCGCCGCCGGGGTCGCGGCCGGCTGGGCGGCGCTCACCTCCTGGCTGCCGGTCGTCGTCGTGCTCTGGCTTTTCCAACTCAGCGAGGGTGCCGCCTCCGTGCCGGGCGCGCTCCGTGCCGGGCTGGCCGGTTGGCTGCTCGGGCACGGCGTCCCGCTGGACACCGCCGCTGGCCCGCTCGGGCTGGCCCCGCTGGCGCTGACCGCGCTGGTGGTCTGGCGGCTGACCCGCTCCGGCGTGCATGCCAGCCGGGCCATCGGCGCGCGGGGCGGGCGCTCGCCCCGGCAGGCGCTCCTCGCCGCCGGTGCGGTCGGCCTGGCGTACGCGCTGCTCGGGGTGCTCGGCGCGCTGCTCGTCGGCGCGTCACCGGTGCGCGCCGGGCTGACGTTCGTGGTGCTCGGCACGCTCGCCGCCCTGGTCGGCGCGGCCCGGACCACGCACGTGGCCGGTCTGCTCGCCGCGCGATGCCCGAAGCCGCTGCGCGACGGCATCCGCACCGGGCTGGTCGCCGGGCTGCTGCTGTTCGGCGCCGGAGCCGGAGCGGCGGGGCTCGCCGTGGCCACCGGGGGCGGGGACGCCGCCGACCTGATCGGGGCCTACCGCACCGGGGTCGCCGGCCAGGCCGGGATCACGCTGGTCAGCCTCGCCTACGCGCCCAACGCCACGGTCTGGTCGGTCAGCTACCTGCTCGGTCCGGGCTTCGCCGTCGGCACCGACACCGCGGTGCGCACCAGCGAGGTCTCCGTGGGGGCGCTGCCGGCCATACCACTGCTCGCCGGGCTGCCGCGCGGGCCGGTCGACGGGCTCGGGGCCGGGCTGCTCGCGGTGCCGGTCCTCGCCGGGATGGCCGCAGGTTGGCTGCTCGCCCGCCGGCTGCTGCGGCTCGCCGCCGACGACCGGGCACCGCTGCGCTGGGGGCCGCTGCTCGGGCCGGCGGCGCTCGCCGGTCCGGTGGCCGGCCTGCTGGTGGGCGCCGCGGCGGCAGCCTCCGCCGGATCGCTCGGCGGCGGCCGGCTCGCCCAGGTGGGGCCCGTCGCCTGGCAGGTGGCGGCGGTGGCGACCGCGGTCGTCACGGTCGGGGCGCTGGTCGGCGCCGCCGCCACCCGGGCGCTGTCCCGCGCGTCCCGCTGAGGGCCCGACAACGCCGAAGGGGCGCCCCGGCCGAGCCGGTGCGCCCCTGTCGCATGCCGGTCAGGGCTGGTCGGGCAGGTTGAACAAGCCGAAGACCACGTAGGCGATCTGGAGCAGGCCCAGCACGACGCCGATGGCGCCGCAGATCAGGCCGGCGAGGGCCTGGCTGTTGCCGGCCTGCCCCTGGTCGGCCTTCTGCTTGCCCAGCCAGCCGGTCACCAACGCGGCGATGCCCAGCGGGATGCCGAGATAGCAGCAGACCAGCGGGATCGAGGCGATACCGAGGATCATCGACACCAGGCCGAGGGTGTTCTGCTGCTGCCCCGGCCCCTTCCCGGTGAACCCCGCGTTCGGGTACATGGGCGGCGGGTACGCCTGCTGACCGTACGGGTCCTGGTACGGCTGCTGCCCGTACGGCTGCTGCCCGTAGGGCTGACCCGGCGCCGGCTGACCGTAGGGCTGGCCCGAGGTGGGCGGCTGGCCGTACGGGTCAGGCTGGCCGTAGGGGTACTGCGGCGCCGCGTACGGGTCGTTCGGCTGCCCGGAGGTGGGCTGCTGACCGTACGGCGCCGCCGGCGGCGGAGCGTACGGGTCGTGGTGCGGCGGCACGGCCGGATCCTGGTGCGGCTGCTGGCCGTACGGATCCTGTCCGGGGTAACCGGGCTGCATGCGACTCCTCGTCCGATCTGTCAGTAGCTGCTGGTGGAGGTGCTGCCGCCCACCACACCGGCGAGGCCACCGAGCAGGCAGCACACCAGCACGATCACATACCAGCTGATGCCGACGATGAGCGCCCACTTGGACCACTTCTTCGACTCGGCGGCGGCGGCCTGGGCCCCGGCGTAGTCGCCCTGCTGGAGCAGGGGATTCACCTTGGAGGCGTTGATGATCGCCGGGATGGCCAGCGGCCAGAAGAGGAAGATGGCGACGATCGACATCGTCATGTTGTTGTCGACGGGCGGCTGCTGCGGCTGGTATCCGGGCTGCATCTCGGCGTACTCCTCGTTCCACTCGACACCCCGCGGGCGTCGGATCACTGATGGGTGCGGGCCGGACGCTGCGCCGGGCCCGAGCGCCGGCAGCGTACCTGGTCCGGGCCAATCACGTCGTCGGTGAATGTCGTATTGCCCAGCGGATGGGCCCCCCGGCCCGCCCGATAGGCTGGCCCGGTGACCGAGCCCGCGTCCGTCGCCCGCATCGTCGTCCTCGTCTCCGGCTCCGGGAGCAACCTCCAGTCCCTGCTCGACGCGAGCGCCGATCCGGCGTACGGGGCCAGGGTGGTGGCCGTCGGCGCCGACCGGGACGGCATTGCGGGTCTGGACCGGGCCGCCGCGGCCGGGGTGCCGACCTTCGTCGAGCGGGTCGCCGACCACCCCACCCGCGAGGACTGGGACGCCGTGCTGACCGCCCGCGTCGCCGAGCACCGGCCCGACCTGGTCATCTCCGCCGGCTTCCTCAAGCTGGTCGGCCCGCGCTTCCTGGCCGCCTTCGGTGACCGCTACCTGAACACGCACAACACGCTGCTGCCGGCGTTCCCCGGCATCCACGGCCCGCGCGACGCCCTCGCCTACGGCGTGAAGGTCACCGGGGCCACGCTTTTCTTCGTCGACGCCGGCATGGACACCGGCCCGATCGTCGCGCAGGTCGCCGTGCCGGTGCACGACGACGACGACGTCGAGACGCTCACCGAGCGCATCAAGGAAGCCGAGCGGCACCAGCTCGTCGAGCAGGTGGGCCGCCTGGTCCGCGAAGGTTGGACGATCACCGGAAGAAAGGTCACGGTCCCGTGAGTTCCACTCAGGACGAACGCCGCCCGATCAGGCGGGCGCTGGTCAGCGTCTACGACAAGACCGGCCTGGTCGAGCTGGCCCGGGCGCTGCACACGGCCGGGGTGGAGATCGTCTCGACCGGCAGCACGGCCTCGACCATCGCCGGCGCGGGGGTGCCGGTGACCCCGGTGGAGACGGTCACCGGCTTCCCGGAGATCCTCGACGGCCGGGTCAAGACGCTGCACCCGAAGGTGCACGGCGGGCTCCTCGCCGACCTGCGCAAGGACTCCCACGTCGCCCAGCTCGACGAGCACGGCATCACGGGAATCGACCTGCTGGTGTCCAACCTGTACCCGTTCCAGGCCACGGTCGCCTCCGGCGCCGGCGTCGAGGAGTGCGTGGAGCAGATCGACATCGGCGGTCCGGCCATGGTCCGGGCAGCCGCCAAGAATCACGCCTCGGTCGCCGTGGTCACCGACCCGGCCGCGTACCCGGCGCTGCTCGCCGCGCTCGACGGGGGCGGCTTCACGCTGGCCCAGCGGCGGGTGCTGGCCGCCCGCGCCTTCGCCGTCATCGCTGAGTACGACGTGGCGGTGGCCGAGTGGTGCGCCGCGACGCTGGCGCCCGAGGAGGACGGCTGGCCGGGCTTCGCCGGGCTGTCGCTGCGCCGCTCGGCGGTGCTGCGATACGGCGAGAACCCGCACCAGCCGGCGGCGCTCTACGTCGACCCGTCCAGCCCGGCCGGCCTCGCCCAGGCCGAGCAGCTGCACGGCAAGGAGATGTCCTACAACAACTACGTCGACGCCGACGCCGCGTGGCGGGCGGCCAACGACTTCGCCGAGCAGCCGGCGGTGGCGATCATCAAGCACGCCAACCCGTGCGGCATCGCGGTCGGCGCCGACGTGGCCGAGGCGCACCGCAAGGCGCACGCCTGCGACCCGGTATCCGCGTACGGCGGGGTGATCGCGGTCAACCGGCCGGTCTCGGTCGAGCTGGCCCGGCAGGTCTCGGAGATCTTCACCGAGGTACTGGTGGCACCGGGATTCGACGAGGGCGCCGTGGAGATCCTCCAGGCCAAGAAGAACATCCGGCTGCTGCACGCGCCGGCCTTCGACCCGCTGCCGGCGGAGTGGCGGCAGGTCACCGGCGGCGTACTGGTGCAGATGGCCGACCGGATCGACGCCGAGGGCGACGACCCGGCCAACTGGCGGCTGGCCACCGGTGAGCCCGCCGACGAGGCGACCCTGCGCGACCTGGCCTTCGCCTGGCGGGCGGTGCGCGCGGTGAAGAGCAACGCGATCCTGCTGGCCAGGGACGGCGCGACCGTCGGTGTGGGGATGGGCCAGGTCAACCGGGTCGACTCGGCGCAGCTCGCGGTCAGCCGGGCCGGTGCGGACCGGGCCCGGGGCGCGGTCTGCGCCTCGGACGCGTTCTTCCCGTTCGCCGACGGCCCGAAGATCCTCATCGACGCCGGGGTCCGCGCCATCGTGCAGCCGGGCGGCTCGATCCGGGACGAGGAGGTCATCGCCGCCGCCAAGGAGGCGGGCGTGACGATGTACCTGACTTCCACCCGCCACTTCTTCCACTAACCCCCTCTCCCTCCCCCTCCCTCCCGCCCCCTCCCCCTCCCCCTCCCCTCCTCCGCCCGCCCCCTGACTTTCGTCGATCTTGCACTTTGTGCCCCTAGAAATCGGATCAAAGTGCGCATTTCGCGGGCGCAAAGTGCAAGATCGCGGGCGGCGGGCGGCGGGCGGCGGGCGGCGGGCGGTCAGGGGGTGGGGCGGAGTTCGGCGAAGTGGCAGGCCGAGGGGTGTGGGTCCGCCGCGCGGAGGACCGTGTGGGGCTCCTGGATGGCGCAGACCTCCTGGGCCTTCCAGCAGCGGGTGCGGAAGTGGCAGCCGCTCGGCGGGTCGGCCGGGCTCGGCACGTCGCCGGTGAGCCGGATCATGGTGCGCTGGTCGCGGGCCTCCGGGTCCGGCACCGGCACGGCCGAGAGCAGCGCCTGGGTGTACGGGTGGGTGGCCCGCTCGTAGATCTCGTCCTCGGTGCCGATCTCCACGATCTTGCCGAGGTACATGACCGCGACCCGGTCCGAGATGTGCCGGACCACCGACAGGTCGTGCGCGATGAAGATGTACGACAGGCCGAACTCGTCCTGGAGCTTCTCCAGCAGGTTGATGACCTGCGCCTGGATCGACACGTCCAGGGCACTGACCGGCTCGTCGCAGACGATGATCTCGGGTCGCAGGGCGAGCGCGCGGGCGATGCCGATGCGCTGCCGCTGACCGCCGGAGAACTGGTGCGGGTACCGGTTGATGTGCTCGGGGTTCAGGCCGACCACGTCGAGCAGTTCCCGTACCCGCTGCTGCCGGCTGCCCTTCGGCGCCGCGTCGGGGTGGATCTCGAACGGCTCGCCGATGATGTCGCCGACCGTCATCCGCGGGTTCAGCGAGGTGTACGGGTCCTGCATCACCATCTGCATGTTGCGCCGCAGCCGGCGCAGTTCGCCGCCGGAGGCCTTGAACAGGTCCCTGCCCTCCAGGGTGGCCCGGCCCGCGGTCGGCGTCTCCAGCCGCATCAGCAGCCGGGCCAGCGTCGACTTGCCGCAGCCGGACTCGCCGACCACCCCGAGGGTCTCGCCCCGGCGCAGCTCGAAGCTGACCCCGTCGACGGCCTTGACGGCGCCGATCTGCTTCTGGAACAGCACGCCCTGCCGGATCGGGAAGTGCTTGACCAGGTTGTCGACGGCGAGGATCGTCTCGCCACGCACCTTCGTGGGGCTAGCGGGCGCTGTCATCACGGACCTCCTGGGCGAAGTGGCACGCGCTGGTCCGGCCGTCGCCCAGGACCAGGTCGTGCGGCACCACGTCGACACAGACCTGCTGCACGTACGGGCACCGGGGGTGGAAGGGGCAGCCGGACGGGATCCGCATCAGGTTGGGCGGCAGCCCCCTGATCGTGGAGAGCTCCTGACCCCGCACGTCCAGGCGCGGGATCGACTCCAGCAGCCCCTTCGTGTACGGGTGGGCCGGCGCCCGGTACAGCGAGCGGACGTCGGCGTGCTCGACGATCCGGCCCGCGTACATGACCGCGATCCGGTCGGCGACGCCGGCGACCACGCCGAGGTCGTGGGTGATCAGGATCATCGCCATGTCGAGGTCGCGGCGGAGGTCGGCCAGCAGGTCCATGATCTGGGCCTGCACGGTGACGTCCAGGGCCGTGGTCGGCTCGTCGGCGATCAGCACCTTCGGGTTCATGGCCAGCGCCATCGCGATCATGACGCGCTGCCGCATGCCGCCGGAGAACTGGTGCGGATAGTCGCCGAGCCGGTTGGCGGCCCCCGGGATCCTCACCAGGTCCATCAGCTCGACGACCCGAGCGCGGGCGTCCGCCTTCGACATGCCCTCGCGCTGGCGCAGCGTCTCGCCGATCTGCCAGCCCACCGGGAAGACCGGGTTCAGCGCGGACAGGGCGTCCTGGAAGATCATCGCGATCTCCTTGCCGCGTACCTGCCGGCGCTGCTCCTCCGGCAGCTTCAGCAGGTCCCGCCCCTGGTAGAGGACCTCGCCGGAGCGGATCACGGCCGGGGGAGTGTCGAGGATGCCCATGATCGCCTGAGCGGTGACCGACTTGCCGGAGCCGGACTCGCCGAGCACGGCGAGCGTCTCGCCGGGGTCCAGGTGGTACGAGACCCCGTTGATCACCTTGGCCACGCCCTCGCCGGTGCGGAACTCGATGTGCAGGTCCCGTACGTCCAGCAGGTGCCCGCCCCCGGGCGTCGGGGAGGCCGGCGTGGGTTGAACGGCGGACTGACTCACGGTGCCAACCTTTCGCTCGCGACTGTGGGGCTCGCTGCGCTCACTCCTCGCGCTTCGCGGGGTGCCAACCTTTCGCTCGCGACTGCGGGGCTCGCTGCGCTCGTTCGCATCCGTCACCGCAGCTTCGGGTCGAAGGCGTCGCGGATCGCATCGCCGAGCATGATGAACGCCAGCACGGTCAGCGCGAGGAAGACCGAGGGAACCAGCAGCGGGGTGGCCGACTCCCGCATGTGCACCCGGCCCGAGTCGATGTCGATGCCCCAGGAGATGGTCGGTGCCTTGAGCCCGATGCCGAGGAAGCTCAGCGTCGCCTCGGCGGCGATGAACGAGCCGAGGGCGATGGTCAGCACCACGATCGCCGGGGCCAGCGCGTTGGGCAGGATGTGCCGCAGCATGATCCGGCCGTCGCCGGCGCCGAGCATCCGGGCCGCCGCGACGTAGTCCTGCTCCTTCGCGGTGATCACCGAGGAGCGGACGACGCGGGCGGCGGTGGTCCAGCCGAGAATCGCCAGTACGAAGATCACCGCACTGATCCGGATCGCCGAGCTGTCGCTGTTGACCCGCTTGAGCAGCACGATCGCGGCGAGCAGGAGTGGGATGCCGAGGACGACGTCGATCACCCGGGAGAGCACCGCGTCGACCCAGCGGCCGAAGTAGCCGGCCAGCATCCCCACGGTGAGCGCGATCAGGCCCGTGAGCAGCGCGGAGAGCGCGCCGACCAGCAGCGACGCGCGGGCGCCGTACACCGCCCGGGAGTACGTGTCGCAGCCCTGGAAGTCGTACCCGAAGATCGCCCCGCCGGACGGGCCGGCGTGCTGCCGGGACAGCACGCAGTCGCGCGGGTCGTTCGCGGTGAACAGCCCGGGAACGGCGGCCATGGCGGCGACCAGCACGACCAGGGTGAGGCTGATCCAGAAGATCGGTTTGCGGCGCAGGTCGCGCCAGGCGTCGCCGGCCAGACTGCGGGGCTTCTGCGGTACGCCCACCTGGCCCGGTGCGCCGGGCTCACCCGACGGCCCCCGCCGCGCGGCCTGGTTCTCGCTGGCGGCGACCGTCTCGAAGTCACTCATGCCCGCACCTCGCTGCGCTCGGCGCCGGCACGAAGCACTGCATCGATGATTCGTTCGCTGCGCTCACTCATAGCGGATCCTCGGGTCGAGTACGGCGTACAGGACGTCCACCACCAGGTTGGAGACGAGGTAGACCACGACGAGCACGCTGACGATGCCCACCACCAGTGGGCCGTCCTCGGTGCGGATGCCGCGGTAGAGGTTGAAGCCGACACCGGGGATGTTGAACACACCCTCGGTGATGATCGCGCCGCTCATCAGGTTGCCCAGCTCGACGCCGAGGAAGGTGACCACCGGGATGAGCGAGTTGCGCAGCACGTGGACGCTGACGATCCGCCGCTTCACCAGCCCCTTCGACCGGGCGGTGCGCACGTAGTCGGCGCGCAGGTTCTCGGCCACGGACGTCCGGGTCAGCCGCAGCGCGGTGGCCAGCGAGAGCGAGCCGAGCACGATGCCCGGCAGCAGGAGCGCGTACAGGTCGGGGTCGGCGCCGGCGGTGGCTGGGAAGAGCTGCCACTTGACGCCGAGGAGGTACTGGGCCAGCGGCGCGAGCACGATCGTCGGGATGCCGAGCACCAGCAGGGTCAGTAGCAGCGTCGAGTTGTCGAAGATGCTGGCCCGCCGGATGCCGGCGATCACGCCCGCGGTGACCCCGAAGACGATGGTGACCGCCATGGCGATCAGTGCCAGCTTGACCGTGACCGGCCAGGCGGCGGCCAGGATGTCCCCGATCGAACGTCCGGTGAGGGACTGCCCGAGATCACCCTGGAGCAGGTTCTTGAGGTAGTCGAAGTAGCGGTAGAAGAAGCCGTCGACGCCGGTCCGGTCGAGGTGGAACTTCTCCGTCAGGTATGCCCGCTGCGCCGCCGTGACCGGGCGTTCGCCGGCGAGCGCCTGGATCGGGTCGCCCTGGCCGGCGAACATCAGCGCGTAGACGATCAGCGTGGTCCCGAAGAACGCGAGGACCATCTGGAGCAGGCGCCGCAGGATGAAGCGGAACATACTTGGCAGTCTCTCTGAAAAAGGGCAAAGAAGATGGCGGGTCGGGCCACCGTCCGCCGATGGCCCGACCCGTCATGCCGTGGTGTTACTTGACGGCCTCGATCTTCAGCAGGTCGATCCGGTCGAAGAGATCCATCTCCACGTTCTTGACCTTGGTCGAGTGGCCGAAGTTGTTCTGGCCGTACCGCAGCGGGATCACCGGCAGGTCCTGCGCCAGCAGGTCCTCCGCCGCCTGGTACTTCTTGATCGCCTCTTCCTCGGTCGCGGCGCTGGTGCCCTCGGCGAGCAGCTTGTCGAACTCCGGGTTGCTGTAGCCGTAGTAGTTCGTCGAGCCGTTGGTGCTGTACAGCGGGCCCAGGTAGTTCTCCATGGACGGGTAGTCCATGACCCAGCCCAGCCGGAACATGCCGACCGGCTGCTTGTCCTTGACCTTGGTCAGCAGGTCCGCGAACTTCGGCTCGGCGGTGCCCACGCAGTCCACGCCCAGGTTGGCCTTGAGCTGGTTGCAGGTCGCGTCGATCCAGTCCTTGTGGCCACCGTCGCCGTTGTAGGACAGTTCGATCTTCGCCGGGCCGCCTGCGGCCTGGTACAGGGCCTTGGCCTTGGCCGCGTCGAACTCGCCGGCCTCGCCGATGGTGTTGTCGCGGTAGCCCGCGACGACCGGCGAGACGAACGAGCGGGCCGGCTGCTGCGAGTCCTTGAAGATCGACCTGGTGATCTCGTCCCGGTCGATCGCCATCGAGATCGCCTTGCGCACGTCCGGGTTGCTGAACTCCTTCTCGAAGGTCGGGAAGGCCAGGAACTGGAACGACGAGGCAGGGCTCTGCTTGAACCGGTCGCCGAGGTCGGTGCCGGCCGTCGACAGGTTCTCGGTCGGGATGGTCTTGATGACGTCCAGGTTGTCCGAGAGCACGTCCGCGTACGCGGCGGTCGGCTGCTGGTAGATCCGGAACTCGACGCCGGCCACCTTCGGCTTCTCGCCGGGGAAGGCGTCGTACTTCTCGACCTCGACCTTGGCGTCGTGCTGCCAGGTGCCCTTCATCTTGAACGGGCCCTGACCGACCGGCGCCTGCTCGTAGGACTCGGTCAGCACGCCGGGCGCGGAGAACGCGGCCTTCGGCATCGGGTAGAAGGCGGTGTAGCCGAGCATGGTCCTGAACTCGCTGTACGGCTGGGACAGCGTGACGGTGAAGGTCAGGTCGTCGACCTTCTTGAGCCCGGTCAGCGTCTTGGCCTTCGGGGCCTCGCCCTGGAGGTCCTCGTAGCCGGCGATCTTCTCGAAGAAGTAGCTGGAGTTCTGGCCGTTCGGGGCGTAGGAACCGTAGTTCCAGGCGTCGATGTAGTTGTCGGCGACGACCTTCTCGCCGTTGTGGAACGTGTAGCCGTCCTTCAGCTTGACCGTCCAGGTCTTGTTGTCCTCGGACGTCACGGACTCGGCCGCCACCTCGTACGGCTTGTTGGCCTCGTCGTAGTCGACCAGCGGGCTGAACAGGGCGGAGAGCACCTGTGACCCGCTCGTCTCGTTGGTGTTGGTCGGCACCAGGTGCTGCGGCTCGGCGATCTCGATCCGCACGGCCGCGTCGGGGTTGCTCTCGCCGGATCCACCATCGCCGCCCGAGCCGCAGGCCACCAGGCCCAGGGTCACCGCGAGCGGGAGGGCGGTCCAGGCAGCGAGCCTACGAACACGCATGTAGCCTCCTCATCTCCTCACGATGCGCAGTCAGGCCCGGCGCTGGGTTTACGCTGCGCAACGATGGGCAACGGTAGGTCGCGGGTCGGGGATCGACAACGTGCGGGTTGCGAACTGGTAACGGAGCGGGCCTGGCGACCTTGTCGTTTCGGGCCGGCTCTGCTATGGCCCCTGGAGCGTGGGAACCATGCCTAACTGCGGGAACTCTCGGCTTTGCCGATGGTCCCCGCGCGTGACGTACCCTCTGCGCCGTCTCGTGCCGTCCGGGGCTGCTCGTCGCCGGACCTGCCCCCGTGTCCGGATCCGGCAGGGGTTGGTACCGCCGGCAGGTAACTCACAGTGATTAACCGCACGTAACTCTTCGTGATCGCAGGGTGGGCTGCCGCAGGTCGTCGGATCGCCGGGCGTCCACCGTGAGACGATCTGGGCGTGACGGCGACGCTTCTGGACGGCAAGGCGACCGCGGCCGAGATCAAGGACGAGCTGCGGACACGGGTCAAGGCACTGGCGGAACGCGGCATCACCCCCGGGCTGGGCACCGTCCTGGTCGGCGTGGACCCCGGCTCCCAGGCGTACGTCAACGGCAAGCACCGCGACTGCGCCGAGGTGGGGATCGCCTCGATCCGTCGGGAGCTGCCGGCCGACGCGACCCAGGCGCAGGTCGACGGCGTGCTCGCCGAGCTGAACGCCGACCCCGCGTGCCACGGCTACATCGTCCAGCTGCCGCTGCCGGGGCACCTCGACACCCAGCGGGTGCTGGAGCTGATCGACCCCGACAAGGACGCCGACGGCCTGCACCCGGTCAACCTCGGCCGGCTGGTCCTCGGCTACGACGGTCCGTTGCCCTGCACCCCGCGCGGCATCGTCGAGCTGCTCCGGCGGCACGAGGTGGCGCTGCGCGGGGCCAAGGTCGCCGTGGTCGGCCGCGGCAACACCGTCGGCCGTCCGCTCGGCCTGCTGCTCACCCGACGCAGCGAGAACGCCACCGTGACCCTCTGCCACACCGGCACCCTCGACCTGGCCGCGCACACCCGGGCCGCCGACATCGTCATCGTGGCGGCCGGCGTGCCGGGCCTGCTCACCGCCGACATGGTCACCCCGGGGGCGGTGGTGGTCGACGTCGGCATCACCCGCGTGATCGGCCCGGACGGCAAGGGCCGCTACACCGGAGACGTCGCCCCGGACGCGGCCGAGGTGGCCGGCAAGCTGGTGCCCATGCCGGGCGGCGTCGGCCCGATGACCCGCGCGATGCTGCTGACCAACGTCGTGGAGCGGGCCGAACGCGGCTGAGCCGTGGTGGGGGTCGGTTGCGCAGCCGAGCGAGGTCATAACTGTCCGCCCCTGCCCGGATCGGTGCCAGGATGACTGATACGGTCCGGAAAACCGACTGGTAGCAGGGAGTGGGACGACCATGGGTAAGAAGGTCACTGTCGTCGGGGCCGGCTTCTACGGCTCCACCACCGCACAGCGCCTGGCCGAGTACGACGTCTTCGACACCGTTGTGATCACCGACATCGTGGAGGGCAAGCCCGCGGGTCTCGCTCTGGACCTCAACCAGTCGCGTGCCATCGAGGGCTTCGAGACCAAGGTGGTCGGCGTGACCACCGGCCCGAACGGCGAGGGCTACGAGGCGATCGAGGGCTCGGACGTCGTGGTGATCACCGCCGGCCTGCCGCGCAAGCCGGGCATGAGCCGGATGGACCTGCTGGCGACGAACGCCAAGATCGTCCGTCAGGTCTCCGAGAACGTCGCCAAGTACGCCCCGAACGCCGTCGTCATCGTCGTGTCCAACCCGCTGGACGAGATGACCGCGCTGGCCCAGCTCGCCACGCAGTTCCCGAAGAACCGGGTGCTCGGCCAGGCCGGCATGCTGGACACGGCCCGGTTCACCAACTTCGTGGCCGAGGCGCTGAGCGTCCCGGTGAAGTCGGTGAAGACCCTGACCCTCGGCTCGCACGGCGACACGATGGTGCCGGTGCCGTCGCAGAGCACCGTCGACGGCAAGCCGCTGCGTGAGGCGATGCCGGCCGAGCAGATCGAGGAGTTGGTCGTCAAGACCCGCAACGGTGGCGCCGAGGTGGTCGCGCTGCTGAAGACCGGTTCGGCGTACTACGCGCCGTCCGCCGCCGCCGCCCGGATGGCGAAGGCCGTCGCGGAGGACTCCGGCGAGGTCATGCCGGTCTGCGCCTGGGTCGACGGCGAGTACGGCATCTCCGGCGTCTACCTGGGTGTCGAGGCCGCGATCGGCGCCGAGGGCGTCAAGCGGGTCGTCGAGACCAGCCTGGACGCCGACGAGCTGGCCAGCCTCAAGGAGGCCGCCGAGGCCGTCCGCGCCAAGCAGGGCGACGTCGCCTCCATGTGATCCGTCCGTCGAGGGGGCACGCCGGTCCTCCGGCGTGCCCCCTCGACGTTGCGTGCCCCCCTACAGCGTCACGAACGCCTCGCCCAGGTGCGGGGTGGCCAGCACCGCGGTGCCCCGCGCGGCCAGGTCGCGCAGCAGCGCCACCCGCGAGGCACGCGCCGCGGCGGCGTCCTCCTCGTGGGCGTACGCCAGCTCGGGGTCGACCAGTTGCACGGTGTGCACCAGCAGGTCGCCGGTGACCAGTAGCCGCTCGTCTCCGACCTCCAGCAGCACCGACTGGTGTCCGGGCGTGTGTCCCGGCGTCGGCAGCAGCCGTACGCTCGGATCGAGCCTTTCCGGGCCGTCTACCACCCGGAGCTGGCCGGCGGTGCGCAACGGCGCGATGAGGCCGGCCGCCAGCCCCGGGTTGAGGTGCCCCACGGCGGCCAGTTCGGCCCGCTGGAGCAGGTAGTCGGCGTTGGGGAAGTACGGCGTGCCCGGTGTGCCGGTGACCGCCCAGCCCACGTGGTCGGTGTGCAGGTGGGTGAGCACGACCGTGCGCACGTCGGCCGGGTCGATGCCGGCGGCGGCGAGTTCGGCCGGCAGCCGGCCGGGCACCGGCGCCCAGCCGGAGGCGGGGGAGCCGGCCGGGCCGATCCCGGCGTCGACCAGGGTCACCGGCCCGTCCCCGGTGCGGATGGCGAAGCTGCGGAACGGCAGCCACCATCGTCCGTCGGCGGTCACCGTGGCCGGGTCGCGCAGGTCGGCGGCGTGCCAGTGCTCCGGCGTGGCGTCGGGGAACGCCTCCGCGCGGGGTTGGAAGAACGGCCCCTCGCCGTCGGTGATCGCGGTGACCGTGATAGACCCGAGGATGCGGCTCAGCGGCATCCGGCGATCATGCCAGTGCCCTTCTGCGCCGTGCACTTTCGTTTCGTTCCGGCCCGACCGAGGCCGGCTGGGGGCTGCCGACCAGTTTCCAGTACGCTCGTACTGCTTGAGCACGTGTCCCCCGAGAGGAGCGCCGGCCGATGGCGAAGATCAAGGTAAACAACCCGGTCGTTGAGCTCGACGGCGACGAGATGACCCGGATCATCTGGAAGCAGATCCGGGAGCAGCTGATCCTGCCCTACCTCGACGTCGACCTGCACTACTACGACCTTTCGATCCAGCACCGCGACGAGACCGACGACCAGGTCACCGTCGACGCCGCCAACGCCATCAAGGAGCACGGCGTCGGCGTCAAGTGCGCGACCATCACCCCGGACGAGGCCCGGGTGGAGGAGTTCGGCCTGAAGAAGATGTGGCGGTCGCCGAACGGCACCATCCGCAACATCCTCGGCGGCGTCGTCTTCCGTGAGCCGATCATCATGTCCAACGTGCCGCGGCTGGTCCCCGGCTGGACCAAACCGATCATCATCGGCCGGCACGCCCACGGTGACCAGTACAAGGCCACCGACTTCGTGGTGCCCGGCCCGGGCAAGGTGACCGTCACCTACACCCCGGCCGACGGCGGCGCCCCGATGGAGATGGAGGTCGCCAACTTCCCCGGTAGCGGCATCGCCATGGGCATGTACAACTACGACGAGTCGATCCGGGACTTCGCCCGCGCCTCGTTCCGGTACGGCCTGGACCGCAACTACCCGGTCTACCTGTCCACCAAGAACACCATCCTCAAGGCGTACGACGGCCGGTTCAAGGACATCTTCGCCGAGGTGTTCGAGAACGAGTTCAAGGCCGAGTTCGACGCCGCCGGCATCACCTACGAGCACCGGCTGATCGACGACATGGTCGCCGCCGCGCTCAAGTGGGAGGGCGGCTACGTCTGGGCCTGCAAGAACTACGACGGTGACGTGCAGTCCGACACCGTCGCGCAGGGCTTCGGCTCGCTCGGCCTGATGACCTCGGTGCTGCTCTCCCCGGACGGCCGTACCGTCGAGGCCGAGGCCGCGCACGGCACGGTCACCCGGCACTACCGGCAGTGGCAGAAGGGCGAGAAGACCTCGACCAACCCGATCGCGTCGATCTACGCCTGGACCCGGGGCCTCGCCCACCGGGGCAAGCTGGACGGCACCCCGGCGGTCACCGAGTTCGCCAACACCCTGGAGCAGGTCATCGTCGACACCGTCGAGGGCGGCCAGATGACCAAGGACCTCTCGCTGCTCATCTCGCGGGACGCCCCGTGGCTGACCACCGACGAGTTCATGAACGCGCTGGACGAGAACCTGGCGCGCAGGCTCTCCGCCTGATCCTCCACGCGCCTACTGGCGGCACCTGATTCGTGCTGCCGCCGTTCACACAGGAGCCCGCCGGCACCGCCGGCGGGCTCCTGCGCGTTCTCGCCGTTCTCGCCGCCAGCGGGCGGTTGTAGATCTTGGTAGAGAACGGCCCTTCTGGGGGCGGATTCCTACCAAGATCTACTCGTCTGGCCGTTGGCGGTGGGCAGCAGTGGGCAGCAACGGGTGGCGGGTGTGCGCACGATGTTGGGAAGCCGGTTGGCGAAGGCGGTGGGCGAAGCCGGTTGGCGAAGGCGGTGGGCGTGGACGGGCCGGTGCGGGGGATGTGCCGGGCGTGGGTGGGCGGCGTGTCGTGGGATGACACGCCGACTGCGTCACCTACCTCGGCGCGCCTCGTTGACCTGGGTGGACGAGATGCCAGTCGCGTCCAGGAAGGTTGACCGCGGTCGCCTCGCGGCATGCGTGCCGATCAGCCAGCCTTCCCGGCTGTCGCGCACAGCCAGCCGTCCCTTCCCTGCGGGGGGCCCTGTCCCGGGCCCCCCGCGCCCTGTCTCCACTACGATTGGCGCCGCCGAACGCGGGCCCGCCACCGCACCGCCACCGCCCGCCGGCCATCCGCCACCGCCCGCCGGCCATCCGCCACCGCCCGCCGGCCATCCGCCACCGCTCGCCGGGCGTCAGGAAGGGGCCCTTGCTCTACCGCAGGCGTCAGGAAGGGGCCCTTCCTTTCACGCGGTGCGGAGGAGTTCGGCGGCGCGTTCGGGGGCGATGTCGTTGATGAAGACACCCATCGCGGACTCCGAGCCCGCCAGGTACTTCAGTTTGTCCTCCGCGCGCCGGATGCTGAACAGCTGCAGGTGCAGGTGGCCCAGTTCGCGGTCGACGCGTACCGGTGCCTGGTGCCAGGCGGCGATGTAGGGCATCGGCACGTCGAACAGCCCGTCGAAGCGGTGCAGCAGGTCCAGGTAGAGCGGCCCGAAGGCATCCCGTTCGGCATCGTCGAGCGCGGGGATGTCCGGCACCGGCCGGTGCGGGGCCACGTGCACCTCGAACGGCCAGCGGGCCGCCGCCGGGACGTACGCCGTCCAGTGTTCGTTGGTGGCGACCACCCGGTCGCCGGTGGCCCGCTCGGCGGCGAGCACGTCGGCGTAGAGGTTGCGCCCACCGGTGCGTTCCGCGTGCCGGCGCGCGGCGGCCAGCAGCGCCCGGGTCCGCGGGGTCACGAAGGGGTACGCGTAGATCTGACCGTGCGGGTGGTGCAGGGTCACGCCGATCTCCACGCCCCGGTTCTCGAAGCAGAACACCTGCTCCACCCCGGGCAGTCCGCCGAGCACCGTCGTGCGGTCGGCGAGCGCGTCGAGGACGGTGCGTACCCGGCGCGGCGGGAGGGAGGCGAAGGAGGCGTGGTGGTCGTCGGTGAAGCAGACCACCTCGCAGCGGCCCAGACCGGGCCGGGCCGGGGTGAACGGGGTGATCTCGGCCGGCTCGTCGGCCACCCGGCCGCTCAGTGAGGGGAACCGGTTCTCGAAGACGGCGACGTCGTAGCCGGGCGCCGGGATCTCGCTCTGCCGACCGTCCGTGCTGGGGCAGAGGGGGCAGCGGTCGGCCGGCGGAAGGAAGGTGCGGGTCTGCCGGTGCACGGCGACGGCCACCCACTCGTCGGTCAGCGGATCGAGGCGCAGCTGCGACGCGGGCGGCGGCGGGGGCAGTTCACGCCGGTCCGGCTGGTCCCGGACGGCGTCGTCCCGCTCGTCGAAGTAGATCAGTTCCCGGCCGTCGGCCAGTTTCGTCGCGGTGCGCTTCACCTCGCCGTCCCCTCACCTGTCGTGGCCGGCCGTCCCGCACCCGTCACCGGCACGACCACCAGCTCGCCCAACTGGTCGGCAAGCACCACCGACTGGTCGGTGAACACCAGGGCGGCGGCGACGGGTGCGATCAGATGGACTGGAGCTTGGGTTCGACCCATCCCGTCTCGGTCAGATGGTGCAGGACGGACTCGACCGCCTCGTCGATCGTCAGGGCGCTGGTGTCGACGACCAGGTCGGCGTCGGTGGGCACCTCGTAGGGGTCGTCGATGCCGGTCATCCCGGTGAGCAGGCCGGCGCGGGCCCGCGCGTAGAGGCCCTTGCGGTCGCGCTGCTCGCAGACCTCCAGCGGGGTCGCCACGTGCACCAGGAGGAAGCCCGCGCCGGCGGCCAGCGCCATGTCCCGGGCGGTCGCGCGGGCCTGGGCGTACGGGGCGATCGGGCAGCAGATGCCGACACCGTGGTGCCGGGCGATCTCGGCCGCCACCCAGCCGATCCGCCGGACGTTGAGGTCCCGGTCGGCCTTGCTGAAGCCCAGGCCGGCGGAGAGTTCGCGGCGCACCACGTCCCCGTCGAGCAGCGTGATCGTCCGGTCGCCCTGCTCGCGCAGCACGTCGGCCAGACCCCGGGCGATCGTCGACTTGCCGGAGCCGGAGAGCCCGGTAAGGAAGATCACCAGGCCCCGGTGCCGCCGCGGCGGCCGGGCCCGGGCCAGCTCCTTCGCCACCGCCGGCGGGGTGTGCCACTCGGGCAGCGGGAAGCCCCGGTCCAGCAGGTCGTCGATCTCCGGCTGGGTCAGCGCCAGGCGCCGGTTGCGCGGGGGGATGTCCTCCCGCCAGCGCCACTGCCCGTCGCGGTTGTCGTAGGCCAGTTCGCGCGGCACCAGCACCCGCAGGCCGGCGCCGGAGAGCATCTCGCCGGTGGAGAGCAGGTGCGTGACGCCGTACGCCGCCGACACCCGGGCCCGCAGCAGCGCGTCGCTGATCTCGTCGCGCCGGCGGGACAGCGGCACGGCGACGAGCGTGGCCGGCGGCATCCGGTCGCGGGCCGCGAAGACGCTGCGTACGAGCGCCTCCGGGGGTAGCCCGCCGAGGCCGTCCTCGCCGACCGGGATCATCACCAGCAGGTGGGCGCCGAGCGTGCGGACCGCGTGGGCGATCTGGGCGAGCTGCGGCCGGTGCAGCGGACGGTCGGCGACCACCCCGAGCACCCGACCGGACGGCAGCAGCGGGCGTATCTCCTCGGGGGTGCGGCGCAGCCGCTGGAAGGGCCCGTGGCCGCCGTCACCGAGCCGGCGGACGGTGCCGCCGACGCCGGCCACCCCGTCGCGGACCTGCCACGCGTCGGCGATCTCCAGCGCCGCGACCGGCGCGCCCTCCCCGTCGGTGAGCACCAGGGTGCGGCGTGCCCCGTCTCGCGGGTCGAGGCCTTGGGCGAGCGCGGTGGGCACCTGGAGGGTCACCGGCACCGGCCACGGCGAACCGTCGGCGAGCCGACTCCGGCGGCTCACCGAGACCAGGTCGGCGCGGGTCATGAAGCCGGCCAGCGGGGCGTACGCCCCGGTCAGCAGCAACTCCAGGTCGGCCAGCTCGCCGGGGCGCGGCGTGTACGCCGGCGCGTCCCGGAGCACCTCGTCGGGCAGCACCCAGCTGTTGCTCATCCATCCCCCAAACCACGCTGACCGGCACACAGTTTCTCAGCCGGTCGGCGATCGGTCGAGAGCGCCACTCCACCCGGCCGCGCTCCGGGGGCCCGCGAGGCCCCGGACCCTAGGGGACGCGGGCCGCCAGGATCAGGGGAGCACCGGGGGCGAGCCGCTGCCCAGAGGGGGCGTCGGCTCCCTACGCTGTACGACGTGACACTGATCGCGACCGAGTCGCTGACCAAGACGTACGGGGGTGGGGTCACCGCGCTGGCCGACCTGACCGTCGCGGTCGAGCCGGGGATCATCGGGTTGGTGGGCGCGAACGGCGCCGGCAAGTCGACTCTGATCAAGATCCTGCTCGGCCTCCTCCCCCCGACCAGCGGCCGGGTCCGGGTGCTCGGCCTCGACCCGACCACCGACTCCGCCCGGGTCCGCGCCCGGGTCGGCTACATGCCCGAGCACGACGCCCTGCCGCCGGATCTCTCCGCAGCCGAGCTGGTCACCCACCTCGCCCAGGTCAGCGGCCTGCCGCGTACGGTCGCCCGGGAGCGGGCCTCCGAGGCGCTGCGGCACGTCGGGCTCTACGAGGAGCGCTACCGCCCGGTCGGCGGCTACTCGACGGGCATGAAGCAGCGGGTCAAGCTCGCCCAGGCCCTGGTGCACGACCCCGACCTGCTGCTGCTCGACGAGCCGACCAACGGCCTGGACCCGGCCGGCCGGGACGCCATGCTGGCGCTGGTGCACCGCATCGGCACCGAGTTCGGCATCTCCGTGCTGGTCTGCTCGCACCTGCTCGGCGAGGTGGAGCGGATCTGCGACACCCTCGTCGCCATCGACGGCGGGCGGCTGCTGCGTGCCGACAACATCTCCGCCATGACCTCGGCCACCGACGTGCTCGCCGTCGAGGTCAGCGAGGGCACGGAGGAGCTGGCGGCGCGGCTGGCCGCGCTCGACCTGCCGGTCCGTCGGGACGGCCGGCTGCTGCTCGTCGAGCTGGCCGACGACGCCACCTACGACCTGATCCTCGGCGCGGTAGCCGAACTGGACCTGCCCCTGCACCGGCTGGACCAGCGCCGGCACCGGGTGGCCGAACTCTTCGCCACGAGGGAGCCCAGCCATGCCTGAGCCGACCGGCGTCATCCACGACATCGGCTACCAGCGCTACACCGGCCCCCGGCTGGGCCGCCGGCACGTCTTCGGGGCGCTCTACCTGCACGGCCTGCGGACGGCGTTCGGGCTGGGCCGCAGCGCGAAGGCCAAGATCTTCCCCTGGCTGGTGGTCAGCATCGTCACCGTGGTGGCCGCCGGCGTCACCGCGGTACGCAGCCAGATCGGCGAGGTGGTGCTGACGTACGCCCAGTTCGCCGACAACATGAGCTGGCTGGTCATCTTCTTCGTCGCGGTGGTCGCCCCCGAGCTGGTCTCCCGCGACCTGCGCAGCGGGGTGCTGCCGCTCTACTTCTCCCGGCCGCTGCCCCGGTCGGACTACCCGCTGGCCAAGCTGCTGGCGCTGGCGACCGCGCTCTGGCTGCTGCTCGGCGGGCCGCAACTGGTGATGTTCCTGGGCGCCGCCTTCACCACCGGCGACGGCATGCGCGGCGTCTGGAACGAGCTGCTCGACCTGCTGCCGGGCCTGCTCTACGCCGGGCTCTGGGCGGTGGTCTTCGCCTCCGTCGGGCTGTTGGTCGCCTCCCTCACCGGCAAGCGGGCGTTCGCCGCCGGCGGGATCGTGGCCGTGTTCCTGATGACCACGCCGATCGTCGGCACCCTGTCGATCATGCCGTCCCAGGCGGTCAACGAGTTGGCCTTCCTCGCCTCGCCGTCGACGCTGGTGGGCGGCGTGGGCACCTGGGCGCTCGGTGACCTGCTGGTGCCCGAGGGCCGCAGCGGAGTGCCGATCGGCGACTTCGGCCCCGTCTACGGGGTCGCCGCCGTGCTGCTCGTGGCCGGCTGCGTCGCCCTGCTGCTGCTGCGATACCGGAAGGTGGCCGCCCGATGACCACGATCAGCACCAACCAGGCGGTGGGGACGCCGACCGCCGCCGTCAGCACGCTCGACCTCGCGGGCGTCTCCCGCTGGTACGGCAACGTGGTGGCGGTCAACGACGTCAGCATGAGCCTCGGCCCCGGGGTCACCGGGCTGCTCGGCCCGAACGGCGCGGGCAAGACCACCCTGCTGCACATGATGGCGGGATTCCTGGCCCCGTCGCGCGGGGCGGTGAGCCTGGACGGCCGGCCCACCTGGCGCAACCCCGAGGTCTACCGCCGGCTCGGCCTGGTCAGCGAGCGGGAGGCGGTGCACACCTTCCTCACCGCGTACGAGTTCGTGCTGGCCAGCGCGAAGCTGCACCGGCTGCCGGACCCGGCGGCGGCGGCCCGCGAGGCCATCGCCCTGGTGGAGATGGAGGGCGCGCAGAACCGCCGGATCGGCACGTACTCCAAGGGCATGCGGCAGCGCGCCCGGGTGGCCGCCGCGCTGGTGCACGAGCCGCAGGTGCTGCTGCTCGACGAGCCGTTCAACGGGATGGACCCGCGCCAGCGTCTGCACATGATGGAGCTGCTGCACCGCCTCGGTGACGCCGGCCGCACCATCCTGTTCAGCTCGCACATCCTGGAGGAGGTCGAGCAGGTCTCCGGCACCGTCCAGGTGATGGTCGCCGGCCGGCTGGCCGCCTCCGGCGACTTCCGCACCATCCGCCGGCTGATGACCAACCGGCCGCACGTCTTCGCCGTGCACTCCACCGACGACCGGGCGCTCGCCGTGGCGCTGATGGCGGAGGAGTCGGTGACCGGGGTCGAGTTGGGCCGCGCCGGGTTGACCGTGCGGGCCGGCGACTACGGCGCGTTCACCCGCGTCCTGCCGAAGATCGCCCTCGCGGAGGGCATCCGGGTGCGCCAGTTGGTGCCCGAGGACGAGTCCCTGGAGAGCGTCTTCTCCTACCTGGTGGAGGCCTGAACCCATGTCTACCGTTTCCTGGATCACCGTGCGGGGGCTGTTCGGGCGTCGCCGCTTCCTCCTGCTGCTGCCGCTGCCCGTGGTGCTGGTGCTGCTCGCCGTGCTCTCCCGCGCGCTCGGGGTCGACCCGGGCGAGTGGGGTCCGCCGGTGCTGATCGGCCTCGGCCTGGCCGTGGTGCTCCCGGTGGTCGCCCTGATCGTCGGCACCGGCGTGCTGGGGGCCGAGATCGACGACGGCACGATCGTGCACATCCTGACCAAGCCGCTGCCGCGCTGGCAGATCGTGCTGCCCAAGCTGGCTGTGGCTGCCGGAGTCACCGCGGTCACCGTCGCCGTGCCGATCTACGTCGCGGGCGTGCTGGCCGATTCCGTACGCCTCGGCCTGGCGCTCGCCGCAGCGTCGGCGGTGGGTGCGCTGGCGTACTCGGCGCTGTTCGTGGCGCTCAGCCTCGTCACCCGGCGCCCGGTGCTGCTCGGCCTGGTCTACGTGCTGATCTGGGAGGGGCTGCTCGGCAACATCGTCAGCGGCACCCAGGTGCTCTCCGTCCAGCAGTACGTGATCACCCTCGCCGACCGGCTGGCCCCCACCGGGCTGCTGGAGACCAGCGTCTCGGTGCCGGTGGCCACGGTGATGGCCGCGTTGATCAGCGTAGGGTTCACCGCGCTTGCCATCGACCGTCTTCGTTCGTTCAGCGTGGCCGGCGAGACGAGCTGACCGCGCACGCCAAGGCCGTCCGGGCAGCCCGACCCCCGATGGTAGGGCTGCCCGGATGGACCGGGTCGGCCGGCTGGGCGAGGCTGACTGCGTGAGCGCGGAGACGGGGCTGGTGATGTCGCGGGAGTCCTATCCGGGTGCCGGCCGGCACAGGATGGTCAGCCTCGTGGTGGCCGGGCTGGCGGCGGCGGCCACCACCACGGCCGCACAGGCCACCGGGCACTTCCACTGGTGGGCGGGCTTCGTGCTGATCCCCGGCGCGCTGATCGCCGCCACCGGCGGGCCACTGCTGGCCAGGGGCGGCGGGCGTGCCTTCGCCGGCTACGTGGTCGCCTGCCTCGGCGCGCTGGTGTTCGCGGTCGGCGCGCTGCTGATGTTCGGCGTGTTCGGGCGCGGCTGGCCCCTGATGATCATCCTGCCGTGCCTGGCGGTCGCCGGCACCTACCGCTGGCGGCTGGTCCACCCGCTGGCCCGGGGCCTGCACCGGGCGGTCTCCCTGCTGGCGCTGGACGGCGCCCTGCTGCTCGGCGGGACGCTCCAACTGACCCGCGTCGGCCTGCTCGACGTGGGGGCCGCCCCGATGTGGGGTGCCTTCCTGATGCTGGCCGGCGTGATCGTGCTGGGCAACGCGGTGGAGCTGACCCGGCACCGGATGCCGTACCGCCTCCAGGCCATCACCCTGCTGGTCGGCCCCGCCGTCGTCGCCTTCCTCCTCGGCCTGCGTCTTCTGCGCGGCTGGTGACCCGCCGCCCCGGGCGGGACGGCGGGTCGGTGCCTCAGAAGGCGCAGGCGATCACCAGTTCCGGGGTGCGGTCGGGCAGCAGGTCCAGCTTGGCGATGTGGCCGGCCGCCCGAAGGTCGTCGGCGATCACGGTCAGCTGCTCCAACAGGGCCGCCGGGCCGAGCGCCTCGGCCAGCGGCACCTCCGCCTTCATCGACAGTTTCCGCTCCGACTTGGCCCGGCGCACCTGGCCGAGCGCGTCGGCGGCCAGCCGCAGCAACTCCGGGTCGCCACCGCCCTGGATCGCCCGCTCCACCTCGTACGTGGTGGGCCAGGGCGCGCGGTGCACCGAGCCGTACCGCCACCACGACCACACCTCCTCGGTCGCGTACGGCAGCACCGGGGCGAACAGCCGCAGCTGCACCGAGAGCGCGGTGGCCAGCGCCGCCCGGGCCGATTCCGCCCCCGGCCCGGAACCGTAGGCGCGTTCCTTCACCAACTCGATGTAGTCGTCGCAGAACCGCCAGAAGAAGCTCTCGGCGACCTGCAACGCGGCCGTGTGGTCGTACGCCTCCAGTGCGGACGTCGCGGCGGCGACCACGCCGGAGAGCTCGGCGAGCATGGCGCGGTCCAGCGGTTCGGTCGCCGGAGCGCGCAACGCCTCGGCGGCGCCCAGCCCGAGGGCGAACCTCGACGCGTTCAGCAGCTTGGTGGCCATCCGCCGGCCGACCTTGATCTGAGCAGGGTCGAAGGCGAGATCCATGCCCGGCCTGCCGTTCGCCGCCCAGTACCGGACCGCGTCGGAGCCGTACTGCTCCAGCAGCGCCATCGGGGTGACCACGTTCCCCTTGGACTTGGACATCTTCTTCCGGTCGGGGTCGAGGATCCAGCCGGAGAGCACCGTGTCCCGCCAGGGCAGGACCCCGTGTTCCAGGTGCGACCGGACCACCGTGGAGAACAGCCAGGTGCGGATGATCTCCTGCCCCTGCGGGCGCAGGTCCATCGGGAAGACCTGGGCGAACAGGTCCGGGTCGGTCTCCCACCCGCCAGCGATCTGTGGGGTCAGCGACGAGGTGGCCCAGGTGTCGAGCACGTCCGGGTCGCCGACGAAGCCACCCGGCCGGCCCCGCTGCGACTCCGCGAACCCGGGCGGGGCGTCACTGGACGGGTCGATCGGCAGCGCGGATTCCTCCGGCGTGAGAGGCTGGGACCAGTCCGGCTCGCCAGCGTCGTCGAGCCGGTACCACACCGGCACCGGCACGCCGAAGAAGCGCTGCCGGCTGACCAGCCAGTCACCGGTCAGGCCGCCCACCCAGTGCGCGTAGCGGTGCCGCATGTGCTCCGGCATCCAGCGCAGCTCCCCGCCCCGGGCCAGCAGTTCGTCGCGCAGCCCCGTGTCGCGCCCGCCGTTGCGCAGATACCACTGCCGGGTCGAGACGATCTCCAGCGGCCGGTCGCCGCGTTCGTAGAACTTCACCGGGTGGGTGATCGGTCGCGGCTCGCCGACCAGGTCACCGGTGTCGGCCAGCAACTCGACCAGCGTCCGCCGGGCGGCGTTGACGGTCCGTCCGGCCAGCGCCGCGTACGGCTGCGCCGGCACGCCGGCCGGCGGCTCGGGCAGCAGCCGACCGTCGCGGCCGATCACCACGCGGGTCTCCAGTTGGAGATCCCGCCACCAGGTCACGTCGTTCAGGTCGCCGAAGGTGCAGACCATCGCGATACCCGTGCCCTTCGCCGGGTCCGCCAGCGGATGCGTCCGCACCGGCACCGGCACGTCGAAGACGGGCGTACGCACGGTGTCGCCGACCAGGTCGGCGTACCGCTTGTCGTCGGGGTGGCAGACCAGTGCCACGCAGGCCGGCAGCAGCTCCGGGCGGGTGGTGTCGATGAGCACCTCGCGCCCGCCCGGCCCGGCGAACCGCAGCCGGTGGTACGCCCCGGGCCGCTCCCGGTCCTCCAGTTCCGCCTGCGCGACGGCGGTGGCGAAGCCGACGTCCCACAGCGTCGGTGCCTCCGCCTGGTACGCCTCGCCCCGGGCCAGGTTCCGCAGGAACGCCCGCTGCGACGTCGCCCGGGCCATCCGGCCGATCGTGGTGTACGTCAGCGACCAGTCCACGGACAGCCCGAGCCGCCGCCAGAGCGCCTCGAAGACCTGCTCGTCGGTCACGGTCAACCGCTCGCACAACTCGATGAAGTTCCGTCGGGAGATCGGGGTCGGGTCCTTGCGGGCGGCCTCGCTCACGGGGGTCTCGGGGGCCTGCCACTCCGGGTCGTACGGCAGCGCCGGCTCGCAGCGGACGCCGTACACGTTCTGCACCCGGCGCTCGGTGGGCAGGCCGTTGTCGTCCCAGCCCATCGGGTAGAAGACCGTCCGCCCGCGCATCCGCTGGAACCGGGCCACCACGTCCGTGTGCGTGTACGAGAAGACGTGCCCCATGTGCAGCTCGCCGGATACGGTCGGCGGCGGAGTGTCGATCGCGTACACGTCGGACCGCTGCTTCGCGCGGTCGAACGTGTACGTGCCCTTCTCCTGCCAGCGGCGCGCCCAGGTCTCCTCGAGCCCGTCCAGGGTCGGACGCTCGGGGATGTCGGCGCGGGCCGTCCTCTCCGTATCGGTCATCCGTCGATCGTAGGCAGCGGCCGAGCACCGGACCACGGGTTAACCGGGCGCCTGGGCTCGGCCGCCGGCTCCGCTCAGCGGGGGACCGGGGCCTCCACACCCCTGGTGGCCAGCCTGATCCGCATCAGATTGTTGGTGCGGGCGTTCGCCCGGTCCAGGATCGTGGAGACCGGGGCGTAGGAGTTCCTCTCGTTCGGGTTCGTGCAGGCGCCCTGCCCCGGGTCGCCGTGCGAGAGGATGCCGAGCGCCTTGCCGTCGGTCTCGGTGAACAGCGGCCCGCCGCTGTCGCCCGGGCGGGCGCAGATCCGGACGTCGATACCGCCGCTGCTCTTGCCGACGATCTCCCCGCAGCGGGTGCCGGGCAGGTAGCCGGAGCCGGCCCCGGAGTCGACGTACTGCTCGCCGGCCTTCGGCGTGTACGCCGCGCCGGTCGCGCAGACCACCCAGCCGGTCTGGACGGCGCTCCACGGCACGTGCCCGGTGATCGGCACGTCCCGGCTGCCGGTGCTCCCGCACCGGGGGTTGTCCGGCACGCACCAGTAGTTGACCAGGCCGGTGGTGCCGCCGCCCGAGGACGACCAGCGGGCCGAGGCACCCGGCTGGTACGGCATGATCGCGTAGTCGTACGGGTAGGCGTTCTCGGCCAGGCCCGCGTTCGGCGCCTCCACGGTCACCGGCACCTTCGGGCCGAGGAACTGGTGCCACGTCCGGTCCACCAGTTGGTGCCGCCCGCCGACGACGCAGTGCCCCGCGGTCAGCACGTACGGGCTTCGCCCGGCGACGGTGATGTTGAAGCCGGAGGTGCAGCCGCCCACGGTGCCGTCGTCGCGCGGCACGTCCAGCCGGATGCCGCCGCGCATCGGCGCCTTCGCGCAGTAGCGCGGGTCGCAGGCCTTCTGCACGGCCGTGTCGGCGATCCGGGCCTGCGCGCGGGCCGGCACCCCGGCGGTGGCGAGCGCCCCGGCCAGCCGGGCGTCGTCCGTGGCGATCCGGTCGCCGGTGAGCACGAGCACCTCGTTGGTCTGCTGGTCCACCACCACGTCGGTGCCGGCGGCGGCGTCGAGGGCGGTGGCGAGCCGGGCCGCCGCGTCGGTGAGTTCGCGCAGCGAGTGCCGCACCGGCACCACCCGGACGTGCGCCGCGTCCGGTACGCCGCTGACCGCCGCCGTCACGGGCACGACGTCGGTGGCGGCGAGGGTGAGGACGCCGCCGGCGGCCTGGTCCAGCCACATGCCGCCGTACTCGCCGGGGAACTCCTTGGCGAGGCGTTCGGCCAGCGGGGCGGAGAGTTCCTGTAGCGCGAGCCGACGGGCCGCCTCCTGCGGGCCGAGCGCGTACCGCTCGCGCAGGTAGGAGACGGAGGCGGGGCTGCCCTTGGCGATCGTGGCGGCCGGGCGGGTGGGAACGGTCACCGGCCGGGGTGCCGTCCCGGGGCTGCTGCCGGCGCGGCTGCCGGGGCGGGGGCTGGCGGCGGGCGGGGCGTCCGTCGAGTTGACGTCGCCGCCCTCCGTCGACGCACCGGCCTCCGTCGCGGCGGCCGGTGTGCGGTCGCTGCCGTCCAGCGTCGGCACCACCGCGACGACCACCCCGGCCACCACGCAGGCGGCGGCCACCCCGGTCACCATGACCCGTCGTCGGAAACGCACCCCGCAACCTCCCCGTGTCGCCTGTCCTCATCGGACAGTCCTCGCGTTGGCCGCCGAAGCGGTCCGCGGGCTGCGCCGATGGCCGCACGGAGTCTAGGGGAGAAGCGGCCCCGGCGGGTTCCCGTCCGGCGGGGTGACGGCGGTGCGGGACGGCCCGGCAGTGACGATCCGGCCGCCGTCGGGCTACAGCACCCGGTCGGCCGTCTCCACCGTCGAGGGTTTCCCGTCAGCGCCCCTCGTGCCGGAGCAGCCACCGCTTCACGTCCAGCCCCCAGCGGTAGCCGCCGAGCGTCCCGTCCGTGCGCAGCACCCGGTGGCACGGGACGAACAGGGCGGCGGCGTTGCGGGCGCAGGCCGCCGCGGCGGCGCGTACGGCGGCGGGGCGGCCGGCCAGCCCGGCGAACCCGGTGTACGTCACCGGATCGCCCGGTTTCACCTCGCGCAGCACCTGCCAGGCGTGCGCCATGAACGTGCCCCCGGTGTGCTGCCGCACCGGCACGGTGTCGATGGCGGTCAACTCGCCGTCCAGGTAGGACGCCACGGCGGCGCTGACCGGGCCGAGGTCGCCGCGGTGTCGCAGCGGTGCCCGCATGGTCGGGTGCATCAGGGGGAGCAGGCTCTCCGGGTCACCGGTGAAGCCCGCCGCCCGGACCGCGCCGTCCGGGCCGACCATGATGCTCAGCGGCCCGGCGGGGGTGTCGATGACGGTGCTGTCGTTCGTGTTCATGCTGCTCTCCAGAGTCGGATCACCGCGTACGAGCGCCAGGGGCGCCAGCGGTCGGCGTACGCGTCGAGGGTCAACGGGGCGTCCGGTAGGCCGAGGGCGGCGGCTCCCCGGCGCACGGCGAGGTCGGTGGGCAGGAGGACGTCCGGGTCGCCGAGGGCACGCATCGCGACGTAGCCCGCGGTCCAGGGCCCGATTCCGGGCAGCGCCAGCAGCCGCCGGACGGTCTCCTCGCGGTCCCCGCCCGGCGCCAGGTCGAGCGATCCGTCGGCGACGGCCCGTGCCAGCGTACGGATGGTCTCCCGCCGCCCCGCCGGCATCCCGAACACCTCGTCCGGCACGCCGAGCACCTCCGCGGCGCCGGGAAACCCGGACAACCAGCCCGCCCCGCCCGCCCCGCCCTCCGCCAGTTGATCAAGAGGTTTGGGTTCCTGGGAGCGTTCCCCGGAGCCCCGAACCTCTTGATCGACGCCGTTGAGGCGCGGGTGGGGTGGGTGGGGTGGGAGGGGGAGGGGGGTCAGGTGGGTCAGGAGGCGGGTGAGGGTGGTGCGGGCGGAACGGACGGAGACCTGCTGGCCGACGATCGCGCGTACGGCCATCTCGAAGCCGTCGACCGAGCGGGGAAGCCGGATCCCCGGCTCCGCGGCGACCGCCCGGGCCAGCGCCGGATCGGCGGCGAGGGTGTCGTCGACGGCGGTCGGATCGGCGTCGAGGTCGAGCAGGCGCCGGCAGCGGGCCACCGCCGGGGCGAGGTCGCGCATGTCGGTCAGCCGCAGCGTCGCCGTGACGTGCCCGTCCGCCGGGGTCAGGGCCGCCTCGCCCGGGCCGTGCGGCAGCCGCAGTCCCCGCCGGTACGTCCCGTCGCGTACCTCCTCGACGCCGGGCAGCGCGCGCAGCGCGAGGAAGTCCAGCAGCGCCTCCGCGTGCAGCGGCGGGCGGTACGCGAGCCGCAACGTGATCGTGCCCGCCCCGCCCGACGTGGGACTCGGGCGGCGGGCGGTGCGCAGCTCGGACGGGGCACTGCCGTACACCTCCCGGACCGTGTCGTTGAACTGCCGGACGCTGCCGAACCCGGCGGCGAACGCGACCTCCGCCATGCCCAGCCCGGTGGTCTCGATCAGGGTGCGGGCGGTCTGCGCGCGCTGCGCCCGGGCCAGGGCCAGGGGGCCGGCGCCCATCTCGGCCCGCAGCATCCGGTGCAGGTGCCGCTCGGTGTAGCCGAGCCGGGCGGCCAGCCCCGGGATGCCGTCCCGGTCGACCACCCCGTCGGCGATCAACCGCATCGCCCGGCCGACCACGTCGGCCCGCACGTCCCACTGCGGGGAGCCCGGGACGGCGTCCGGCCGGCAGCGCCGGCAGGCGCGCAGCCCGGCTGTCTGGGCGGCGGCGGCCGAGGGGAAGAACCGGACGTTCTGCCGCTTCGGCGTCGTCGCCGGGCAGGACGGCCGGCAGTAGATCCCGGTCGACGTGACGCCCGTGTAGAACCAGCCGTCGAACCGCTGGTCGCGGCTGTCGACCGCCCGGTAGCACCGCTCGAAGTCCAACTCCACGTCATCGATGATGCCCCTGCTCGGAGCCCCCGGCTCGCGGGAATCGGACCTGACCGTGCGAGGAGTGAACGGGACGCCGGCGCCGAAAGTGTCGGTTGTGGTCGGTACCGTCCGGCCACCAACTCAAGAAGGGGTGCGGTCATGGCGAGCGTGGCGGGGCGGGAAGCGGCGTCGACACGGGACGGGCACCCCCCGCTGGACGGCGTGGTGGTGCAGGGCTTCTACGACCGGATGCGGGCGGTCGCCCCGGCCGCCGTCGGCGCGATCGAACGGGACGGGGCCGGCGACCCGGGGCGGGCGTTCGGCGACACCGCCTGCGGTCGACTCGTGCGCTCGCTCGACGCCGACGGTCTCCGCGCGCTGGGCATGTGGGTGCACCACTGGTGCATGCGGTTCTACGACGACGACACCCGGGTGGCGCTGCGCCTCGTCCGCGAGATCGCCGGCCGGGGCGGACTGGGCTGGACGGCCGACGAGGTGCGCTGGATGCTCCGCGAGTCGTACGCGGCCGGTCCTGCCGCCGAGGCCCGCTTCACCCTGCCACTGGCTGCCGCCGGGGAGCTGGCCCCCGGCACCCTGCGGATCGAGGCGGTGGTCCCTCGCCAGGCCGGCCCCCGCGACTGACCCGTCGGCCCGGGCCGGCGCTCCGGCAGCTGCCCGGCCACGGTGGCGCCGACCGCGACGGCGAAGCCGGCGAGCTGCCAGCCGGTCATCGCCTGCCCGAGCACGGCCCAGCCGAGCGCGGCGGCCGTGAGCGGGCTGAGCGCGCCGAGCAGCGAGACCTGGGTGACCGGCAGCCGGGCCGCGCCCCGGAACCACAGCGCGTACGCCAGCGCCGTCCCGGCCAGCGTCAGCCACGCGTACCCGGCCAGCGCCGGGAGGTCGGGCAGGGGTGGCGTTCCCTCGACGAGCAGGGCTGCCGGTGTCACCATCAGCCCGCCGGCGGTGAGCTGCCAGCCGGTGGCGGTGAGCGTGCCGACGCCCGGTGGGCGGCCCCAGCGACGGGTCAGCACCAGGCCGGTGCCCATCGCGGCGGTGGCGGTCAGCCCGGCGGCGACGCCGGTCGGGTCGAGGCCCGCGTCGGGGCGCAGCACGACCAGGGTGACCCCGGCCAGCGCGGCGAACGCGGCGGCCAGGGCCCGGGGGCGGGGCCGTTCGTGGAGCGCGAGCACCGTCAGACCCGCCACCAGCAGCGGCTGGGTGGCGCCGAGCACCGCGGCGGTGCCGCCGGGCAGGTGGTAGGCCGCGAAGAAGAGCAGCGGGAAGAACGCCCCGATGTTCAGCGCGCCGAGCACGGCCGCGCGCCACCACCAGACGCCGTGCGGGCGGTGCCGGGTCAGCGCGAGCAGCAGCAGGCCGGCGGGGAGAGCCCGGATCACGCCGGACCAGAGCGGCCGGTCGGGCGGCAGGAGCTCGCTGGTGACCAGGTACGTCGTGCCCCACGCGGTCGGCGCGGCGGCGGTGAGCAGGATGTCGGGCCAGCGCCGGTTCACGATCCCTCCTAAAGCTCGATGCTAAGTATCTTACAGCTAAGCTACTTTGTGGCGAACGAAAGGGGGAGTGCGAGGTGCGGCACAATCCGGGGGTGACCGAGCGGGACGACGTCGACGGCATCGTCGAGCAGTGGCAGCGGGAGCGGCCGGGAATGCGCCCCGAACCGATGGCGGTCTTCGGCCGCATCTACCGGCTGGCCCGGCTCGTCGGCGACGAACAGGAACGCACCTACGCCCGCTGGTCGATCAGCCGGGGCGAGTTCGACGTGCTCGCCGCCCTGCGCCGCGCCGGAGCCCCCTACACGCTGGCGCCGAAGGCACTCACCGCCTCGCTGATGCTCACCTCCGGCGGGATGACCGGCCGGCTCGACCGGCTGGAACGCGCCGGGCTGGTCCGCCGCTCACCCGACCCGACCGACCGGAGAGGGCTCCAGGTCACGCTCACCCCGGCCGGCCGCGAGTTGGTCGAGGAGGCTGCCGACGCGGGGCTGGCCGTCCAGCGCCGGCTGCTCGACGCGCTGCCCGCCGAGGACCAGCGTCGCCTCACCGAGCTGCTGCGTACGCTGCTGGGCGCGGCGACCGACCGCGGACGCTGAGCGAACCGCGCGGACCCTGCCGGCGGCGGGCGGCGGGCAGCCCGGGAGGGGCCTCGGGCAGGATGGGCACCGCCGACCCCGACGGAAGGACGACCGTGCCCGCCAGCGAACCGACCATCCTCGCCACCAGCATGGGCATCTACGCGCCGCGCCCCGAGGGCGGCGCCCGGCGGGTCAACCCCGTCTTCGACCTCGCCGCCGAACTGGCCGAGGCCGGACCGGAGCCGAGGATCTGCCTCCTCGACCAGGCCGGGGGAGACCAGCCGACCACGCTCGCCCGGATCTACGAGGCGTTCGCCGGCAGCCGGTTCCGGATGACGCACCTGGCGCTGTTCCCCATGCCGAACGTCGACGACATCCGCGCCCACCTGCTCGCCCAGGACATCGTCTGGGTGGGCGGCGGCAGCGTCGCCAACCTCTGCGCGGTATGGCGGGTGCACGGCCTCGGCGAGATCCTGCGCGAGTGCTGGGAAGCCGGCGTGGTGCTCGGCGGCGTCTCCGCCGGCTCGATCTGCTGGCACGCCGGCGGAGCCACCGACAGCTTCGGCACCACCCTGCGCGGTTTCACCGACGGGCTGGGCTGGCTGCCCTACGGCAACGGCGTGCACTACGACAGCGAGGAGCAGCGCCGGCCGCTGATGCACCGGCTGGTCGGCGACGGCACGCTGCCGACCGCCCACTGCACCGACGACGGCACCGGCCTGCTCTACCGGGGCGAGCGGCTCGTCGAGGCCGTCGCGGACCGTCCGGGCGTCTCGGCGTACGAGGTCAGTCGCGGGCCGGACGGCAGCGTGCGGGAGATCCCGATCGGCCCGCGCCTGCTCTCCTGACCTGACTGTGAGGCTGGCCTGGGCTGTCGGCGGATCTTGGTAGGTCCGCGCCCCTCCAGGCCGTTTCTCACCAAGATCTAGTTGGCGTGCCGCACCGCGTTCCCGGGGCCGGACGGCGGCGGCGTAAGCTGGCTCGTCGTGAGTCTCACCATCGGCATCGTCGGCCTGCCCAACGTCGGCAAGAGCACCCTGTTCAACGCGCTGACCAAGAACGACGTGCTCGCGGCGAACTACCCGTTCGCCACCATCGAGCCCAACGTCGGCGTCGTCGGGCTGCCGGACGAGCGGCTGCACAAGCTCGCCGAGATCTTCAGCTCGCAGAAGGTGCTGCCCGCCCCGGTGTCGTTCGTCGACATCGCCGGCCTGGTGCGCGGCGCCTCCAAGGGGCAGGGCCGGGGCAACGCGTTCCTGGCGAACATCCGCGACGCCTCGGCGATCTGCCAGGTCGTCCGCGCCTTCTCCGACCCGAACGTGGTGCACGTCGACGGCAAGGTCTCCCCGGCCGACGACATCGAGACGATCAACACCGAGCTGATCCTCGCCGACCTCCAGACCCTGGAGAAGGCGCTGCCCCGGCTGGAGAAGGAGGCCAAGCTCCGCAAGGACCGGGCCGCCGCCGTGGCCGCCGCCAAGCAGGCCGTCGAGCTGCTCGACACCGGTGTCACCCTCTACGCGGGTGCCAAGGGCGCGGGCATCGAGCTGGAACACCTGCGCGAGCTGCACCTGCTCACCACCAAGCCCTTCCTGTACGTCTTCAACGTCGACGAGGCCGAACTGGGCAACGCCGAGTTCCTCGACGAGCTGCGCGCCCTGGTCGCCCCGGCCGAGGCCGTCTTCATGGACGCCAAGATCGAGTCGGAGCTGGTGGACCTGCCCGAGGAGGAGGCCCGCGAGCTGCTGGAGTCGATCGGGCAGAACGAGCCCGGCCTGGACCAGCTCGTCCGGATCGGGTTCCGCACGCTCGGGCTCCAGACGTACCTCACCGCCGGCCCCAAGGAGGCGCGGGCCTGGACCATCCCGGTCGGCGCGACCGCGCCGGAGGCCGCGGGGGTCATCCACTCCGACTTCCAGCGCGGCTTCATCAAGGCCGAGGTGGTCTCCTTCGGCGACCTGGTCGAGGCCGGATCGATGGCGGCGGCCAAGGCCGCCGGCAAGGTCCGGATCGAGGGCAAGGAGTACGTCATGCAGGACGGCGATGTCGTGGAGTTCCGCTTCAACGTCTGAAAGCTCTGCCGTCGACCGGGCGGTCTGATCCCCAGGAGGGCGGGTCGGCGGCAGACAGCTTCGCTGGGCGCGCGACGAGCCTTCCCGTCGCCCATGATGCTGACCTGGCACTGTAGGAGGGTGGGCGTCTGTTTCCTGAGTTCGACTTCGAGGCACCTGATGAACATCGCCTGTACTTCCGGGACATTGCAGTCGCCATGGCCGAGCGGCATGCGGTGTCGTACGCGCAAGCTGTTCGGATCATCAACCATCATTGGGACTGGCAAGACCATTTCGGCGAGTACAACTGGTTGATCTTCCACGAAGAGCCTGAGAACTGGGCGGATCATTTGCACCGCCTCCAGCTAGATCCCGGGTTCTGGGCAGACGAAGGTGCTGGACCGGGTGGGTGACGAACAGAGCTTGATGCCCTGGGAGTATTGGGATGGCGATGGCTCTAGACCGGGTTCCCCCGGTGTTCTCGATCATCCGTCGTAGGGCCTTCAGCGCCGTGAGGTACTCGATTTCATCGATGCCTTGATGCAGGGTCGGTTGGGGCGTCGGTCACCTCAGTCCCACCCACGGATCCTCCCGACGCCACAGTCTCGGCAGGTGGAGCGCGACCCGGTCCTGGTGGGCCAGCCGGGCCAGGACGCGCATCGTGACGTCGAGGTCGTCGCCCGCGTACGGCAGGGCGCGCAGCGGCTCGTCGAGGGGGCGGAAGAAGTCGTCCCAGTGGACGAGGACCACGCGACGGGCTCCGACGGCCCGTACGGTCTGGGCCCAGTACGTACGGATGTACTCCTCGTCCTGCACGCCGAGTTGGCCGACGCCCAGGTAGGCGACGTCGGCCCGTCGCCCGTCGAGTGCTCCTGGCCGGTAGCCGGCGCTGCCCTGGACCAGGGCGGTCCGGCCGCTCGCGTGTTCGACGAACACCGACCAGGCTTCACCGCACCGGTAGGCGGACGCCTTGGCAGGGGGCGTCAGGGGCTCCGTGATGGTGCCGGGGAAACGGTCCGGTGGGCAGTGCTCGGACTCGACGAACGTGAGGGTGAAGGCGCCCAGTGGCATCGGTTCGTGGGGCGTGACGACGTGGATGCGGTCTTCGGCGAGGCCGGCTCCTCGGCCGACATTGGCTGCGGACCGGCCACCGGCGAGCAGCGCGCCGGTGCGCAGGGCGACGGTCGCGGAGTCCATGACGTGGTCGAAGTGGGTGTGCACCGGAATCACGGCGGCCAGGCGGCGTACACCGTTGTCGCGGTCCAGCCTGAGCCGGGTGAGCGCGGAGCCGATGCGCGCCTCGTCGGGTGCGAGCCTGCCGAGAGCGACCCTGAGCAGGGACGGGCGGGAGAAGAAGCCGTCGGTCATCACCGCCGTGTCGCCGTCGTCGAACAGCAGGCTGGAGACGCCGAGAAACGTGACGCCGAAGTCCTCCGCCGCAGGTGGGACGTCGAACCGCTCGGCGTGGGCGGCCAGGTCGGGCCGACCGAGCTTCATGCGCATGGCGGGACGCTACCTCCTGACGGGTGGCCGTCCGGTCGGCGTACGGTCGCGGCCTGCGACCTCGTCCGCGCTGCGGGCGATGTCGAGCATCAGGCGGTCCCAGGAGAGACGGACGTCGCGGCCGGAGAGTTCGGTGATCCGGCGCAGCCGGTGCCGCATGGTCTGGGGATGCAGGCCGAGCCTGTCGGCCGCCTCGGTGGACGAGCCGCGGCGCAGGTATTCCCTGAGCCCTTCGAGCAGGTGCGCGTTCTTGGCCTCGGCTACGGGGCCGAGGGCCTCGGCCGCGAGTTCGGCGGGGTCGACGGACGGCTGCCCGCGCAGCAGGGCGACCAGCATCGCGTCGCCCCGGTCGAGGATCGGCGAGTCGGCGAACGCCTCGTCTGGTGCGTGGTCGAGTGCGGCGGAGGCGAGGCGGAACTCCGCCGGGATCGCGGCGGGGGTGACCCCTCGGATCACGCAGGCACGCCATCGCCGGGACGTCAGTTCGCCGGTCAGGTCGGGGATGGTCGCGGCCAGCAGCACCCCCTGGTGTCGCCGGAGTGCGTGCAGGACGTCCAGGGGCTGGCCGCCGCCCGCCGAGGAGATCGACGAGGCGAGGTCCGCGACGTCGCCCTCCGAGAGGACGGTGCCGGTGGTGTCGGGCGCGACGACGACGAGGGCCAGGGTCGCCGGGACCGCGATGCCGAGTTGGGCCGCCCGGTCCGCCAGTACGGCCGCGGAGGTCTGCCGGCCGGTCAGGAGGTCGTGGGTGAGGCCTGCGAGCATCTGCGCCCGGTTGCTGCTCAACTGTTCGGCGGCGCTGTGGTAGCCGGCGAACAGGGACTCCGACAACTGGTCGACGCTGGTGAGCAGCGTGCGGTTCAGCGCCACCACGTCGGACAGGGCCAGCCCGTCGGAAGCCAGGTCGATGACCAGGTCACTGATCTCGACCGCGGCGACCCGGTAGGCGCGCAGCACCGCGAACAGGGGACGACCGTCGGTGGCCCGGGCGGCCCCGATGCCCCGGAACCGCTGGAGGTCGGCAGCGGTCAGTGTGGTGTCGTCGATCCACATCTCGATCAGCCGGCGGATCGCCCACGCGGCGATGGCGCGGGTCTCGGCCACCTGGGCGGGGCTGATGGTGGTGTAGGCGGGGACCTCGCGCAGCACGGCGGCGATGACGCGTTCGTCGACCCGGCCACCGCGCTCGACGAGTCGCCGCTGCACGGCCAGCCGCTCCGGAAGGCCCATGGCCCTGTTTTATCACTCAGTGACAATGTGCGTCCTCATCCGCTGTGGTTTTGATCGTCAGCGGAAACGACGGTGGGAAGAGTGCCTGCCATGGACGCAGACGTGATCGTTGTCGGAGCCGGGCTGGCGGGTCTGGTTGCCGCCGCCGAACTCGCGGACACGGGCCGCCGGGTGATCCTGCTCGACCAGGAGCCCGAGGCGAATCTGGGTGGGCAGGCGTTCTGGTCCTTCGGCGGCCTGTTCCTGGTCGACTCGCCGGAGCAGCGCCGGATGGGGATCAGGGACTCGCGCGAGCTCGCCCTCCAGGACTGGCTGGGTACGGCCGGGTTCGACCGGCCCGAGGACGAGTGGCCGCGCAGGTGGGCCGAGGCGTACGTGGACTTCGCGGCCGGGGAGAAGCGCTCCTGGCTGCACGCCCGGGGCGTACGGTTCTTCCCGGTGGTCGGCTGGGCCGAGCGCGGCGGGTACGGCGCGACCGGGCACGGCAACTCCGTCCCGCGCTTCCACGTCACGTGGGGCACCGGCCCCGCCGTCGTCGCGCCGTTCGCACGGCGGGTGCGGGACGCGGTCGCGAAGGGGCTGGTCACCCTCGCGTTCCGGCACCGCGTCGATGGACTCGTCGTGACCGACGGAGCGGTGACCGGCGTACGGGGTGCCGTCCTGGAGCCCAGCGACTCCGCTCGCGGGGTGGCCAGCAGCCGCACGGTGGTCGGTGAATTCGAGCTGACCGCCCAGGCTGTCCTGGTGGCCTCCGGCGGGATCGGTGCCGACCACGACCTGGTGCGCAGAAACTGGCCGGCCCGGCTCGGCACCGCACCCGAGCACATGATCAGCGGTGTCCCCGCCCACGTGGACGGACGGATGCTGCGGATCACCCAGGACGCCGGTGGCAACGTCATCAACCCCGACCGGATGTGGCACTACGTCGAAGGGGTGAAGAACTGGAATCCCATCTGGGCAGGCCACGGCATCCGCATCCTGCCGGGGCCCTCCTCGCTGTGGTTCGACGCCACCGGCAAGCGGCTGCCCGGACCGCTCTATCCCGGCTTCGACACCCTCGGCACGCTGGCGCACCTGCGGGCCACCGGGCACGACCACAGCTGGTTCGTACTCACCCAGAAGATCATCGAGAAGGAGTTCGCGCTCTCCGGTTCCGAGCAGAACCCCGACCTCACCAACAAGTCGGTCCTGCAGACCCTCGGCCGCATCCGCCCCGGCGCACCCGCGCCCGTCGAGGCGTTCAAGCAGCACGGCGAGGACTTCGTCGTCGCCGACACCCTCGACGAACTCGTCGCCGGCATGAACGCGCTGACCGGCAGGCCCCTGCTCGACGTCGAGGACATCCGGCGCGAGGTCGTCGCCCGCGACCGGGAGCTGGACAACGCCTTCACCAAGGATGGCCAGATCTCCGCCATCCACAACGCCCGCCGGTACCGCGGCGACAAACTGGTCCGTACGGCGACCCCGCACAGGATCCTCGACCCGAAGGCCGGGCCACTCATCGCCGTCCGGCTGCACGTGATCACCCGCAAGACCCTCGGCGGCCTCCAGACCGACCTGTCGGGACGGGTGCTCAGGGCCGACGCGACCCCGATCCCCGGCCTGTACGCCGCCGGTGAGGCGAGCGGATTCGGCGGGGGCGGCGTGCACGGCTACCGCTCCCTGGAGGGCACCTTCCTCGGCGGCTGCATCTTCTCCGGCCGCCAGGCCGGTCGCGCTATCACGCAGGCAACCGCATGACGGTCGGCCACGCGGTCCCGACGGATCAGGGCCTCACCAGTCGCGCCAGTCGTCGGTGAGCTCGTGCCGCCCGATGCCGCGCCGGGAGGTGAGCGCCTGGACGTCGAGGCCCGCGTTCGTCAGGACGACGTCGACGTACTCGCACAGGTCCTCGCGTTCGCCCGTCTCGATGCAGCCGTGCTCGGCGCTGACGGCGTTGAGGGCGTCGACCACCCGCTCCACCGCAGCGAAGACCTCCTCGTCGGACGGTGCGGAGAGCGAGCGTACGTCCGCTTCGTAGGCGTCGAGAGCGGCGTCGACGGCGGTGATGAAAGGCTCGGGCCAGAGACGGAGGGCGTACGCGGCGTCGTCGGTGAGGGTGCCCGCCGCGATGGCGGCCTTCTGCTCCCGCACGCTGCGGCCCCACTTCTGGCTGGGTCGGTTGATCACGCGGGGCAGCCTAACGACGGCGTCCGACACACTCGGGCCCGTGGGCGTGGTGCCCGCCGGCGATTCCGGCACGCCACCGATCAGCCGCCGCGTGGGGCGTACATGATGACGGCGACCCCGACCAGGCAGATGGCCGCGCCGACGACGTCGTAGCGGTCGGGGCGGAACTTGTCGACGACCATGCCCCACGCCAGCGAGCCGGCGACGAAGACGCCACCGTAGGCGGCCAGGATGCGGCCGAAGTTCGGGTCGGGTTGGAAGGTGGCGACGAAGCCGTACAACCCGAGGGCGATGACCCCGCCCGCCACCCAGAGCAGTCCCCGGTTCTCGCGCCAGCCCTGCCACACGAGCCACGCCCCGCCGATCTCGGCGAGGGCGGCGAGCAGGAACAGCAGGATCGAGCGGACCACCGTCATGGGTGGGACGGTAGCGGGAGTGGCGCGGGTGCCGTCAGGGGGCGGGAGGCCCGTCGCCGACGGCCGCGATGTGCAGGGCCAGTTCCTGCGCGAGGTCCTCCATGCTCTGCCCGGTCTGGGTCCGTACGAGGTTGAGTGCCAGTTCGGCCAGGAACATGAAGCCGCGCGCTCGGGTGGCGTCGTCGGGAAACATGGCGAGCAGTTGTTCCGCGCCGTCGAGGTCACCGCGGTGTCTGGCGGCGATGACCCCGGCGGCGCGTTGTGCAGCGGTGAGGGCCGACGCCGGGTCGGCCGCCATCAGGGTGCCACGGTGAGCGGGTTGCCGGCGGCGCGCGCGGCGTCGAAGCGCCTGGTGACGTCGGCCCAGTCGACCAGGTCCCAGAGCCGGTCGACGTAGTCCGGGCGGACGTTCTTGTACTGCAGGTAGTAGGCGTGCTCCCAGGCGTCGAAGACCAGGATCGGCGTCGAGCCCTGGCCGATGTTGCCGTGGTGGTCGTAGACCTGCTCGACGATGAGGCGCTGCGCCAGCGGCTCCCACGCCAGGACGCCCCACCCGGAGCCCTGCACGCTCTTCGTGGCGGCGGAGAGCTGACCGGCGAAGCCGTCGAACGAGCCGAAGTGCTCCTCGATGGCGGCGGCAAGCTCGCCGTCCGGGCGGTCCCCGCCCTCGGGGGAGAGGTTGTTCCAGAAGATCGAGTGCAGGATGTGCCCGGAGAGGTTGAAGGCCAGGGTCTTCTCCAGGCCGACCAGCGTCGAGTAGTCACCCTTGTCGCGGGCCTCGGCGAGCTGGTCGAGGGTGTCGTTGCTGCCCTTGACGTACGCGGCGTGGTGCTTGCTGTGGTGCAGCTCCAGGATCTGACCGCTCATGGCGGGTTCGAGCGCCCCGTAGTCGTAGGGCATGTCGGGGAGTTTGTAGACGGCCATGGGAACCCTTTCACCAGTTGGAGATCGCTCGGCCAGTATGCCTTATTGCCAAGCTCTGGCAACTGCGGAATATTGGCAACTGGGTGGGAGTGCATCGGAAGCCTCCCGGCCACGGCCGACACGGTCGGTAGGGCGCGCCTCCGCGCCGCGATGATCCCTGCGGAGGCGCGCCTCCCGGGTCGACCGCCTACGATCTCCGCCATGATCACTCCGCCCCTCCCGTCCGATGTGCTCGCTCGCTATCCCGGGCTGGAGAAGTTCGGTCGTACAGCGACCCGGCTGCATCCGCGGCCCGGGGCGGTCACGGCCACCGGCAGCCACGTCGGCGGGCCGCTGCTCTGGCCGGCAGGCGAGCCCTGGCCCACCTGCGACACGCCGTACATGGTGCAGGAGGAAGTGCCGTTACCGGCCGAGCTGGTGGCCCGGATGCGGGAGGCGGAGAGTCGCCGTACGCAGGCTCATGTCCTGGCCGACGGCGAGCTTGAGCTGCACCAGGAGATCGCCCGCCTGGTCGGCCAGGGCTTCAGCGGCTGGGGCTCGCGCGACGGTGGCCCGGTCGTCGGCTACCGGTACGGGCCGCGACCGCACGCCGGGCCGAACCCGATGATCGTGCTGGCGCAACTGCGCGCGGCGGACCTCCCCGACCTGCCCCGCCCCGGCGGGGCCGACCTGTTGCAGGTGCTGTGGTGCCCGTTCGAGCACGCCCTGGCGCCGTGGGGGCCGACCGTGGAGTTGCGCTGGCGGCGGGAGGCGGACCTGGCCGACCTTCTCGCCGAACCGCCGCGCGGCGAGGCCGGGACCGACGGGTACGTGCCCCGGCCGTGCCGGCTGAACCCGGAGCGGATCGTCGAGTACCCGTACCCGGACGAGTTGCCGGAGGACCTGCGGCGGCTGGCCGACGAGGACGAGGAATACCTCGACACGTTCCTGGCGCCCGGGTGGAAGGTCGGCGGCTACGCCAAGTGGAACCTCACGGACCTCCTCCCGACGCCGTGCCCCCGCTGCGCCGGCCCCACCACGCTGGCCCTCGTCATCGACTCCTCGGAGCGGGGATCCGCGCGGTGGCAGCCGGCGCGGGCGGACGGCGAGCCGGACCACGACTCGGACGAGCCGACGGAGGTGGTCGTCGGCCGGTACGGCGCGTTGCGCATCTTCGTCTGTCTGACCTGCCCGGACGCGCCGTTCCTGGTCGACCAGCAGTAGCGGTGGCCCTGCCGCCGACGCACCCGTGGCTGTCCGGCCCGACGCCCACCGGCTGCGGCATGAGGCGGCTCGCACCCCGACAGTCCTGGCGGCGTGAAGCTGACGGGTAGCCCCCGGTGCCACGCCGCGGCACGCCGCGCCGCGGCATGCCACGGCACGCGGCGTGGCGCGACGCGGGCGACGATGCGCGCCCGGCTGCCGCCCGTCGCTCCGGACGGATGAGTGGAACACCATGGACGTCAACGCCCGCGTTTGACGTCCATGGTGTTCCACTCATCGAAATTGGAACTCTTGCCAGCGGTGTACCCGTGACCTGCGCAAGCTGGGAAAGGCCGCGCCGGGTTGCCGTTTCCCTGCGGTCCTCAGTCGGACTCCGGCCGAGTCAGTTCGACCTCGTCACCCGGCAGAACCTCCACGTCACCGTTGGCGTCGCGGACCTCCAGGACGGGTACGCCCTCGTCGAGCTGCATGGCGCGACGTTCGCCGTCGTTCGGCATTCGGCTGATCACCGAACTGCCTGGCGACAGCTCGACCCTTCTGCGCTCCGGCTTCGTGCGGACCCGGGTTCCGTGACCTCGGCTGGTGCTGACCAGCCCTTCGGATCGCAACACGGAGATGGCCATACGGACGGCGTCTCGGCCGATCCCATATTCCTGGCTGAGTCTCGCCTCGCTCTCCAGGACCGATCCAGGCGGCAGTTGGCCTGACTCGATCCGGCTGCGGAGCAGGTCGGCGAGCTGGACGTAAACCGGGGTGTGCGACCGCGGATCGATGGTCATGCTCACAGCCTTGTGACCCCATGGGTAACTCCGGCTTTGGCCATAGGGGCAAAGGGGCTTGTGCCCATATGTCTGCACCGCTATGGTCGCAGTCACGGCGGGTGTTCGGGCGGGAACTGGCGTGTTGCCCGCATTGTCGTTGAGCTGCTCTGTTGTCGTACTGCCGAGGTGGGCTGCGGTGGCAGGGCCGGGGTGGGCCGTCCGCTCGCGGCGGGTGGACGGACCACCCCTTCCACGGATAACCGGGACCACGGAGAGGTGAGGCAGTCGTGCGGTTCTTCCGGCGTAGCGTCCGGCCCGAGGGGGCCAGGCAGGTCAACAAGCCGGGCCAGTACCGGTCCGCGTCGTATTCGCCGCTGCGCCCCTGGCAGGTACGGGAGCGGCGGTTCCGGCCCACCCGGTTCGGCCGGCGCGGGCTCGACCCGGAGGAGGTGCACGAGTTCCTCGACCGGGTGGCCGTCGATCTGGCCGCCGTCTACGACGCCCTCGGCAACAGCCGGCAGGAGGCCACGCGGATCAAGGACGCGCTGCGCCGCTGGCAGTCCGAGCAGGCTCGGCGTACCAACGAGGGGCAGCGGCGATGACGACCCGCCGGCAACGCTTCGTCGTACACCTGCCGGTGCTCGCCGTCGACCTGGCCGGTGCCGTACGGCTCGCCCGGGTCGTTGCCCGCTGGTCCGGGCTGTTGGCTCAGGCAGACCCCGGCGAAACCACCGTCTCGACCGAGGACAACCAGGGCGTACGCCATCGGGTCTTCTGCGACCTGCGGCTGCCCGAGGGCCGGCGCTGCCTGCTGCGGGCCGACCACGACGGCCCGTGCACGAGACGGCTGACCCGGTGACCGGACCATCCGTGATCACCTGCACCAGGCAGTGGCCGGTGGGGCGCTGGTCGGCTACCCGCCGTCGCCGCCGAAGCTCAGCTGATGTGGTGGAGGATGACGTTGTGCACGTGGTGGCTCTTCTCGGAGCCCCGGAACTCCACCTCGTAGGTGTGCGTGCCGACGTGGATCGCGATGGCTCCGGTGGAGAAGAACGAGCCGCCCCACGACTTGTTGCTGACCACGCTGACGCTGGTGATCTTCGAGTACGGGATGCTGGTGATGGCGTACCGCTTCCCGACGAAGGAGCGGTCCTGGATGATGACGCGCCGGTCGGTCAGGCCGATGAAGCCGGTCCCGGTGCCGACGGCGTCGTAGACGGCGATGATCTGTTCCCCGTGGAGCAGGCCGCTCTGGATCTGCTGGAACTGCTCCTTGCGGTCGTACGTCACGTTGGCCATCACCCCACGGTAGGCCGGGCGCGCCAGCCCAAGATCACTCGAAGGCGCGCGTCAGGCCGTGTTCGCGTCGGTCGCGGCCCGGACGAACTCGTGGACCCGGGCCGTGCCGTTGCTCTCCCGCCAGACCAGGCCCCGCCGGATCGGCGGCGCGTCGCGGATGGGCACGTACGCCACGTCGGGGCGCGGGTAGTAGCGGCGGGTGTGCTCGCCTACCGGCAGCACACCCCGCCCCATGGCGACCAGCGTCAGCATCTCCGAGAAGGTGTTGCCCGCTGGTCCCTTCGGCACCGGCCGGCCCGCCGGGGTGTGCTCGGGGGTGCGGTCGCGCTTGAACTCCACCGAGGTCACCGCCGGGTACTGCACCACCGGGTGGTCGCCGAGCGTCTCCAGGGAGACGGACTCCTCCCGGGCCAGCGGGTGCCCGGCGGCCACCGCGAGCAGGCGCCGCTCCACCAGCAGCACCGGCCCGCAGGCCATCCCGTCGAAGGGGTACGCGGCCATCAGGATGTCGACCGAGCCGTCGAGCAGGCTCTGCCGGGAGTTGAAGAGCTGCACCTCGTGCACCTCGACCTGGCATTCGGGGTGGCGTTGCGAGAACAGGGTGACGGCCTTGAGTAGCGTCGGGGCGGTCCACTCGCCGAGGAAGGCGACCCGCAGCCGGCCGGTGACGCCCCGTCCCGCGTCGACGGCCCGGCGTACCGCGTCGTCGATGCCGGCGACCAGTGGCGCCAGGTCCTCGGCGAGCTGCCGGCCGATAGGGGTGAGCTGCACGACACGACTGGTGCGGGCGAACAGCGGGGCGCCGACGCGGCGCTCCAGCTTCTTGATCACGTGGCTGATCCGCCCGGTGGTCACCCGCAGGCGCACCGCCGTCCGGCCGAAGTGCAGCTCCTCGGCGAGGGTCAGGAAGGTCTCCAGCTCGTGTCGTTCCAGCACACCCTCGCCCATCGTTGAATCCGGCTCAACGATGGTAGTGCGATCGCGTCTTGGTCGGCGGGGCCGGCCGGCGGATCGTGAAGGGCATGGAAACGAAGACAGTGACCGACTACCTGGCCGGTCTCGACACGCCACTGCGGGAGATCGGCGAGAAGCTCCTCCCCGTCATCGAGGCGGCTCTGCCGGGAGCGACCGGCGCGATGTGGCACGGCCACCCGGTCTGGGGCCTGGGCGACCGGCCGGGCCAGCGCCCTGTCTGCCTGGTCAAGGCGTACGGCGCGTACGTCACCTTCGGGCTGTGGCGCGGCAGCGAGGTCGCCGACCCTTCGGGGCGGCTCGTCCCCGGCGCCCGGCAGATGGCCGCCGTCAAGCTGCGGACCCTCGCCGACGTCGACTCCGCCCTGTTCACCGACTGGCTGCGCCAGGCGCACGACCTGGAGGTGGGATGAGCGCGGTGCGGGTCACGGGCTTCGACCACCTGGTGCTCAACGTGACCGACGTCGAACGCGCGCTGGGCTTCTACTGCGGTCTGCTCGGCCTGGCCCCGGTGCGGGTCGACGAGTGGCGGGCCGGCACGGTCCCGTTCCCCTCAATACGGGTCGACGCGGGGACCATCATCGACCTCGTCCGCCGGGACCGGGGCGAAGCCAACGTCGACCACTTCTGCCTGGTGGTCGAGCCGCTCGACTGGGCGGAGGTGGTCGGCTCGGGCGTCTTCACGGTGATCGAGGGCCCGGTGGGCCGGTTCGGCGCGCGCGGGAGCGCCACCTCGCTCTATGTGCGGGACCCGGACGGCAACTCCGTCGAGTTGCGCTGGTATCCGCAGGACGTGGCGGGAGCCGGCGTGCGGTTCAGGACTGGGTGACCGCGCGGTAGGCGTCCTCGATGCGGGCGGCCAGCAGGACCTCGCCCTCGGTCAGCGGCGCATTGCCGTGCCCGACCCGGATCTGGGTCTCGTCGGCCCGGCGGCTGATCTCGGGGCGCAGGTGCAGCGAGTCGGCGACCACCTTCACCCGCTCGGTGAGGGCCGCGTGCTGCGTGTCGTCGATGCTGAGGGTCCGTCGGATCTGCTCACCCTCCCGGATCCAGCCGGTGAGGAGGGTGAGAGCGTCGCTGAGGTAGTCGTGCTTGGATCGGCCGCTGAACAGCGCGCGCATCACCGCACCTCCCAGGCGTCGTTGCCGGCTTGTGGCCAAATCGTCGCCGTCCCGTGTCTTGTCGGTGCCGTCTAGTCTGTCCTCACATGCTGGGTGTGTCCACGCCCACACTTCCGGGTTCTCCTGCCCTGACGGTCGGCCACGGTACCCAAACCGCCTATTGATCTGGCACGCTGGACGCCCGTGCGGACCGAACGGGCTAATGGCGGAGGGCAGGCCGAGCGACGGGACCTCAGGGTGATCGTCGGGGCGGCGATCATCAGGGACGGTCGGGTGCTCGCCTGCGCCCGTTCCGCCCCGCCCGAGGTGGCGGGCATGTGGGAGTTCCCCGGCGGCAAGGTGGAGCCGGGCGAGAGCGAGACCGCCGCGCTCGCCCGCGAGTGCGCCGAGGAACTGGCCGTCCGCGTGGAGATCGGCGACCGGGTGGGTCGCAACGTCCGGATGGCCCACGGCCGCTCGGTGCTCAAGGTGTACGCGGCCCGCCTGCTGCACGGTGACCAGCCGCAGGCCCTGGAACACTCGGCGCTGCGCTGGCTCTCCGCCGACGAACTCGACAGCGTCACCTGGCTCCCCGCCGACGCGCCCATCGTCGCCGCCCTCCGGCCCATCCTCTCGGCCTGAACGGAAGCGGACACCCGGGCCGAAAATGGACGGGGGCCGGCGGCATCAGCCGCGGCCCCCGTCATTTCAGCGCACTCAGTGCTTGTCCTGCTCCGGGTGGGCGAAGTTCAGGTGCTCCGGCGGCAGCGGGAACCTCACGTCGTCGCCGAACGGCGACGGCGCCGCCGCCCGGTCGAACGTGAGCTCCGTCAACGGCAGCCTGCCGCGGTCGTCGACAGCCGGCGCGGTCGGCCTCGGCACCTCACGGTCCCAGTTGACCCCGCTCTGCGCCTGCCCCTCGGCCCGCTGGTCGTGCGAACCGCCCGCGTGCGAGTGCACGCCCCCGTGGGCCGCGCTGCCGCGCACCGCACCGCTGGCGTGCTCGCTGGTCACGATGGTCTGAGGCACCTGACCCCTCCGGAAGATCTTGCTACCAAGCCACACAAGGGGATCGTACCTGCGGTCGACGACCCGCTCCTTCATGGGGATGATCCCGTTGTCCGTGATCTTGATGTGCTCGGGGCAGACCTCGGTGCAGCACTTGGTGATGTTGCAGAATCCGAGGCCCTGCTCGGCGTGCGCGTACTCCTTGCGGTCGGTCTTCGCGTCGAGCGGGTGCATGTCCAGCTCGGCTGCCCGGATGAAGTACCGCGGCCCGGAGAACGCCTGCTTGTTCTCGTCGTGGTCACGGATGACGTGGCAGACGTTCTGGCACAGGAAGCACTCGATGCACTTGCGGAACTCCTGCGAGCGTTCCACGTCGACCTGCTGCATCCGGTACTCGCCGGGAGCCAGCTCGGCCGGCGGCGCGAACGCGGGCGTCTCCCGGGCCTTCTCGTAGTTGAACGAGACGTCGGTGACCAGGTCCCGGATCACCGGGAAGGTGCGCAGCGGGGTGACCGTGACCGTCTCGTCCTCCGCGAAGGTGGACATCCGGGTCATACAGCTCAGCCGGGGCTTGCCGTTGATCTCCATCGAGCAGGAGCCGCACTTGCCGGCCTTGCAGTTCCAGCGGCAGGCCAGGTCGGGGGCGTCGGTCGCCTGGAGCCGGTGGATGACGTCGAGGACGACCTCGCCCTCGTTCACCTCGACCGCGTAGTCCTGGAGGTCGCCGCCGTTCTCGTCGCCGCGCCAGATGCGGAACTGGCGCTTCGCGCCCGGCCGGCCGGGCGCCGGGGAGTTCTGCTTACCCATTGCGTCAGCGCTCCTTCTCGGTCTCGACGTCGGCGACGTGAGCGTCGAACTCGGCGAGCTCCTCGTCCGTGAGGTACTTGGCCAGCTCCGCGCGGTCGAAGAGGCCGATCAGCTCCGGGCGCATCTTCGGCAGCGGCTTGCGATCCAGGCGCACCGTGTCGCCTTCGAGGGAGCAGACCAGGTTGACCCGGCGCCACGTCGGGTCCATCGCCGGGTGGTCCTCCCGGGTGTGGCCGCCGCGCGACTCCCGCCGCTCCAGCGCGGCCTTCGCCGTGCACTCCGAGACCACCAGCATGTTGCGCAGGTCGAGCGCCAGGTGCCAGCCCGGGTTGTAGCGTCGGCCGCCGCTCGCGCTGACCTTCGCCACCCGCTCCCGCAGCTCCGCCAGCCGCGCCAGGGCGTCCACCAGCTCGCCCTCGCGCCGGATGATGCCGACCAGATCCCCCATCACCGCCTGGAGGTCCTGCTGGAGGGTGTACGGGTTCTCGCCGGTGTCCCGCTGCAACGGCGCCAGGGCCGTCTCCACGGCGGCCTCCACGGCGGCGATGCCCACCTTCGGGCGCGCGGGGAGGCTGTCGGCGTACGAGGCGGCGTGGCCGCCCGCGCGCTTGCCGAACACCAGCAGGTCGGACAGGGAGTTGCCGCCGAGCCGGTTGGAGCCGTGCATCCCGCCGGACACCTCGCCCGCCGCGAAGAGCCCCCGCACGTGGCCGAACGCCGCCCCGCTGTCCGGGTCGACCTCGATGCCGCCCATCACGTAGTGACAGGTGGGCCCGACCTCCATCGGCTCCTTGGTGATGTCGACGTCGGCCAGCTCCTTGAACTGGTGGTACATCGACGGCAGGCGGCGACGGATCTCCTCCGCCGGCAGGCGGGAGGCGATGTCCAGGTAGACGCCGCCCGCCGGGGTGCCCCGGCCGGCCTTGACCTCGCTGTTGATCGCCCGGGCCACCTCGTCGCGCGGGAGTAGCTCCGGGGGGCGCCGGTTGTTGTCCGGATCCTTGTACCAGCGGTCCGCCTCGGCCTCGTTGTCCGCGTACTGCTTGCGGAAGACGTCGGGGACGTAGTCGAACATGAACCGCTTGCCGTCGGAGTTCTTCAGCACGCCGCCGTCGCCGCGCACCGACTCGGTGACCAGGATGCCCTTCACCGAGACGGGCCAGACCATGCCGGTCGGGTGGAACTGGAGGAACTCCATGTTGATCAGCGTCGCGCCAGCCCGCAGCGCCAGCGCGTGCCCGTCACCCGTGTACTCCCAGGAGTTCGAGGTGACCTTGTAGGACCTGCCGACACCGCCGGTCGCCAGCACCACCGACGGCGCCTCGAACAGGACGAACTCGCCGGACTCCCGGTAGTAGCCGAACGCCCCGGCGACCCGGTCGCCGTCGAGCAGCAGCTCGGTGATGGTGGTCTCGGCGAAGACCTTGATCCGGGCGTCGTACGAGCCGTGGTCCCGCTTGTCCTCCTGCTGGAGCGAGACGATCTTCTGCTGGAGGGTGCGGATCAGCTCCAGGCCGGTCCGGTCGCCGACGTGCGCCAGCCGGGGATACTCGTGGCCACCGAAGTTGCGCTGCGAGATCTTCCCGTCCTTCGTACGGTCGAAGAGCGCGCCGTACGTCTCCAGCTCCCAGATCCGCTGCGGCGACTCCTTCGCGTGCAGCTCGGCCATCCGGAAGTTGTTGAGGAACTTGCCGCCGCGCATCGTGTCGCGGAAGTGCACCTGCCAGTTGTCCCGGCTGTTCACGTTGCCCATCGCGGCGGCGGCGCCGCCCTCGGCCATCACCGTGTGCGCCTTGCCGAAGAGCGACTTGGAGATGATCGCCGTCTTCTTGCCGGCGAGCCGGGCCTCGATCGCCGCGCGCAGGCCGGCGCCGCCGGCCCCGATCACGACGACGTCGTAGTGGTGTCGTTCGATTCGCGTGGTGGAGCTCGTGTGGTGGTGAGGATTGGTCATGTCAGGGGCCCTCTAGTTGATGAACCGCAGGTCGTTGAACCAGCCGGCCGCGACCGCCATGACGTAGAAGTCCGTCAGGGCCAGCGTGCCGAGGGTGATCCAGGCGAGCTGCATGTGCCGGACGTTCAGGGCGGAGACGAAGGTCCAGGCCCGGTAGCGCACCGGGTGCTTGGAGAAGTGCTTCAGCCGCCCGCCGATGATGTGCCGGCACGAGTGGCAGGAGATCGTGTACGCCCACAGCATGACCACGTTGCCGAGCAGGATGATGTTGCCCAGCCCGAACCCGAAGCCCTTCGGTGAGTGGAAGGCCAGGATCGCGTCCCAGGTGTTGATCAGCGAGATGATCGCCGCGGCGTAGAAGAAGTAGCGGTGCAGGTTCTGGCCGAGCAGCGGGAAACGGGTCTCGCCGCTGTAGGACTGGTGCCCGTCCGGCACGGCGCAGGCCGGCGGCGACAGCCAGAACGACCGGTAGTACGCCTTGCGGTAGTAGTAGCACGTGAGCCGGAACAGCAGCAGGAACGGCAGCGTCAGCGCGGCATCCGGGATGATCCACCAGCCCGGCAGGAACCGTCCGAAGTGGGACGCCTCCTCGATGCACCGGTCCGTCACGCAGGGGGAGTAGAACGGGGTCAGGTAGTGGAAGTCCTCGACCCAGTACCACTTGTGCATGAAGACCCGGACCGTCGCGTACGCGATCCACGCGCCGAGCCCGATCACGGTGATCAGCGGGGCGAGCCACCAGCGGTCGGTACGCAACGTCTTCGCCGCGATGGCGGCGCGCGCCCGCCCTCCCCGCGGCCTGAGGGTCGGCGGCGTGGCCGACGTTGATGTCATCTGAGTCGTCTCCCTGACGGGGCCCGCAGGTGCGGGCGGATCAAGTTCGGTCGGCACGCGGACCGGCGAACCCGCACCCGCTTGCCACGTCATGCGCACACCAACGACCGCGCCGACGATCCGGCGCAGCTAAGTGACACACGTTACGCCGATCTTTGCGAGCCGTCCGCGCAAGGCAGTGTCCCGTGTGTTTCGGCCGGTGGAAAGCCCCGAACGATGATCGATGTCCGGATGTTAAGAACCTCACCAGGCGCCTGTCCGGCGTACGGCGGCGACTCACCCGGAAGCGTCACCGGCCGGAGTCCGTCGTGGAGGGCGCGCTGCCGGGGTCGGCAGCCGCCGCCGCGCGACGGGCTCAGCCGGAGGCGCCGCCCGTGAAGTTCCACGAGGCGAGCCGCAGCGGCGGCGCCTCCCACCACACCCCGTCCAGCCGGTCCGGCTGGCGCACCGCCCGTCGTCCCACTCCGAGCACCGCGCCCGGGCCGAGGGCGCGGGGATAGGACTCGGTGAAGCGCAGGTCGCGGACGGCCCGGGTGACCACGCCGTCCTCGATCAGCCAGACGCCGTTGCGGGTCAGGCCGGTGAGGACCAGGCTCAGCGGATCGAGCACCCGGGTGTACCAGAGGTCGCTGACCAGCAATCCTCGCCGCACCCGCCCGACCAGCGCGGCGGTGTCCGCGTCGACCACCGCCCCCGGCACGCCCCCGGCTGCTCCCGCCGCGCCGCCGGGTGTCGCGTCGGCCGGCGTCGCATTGGCCGATCCGCCGATGGTGGTGGCCCCGGCCGGTGCGGCGGGACGCAGGCGCAGGTTGCGGGCCATCGGACCCCAGGCGGGGGCACCGGGCGACGCGTGCCCGGTCGAGGCCGCGCCGACCTCGGCGGCGGTACGCCGGTCGTGCGCCACCGCCCGCGTGGTGCCCGCCTCCACGAGGGTCAGCGCCCGCCGGGGCGTGCCCTCGGCGTCGAACGGCAGCCCGGAGCCGCCGAGCGGATCGTCGACCAGCGTGACCGCCGGGTCGAACTGGGCCGCCCCCGGCTCGGCGAAGGACTGCCGCTCGGCGTACCGCTTGCCGTTGAAACCGTGCCAGGCGAGATTCTGGAGCAGGTCGGCGACCGCGGCCGGCTCCAGCACGACCTCGTAGCGGCCGGGCGGCAGCTCCACCGGGTCGACCGCCGCGCGGGCCCTGGCCGAGGCCCGGGCGCCGAGCGCGGCACCGTCGACATCGGCCAGCCGGTCGGCGTGGAGCCGGGCCACGCCGTCCGAGCCGCCCGTGCGGGCGATGCCGTCCATCGAGGCCTCGGCGGCGCGACCCTGCGCCGTGTGCCCGGCCGAGTTGGCGAACGCCGAGGAGCGGTGCGCCGTGCGGCAGTAGCCGGCCGCCTCCAGCCCGCCGGCCGCCGCCACGAAGGCGCGTACCCGCTCGGCCCGCTCGTCCGGCTCGGCGTGTGCCGTGGCCTCGTCGACGGCCACGGCGGACGGTGTCGGTGCCGGCGGGGCGAGCCCGGGCCAGGCCGGGTCGGGCGGGCAGAGCCGCGCCGCGGCGAGGGTGCGCTCGACCAGCGCGGTCAGCCCCTCGGTGGTGACCACGCTGCCGTTGCCGGCGGCCGTACGCCCGTTGACGTGCAGCCGTAGCCGCACCCCGATGCCGGACTCGGCCACGTTCTGGTGGATGAAGGAGTTGGCGAACCGGGTCAGCGCCAGATCGGACCGGGTGACCACGGCCTCGGCCTGTGCGTCGGGCCCGCCGAGGCGTCGGACCAGCTCCACCAGCCGACCGGCGATCTCCAGCTCACTCATGCCGCATCCCTCGCTCACCGGTGTATCTCTCCTTCGCGGTTGCGGGACCCGCCCTCACGCGCGGACTCCCACGCGGACGTCGCGGAAGCGCGCCGGAGCGGCCGGGTGGCCGGTGTGGCCGGTCTGCCCCGGCTGGCCCTTGCCGCAGTTCGGGGTGCCCCACGCGACGGTCTCCGAGGAGAGCATGTCCATGGACCGCCAGAAGAGCGGCCCGATGCCGGTGTAGGTGGGGTTGCGCAGCATTCGCCCCCGCCGGCCCTTCTTCACCTCCCAGCCGATCTCGCAGCCGAACTGGAAGTTGAGCCGTTTGTCGTCGATGGACCAGGAGCGGTTGACGTCCATCAGCACCCCGTCGTCGGTCGCGGCGACGATCTCCTCCAGGGTGTGCGGGCCGGGCTCCAGGCCCACGTTGGTCATCCGCACCATCGGCAGCCGGGCCCAGCCGTCGGCGCGTACGCTGCCGCCGTGGTCCAGGCCGGCGACGGCGGCCGAGTCGCGGCCGGCGAGCACACCCACCCACCGCCCCTCGCGCACCGCGTCCCGCCGCACGGCGGGGGAGCCCTCGTCGTCGAAGCCGAAACTGCCCAACGCGCCGGGGATGGTCGGGTCGATGGTGACGTTCATCAGCTCGGAGCCGTAGCGCAGCGAACCGAGCTGGGTCAGGTCCAACCAGGAGGTGCCGGCGAAGGCGGCCTCCCAGCCGAGGATCCGGTCCAGCTCGATGGCGTGCCCGACCGACTCGTGGATCTGGAGGGCGAGCTGCTCGCCGCCGAGGATCAGGTCGGTCTCCCCGGCGGGGCAGGGCGGCGCGGTGAGCAGCGCCCGCGACTCCTCGGCGATCCGCGCCGCGTGCGCGGCCAGGTCGAGTGACTCGACCAGCTCCCACCCCGTGGTGCCGTACTGGCCGCGGTAGCTGGGATAGGAACGGCGCTGGGTCTCGCCGTCGCCGACGGAGGTGGCGGAGATCCCGCCGCCGCACTCCCGGATGCGCTGGTCGATCCGGTGCCCCTCACTGGAGACGAACCACTTGGCCGTGTCCCAGATCTGGTAGAGGCCCTCGGCCACGTCGGCGCCGTGTTCCGCCATGGCCCGGGTCGCCCCGACCAGCAGGTCGCCCTTGTCGGAGAGTGGCACGCCGAGGGGGTCGACCGCGCAGGGGGAGGCCCAGCTCGCGGTGACCGCCTCGGCCGGCACCAGGTCGATCGGCGGCCCCGGCACCCGCGCGCTCGCGGCGGCGATCCGCGCGGCGCGCCGGCCGGCCTCGCGGGCGGCGGCGTCCGACAGGTCCGGTACGGCGTGGAAGCCCCAGCTCGAACCGACAAGTGCCCGGACGCCCAGCCCGATGCTCTCGTCCTGGGTCAGCTCCTCGACGTCGCCGTTGCGGGCCGACATCGACTCGTAGCGGCGGTGCATCACCCGCGCGTCGGCGTAGCGGGCTCCCGCGTCGAGCGCGGCCTGCACGGCGGCGGTAGCAGCGTCGAACTCGGTCATGCGCCCGACCCTAGGCGAGCACACCGACATCCGTCAGGGGACGAGCTGCTCCGGGACGTTCCAGTTGTGGCCGTGGATGTGCTGGTGAGGGGTATTCACGCCCGTTGCAGAGTCGTTACGCTGTGGCCCGCTGACAGTCCCCGCTTATGTAGCTTATTTTCACCCTCAGTGCTTTCCTGTAAGTTCTCTTCGTCACTGAGGGAGGCGTCGTGGACAGGCCGGAGTCGGCGCCGTCCGGGAAACCGGACCGCCCCAGCGTGCCGGAGCAGCGCTCCGGCCAGGATCCCTACCTGCGGGTGAGCGACCTGCGGGTCCGCTTCGACACCGAAGACGGCGTGGTGCGCGCCGTCGACGGGGTGTCGTTCGAGGTGGCCCGCGGACGCACCCTCGGCATCGTCGGCGAGTCCGGCTCCGGCAAGAGCGTCACCTCGCTGGCGATCCTCGGGCTGCACAACACCAAGCGGGCCGACATCACCGGGGAGATCTCCGTCGGCGGCCGCCAACTGGTCGGCCTGCCGGACGAGGAGGTACGCCGGCTGCGCGGCCGGGACATGGCGATGATCTTCCAGGATCCGCTGTCGGCGCTGCACCCGTACTTCACGGTGGGCAGGCAGATCGCCGAGGCGTACCGGGTGCACCACCCGAAGGCCGGCAAGCGCGAGGCCCGGCAGCGCGCGGTGGACATGCTGGGCCGGGTCGGCATCCCGCAGCCGGGCCGCCGCTTCGACCAGTACCCGCACGAGTTCTCCGGGGGCATGCGGCAGCGGGCGATGATCGCCATGTCGCTGGTCAACGACCCGGACCTGCTGATCGCCGACGAGCCGACCACCGCCCTGGACGTGACGGTGCAGGCACAGATCCTCGACCTGCTGGCCGACCTCCAGGCCGAGTTCCACTCCGCGATCATCCTGATCACCCACGACCTGGGCGTGGTCAGCCAGGTCGCGGACGAGGTGCTGGTCATGTACGGCGGGCGGGCCGTCGAGCACGGCAGCGTCGAGCAGGTGCTCCGCCGGCCGCAGCACCCGTACACCTGGGGCCTGCTCTCCAGCGTGCCGTCGCTGCACGGCGACGCGGACGCGGACCTGGTGCCGATCAAGGGCAACCCGCCGAGCCTGATCAACCTGCCGTCCGGCTGCGCCTTCCACCCGCGCTGCCGGTACGCCGACCGCAACGGCGACCGGTCCCGCACGGAGGTTCCCGAGCTGCGTCCGGCGGGCGCACCCGGCCACCTGGTGGCCTGTCACCTGTCCGCCGACGACCGGACGCGGCTGTACGCGGAGGACATCGCACACGTGGGGGTGGCCCGATGAGCGCGAGGAATGCAGCGGAGCGGAGTCCCGCAGTCGCGAACGCAGGTGAACCCCGATGAGTGCCCAGGCCGACACCGATGAGCCGCTGCTGCGGGTGCGCGGGCTGGCCAAGCACTTTCCGGTACGCAGCGGTCTGCGGCGCACCGGGCTGGTCAAGGCCGTGGACGGCCTCGACTTCGACGTGCGCCCGGGCGAGACGCTCGGCCTGGTGGGCGAGTCCGGCTGCGGCAAGACGACCACCGGGCGGATGCTGGTACGCCTGCTGGAACCCACGGCGGGGAGCATCGAGTTCGCTGGGCGGGACATCACGCACGCCGGCCGCCGTGAGCTGCGTTCGTTGCGGCAGGACCTCCAGATCATCTTCCAGGACCCGTACGCCTCGTTGAATCCCCGGCACACCGTCGGCCGGATCGTGGCGATGCCGTTGCAGGTCAACGGGATCATCCCGCCGGGCGGGGTGAAGAAGCGGGTCCAGGAGCTGCTGGAACTGGTCGGGCTGAACCCGGAGCACTACAACCGCTACCCGCACGAGTTCTCCGGCGGGCAGCGGCAGCGCATCGGCATCGCCCGTGCCCTGGCGTTGCGCCCGAAGCTGATCGTCGCCGACGAGCCCGTCTCCGCCCTGGACGTGTCGATCCAGGCGCAGGTGGTGAACCTGCTGCGCGACCTGCAACGCGACCTCGACCTGGCGTTCGTCTTCATCGCCCACGACCTGGCCGTGGTGCGGCACTTCTGCCAGCGGGTCGCCGTCATGTACCTCGGCAAGGTCGTCGAGATCGGCGACCGGGACGACATCTACGAACGCCCGCAGCATCCGTACACCCGGGCGCTGCTCTCGGCGATCCCCGACGTCACCCAGCTCGGCGCGGCGGGCCGGATCCGGCTCTCCGGGGACGTTCCGACGCCGCTGGACCCGCCGTCGGGTTGCCGCTTCCGCACCCGGTGCTGGAAGGCGCAGGAGCGGTGCGCCACCGAGGAACCGGCACTGGTGTCGCGCGGCGGCGACCAGGCCACCGCCTGCCACTTCCCGGAGACGGGGCCGGTCGGCGACGACGCGCGGCCGGCGGGTCCCGAGGCGACCGGGGCCGGCACGACCGTCGAGGAGGTGTCGAGATGAGCCTGTCCCCGGCCGAGGGCACGGCGCTGGCCGAGATCGAGTCCGGCGGTGCCGACGGTGAGCAGAAGACGCTGGTCGGCCGCTCGCCGGGCCAGCTCGTCCGGAGCCGGCTGCGAGGCGACCGTACCGCCCTGGTGAGCGGCGTGGTGCTGGTCTTCTTCGTGCTGCTGGCGGTGGGTGCGCCCCTGGTCCAGCGGCTCTACGGGGTGTCGCCGAACGAGCAGTTCGGCGACCTGCTGGACAGCACCGGGATGCCGCTGGGATACGTGGGTGGGATCAGTGGTGACCACTGGTTCGGCCTGGAGCCCGGCCTGGGCCGGGACATCTTCATCCGGATGATCTTCGGCATCCGCACCTCGCTGCTGATCGCGCTCGGCGCCGCCCTGATCACCACCGCGATCGGCGTGGTCCTCGGGATCCTCGCCGGCTACCTCGGCGGGGTGGTGGACGCGGTGATCAGCTGGATCACCGACGTCGCCCTGGCGATGCCGTTCCTGATCTTCGCGCTGGCCGTGGTGCCGACGTTCTCGCTGCGCTTCTACGGCCCGCGCGACGAGGTGCCGACCTGGTTCGCGGTCACCACGCTGATCGTGGTCTTCACCGCGTTCGGCTGGACCAGCACCGCCCGGCTGGTCCGCGGGCAGGTGGTGTCGCTGCGCGAACGCGAGTTCGTCGAGGCGGCGAAGGCCAGCGGCGCGGGACTGGCGCACATGCTCTTCCGGCAGTTGCTGCCGAACATCTGGGCCCCGATCCTGGTGTCGTTCTCGCTGCTGGTGCCCTCGTACGTGACCAGCGAGGCGGCGCTGTCGTTCCTCGGCGTCGGCCTGCCCGAGTCCGTGCCCAGCTTCGGCCGGATGATCTACCGGAGCATCGACTACCTGCAGACCGACCCGGCGTACGTCTTCTTCCCGGGCATCACGATCTTCGCGCTGGTGCTGGCGTTCAACCTCTTCGGCGACGCGTTGCGTGACGCGCTCGACCCGAAGTCGTCACGGTAAGGGGTTCTGCGCATGATGCGCTTCCTGCTGAAGCGGATGCTGCTGGCGATCTCGGTGCTGTTCGCGGTGAGTGTGGTCAGCTTTCTGTTGTTCTTCGCGCTGCCAGCCGACCCGGTGACCGGCATGTGCCCGAAGAACTGCAACGCCGAGCGACTGGAGCGGGTGCGGACCGAGCTGGGGCTCAACGACCCGAAGCTGGAGCAGTACGCCAACTACATGAAGGGCATCTTCGTCGGCCGCGATCTGGGCAGCGCGCAGGGCGGTGAGTGCGCGGCGCCCTGCCTCGGCTACTCGTACGTCAACAGCGAGGCGGTCACCGACACCTTCGCCCGGGTGCTGCCGGTGACGTTGAGCATCGTCCTGCCGGCCGCGGTGCTGTGGCTCGCCATCGGCGTCGGGCTCGGCATGGTCTCGGCGCTGCGGCGCGGTTCGCTGCTGGACCGGATCTCGATCGGCCTCACCCTGACCTTCGCCTCGCTCCAGCTCTACTTCGTCGGCGCGGTGCTGTTGCTGATCTTCGTCTACACCCTGAAGATCCTGCCCACGCCGCGGTACACGTCGTTGTTCGAGAATCCGGTGGAGTGGGCGCGGGGGCTGGTGCTGGCCTGGGTCACCCTGGCGCTGCTCTTCTCCGCGATCTACGCACGGCTGTCGCGGGCGCAGATGCTGGAGACGCTCTCGGAGGACTACGTGCGCACCGCCCGGGCCAAGGGCATGCCGAAACGGCAGGTGTACGGGAAGCACGCGCTGCGCGCGGCGATCACGCCGATCGTCACCATCGCCGGTCTCGACGTGGGCACGGCGCTCGGCGGCACGGTGATCACCGAGACCACCTTCGGCATCCAGGGGCTGGGGCGTACGGCGGTGGAGGCGGTCAGGCAGGGGGACCTGCCGACCATCATGGCCACCGTGCTGATCTCCGCACTGTTCGTGGTCGTCGCCAACATGCTCGTCGACCTGCTCTACGCGTTCATCGACCCCCGGGTACGCCTCGGCTGACCCGCCGTGTCCCGGGTGCCGATCGTTGTGGCCCCGTTATCCGATTGAAATCTACCGAACTGGAAATCTACGCGAAGCTTTCCTTCATCGGTGATCCGGAGGAGTGAGTATGCGAGCAAGGCGCGTCACCGCCCTGGGCGGTGCGATCGCACTGATGGTTTCCCTCAGTGCGTGCAGCGAGAACACCGGCGACGACACTGGCGGCGTGGACACCACCAAGCCGCGCACCGGTGCCATCGCGACCGACCCCAAGGACTCTCTCGGCCCGGCGCCGGAGGTGTCCGGCGCGACCAAGGGCGGCACGTTCTACATCCTGCGGGAGAACAAGATCTCCCACATGGACCCGCAGCGGATCTACTCGTTTGCCGGCCTGATGGGGAGCCAGCTCTACGCCCGCTTCCTCACCACGTTCAAGGACGACGGCAAGGGCAACGTCACCCTGGTCGGTGACCTGGCCGAGACCCCCGGCACCAACGTCAACAACGACTGCAAGGTCTGGGAGTTCAAGGTCAAGCAGGGGGTGAAGTTCGAGGACGGCCGGCCGATCACCAGCAAGGAGATCGCGTACGGCATCGCCCGGTCCTTCGACCCGGACCTCACCGGCGGCCCGACCTACCTCCAGGAGTGGCTGGTCGACAGCCCGCAGTACGACACCAAGTGGGACTTCAAGGCCAACAAGGCCTCGCTGCCGCCGGGGCTGACCACGCCCGACGAGCGGACCCTGCGCTTCGAGTTCAACAAGCCCCGCTGTGACCTGCCGTTCGCCGTCTCGCTGCCGGCCACCGCGCCGCTGCCGGCCGACAAGGACACCGGCGTCAACCTGGACAACCAGCCGTTCTCGTCGGGCCCGTACAAGATGACCAAGCACACGCCTGGCGTCGAGATCGTGCTCGAGCGCAACGAGCACTGGGACCCGGCCACCGACGCCGTGCGCCACCAGTACCCGGACAAGTTCATCTGGTCGCTGGGCGCGGACCAGGCCGCCCAGACCAACCGGGTGCTCGCCGGCACCGGCAACGACGCCGCGGCGGTCGCCACCGGCGGTGTCCCGTCGGAGCTGATCGCCAAGGTCACCGGCGACGCCGCCCTCAAGGCGCGGATGATCGTCGCGGCCACGCCGAACGCGTACCGGCTGAGCATCAACACCACCCGGGTCACCGACCTGAAGGTGCGCCAGGCGATCAACCACGCGATCGACCGCACCAGCATCACCAAGAACCTCGGCGGCCCCTACGGCGCCGTGCCACTGACCACGCTGCTGCCGCCCACCACGCTCGGCTACAAGCAGTTCGACGCGTACCCGGCCGGCGACAGCGGCAACGCGGAGAAGGCCAAGGAACTGCTCGCCGGCAAGACGCAGAACCTGGTGCTGCTCACCTCCGACGTGACCAGCTCCCAGGAGCGGGCGACCCAGATCAAGAACGCGCTGGAGAAGGCCGGCCTCACCGTGACGATCAAGACGATCCCGGAGGACGGCTACCTCGACACGGTCAAGAAGAAGGACAACCCGTACGACCTCTGGGTCGACTCGTGGGCGGCCGACTGGCCCAGCGGCGCCTCGATCCTGCCGGTGCTCTTCGACGGCCGCGGCATCAAGGCCGAGGGCAACAGCAACACCTCGCAGCTCAACAACGACGCGCTCAACGCGGAGTTCGACCGGGTGCTCGCGCTCGACCCGGCCAAGCAGGCCGACGAGTGGAGCAAGCTCGACGAGCGGCTGATGAAGGAGTCGGCACCGGCCGTGCCGCTCTACACCGAGGTGGTCTCCGTCGCCCACGGCGAGAAGGCCGGCGGCGTCTTCATCGGCAGCATCTTCGGCTGGCCGAGCTTCGTGGACGCCTACGTCAAGCAGTGACACCACCCGTACGGCCGTAACCGCGGCAACGGACCGACCCCCGGCCGACAACGTCGTCGACCGGGGGTCGCCGTACACCCAGCCCACCCCCCACCCCACCCTCGCCCCTCGCGCCGCCCTCGCGCCGCCCTCGCGCCGCTCCTCGCCCCTCGCCTCCGCGATCTTGCACTTACCGCCCGGACGCAAGGGACATTCAACGCATATCGAGGGCACAAAGTGCAAGATCGCGGAGGCGAGGGGCGTGACGTGGGCGCGCGGGCGGGCGGGTGGGCGTGGCGGGATGGGGCGGCAGGGGAGGGGAGGGTGGGGCCGCAGGGGAGGGGGTGGGGAGTTAGAGGTGTTGGCGGATGAAGTCGAGTTCCAGTCTGAGCAGGCGTTCCGCGGTGCCGCCGGCGGCCATGTGGGTGGCGCCGGTCAGCGGGAGCACCGCGTGCGGCCGGCCGGTCGCGAGCAGCGCAGCGGACAGGCGCAGCGTGTGCGCGGCCACCACGTTGTCGTCGACCAGACCGTGCACCAGCAGCAGCGGGCGGGCCGCCTCCGGCCCCGGCACCGACTCGCCGGCCAGCTCCACCAGTGAGTGGTGCGCGTAGATGTCCGTGCCGTCGTCCGGCAGCCCCAGGTAGCGCTCCGTGTAGGCGGTGTCGTACAGCGCCCAGTCGGTGACCGGTGCCCCGACGATGCCGCACCGGAACAGCTCGGGGTGCCGCAGCACCGCCAGCCCGGCCAGCCAGCCACCGAACGACCAGCCGCGCACCGCCACCCGCTCAAGGTCCAGGTCGGGGTGTTTGCCGGCCAGCGCCGTGAGCGCGTCCACCTGGTCCTGGAGGACGACGTCAGCCACCCGCCGGTGGATTGCCTTCTCGAAGGAGGGGGCCACGCCCGGCGTACCGCGGTTGTCGATGGTGACCACCGCGAAGCCGGCGTCGGCCCACCACTGCCGCTCCAGCCACGCCGCGCGGGCCGCGAGCACCTCCTGGTGCCCCGGCCCGCCGTACACGTCGAGCAGCACCGGCAGCCGCCGGCCGGTGACGTAGTTGTCCGGGTAGAGCACGGCCGTCGGCAGCCGCCGGTCGGTGACCCGTTCCAACAGCGGCAGCGGGGAGTACGGCGGGGTGGCGGCGAGCGAGCGCAGCACGGCCACCTCGCGCCCGCCCTGCCACACCGTCCACCGGGTGCCCGGGTGGTCGAGCGAGGCGCTCCCCACCACCAGCACGTCCCCGCCCACGGCGGCCGTGTGCCAGCCCGGGTCGGTGGTGATCCGGCGGGCGTCCACGCCGCCGCCGATGGTGGTGCGTACCCGGAACAGGTGCCGCTCGCTCGGTTCCCCGTCGCTCGCCTCCACCAGCAGGTCGGCCGGGCCGCCGCCGCCCGGGACCCGCCCCACCACCCGCCGCACGTAGAGCGACGGCGGGGTGAGCAGGGTCCCGTCGGCGAAGAGGCAGCGGGCGTCGTACCCGTCGTGGGCGAGTTCGCCGCCGACCAGCACCCGGCCGTCGGGCAGGTGCGCCGGGGTGCCGGGAATCGGCTCCACCCAGCGCGGGTCGGCCAGTTCGGCGTGCACCTGGGTCTCGCCGGTGCGCGGGTCGACGGCGAGCACCAGGCCGTGCTGCTGGGACCGGCGCAGCACGGTGATCAGCGGCCCTCCGTCGGCCCAGTGCACGTTCGTCAGGTACGGGTAGGTCTCCCGGTCCCAGTGCACGTCGACCCAGCCGTCGTCGAGATCCAGCAGGTGCAGGCTGACCTCGGCGTTCGGGCTGCCCGCCCGGGGGTACGCGACCGTGGTCGGCGGACTGGCCGGGTCGGCCGGGTCGTGCAGGTGCCAGCGTTCCACCCGCGACTCGTCGACCCGGGCGGCCAGCACCGAACGACCGTCCGGCGCCCACCAGTAGCCGCGGAACCGGTGGAACTCCTCGGCCGCGATGTGCTCGGCCAACCCCCAGGTGACCCCCGAGTCCTCGCCGGCCAGCAGGGCGTCCGTGCCGTCGTCCTCGACCACCCGCAGTTGCCCCCGGCGGACCCCCTCGGCGGCGTCGGTGACGTACGCCAGGCGCTGCCCGGTGGGGTCGGGCCGGGGGTCGAGCACCGGGCCGACGGTGGCCACCTCGATCACGTCACCGTGCACCAGGTCGGCCCGGAACAGCCGCCCGGCCAGCGCGAACACCGCGATCCGGCCGGCGCCGTCCAGCGCGTACGAGCCGATGCCGGAGGCGCTCAGCCGCAGCCGCTCGCGCAGCGCGCGCTCGCCCGGGCTCAGCGCGTCGGCGTCGGCGTCGGCCCCGAGCAGCGCCGTCGGGTCGGCGACCAGGCGCTCCTCGCCGGTGGCCACGTCGAGCAGCCAGAGCGCGTCGGCCGGGTCCTCCGGGCCGGCCGAGCGCAGGAAGACCACCCGGGAGCCGTCGTCGGCCACGGTGACGGCCCGCGGCGCTCCGCGGCTGAACCGGCGGGTGCGGGCGGCCAGCTCCGGAAAGTCCACAGCCCAGATCGTAGAGCGGTGACCGGGGGTGATGTGGCCGACCTGCGTGGACGCGTCAGGGCCGGCGGAGGAGAACTGCCGGTTAGAGTGACCAGCGTGACGACGCTGCCTGACCGCCGCCTACTGCTGGTCCACGCGCACCCCGACGACGAGTCCATCGGCACCGGTTCGACGATGGCGCACTACGCCGCAGACGGTGCCCACGTCACCCTGGTGACCTGCACCCTCGGCGAGGAGGGCGAGATTCACGTACCGGCGTTGGCGCAGCTCGTCGCGGCCGAGGCCGACCAGCTCGGCGGCTGGCGGATCGCCGAGCTGACGGCCGCCTGCGCCGCGCTCGGCGTCACCGACCACCGCTTTCTCGGCGGCGCCGGCCGCTACCGTGACTCCGGCATGATGGGCCTCGCCACCAACGAACACCCCCGGGCCTTCTGGCAGGCCGACCTCGACGAGGCCGCCGGGCACCTGGTGGAGATCATGCGGGAGGTACGCCCGCAGGTCATGGTCACGTACGACGACAACGGCTTCTACGGGCACCCGGACCACATCCAGGCGCACCGGGTGGCGATGCGCGCGTACGAGCTGGCCCGTGCGGAGGGCGTCGCCCCGGCGAAGATCTACTGGACCGCGATGCCGCTCAGCGTGCTGGAGGCCGGCCTGACCCACTTCGCCGAGTCGTCGGACAATCCCTTCGCCGGCATCCAGGACATCTCGGAGCTGCCCTTCGGCACTCCGGACACGCAGATCGCCGCCCGGATCGACGCCACCGAGCAGCACGCCGCCAAGGAGGCGGCGATGCGCGCGCACGCCACCCAGATCCCCGACGCCTCCTGGCTCTACTCGATCGCCGGCAACTTCGGCAGCGAGTTCATGGGCGTGGAGTACTACACCCTCGCGGTGGGGGAGAAGGGCCCGGGCAGCGGCCCGTACGGCTGGGAGGACGACCTCTTCGCCGGGCTCGACCTCGCCGACGGTCCGGACCGGTCCCCGGTCGCGGCGGCCGGTCACCGGTGACCCTGCCCGTCGCGTCGATGTCGGCCGCCCCGGAGGAGACCGCCCCACCGCCGCCCGGGCAGTCCCGGCGGCTGCTCGACCTCGCCCTGCGGGTGGCCGGCGGGCTGGTCGCCGTCCTCGCCGGGGCGCTCACCGCGGTGCTGGAGCTGCTGCTGGCCACGCTCCGGGTCGGTGGGCACCTGATCGGCGTCTCGGTGCTCATCGCCATCGGTGCGAACATCGCGCTCAGCTGGTTCGCGCACGAGGCGGTGGGCCGCCGCTGGGCGGTGGCGCTGCCCGCGACGCCCTGGTTCGTCCTGATGGCGGTCGCGGCGGTCCGTACCGCCGAGGGGGATCTGCTCGTCACCGGCGACAACTGGGTGGGCCTGACGATGATCGTGGCCGGCGCGATGACCTTCGCGGTGATGGGGTTCCGGCAGATCCTGGCACCACCACCGGTCCGGTCGGGGGACTGACGACGCACAGGTTCCGGTGGTAGACATCCTGCCAGGAAGCCCGCCGCCCCGGCGGGCGGTACGGCGGGAGGCGTGCGATGAGTGAGCGGTGGCGGGCGATCGGGGTTCTCACGGTCGCGCTGTTCGCGGTCAACGTGGTCGCCCGGCTGGTCACCCGGTTCGGCTTCGACGGCGACGACACGGCCGCCGCCGACCGGGTGTCGCTGGGGATGTTCGTGGTGATCGGGCTGGCCCTGGCCGCGGTCGCCTTCGTCTGGGGGAAGCGTCGGCCCGTCGCCGCCTGGGGCGCCGACCTGGCCGCCGCCGTCGGGATCGCGTTGCTGCTCACGGTGCTGGTCGGGCCGCTGCTGGTCGGCGACAACCCGTTCGGCGGGGGAGCGGGCACCTTCTTCGCCCAGATCTGGCTCTACCTCGCGGCTGCCGGCGTCGGCGTGCTGCTCGGCTTCCTGCTCCTCACGGCGCTCGGCCTCGACCACCGCTCGCAGTCCCTCAAGCGCTACGCCGAACTCAAGGCCACCAAGCCCCGCCGGGTAGTCCGCCGCTAACCACCCCACCCACCCCACCCACCCCACCCACCCCACCCACCCCACCCACCCCACCCACCCCACCCACCCCTCCTCACCCCACCCCTCGCCCGCCCTCCGCCCTCCGCCCCCGCCCGCCCCCCCTCCGCCCGCGATCTTGCACTTTGTGCCCACGATCTGCGACGGATGTCGGCTTTGTCGGGGCGGAAAGTGCAAGATCGCCGCGTCGAGTGCGTCGAGTGCGTCGAGTGCGCCGCGTCGAGTGCGTCGGGTGCGTTGCGCGGGGTGATGGCTGTCAGCGGGGGGCGACGCGGGTGAGGTAGGTGTGGTGGGTGGTGAAGCCGAGGGTGCGGTAGAGGGCCACCGCCGGGGTGTTGCGCTGCTCGACCTGGAGGAAGGCGTGCGAGGCTCCGGCCGCGATGCCCCAGTCGGCGAGTGCGCGGATGATCCGGCCGGCCAGGCCCTGCCGTCTCGCCTCGGGCAGCACCTCGATCAGGCTGAACCCGAGCCAGCGCCCCTGCCCGGTGACGGCGCCCCGGCCGATGGCGAGCAGTGCGCCGTCGGCGTACACGTGGGCGAAACGGACCTGGTCCACGGCGGTGAGCACGTGCCGGGCGGCGTCCGGCAGGCCGCCCTTGCTGCCGGCGGCGACGGTGAGCCAGTCTTCCGACGGGGTGGCGGCCAGCTCGACCTGCGGTGCGGCCTGTGACAGCGCGGCCTGCGACAGCGCGGCCCGTGACAGGGTGGCGAGCGGAACGGTCTGCACCAGCACGGGCGGGCCACTGGCCCAGCCGCGGGCGTCCAGTTCCGCGCCGACCGGGTTGGCGAGGGGCAGCGGGGTGTTGACCATCGGTGGTTGGCCGAGGTCGGCGTACCAGCGTTCGACCGCGTCGAGTGCGGCGGGCAGGGGCCGGTCAGGGTCGCCCACGGGCAACGCCGAGTTGGCCCGGCCGGTCCAGCCGTCGGCGGCGCGCAGCAGCCAGTCGCCGAGCCGTCCCCGGACGGGGGCGGGCCAGGCCTCGTCGGCGGCCAGTTCCAGCTCGACCACCGCCGCGGCGGTGGGCCGGTGGGTCGGCGGCACCCGCTTGGCCCGGTGCACCTCGGCCACCGGTACCCGGAGCCGGCCCTGCGCGGTGGCGACCGTGAGGTGGGTTTCGCTCAGCTCGACCAGTTCGCCGAGGGCGTCCGAGTAGAGCGGCCGACCTTCGCGAATGCCCACGATTCGGCGAACCACGATCCGGTGTCCCACATCCTGCTGTCGGAGCACGATCGACCCCCTCCCCGGCGAGATACTAGGCTCTAACCGTCGCGGGTGATCGCGGCGTGTCTTGCGGAGGAGAAGACCGGTGACCTACATCATCGCCGAACCGTGCGTGGATGTGCTCGACAAGGCTTGCATCGAGGAATGCCCGGTCGACTGCATTTACGAGGGCAACCGGATGCTCTACATCCACCCCGACGAGTGCGTCGACTGTGGTGCCTGTGAGCCCGTCTGCCCGGTCGAGGCGATCTTCTACGAGGACGACGTCCCCGAGCAGTGGAAGGACTACACCGGCGCCAACTACGAGTTCTTCGAGGAGTTGGGCTCGCCCGGCGGTGCCTCGAAGATCGGCAAGGTGGAGAAGGACGCGACCTTCGTCGCCGCGCAGCCGCCGCGCGGCGAGGACCACTGAACCGGTCCGCGCCGGTCTCGTCGCGGCTGCCCGAGTTCACCTGGGACGCACTGGAAGCCGCGGCCGCACTGGCCGCGGCGCATCCCGAGGGCCTGATCAACCTCTCCATGGGTACGCCGGTCGACCCGGTGCCCGAGGTGATCCGGCGGGCGCTGGCTGACGCGTCCGACGCACCGGGCTATCCGCTGACGGCCGGCACCCCGGTGCTGCGGGAGACGATCGCGGCGTGGGTCGCGCGGGCCTGCGGGGCTGGCGTCGACGGTCTCGGCGTGCTGCCGACGATCGGCTCCAAGGAACTGGTCGCCTGGCTGCCGACCCTGCTCGGGATCGGCCCCGGCGACGTGGTCGTGGTGCCGCCGATCGCCTACCCGACATATGAGGACGGGGCCCGGCTCGCCGGCGCCACCGTCGTCCGTGCCGACTCGTTGACCGCCGTCGGCCCCAACCCCCGGGTACGCCTGGTCTGGGTCAATTCCCCGGGCAACCCGACGGGCCGAGTGCTGCCGGCGGCCCACCTGCGCAAGGTGGTCGACTGGGCCAGGGAACGCGGCGCGGTGGTCGCCAGCGACGAGTGCTACCTGCCGCTGGGCTGGGCGGCGGAACCGGTCTCGGTGCTCTCGCCCGAGGTCTGCGGCGGGTCGTACGACGGTGTGCTGGCCGTGCACTCGCTCTCCAAGCGGTCCAACCTGGCGGGCTACCGGGCGGGGTTCGTGGCGGGCGACCCGGCGCTGGTGGCGGAGCTGCTCAAGGTGCGCAAGCACGCCGGGATGATCGTGCCGGCGCCGGTGCAGGCGGCGATGGTGGCCGCGCTGCGCGACGAGCGGCACGCCGACGAGCAGCGGGAGCGCTACCGGGCCCGGCGGGACACCCTGCACGCCGCGTTCACCGGCGCGGGCTTCACCGTCGAGCACTCCGAGGCCGGGCTCTACCTCTGGCTGACCCGGGGTGAGGACTGCTGGGAGACGGTCGACTGGCTGGCCCGGCGGGGCATCCTGGCCGCCGCGGGCGCCCTCTACGGCCCGGGCGGACGCCAGCACGTCCGGGTGGCGCTGACCGAGTCCGACGAGCACGTGGCGGCGGTCGCCGGCCGGCTGCGCGCCTGAGTGACCGCCGACTCGGAACCCCGGCCATCGCACGATGAGTTTCGATGGCAGCGGGTCCGCCGAGCCGGTGCTCCGGCGACAGCCCGCACCGGCGGGCGGGCGTGGGGCCGGCGCGGTGTGCGGTCGGCCGGGAAGGAAGTGGAGCGGTGGACGGTGACGGCGAGAGGGCCCGTGGCGGGCGGCCGGTGATCGGGTTCCTCGGGCCCGAGGGCACCTTCACCCATCAGGGAGCACGACTCCTGCACGGAACAGGCGCCGACCTGCGGGCCGCCGGGAGCATCCCGGCCGTGATCGCCGGGGTCGCCGAGGGCCGTTACGACTTCGGCGTCGTGCCCATCGAGAACACGGCCGAGGGCATCATGACGGCGAGCCTGGACGGGATCGTGTTCCGCGCCGACCCGGTGCTGATCATGCGGGAGGCCTCCGTCCGCATCACCTTCGACGCGTACGTCTCGGCGGCCGGCACCCCGCCCACGGCGATCGGCAGCCACCCGCACGGGCTCGCCCAGTGCGCGCGGTACGTCAGCCGCACCGGCCTGCCGGTGGAGCACTTCCCGAGCACCGCCGCCGCCGTCCGGGCCGCCGCCGAGCGACCGGGGCTGATCGCCATCGGGGCCCCCGGCCTCGACGAGGCGTACCCCGTGCGGGTCCACGACCGCGCGATCGAGGACCACCCCGGCGCGTACACCCGGTTCGTCTGTCTCGGCCTGGCCGGCGGGCCGGAGCCGTCGCCCGTGGACGCCGCCGGGCTGACCTGGAAGACGAGCGTCGCGCTGACGCCGGGCTGGTCCCGCCCGGGCGTGCTCGCCGAACTCTGCACGCAGTTCGCCGACCGGGGGATCGACATCGTCTCGCTGGCCTCCCGGCCGCTGCCCGGCTTCGCCGGGAAGTACGTCTTCGTCGTCACGGTCGACCACGACCGCCGCTCGGCCGACCTCGCCCGGGCGATCCGGAGCCTCATGCACCAGGGCATCCGGGTGAAGCACCTGGGCAGCTATCTCTCCGACCACGCCGTCGCCGGGGTGGACGCCCGCCGGGCGCTGGTGCCGCCGCCCGGCAGCCTCGGGCTGGCCCACCTCGACGAGATCACGCAGGTCTTCCCGGGCCCCCTCGACAGGTACCGACCGAACCGCCGAGGTGCGTGATGGTGGACAATCCCCCTGGGCAGCCCCGGGTCGCCGTGGTGGGCACCGGCCTCATCGGCGGTTCGGTCCTGCTCCGGCTGCACGAGGCGGGGCTGGACGCCGTCGGCTGGGATCCGGACAGGGCGACCCGGGAAGACGGGCGCGAACGCGGGGTGCCGTTCCCCGACGACCTGGGCGAGGCGGTCCGTGACCGCGACGTCGTGTTTCTCTGCGGCCCGCTGCCGAGCCTGCCGGAGACCCTGCTCACCGTCGCGAAGCACGTGGGTGACGGCTGCGTCCTCACCGACGTGGGCAGCACGAAGGGGGCGGTGGCCGCGTTCGCCGTCGCCCACGGGTTGACCGACCGGTTCGTCCCGGGCCATCCGATGGCGGGCACCGAGCGGTCGGGGCTCACCGCCGCCGTGCCGGCACTCTTCGAGGGGGCCGCATGGGTGCTCTGCCCGGCGGCCGAGGGCATCAGGCCGTTCCGGATGCTGTCGGGTCTCATCGTCGACGTCTTCGCCGCCCGGGTGGTGCCGATGTCGCCGTCGGTGCACGACTCGGTGGTGGCGCTCTCGTCCCACATCCCCCACCTGCTCGCCGGCAGCCTCGCCGGCGCGGTGGCGGGGGCGGACGTCCGGGATGCCGTCCTGGGCCTCGCCGCGGGCAGCTTCCGGGACGGCACCCGGGTCGCCGGCACCCCGGCCAGGCGTACGGCCGACATGCTGTTCGACAACCGCGAGCAGGTGGTGCGGCAGCTCGGCCAGGTCAGCGCGTTCCTCGACGGGCTGGCTTCCGCGTTGCGCGACCGGGACATCGACGCTCTGGTCGCGCGCTTCCAGCGGGCGCGGGACCTGCGCACCGCCCTGCTCGACCGTGACCTGCTCGCCCACCGGCGGGAGTTCCCCGCAGGCGGCGACCACCGGGCCGAGGTGGCGTACCTGATGGAGCTGGGGGCCGCCGGCGGCTACCTGACCGGGTGCCGGATCGACGGCGACCGGGTGGGTTACACGGGCCACCTACCGGCCACCACCGACGCGGCCTGAACCCGGGCGTTGCGCCCCGGCCGGCCGCACCGGTCGCCACGCACGGGCCGCGTGCGGGTGGGCGGGCCACTAGGGTGAGGGCATGGTGGACGGGCCGGTGGTGACGGTACGCGGCGAGGCGTACCGGGAGGTCGCTCCGGAGATCGCCCGGTTCGCGGTGACCGTCACGGCCCGCGACCGGGACCGGGAGGCCACCCTGACCCGGCTGGCCGAGCGGGCCGCCGCCGTCCGGGTGCTGCTCGACGGCGAGGGCCCGGCCATCGACCGGCGGGAGACCGGCGAGCTGCGGGTCAGGCCCGAGACCCGGCGCTCCGGCGAGCGGGTGGTGGCGTACCGCGGCAGCGTGACCACCACCGTGACGGTCAGCGACTTCACCGCGCTCGGCGAGCTGATGCTGCGCCTGGCCGACCAGGACCAGGTCGAGGTGGCCGGGCCATGGTGGTCGCTGCGCCCGGACAGCCCGGCCCACCGGGAGGCCCGGCACGCCGCGCTCGCCGACGCCCTGCTGCGCGCCCGGGAGTACGCGGAGGCCCTGGGCACCCGGGTGACCGCCCTGATCGAGCTGGCCGACGCGGGCGCGGCGGAGCAGCCGATGATGAGCCGGATGGCGTACGCCTTCGACGGCGGCGCCGAGGGCGGCACGCCGGAGCTGGCACTCGACCCGCAGCCGCAGACCGTGCACGCCGCGGTGCAGGCGCGGTTCGCCATCAGCGAGCCGGTCCTCGACTGATGGTGACCGCCCGGGTCGTCGGGATCGACGAGCTGGTGGCGAGGGCGCGGGCCCTCGCCGAGGCGGGCCCGCGGCAGCTGCTCGGCATAGCCGGGCCGCCCGGCGCGGGCAAGTCCACGCTGGCGGAGCAGATCGTGGAGGCGGTCGGCCCGACCGCCCGGCTGGTGCCGATGGACGGCTTCCACCTGGCCCGGGCCGAGCTGGGCCGGCTGGGCCGGGCGGAGCGCAAGGGTGCCCTGGACACCTTCGACGCCAACGGCTACGTCTCGCTGCTGCGTCGCCTGCGCAGGCTGGAACCGACGGCGGTCTACGCGCCGGCGTTCCGCCGGGATCTGGAGGAACCGGTCGCCGGCTCGATCGAGGTGCCGCCGTCGGTGCGGCTGGTGGTCACCGAGGGCAACTACCTGCTGGTGAACGGGACGCCCTGGGAGGAGGTGCGGCAGCTCCTGCACGAGGCGTGGTTCCTCGACCTCGACCCCGGGCTGCGGCTGCGCCGGTTGACCGCCCGGCACGAGGCGTACGGGCGGTCGGCGGAGCAGGCCCGGGAGTGGGCGACGGGCAGCGACGAGACCAACGCCGCCCTGGTGGCCGGCACCGCGGACCACGCCGACCTGGTCGTCCGGCTCGCCGAGCCGCCGCCGCCCTGACGGGTCAGCCGGACCGGCGCCGGGGCGCGGGGGAGCGGTAGAAACCGGTGACCGGGCCGCCGTGTTGGCGGTCAGTCGAGCTGGCGTACGACGCGGGCCGGATTGCCCACGGCGACGACGTTCGCCGGCAGGTCCTTCGTCACGACGGCGCCCGCGCCGACGACGGTGTTCTCCCCGATGGTGACGCCGGCGAGCACGATCGCCCCGCCGCCGAGCCAGACGTTGTCGCCGATGGTGATCGGCTTGGCCGCCTCCCACTTGTCGCGGCGGGGCCCGGGCTCGACGGGGTGGGTGGGGGTGAGCAGTTGCACGTTCGGTCCGATCTGGACGTCGGCGCCGATGGTGATCGGGGCGACGTCGAGGAGGACCGCGTTGAAGTTGACGAAGCTGCGCGGTCCGATCCGGACGTGCCAGCCGTAGTCGATGTGGAGCGGCGGCCGGACGTCGGTGCCCTCGCCCACCTCGCCGAGCAGGTCTCGCAGGGCCGCGAGCCGGGCCTCGGGGTCGGCGGCCGGGCTGGTGTTGAAGCGTTCCATCAGTCGGGTCGCCCGGTCCAGGTCTGCGGCGATCTCCGGATCGTCGGCGATGTACGGCTCGCCCGCCAGCATGCGTTCCTTCATGGAGGTCACCGGCCGATCATCCCCGATGGCCGGGTCCGTTCGTTGGCTGGTCCGTCATCTTCATGTCTTCTTTTTGCATACCCGGTATGCAATCCTGATGACTGTCAATGCGTCTCTCTCTACAGGTAGTAACGCCCGACGAGGAGGATCCGTTGCAGCGAAGAAGAAAACTGGTCGGTCTCGGTCTCGTGCTCGGCATGGTGCTCGGCACCCCCGGCATGGCCGTGGCCCAGGCGCCCGCCGATCCGACCGTCCGTCCCGACCCGACAGCCGACCCGGCCGCACCGGCCCGGGCGGGAGCGGCCGGCAGCCGCCCGAGCACCGTCACCCTGCTCACCGGCGACCGGGTCACCGTCACGGGCTCCCGGGCCAGCGTGCGACCCGCACCCGGGCGCGAGGACGTCCGTTTCCTGACCCGACGCGATCGGGGCCACCTCTCGGTGGTGCCCGAGGACGCCGTGGCGCCGATCCGGGACGGCCGGATCGACCGGCGGCTGTTCGACGTCACCGAGCTGGTCGCCGCCGGCTACGACGACGCCCGGCGCGACAACCTGCCCCTGCTGATCACCGGTGGCACCGGCCCGGCCCGGCGCTCGGCCGTGCCCGGCGGGGTGACGGTCACCCGCGAGCTGCCCGCCGTCGGCGGGCTCGCCGCCACGGCGAGCAAGCGGCGGGCCGCCGAGGTCTGGGCGGCGGTCACCGCCGCCGGCGCTAGGGTCGGCGCGGCAGGGGGCGCCGACCGGATCTGGCTCGACGGCCGGCGGCAGCTCACGCTCGACCGCAGCGTGCCGCAGATCGGCGCGCCGGAGGCGTACCGGGCTGGCTTCACCGGCCGGGACGTGCGGGTCGCCGTGCTGGACACGGGGGTCGACGCCACCCATCCGGACCTGGCCGGCCGGGTCGCGCAGGCGCGGAACTTCACCGAGGAGTCCGCGCCGGGCGACGTGGTCGGGCACGGCACCCACGTCGCCTCGATCATCGCCGGCAGCGGCGCAGCCTCCGACGGGCGGCACCGGGGCGTGGCCCCGGACGCGACGTTGCTCGACGGCAAGGTCTGCGAGACGTACGGCTGCGCCGAGTCGGCGATCCTCGCCGGCATGCAGTGGGCCGCGGTCGAGCAGCGCGCCGACGTGATCAACCTGAGCCTCGGCGGCTTCGACACCCCGGAGGTCGACCCGCTGGAGGAGGCCGTCAACACGCTCACCGCGCAGACCGGCGCCCTCTTCGTGATCAGCGCCGGCAACTCCGGCCGATTCGCCCCGGTCAGCTCCCCCAGCACCGCCGACGCCGCCCTCTCGGTGGGCGCCGTCGACCGGGACGACAGCCTCGCCGACTTCTCCAGCCGGGGCCCCCGCACCGGTGACGACGCGCTCAAGCCCGACATCACCGCCCCCGGGGTGGGGATCGTGGCGGCGCGCAGCCGGGACGGGGTGATCGGCGAGCCGGCCGGGGACGGGTACGTGTCGATGTCGGGCACCTCGATGGCCGCCCCGCACGTCGCCGGCGCCGCGGCGCTGCTCGCCCAGAAGCACACCGACTGGAAGGCCGACCGCCTCAAGGCCCTCCTGATGTCCTCGGCGAAGCCGCACCCCGGGCTGACCGCGTACGAGCAGGGGGCCGGGCGGGTCGACGTGGCCAGCGCGGTCTGGCAGACGGTGACCAGCGACCCGCCGAGCGTGTCGTTCGGGCGGGCGCTCTGGCCGCACGGCGACGACACCCCGATCACCCGCACGGTGACCTGGCGCAACGACGGCTCGACCGCGATCGGTCTGGACCTGGCCGTCGAGGCGACCGGCCCGGCCGGCGCCCCGGCCCCGGCCGGCATGTTCACCCTCGGCGCGACCCGGATCAGTGTGCCGGCCGGCGGCACCGCGAGCACCACCGTCACCGCCGACACCCGGGTCGACGGACCGGACGGCAACTACACCGGCCGGCTCGTGGCCCGCTCCGGCAACACGGTGGTGGCCACCGCCCCGCTGGCCGTGTACCGGGAGGTGGAGAGCTACACGGTGACCGCCCGGCACCTGAACCGCGCCGGCGCGCTCACCGGCGAGCACGGCACCACACTGATCTCGCTCGACGGGTACGACACCCACGACGTGTACGACCCGGACGGCACCGCCGAGGTGCGGGTCCCCAAGGGCCGGTACGGGCTGGTCAGTTGGGTGTACGAGCTGGACGGCGAGGAGCTCACCGGGATCACCCAACTCGTCCAGCCGGAGCTGGCGGTCGCGGAGGACACGCGGATCACCCTCGATGCCCGGCGGGGCAGGCCGGTCCGGATGAGCGTCCCGCAGCGCTCGGCCACCCCGGTGCTCGTCGTCGCCGACGCGCACTTCCTCACCGAGGAGGGCAGCTACAGCTTCAGCATCGTGGACTCCGACTTCACCGGCCTCTACACCGCCGGGCTCGGCCGGACGGTCTCCAGGGAGCGCTTCCTCGCCACGGTCAGCAGCCAGTGGGCCGACAGGGGCGCGGCGAGCAGCCCCTACCTCTACGCCCTCAGTGAGCCGGTTCCCGGGCAGATGCCGACCGGCCTCGTCCGGCACTACCGGGCAAGGGACCTGGCCACCGTCACCCACCGGTTCAACGGTGGCAGCCCCGGCCTGACCACCGAGCGCATGGTCTTCCCGCGCCAGGATCCCGACGTCGGCGGCTGGGCGATCGTCCTGCCCACCGCCACGCCCGGGCAGCGGGTGGAGCACCACAACACCCGGGACGTGCGCTGGTCCTCCGAGCTCAACTTCGGGGTGCCGGCCGACGACGGCTGGCTCGACCTCAAGGCGATCCTCTTCTCCGAGGAGCGCAGCCTGCGGGCCGGGCGGCACTACCGGGAGAGCTGGAACAGCGCACCGTACGGGCCGTCGTTCCCGCAGGCGGGCATCACCCGTCAGGGCGACCGTGTCGAGGTGAGTCTGCCCCTGCACAGTGACGCCGAGGGGCACCCGGGCGGCTCGATCGCCGACACCGCCCGCACCGCCCTCTACCGCGACGGGGTCCTGGTCGGGGAGACGCCCGACCCGGCGTACGGCGGGTTCGACGTGCCGCCGGGCGCGGCCGACTACCGGCTGGAGGTGCTGTCGAAGCGGAGCTTCACCGACCTCTCGACCGAGGTGGCGGCCACCTGGACGTTCCGGTCCCGGCACGTCGCCGGCGACGACCCGGCCGCCCTGCCGGCGTCGGCGATCCGGTTCGCGCCCCGACTGGACGCGAACAACGCCGCCCCGGCGGGCCGGAGCTTCGTGATCCCGGTGACGGTGCAGCGGCAGCCGGGCGCGCCCTCGGCCCGGGTCGCCGCGTTGACCGTCGACGTCTCCTACGACGGCGGGAAGACCTGGCAGCAGGCCCGGGTCCGGCCCGGCGGCCAGGGCTGGGCGGCCACCGTGCGGCACCCGGCCGGCGTCGGACACGTCTCGCTGCGGGCCACCGCGCGGGACACGGCCGGCAACACGGTCACCCAGCGCGTCATCCAGGCGTACCGCCTGCGCTGAGGCGTACCCCCGCCGGGTCCGCGGCCGACCGCGGGCCCGGCGGGGCGACCGTCAGTCGTTGGCGTGCAGCGCGGCGTTCAGCTCGATGCCCCGGCCGGTGCGCGGCTTCGCCTCCAGGGCGCCGGTGACCGAGTTGCGCCAGAACAGCAGGCCGTCCACCCCGGAGAGCTCGCGGGCCTTGACCACCCGGCCGTCCGGCAAGGTGATCTTCGACGCGGCGGTGATGTAGCACCCCGCCTCCACGACGCAGTCGTCCCCGAGGGAGATGCCGACGCCGGCGTTCGCGCCGATCAGGCTGCGCTCGCCGATCCGCACCTTGTCGGTGCCGCCGCCCGAGAGGGTGCCCATGATGGAGGCGCCGCCGCCGATGTCGGAGCCGTCGCCGACCAGCACGCCCTGCACGATCCGCCCCTCGACCATCGAGGTGCCGAGCGTGCCGGCGTTGAAGTTGACGAAGCCCTCGTGCATCACGGTGGTGCCGGCGGCGAGGTGCGCACCGAGCCGCACCCGGTCGGCGTCGGCGATCCGCACGCCCGAGGGCACCACGTAGTCGGTCATCCGGGGGAACTTGTCCACCCCGTACACGGCCAGGTGGCGGCCCGCGGCCCGCTCGATGACCCGCAGCTCGTCCACCCGCTCCGGGGGGCACGGCCCGGCGGAGGTCCAGGCCACGTTCGCCAGCTTGCCGAAGACGCCGTCGAGGTTGAGCTCGTTGGGCCGCACCAGGCGGTGGGAGAGCAGGTGCAGCCGCAGGTACGCGTCGGCGGCGTCCTTGATCGGGTCGTCCAGCGAGCCGATCACGGTGACCACCTGCGCGGTACGCAGCCCGGGCAGCGCCCGGTCGCCGACCGCCCCCGGCGGCAGGTCCAGAACGTCCGCCTCGTCCTCGCCGGCGACCAGCGGCAGCTCGCCGAGCCCCAGCTTGCCGGTCGGATACCAGGTGTCGAGCACCTGGTCGTCAGCGGTCACGGTGGCCAGGCCGATGCCCCAGGCGGATTCGGACGTCACTGATTCACCTCTCGTTCGTGCTGCGGGACGGCGAGCCCTCCGCGCCCCGCGCGACCGCGTCGCACACGGCGCCGCCTCGGGAAGCTCGCTCCCCGCGCTCACCAGCTCTGACGGTACCGTGCGAAGCATGGAGAACCCGCTGACCCCCGAGGTCCTCGCCGATCCGGTGGCGCTGACCCGTGCGCTGGTCGACATAGAGTCCGTGTCCCTCAACGAGAAGGCCATCACCGACTGCGTGGAGCAGGTGCTGCGGGGCGTACCGCACCTGACCACCCACCGGCACGGCAACACGGTGATGGCGCGGACCGACCTGGGTCGCGACCAGCGGGTGGTGCTCGCCGGTCACCTGGACACGGTGCCGCTGAACAACAACTTCCCGTCGACCATGCGCGGCGACCTGATGTACGGCTGCGGCACCTCGGACATGAAGTCCGGCGTGGCGTTCGCGCTGCACCTGGCGGTGCACCTGCCTGACCCGCGCTACGACGTGACGTACTTCTTCTACGAGGCGGAGGAGATCGAGTCGAAGTACAACGGTCTCTTCCTGGTCGCCGAGGCGCACCCGGAGTGGCTGGAGGCGGACTTCGCACTGCTGCTGGAGCCGACGTACGGCATCGTCGAGGCCGGCTGCCAGGGCACCATGCGCGCGATGGTCACCACCACCGGCGTACGCGCCCACTCGGCCCGATCCTGGCACGGGGTGAACGCGATCCACGCCGCCGGCGAGGTGCTCGCCCGGCTGGTCACCTACGAGGCGCGGCGGGTCACCATCGACGGCTGTGACTACCGGGAGGGCATGAACGCGGTCCGCATCCACGGCGGCGTGGCCGGCAACGTGGTGCCCGACCGGTGCGAGGTCGAGGTCAACCACCGGTTCGCGCCGGACCGTACCCCCGCCGAGGCCGAGGCACACCTGCGTGAGGTCTTCGCCGGCTTCGAGGTGCGGGTCACGGATTCGACCGCCGGCGCCCCGCCCGGGCTGGACGCGGCCCCGGCCCAGGAGTTCCTCGCGGCGGTGGGCGCCGCACCGATCGGCAAACTGGGCTGGACGGACGTGGCCCGGTTCGCCGCGATGGGCATCCCGGCACTGAACTTCGGCCCCGGCGACCCGAACCTGGCCCACCATCCCGACGAGCACGTCGAGATCGGCAAGATCCGGGACGGCGCCGCCACCCTGCACCGCTGGCTCGCCTCCGCCTGACGACCTCCGGGGGCGGCGCGTGGCAGCCCATCACCGCCCCGCCGGTGCACGGCCTGGCCAGGGTGCGGTTCCGTTCGCCGAGGGACATCCCGCTGTCCAGGGGTGCGGTTCCGTTCGCCGAGGGGCAACCCTCACAGCAACGGGAGGTCCGCGTCGAGTGACGCGGACCTCCCGTGCACGGTGCTGTCGGTGCGGTCAGACGGTGGCGGACGTGTCGGCGGTGGGCCGGGTGTCGGCCTGGCCGCCCTGCTCGGTGGACGGTTCCATCAGGCGGGCGCGGCGGCGCTCGGCCACCACGTCGCGGATGCGGCGCTGCATCTGCCGCCGGATCCGGATCATCTCGCTGTTGCTGATCACGCTGACTCCTCCCCCGAAGGCGCGCGCCGGGGCATACCCGGTATGTGAATAGTAAGACGTCCGTGCGACCGAATTAGTTGCCCAAGATCCAGAAAAAATTTTCCAGGCCCTCTTCGGTCGGGGCGCCCCGTCTGTCGCCTCGCCCGTGGCCCGGCCCGGGCGCCTCGTCGCTGGCTCACCCGCCGCCCGGCCTGCACGCCCGCCGCCCGCCTGTTCGCCCGCTGCCCGGCCACCTGCCATCGGTCGGTGCGCTCCCGTCCGCCTGCCTGTCGGCCGGCCCGCTGCTCCCGTCTGGTGGTCCGGGGCGGGACCGGCTCGCGGTGCTCGCACCCGGCGGGTGCGGCTCCACTACGGTTGCTCCCATGGGTCAGAGCAACGGGCGGGAGGCCGGCCGCGAGCCGGGACGGGAACGGCACCGGGGAGCTGTGACGCTGCGTCGGCAGGCGATGACGGGCAGCACCGCCGACCAGCGCCTGCTCGATTCGCGCGGGCGCGGCGACTGGAAGACCAAGGATGCCTGGCGGGCGCTGCGCATCCTCTCCGAGTTCGTCGAGGGCTTCGACACCCTCGCCGACCTGCCCCCGGCGGTCAGCGTGTTCGGCTCCGCCCGCAGCCGGCCGGAGAGCCCGGAGTGTCAGATGGCCGAGGCGCTGGGTGCGGCCCTGGCCCGGGCCGGCTACGCGGTGATCACCGGCGGCGGGCCGGGCGTGATGGAGGCGGCCAACCGGGGCGCCAGCGAGGCCGGTGGCCTGTCGGTCGGCCTCGGCATCGAGCTTCCCTTCGAGCAGGGTCTCAACGACTGGGTCGACCTGGCCATCGACTTCCGTTACTTTTTCGCCCGCAAGACCATGTTCGTCAAGTACGCCCAGGCCTTCGTCGTGCTGCCCGGCGGGTTCGGCACCCTGGACGAGCTCTTCGAGGCGCTGACCCTGGTGCAGACCGGCAAGGTCACCCGGTTCCCCGTGGTGCTGATGGGCGCGGAGTACTGGAGCGGCCTGCTCGACTGGCTGCGCGACACCATGGCCGCCGACGGCAAGATCGGGCCGGTCGACCTGGAACTGATCTGCGTCACCGACGACGTCGACGCGGCGGTCCGGCACATCGTGGAGGCAGAGGCCGCCCTCAACGTCGAGCAGGAGGCGGTCCAGGAGGAGGCCGTCGCCGTCGCCGCCGCGGAGCAGCAGGCCGCCGCGGAGGCAGGCGACAAGAGCCGGGAACGCTGACGTGGCGGCGATCTGCGTCTTCTGTGCCTCCTCCCGTACGCTCGACCAGCGCTGGCTGGACCTCGCGGCCGAGACGGGCGCGGAGATCGCCCGGCGCGGGCACACGCTCGTCAGCGGCGGCGGGTGCGTCGGCATGATGGGCGCACTGGCGGACGGGGCGCGGGCCGCCGGCGGCCGGACGATCGGGGTGATCCCGCAGTCGCTGGTCGACCTGGAGGTCGCCGACCTGGCGTCGGACGAGTTGCTCGTCACCGACTCGATGGCCAGCCGCAAGACTGTCATGATCGATAAGTCGGACGCGTTCCTCACCCTGCCGGGCGGGCTCGGCACCCTCGACGAGTTGTTCGAGGTCTGGACGACCGCCACCCTGGCCCTGCACGCCAAGCCGATGGTGCTGGTCGACACCGACGGCTTCTACCGGCCGGTGCTCGACTGGCTGGGCGCGCTGGCCGACCAGACCTTCCTCAAGCCCGCCGGCCTGGGCCTGCTCACCGTGACCGACACGGTCCCCGCCGCCCTGGACACCCTGGACCTCCACCTGACCTGATCCCACGCCCCTCGCCCCGGCCCCTCCTCCTCGCCCACGCCTCCCCCTCGCCCACGCCCCCTCGCCCACGCGATCTTGCACTTGTGGCCCCCGGCGTGCCCTGTTTGCGCACTTTGCCGGGGCCGAAAGTGCAAGATCGCGCGGACGAGGGCGGGCGTGAGGCGCGCGGGGCGGCGTGGGCGCGTGGGGTGGGTGGGGTGGCGGGGTGGGGGTGTCGTACCGGCGTGGTGGGATGGACGGATGCAGGCGTACCGGCTGGTGCGCCGGCCTGTCGAGGCGGCCCGGGGGGACCAGCGGCCTGGCGGGCCGGCCCGGGGGGACGGTCGGTCCGGTGGGCCGACCGAGGGTGAGCGGCGGTCCGGTGGGCCGGCCGGTGGGGGCGCGCGTGGGGCGGCGCGGCTGACCGATCCGCGACAGGCGGAGATCGCGGCGCACACCGACGGGCCGATGCTGGTGCTCGGTGGCCCCGGCACAGGCAAGACCAGCATGCTGGTCGAGGCCGTCGCCGCGCGGGTGGCTGAGGGTGTCGACCCGGAGCGGATCCTGGTGCTCACCTTCAGCCGCCGGGGGGCCACGGCGCTGCGCCAGCGGATCGAGGCCCGGGTCGCCGACGGCGGGCAACGCGTGCTGCGCGAGCCGCTGGTGCGCACCCTTCCGGCGTACGCCTTCGGCCTGCTGCGCCGGGCCGCAGCCGAGCGGGGCGAGCCGTCCCCCCGGCTGCTCACCGGCCCGGAGCAGGATCTGATCATCCGCGAGTTGCTCGACGTGGTCGGCGAGGAGCCCGACGACGATCCGGTCGGCTGGCCGGAGGATCTGCGCCCCGCGCTGCGCACCCGGGCCTTCGCGGCGCAGCTGCGTGACCTGCTGATGCGCGCTGCCGAGCGGGGCGTCGGCCCCGTCGAGCTGGCCCGGTTGGGCGAGAAGCTCGGCCGCGCCGACTGGCCGGCCGCCGCGCGCTTCCTGCGGGAGTACGTGGCCGTGCTCGCCCTGCGCGACGTCAGCAACCGCGGCTCGATCGCGTACGACCCGGCCGAGCTGGTCCGGGCCGCCACCGGGATGCTGCTCGACGACCCCGAGCTGCTCGCGGCGGAGCGTCGGCGGCTGGCCCACGTCTACGTCGACGAGCTGGCCGACACCGACCCGGCCCAGCAGGATCTGCTCGCGACGGTGGCCGGAGGCGGCAAGCATCTGGTCGCGTTCGGCGACCCCGATTCCTCCACGTACGCCTTCCGCGGCGCGGATCCGGCGGGGGTGACCACGTTCCCGCACCGCTTCCGCACCGCCTCGGGAGCCCCTGCCGCCCAGGTGGTGCTCACCACCTCCTACCGGGCCGGTGCCCGGCTGCTCGCCGCGTCCGGCCGGCTGGCGCGGCGGCTGCGCGGTCCGGCGGCGCACCGTGCGGTGCACCCGCTGCCCGACGCGCCGCCCGGCTCGGTCGAGGTACGCACCTTCCGCTCGGCCACCAGCGAGGCGGCCTGGCTGGCGCACGCGCTGCGCGAGGCGCACCTGCTCGGTGGGGTGCCCTGGTCGGAGATGGCCGTGCTGGTGCGCTCCACCGGGCGGCAACTGCCCTCGCTGCAACGCGCCCTGCACGCCGCCGGGGTGCCCACCGTGGTGCACGGCGAGGACCTGCCGTTGCACCTGCAACCGGCGGTCGCGCCGCTGCTGCTCCTGCTGCGCTGCGCCCTGGAGCCGGAGCGGCTCGACGAGGAGACTGCCGTCGCGCTGCTGCACTCACCGCTCGGCGGCGCCGATCCGCTGGCCGAGCGGCGGCTGCGGCAGGGGCTGCGGGCCCTGGCGCTGGCCGGCGGGGATCGCCGGCCCTCCGGTGAGCTCATCGTGGAGGCGCTGCGCGACCCGGCCGAGCTGGCCGGGATCGAGCGGCACTGGGCGGAGCCGGCGCAGACGGTGGCCGGTCTGCTGGCCGTCGCCCGGGAGGCCGCCGCGCGGCCCGGCGCCACGGCGGAGGACGTGCTCTGGGCGGTCTGGCGGGCCAGCGGGCTCGCCGAACTGTGGTCCGCGGCGACCGGCCGCGGCCAGGCGGTGGCCGGCGAGGGCGACGTGGCGCGGCGCCGCCGCGCCGAGGCGGCGGACCGCGACCTCGACGCCGTGATGGTGCTCTTCGACGCGGCGGCCCGGTTCACCGACCGGTTGCCCGGTGCGCGTACGGAGGTCTTCCTCGACCACGTCCTCGGCCAGGACCTGCCGGCCGACACCCTCGCCCCGACCGCCGACCGGGGGGAGGCGGTGCGGCTGCTCACCGCGCACGCCGCGAAGGGGTTGGAGTGGGATCTCGTGGCGGTCGCCGGGGTGCAGGAGGGCGTCTGGCCCGACCTGCGGCTGCGCGGCAGCCTGCTCGGTTCGGAGCGCCTGGTCGACGTGCTCGCTGGCCGGACGGCCGGTGCGGGCGTGGTGGCCGCCCTGGTCGGGCAGACCTCGGCGCTGCTCGACGAGGAACGCCGGCTCTTCCACGTCGCGGTCACCCGGGCGCGGCGGCGGTTGCTGGTCAGCGCGGTCGCCTCCGCCGCGGTGGGCGGCGACGACCACGAGGAGCAGCCGAGCCGCTTCCTCTACGAGCTGGGCCCGACCGACCCACCGTCCCCGGCCGACGACCCGCCGCACCCGGCCGACAATTCGATGCCACCGGCTGACAACCCGCCGTCGCCGAGTGGCAGCGCAGCGACCCGGGCGGACGGCGCAGCACCCCCGGACGGCGGGCCGGAAGGCGTGGAACCGGTCACGGGTGGGACTGCCCCGGGCGGTTCCGGTCCGGCGCGACCGGATCGGGACCCGTCACAGCGGCCGGGGGACGGCGGTCCCGCCGAGGCCGAGGAGGAACCGGACCGGCCGGGCGCGTTGCCGGTGAGCAGGCCGCCCCGGGCACTTACCCTGCCGGCGCTGGTGGCGGAGCTGCGTACCGCCGTCAGCGACCCGGCCGCGCCCTACGCCCGGCGGCAGGCGGCGGCGGCCGAGCTGGCCCGGCTCGCCGCCGCCGGGGTGGCCGGCGCGCACCCGGACGACTGGTGGGGGCTGCGGCAGCTCTCCGACGACCGGCCGCTCGTCGACGAGGGGGATCCGGTCCGGGTCACCCCGTCGGCGATGGAGAGCGCACTGCGGTGCAGCCTGCGCTGGCTGCTGGAGCGGCACGGCGGCAGCCCGCCGGCCAGCGCCGCCCAGGGGGTCGGCAACCTGGTGCACGCCGCCGCGATGCTCGCCGAGGACGCCAGCGCCGACCGGGGCGCGTTGCTGGACTACGTGGCCGCCCGGTTCGACGCGATCGAGCTGGCCGCCCGCTGGATGGTCGGGCCGGAACACAGCCGCGCCGAGACGATGGTGGACAAGCTGCTGCGCTGGCTGGCCGCGAACCCGCGCCGGCTGCTCGCCATCGAGCACGAGTTCGCGGTACGCCTCGACGACCCGCGCCGTCCCATCGAGCTGGTCGGGCGGGTGGACCGGCTGGAGGTCGACGAGGACGGCCGGCTGGTCGTGATCGACCTGAAGACCGGCAAGTCCACCGCAGTCACGGCCAACGACCTCGCCGAGCATCCGCAGCTCGGCGCCTACCAGGCGGCGGTGGAGGCGGGGGGCTTCGCCGAGTTCGGCGAGGAGTCCGGCGGGGCGGCCCTGGTGCAGCTCGGCACCGGAGCGAAGGACGCGAAGGAGCAGAGCCAGCCGCCGGCCGGGGAGGGTCCGGAGGCCGGCTGGGCGACCGCGCTGGTGCGGCGCACCGCCGATACGATGGCCGCCGCCACCTTCGCCGCCGTCGCCAACTCGAAGTGCCGGGTCTGCCCGGTGCGTACGAGCTGCCCGGTGTCCGGGCAGGGCCGCCAGGTGGTCGAGCCGCCGACCACCCGTGAGGAGTGAGCTTGCGAGCCCCGCAGTCGCGAACTGAGGTGGTGTGTGTGAGCGTGAGGAGTGAGCTTGCGAGCCCCGCAGTCGCGAACTGAGGTGGTGTGTGTGAGCGTGAGGAGTGAGCTTGCGAGCCCCGCAGTCGCGAACTGAG